>NZ_JBIDCA010000012.1:242909-403011 GCF_043204345.1 Streptomyces sp. NPDC047917
CCGCGGGGCTGGGGGGGGGGGGGGGTGTGGGGGGGGGGGGGGGGGGGGGGGGCGGGGGGGGGGCCCCCCCCCCCCCCCCCCGCCCCTCACCCCGTACGCAAGTGTTCGGATCCCCGGCGCTCAACCCGCCGGTACGGGAGGCGGCCCGGCACGCCGTCGCCGGGCCCGCAGCACCAGCAGCACCGCGGCGGCCGCCACCAGCACGGCCGCGAGCAGCGACAGCACCCAGACGGGGACACCGCCCACGGTCAGCAGCCGGTTCTCGTACACCTTGGTCCGGTACGGGGTGTCGGCGGCGGACACGCGCAGCTGGTGATCGCCGTCGATCCGCTCCGGGTGCGGGAAGGACTGCTCGATCGCGGTGAGGAACACCGGCTTCTCACCCGTCAGCTCCCGGAGCGCCCTCGTCTCGGCCACCACCGACCGGGGGTCGATCCGGCCCGCGTACGTCACCTCCGGCGCATCGCCGCCGATCGAGCCGCGCGGCTCCATCCGGTGCGGGGCGATGACGTACAGGCCGAGCTGCTGCGGCGTCGAGGCGAGCTTCGACAGCCGCATCGGGTAGACCAGCCGGTCGCTGGCGAAGCGCAGCCGCAGCGGGTCGAGGGTGCCGGTCAGCGGAGTGCCGCCCTCCTGCGGAGCGAGGCGGATCGCGACGTACTCCCACTTCTGGTCGACGTAGGGCTTCAGTGCGTTCGCCAGCCGGTCGGGCAGGTCGAAGCCGTTGTCCTCCAGCCACTGCTGCAGCGCCTCGGGGTCGGTCGCCGCCAGCCGCGCCACGTCGAAGGGGCCGAGCCGCTCCCGGCCGACCACCTCGACGGACGGTGCCCCGGCCGACGGAGCCGCGGCGCCGTCCCCGACATTGCCGGAGCCGGAGAACGGCCAGTCGTGGGAGCGGGGCCAGAAGTAATGCCTGGTCACATGTTCCGGTGCGGTGAGGACGGACAGTTCGGAGAAGAGGCCGGAATCACCGAGCTCCACGCTCGCACGGTGCGGCACCGGCATGATCCAGGCCGCCTCGGGGGCGTTCCCGCGCACCGTGAGACGCATGACGATCTGCTCGGTGCGGCCGTCCCAGTCCACCACCGAGGTCTCCCGGTCGACCGCGACCCGGGAGTCCTTGCTCGGGACCATCGCGCCGCAGCCGCAGGCGTACGCCGGGCTGATCAGCGACCCCACTTGCAGCGACACCAGCATCAGCAGCAGCGAAAGGGCGCGCGCCAACCACCCGCGCCCCTCGCTGCGGACGCCCCGCGCACTCTGCTTCACCCCTGTGCACCGCATGTTTCGTCCGACTCCCCCGTGAACGACAGCGTGATCGACAACACGGGTGAGGACGTACGGCCCGTGAATCCGGTTCCGGCTTCGGTTGCCGGTTGCCGGTTGCCGGTTGCCGGTTGCCGGTAACCGGGACGCAGGGGGTGAATGCCCGGATGGGCATTTTTTCCTATCAAACATGGAATGGCGGTCATGCGGCAGTGGGGTGGATTGTGTCTATCTCATTGCGTAATGGGATGGTTTCAGAAGCGTGCCCGGATCGAGGGACGGGTGCCGGAACGGCGGGAGGGTCGGCGCAGCGTGGCGAACGCGGAACAGAGTGTGCGCGGAGACGTGGCGGCGGGGGCGAGGACCGGGGCCGCCCGTGCCCTGCTCTGGCTGATCGTGGCCGCCCTGGCCGTACGGCAGATGGCGGTGCTGCGGCAGCCGTCGGGGGAACGGCTCACCGACCTGGAGACCTGGACAGGCGAGAACGGCGTCCTGCGCGTGACGGGTTCGCTGTACGGCAGTGACCGTTTCACCGGCACCCCGTTCGCCGGGCTGGTGCTGGAACCGCTGACCCGCATGGCGGAACAGGGCCTGGGCGTCGTCTGGACCTTCGGCACGCTGCTGCTCGTCGCCGCGCTGGGCATCGTCGCCGCCCGTGCGCTGCCCGGGCCTGTGTCCGGGCCTGCGTCCGGACCTGCGTCCGGATCGCTGTCCCGCCGCGCCGCGCTGCCGGCCGCGCCCGTCGCGATCAGCCTGCTGATGCTCTCGTTGCCGGTCCGCACCGCGCTGCACCTGGGGCAGACCAGCATCCTGCCGGTCCTGCTGGTGCTGCTGGGCTGTTTCGCGTTACGCGGAGAACGCGCCCCGGGCATCCTGATCGGGTTGGCGGCCGCGCTCCAGCCGACCATGCTGCTCTTCGTCGTACTGCTCCGGCTGACCGGGCGCCGGCGGGCCGCGCTGACCGGCGGCGCTGCGTTCGCCGGCTGCACGGCGTCGGCCTGGGCCGTGGTGCCCGGCGATTCATGGACGTACTGGATACACCATGTCGCGGGCACCGGGCTCGGCGGCAACGCGGGCGGGCTCGCCAACCAGTCGCTGCACGGAGCGCTGCTCCGGGCCGGGCTCGCCGGTCCGCTGGAGATCGCGCTGTTCGTGGTGCTGGCGGCCGCCGTCTGTTTCCTCGGGCTGCGCCGCGCGGCCCGGTACGCGGCCGACGGACAGCTGCTCCTCGCCGTCGCGGTGACCGGTTGTGTCGCCGTCGCCGTCTCGCCGACCGCCTGGCAGTACCAGCTGCTGTGGGTGCTGATCGCCGCGGTCGGCCGGGTCGGCAAGCGGGCCTCCGACCGGCCGGTCTGGCCCGTGGTCGTGGTCCTCGTCATCACGCTGCCGGGGACGATGCTGCTGCCGAACATGGCGGTCCTCTTCCCCGTACGGGACAACGTGCTGCTGATCGCCGCACTCGCCGCGGCCTGCGCCGTGCCGTTCCTGCCGCGCACCTCGGAGTACTGGCAGCACCCGATCCCCACGGACCACGCCGCCCCGGTTCCGGCCCGCTGGAGCCGCGTCCCGATGCTGCCCTTCCGGCGGCGGGTGCTGAGCCGGCCCAACCTGCTGCTGGAACTGCTCCTGATCAGGGTCGTGTACTCCGCGTACGCACATGTCAGGCTGGCGGCGACGGCCGGCCGCGCCACCGCCGAGCAGCACGGCCGCCAGATCCACGCCATCGAGCAGTGGCTGCACATCGACATCGAGCACTGGGCCAACCACGCGGTCGTGAACGTCGGCGGGCTGCGGGGCTTCTTCGACCACTACTACACGACGTTCCACTTCGTCGTGCCACTGACGATCCTCGGTGTGCTCTACGTGCGACGCCCCGCCGACTACCGCTGGGCCCGCAGCACCATCGGGTTCGCCACGCTGTTCGCGCTGGTCGGTTTCTGGCTCTACCCGCTGGCCCCGCCGCGCCTGATGCCGGGGCTCGGCTTCATCGACACGGTCCACGGTGTCCAGGACTTCGCGAAGCCGGACTACGGGAGCCTGACCGCGATGACCAACCAGTACGCGGCGATGCCTTCGCTGCACTTCGGCTGGTCGCTCTGGTGCGGTGTGGTCGTCGTCGTGCTGGCCCCGAAGACGTGGATGAAGGCGCTGGCGCTGCTGCACCCGCTGTTCACGGTCTCCGCGATCGTCGCCACCGCCAATCACTGGGTGCTGGACGCGGTGGGCGGGGCGGCCGTGGTCGTACTCGGCTTCGGGCTCGCATACGTGCTGGCGGGGCCGCGGGCGCTGCGGCCGGGGGCCGTACCGGCGGCGGCGAAGCCGCGGGACGACTTGGAGCGGCCGGTTCCGGTTCCTGTTCCGAGGTCGACGGGCGATGCGACGGGCGATGCGGCGGACGACGTGGTGGGCAGCAAGCAGCGCTGACCCACGGGTCCGGGAAACGGCCGGGAGGGCCGAAGGGGTGCCGGGACGAACACATCGTCCTGGCACCCCTTCGGCGTGGATCGCCGCCTGACCAGCATCCGCCCATCGGCCCGGGTCCGCCACTCGAACAGCTCAGGAGCCGGTCGCCCCCAGGGCCCAGGTGGCAACGGAGAGCGTGGCCATGGAGACCACCGTCGAGGCCACCACGGCATTGCGGGCCAGCCGCGTGTCGAGGCCGTACTGCTGGGCGTAGATGAAGGCGTTCTGAGCGGTCGGCAGCGCCGAGCAGAGCACCACGGCGAGCAGTTGGTGCTCCGGCAGGTGCAGCAGCGGGCCGCCGACGGCCAGCGCGATCAGGGGCTGGACCAGCGTCTTGAGCGCCACCGCCACGACGACCTCGGCGCGTCCCGGACGGGCCGCCTCCCGCGGGAGCTCCGGCGAATCGCCGACGGCCGGGCGGGCGTTCAGGGACAGCCCCAGCGTGATCAGCGCCGTCGGTACGGCGGCTGCGCCGAGCAGATCGCAGGAGTGGGCGAGCGCGTGCGGCAGCCGCAGTCCGAGCGCGGAGACGGTCACCCCGAGCAGCGAGGCCATGATGATGGGATTGCGGACCGGCATCGTCAGCATCCGCCGGAACACAACGGCCCTCCCGGAGCCGGGCTTTGCCCCCGTCCCGCCCCCCGTTCCTGTCCCCGTCCCCGTTCCTGCCCCTGTTCCTGCCCCTGTTCCTGCCCCTGTTCCTGTCCCCGTCCCCGTTTCCGCTCCTGTCCCCGAGTCCAGCAGTGCGAGGATCACCGGGGAGACCAGCAGGACCTGGAACAGGATGATCTGGGCGACGAACGAAGCGTCACCGAGCACCTGGACGGCCACCGGAATGCCGAGGTTGGCTGAGTTGACGTAGCCCGACGCCATGCTGCCGATCGCCCGGTGCGCCGTGCCCCGGCCGAAGAGCCGGCCGGACACCAGGAACCCGAGCCCGCAGACCAGGGCGGTGCCCGCGGCGAAGGCCACCATCGAGGAGTTGGCGAAGGTGTTCAGCCGCGCCCCGGAGACCATGGTGAACAGGGCGGCGGGCATGGCCACATGGAAGACGAACCGGCCGAGCACGGCCTCCGCCTGCGCGCCGAGCAGACCGCTGCGGCCGACCGCGTAACCGATCGCGGTGAGCATCCAGATGGGCGCGAAGGCGGAGAGCAGGGCGTGCATGCCCGCCATGATCCTCGCGCCGTTGTGCGCCTCCCGCGCGGGGGTTCGGCGGGAGGCGCGTCGCCGGCCACGGACGGAAGCGGACCACGCGCGGACAGCGGCAGGCCGACGTGCGGAGGGCAGCGGACCAACGCACAGACGGCAGCAGGCCGATGAACGGACAGAAAAAGGTCAGCTCCCGGCGGAGGTCCCGGCTCCGGAAGCCCCGGCCCCGGAGGCCCCAGGGGTCCCTGCGGCCCCGGAAGCACCCGCACTGCTGACCTGAAGCTGCTTGATCCCGTTGAGCCACGCCGAACGCAGCCGCCGCGGATCCTCGACCAGCCGCAGATCGGGCAGTACGTCCGCGATCGCGTTGAAGATCAGGTTGATCTCCATCACAGCGAGCGACTTACCGAGGCAGAAGTGCGGACCACCGCCACCGAATCCCAGGTGCGGGTTGGGATCGCGGGTGATCTCGAAGGCCTCCGGGCGGTCGAAGACCTCCGGGTCGTTATTGGCCGACGAGTAGAACAGCCCGACCCGGTCGCCCTTCTTGATCCGCTGCCCGCCCAGTTCGGTGTCCTGCGTGGCGGTCCGCTGGAAGGAGACCACCGGGGTCGCCCAGCGGACGATCTCCTCGGCGGTCGTCTCCGGGCGTTCGCGCTTGTAGAGCTCCCACTGGTCGGGGTGGCTGAGGAAGGCGTGCATGCCGTGACTGATGGCGTTGCGGGTGGTCTCGTTGCCGGCCACCGCCAGCAGGATCACGAAGAACCCGAACTCGTCGGAGGACAGGTTTCCCTCGCCCTCCGCGGCGACCAGCTGGGAGACGATGTCCTTGGCCGGGCACTCCTTGCGGGCGGCCGCCAGATTCATCGAGTACGAGACGATCTCCATCGCCGCCTCGGTGCCGACCTCCTCGGTGATCGCGTACTCGGGATCGTCGTACGCGGCCATCTTGTTGGACCAGTCGAACAGCTTGGACCGGTCCTCCTGCGGTACGCCGATGAGCTCCGCGATGGCCTGGAGCGGCAGCTCGACAGCGATGTTGGTGACGAAGTCGAACGATCCGGTCTCGTCGGCGGAGGCGAGCGCGGTCTCGACGATCGAGCGGGCGCGGCTGCGCAGCGCCTGCTCCAGGGAGCGCACCGCCCGGGGAGTGAAACCCCGCTGGACGATCTGGCGGACCCGGGTGTGCTCGGGCGGGTCCATGTTCAGCATGATCAGTTTCTGGACCTCGATCTGGTCCCGGCTGATCGACTCGTTGAAGCGGATGACCGCGGTGTTGGTGTTGGAGGAGAACAGCTCGGGGTGGGTGGAGACGTACTTGACGTCCGCATGCCGGGTGACGACCCAGTAGCCCTCGTCGTCGAAACCGGAGATGCCGGTCGGCTGGGCGCACCACCAGACCGGTGCGGTCTGCCGCATCCGAGCGAACTCCGGGTGTGGAATGCGGGCTTGGAGCAGATCGGGATCGGTGAAGTCGAACCCTTCGGGCAGATGGGGGCAGGGCATCGGCAGCTCCAGGTCGGACCGAGGGCCGCCCGGACGTTGCCTGACGACCCATCAGAAGTTGACGGAAAGGTAGTAACGAGTTCTACAACTGGCAAGAGAGGCGGTCCGTTCTGTTGCGTGAAGAGTGGGTGGGGTCGGTATGAAGCGGGCGCAAGGTGCGTGCAGCACTCTTGCGTACCGGGGGTAAGCCTCATAAGACTGCTTGCAGAACTAGAACGCGTACTAGTTCCATCCGCGGGCGCCGGGACGCCCCTGCGGATGTGCGAGGAGAGGACGAGCTCATGGCCGCGGAACCCGTCATCGTCGAAGCCGTACGCACTCCCATCGGCAAGCGCTCAGGTGCGCTCGCCAATCTGCATCCCGGCTATCTGCTGGGCGAGACCTACCGAGAACTCCTCGGCCGCACCGGCATCCACGCCGACTGCGTCGAACAGATCGTCGGCGGCACCGTCACCCACGCCGGAGAACAGTCCATGAACCCGGCCCGCAACGCCTGGCTCGCCGTGGGTCTGCCGTACGAGACCGCCGCCACCACCGTGGACTGCCAGTGCGGTTCCTCGCAGCAGGCCTCCCACATGGTGGCCAACATGGTCGCGGCCGGTGTCATCGACGTCGGCATCAGTTGCGGCGTCGAGGCCATGTCACGGGTTCCGTTGGGCAGCGGCTCCAAGCACGGCCCGGGAAAGCCCTGGCCCGACGAGTGGAACGTGGATCTGCCCAACCAGTTCGAGGCCGCCGAGCGCATCGCCCGCCGGCGCGGACTGACCCGGGAGAACGTCGACTCGTTCGGGCTGATCTCGCAGGAACGGGCCGCCGTCGCCTGGGCCGAGGAACGGTTCAAACGGGAGACGTACGCCGTCCAGGTGCCGACCACCGAGGAGGAGCAGGCGGCAGGGCAGGGCATGTGGCGCCTGGTCGACCGGGACGAAGGGCTGCGCGACACCACCATGGAGGGGCTCGGCCGGCTCAAGCCGGTCATGCCCACCGCCATCCACACCGCGGGAAACTCCTCGCAGATCTCGGACGGCGCCTGCGCGATCATGTGGGCCTCCAAGCGGATGGCTCGTGCCCTCAAGCTCAAGCCGCGTGCCCGGATCGTCGCCCAGGCCCTGGTCGGCTCCGATCCGCACTTCCACCTGGACGGACCGATCGACGCGACCCGCGCGGTACTCGGGAAGGCCGGGATGTCGCTCAAGGACATCGACATCGTCGAGATCAACGAGGCCTTCGCGTCCGTGGTGCTCAGCTGGGCCCAGGTCTTCGAGCAGGACCTGGAGAAGGTCAACGTCAACGGCGGCGCCATCGCGCTCGGCCATCCGGTGGGCGCCACCGGGGCCCGGCTCATCACCACCGCTCTGCACGAACTGGAGCGCAGGGACAAGGAGTTCGCGCTCATCACGATGTGCGCGGGCGGCGCGCTGGCGACCGGGACGATCATCCAGCGGCTCTGAACCGGGCGTCGCGCCGGGGCTCCGGAGGGCGGGCCCCCGGCCCGGGGTGTCGCCAGGTGCACCCCGGGCCGGGGGCCCACGCCGATGTCACGGTGGCGCGCCGCCGCATAGCGTCAGGGTCATGACCAACGACAACAGCCGTACGAAATACGTGACTTCGGGCAGGCGGCGGCGCAATGCCCGCCGGACGACGGCGGCCGCCGCGGCGATGGTCCTCGCCGCTCTCGGCGTCGCACCGGCCGTGGCCCAGCAGCCCACCTCCCAGTCGTCCGCCTTCCAGCAGCCCACCACCCAGCAGTCCCTCGCCCAGCAGTTCACCGCCGGGTCCGCCGCCCGGCAGCCGGTGGCACAACGGCCCGCCGACGCACCGGACCCGCGCGCCGCGCACGGCAGAGGAGCCCTGCTGAGCGTCACCCCGGTGGCCGACCTCGACCGTGCGGACGTCGCCCGGTTCCTCGCCTCCGGCGGCATGGACACCGCCACTGTCCGGCACGGACTGCGCGGCTACCGCCTCACCTACCGCACCGTCACCCCGCAGGGCGCACCCACCACCGCGACCGGCTTCCTCGCCCTGCCCAAGGGCGGCCCCCGCCGTCTCGACCTGGTCTCCGACACCCACGGCACCATGGCCCACCGTGACTACGCCCCCTCCGTCGGCGAGGACTTCGGCCGCTTCGCCCCCTACCTCCATGCCTCGGCCGGCCGCGCCGTCGCCGCGCCCGACTACCTGGGCCTCGGCAAGGGGCCCGGGCGCCACCCGTACATGGACACCAAGTCCTCCGTCACCGCCTCTCTCGACATGCTGCGGGCCGCACGCACCGCCGCTCAGCGCCTGGGGCGGCCGCTCACCGGCGATGTGTACGCCGGCGGCTTCTCCCAGGGCGGCCAGGTCGCGATGGCCCTGGGCAGAGCGCTCGACCGCGGCGCGGACCGGCACTTCAGACTCCGGGCCCTCGCCCCCGTGTCGGGCCCCTACGACATCGAACACGCCGAGACGCCCGCCCTGTTCGACGGCCGGGTCAACGACACCAGCGCCGTCTTCTACATGTCGTACTACCTCACCGCGCAGAGCAGGCTGCACCCGCTCTACAAGGACCCCTCCGAGGCGTTCCGGAAGCCGTACGCGGACATCGTCGACGGCCTCTTCGACAGCGAACACACCGAGGAGGAGATCATCCCGGCGCTGCCCGCGACGCTCAAGGAACTGCTCACCGACGACTACTACCGCCGGCTCCAGCACCCCAGCGGCGGTCTGCTGGAGGCGGCGCGCGCCCAGGACGGCAACTGCGCCTGGAAACCGGACGTTCCGGTACGGCTGTACTCCTCGTCCGGTGACACCGATGTCCCGATCGCCAACGCCCGCCACTGCGCCGCCGATCTGGCCGCCCGGGGAGTCGACGCCCCCGTCGTCGACCAGGGGCCGGTCGACCACAACACGACGTACATGAAGTCGGGGCCGGAGATCGTCCGCTGGTTCGACACGGTGGCCGCGCGACGCTGAGCGGCGTCGTGCGGTCGAGCGGCGGCCCGTGGGGGAGTGGGCTCGTGGGGCGGGACGGCGAGGGGGAACCCCGGCCGGTCGTCCGGCCGGGGCAGCGTCGCCGCAGCGGCGGGGTGCGTGCTCAGTACGGCACGTGGGTGGGGAAGGTGGCGGTGGGGCTGAACAGCGCCGCGTATCCCTCTTCGTGGTGGCGGCGGTGCCGCCCGGACCTGCCGACGTCCGCGACCGGGGTCGCGAGCGTGAGCAGCCCGTCGTTGGCGAGTTCCTGTACGCGCATCAGCAGTGCCCGTACGTCCAGGCCGAGTTCGGCGGCCACCGTCTGCAGATCGAGGCCGGATTCCCAGCTCCACAGCAGTACGGAGTCCATGCTCGGCGACCAGACGACGGTGTTGTCCACCTCGGCCGGCGGGGACGGTGACGGGATATAGGCCAGGACACCGGTGGTCGCCGGTGCCGGTGCCGACACAGGGGGCTTGGCCGGAGCCGGGGGCGCGGTCACGGCCGGCGCCTGCGCCGGGACGGGCTTCGGCGCGTCCGGCGGCGGCGCGGGAGTCTCGTCGGCCGGCCGTGCCCGGGGGCGCTCCGGCGTGGCGGCGGGCGACTTCGCCGAATCGCCCTTCGGCGGGGTCCGGCTGAGGAGTTCTTCGGCGAGGGACCGGGCGTCACTGCGGCCGACGGTGCGTCGAGCTAATCGCACCTCGCGTTCGTTGAGGCCCATCAAATCCGCGATCGAGCCGTCGTCGCCGACCGTGACGGCGAAAGCGGCCAGCGTTCGGCTCCGCTCCGCCTGTGTCTCGTCCAGCAGCGCCTGTGCCCGGCGCATGCGTTCGTCGCTGGCGCAGAAAGCTTCCGCCAGAACGGTGTTCCGCTCCCAGAATTCTCTTGGTTCCACGGAAGGGACAACGCGCAGGTGGCCGCTGGGAAAGGACGGACGAGCCAAATGCGCCTAAATGGACTAACGAGGCAACGAACCGGTCAAGTCGCATCACATGCTCGTTCACACGGGGAGGTGACAAGGGCCGGGCACGGCGAAGGCCCCGACCGGTGGTCGGGGCCTTCGCGCGGTCCTGCCTACGAGCGCTCGGCGCGGTGCCGGTGGCCTGCTTGTGGCCGGCTCAGTACCAGTGGTTGGCCTGCCAGAACGACCAGGCGCCGCACGGGCTGCCGTAGCGGGAGTTCATGTAGTCCATGCCCCACTTGATCTGGGTGGAGGGGTTCGTCTTCCAGTCGGCGCCCGCGGAGGCCATCTTCGAGGCGGGCAGGGCCTGCACGAGACCGTACGCGCCGGAGGAGGCGTTGGTGGCGGTGTGGTTCCAGCCGCTCTCGTGCTGGACGATGTTGCTGAAGCACTGGAACTGCGCGGCGTCGCCGATCATCGCCTTCGCCGTGGCCTGCGCGCTCCCCGCGACGGACGTCGGCGCGGCGGCCGGTGCGGCCATGGCCGGGGTGACGCCGAGGCCCAGGCCGGTGGCGCCGAGGAGCACGGCGGCGCCGGCGACGACGGACCTGCGGCGGGCGGTGCGGGGCTTGGCGAGGATGTTACGGGCGAACGACACAGAGAGTCCTGACGTCGGGTACGGGGGAGTCGCCTGCCGGTCCGGATGGTGCGTCGTGCGGGTGGACCGGGCTTCGTCGACCGCGGTCCGGTTCGCGGACCCGGCGGTGCTCGGCGACTCATCCAGTGTTAGCGGCGGCGTTCAACCATCGCAACGACCCCCGGTACGAGCCCGTCTCGTACCGGGACCCCCGAAGACCCGCACAGCCCCGGGCCCGCCCCACCGCGTCGTCGCAGCTCGGCGGCACCGCTCAGCGGGCCGTACGCCCCGGAGCGCGGCTACTACCCCGCGTCGTGGAGGACCAAGGTCCTGTGGGAGCCCTCACTCGTGAGGAGCGTCGAATGTGACCCGGGCCTCGAAGGCGGCGCGGCGGGTGGCCCGGCGCAGCGCCTTCAGCAGCGCCGGACCGACGGCCAGGGTCAGCACCGCGGTGAGCACCGCCCGGCCTAGGTCCCAGCCGAGCGAGGTGGCCAGACAGTAGGCGAGGAAGCGGACCAGGTTGTCCGTCAGCGGATCGCCCGCGTGGAAGGAGACCCCCGAGCCGGCCGGGGGCACGATCGTCCACCCGTACAGGTTCATCACCGTGCCGTACGCGAACGACGCCACGAACCCGTAGCCCGCGAGCATCAGCGACTCGGCCCGCCCGCGCAGCCGGCCGGGGCCCGGCAGCAGTCCCGCGCCCATCGCGAACCAGCCCATCGACAGCATCTGGAACGGCATCCACGGCCCGACCCCGCCGGTGAGCAGCGCGGACGCGAACATCGTCACCGCGCCCAGCACGAAGCCGAAACCCGGCCCGAGCACCCGGCCGCTCAGCACCATAAGGAAGAACATCGGCTCCAGCCCCGCCGTGCCCGCCCCCAGCGGACGCAGCGCGGCACCGACCGCGGCCAGCACCCCCAGCATGGCGACCGCCTTCGCGTCGAGGCCGTCGTCCGCGATCGTCGCCACGACCACCCCGACCAGCAGCGGCAGCAGCGCGGCGAACAGCCACGGCGCGTCCTGGGAGTGCGCGAGGCCGGAGCCGGGACCGGCCAGCAGCGGCCAGCCGAAGGCGGCCACCCCGATCAGGCTGATGAGGACGAGCGCGGCGATCGCCCGCGGCCCGAGCCGTACCGCCCGCACCCGGCCCCCGCTCACGACGGGTCTCCCAGCGCGGCGCGCACCTGTGCCACGGTCAGCCATTTCTGCGGGGCGAGGATCTTCGAGGTCTGCGGGGCGAACGCCGGGGACGAGACCACCACCTGCCGGGTCTCGCCGTCCGCGACGACCTCCCCGTCGGCGAGGATCACCACCCGGTGTGCCAGCTCCGCCGCGAGTTCCACATCGTGCGTGGCCAGGACGATCGCGTGCCCCCGGGCCGCGAGGCCGCCGAGCACCGTGACCAGCCGGGCCTTCGCCGCGTAGTCCAGGCCACGGGTCGGCTCGTCCAGGAGCAGCAGCGGGGGCCGCGCGGTGAGCACGACGGCCAGGGCGAGGGCGAGGCGCTGGCCCTCGGAGAGATCGCGGGGGTGGGTGTCGTCCGGCACACCGGGCAGCAGCTCGGAGACCAGGGCCCGGCAGCTGCCCGGGGCGGCGCCCGCGTCGCCGTCCGCCGCGGCGCACTCGGCGGCGACGCTGTCCGCGTACAGCAGATCGCGCGGTTCCTGCGGTACGAGCCCGACCCGGCGCACCATCTCGCGCGGCTGGGTGCGGTGCGGGGTCCGGCCGCCGACGAGGACGGTGCCGGAGGTGGGCTCGACCATGCCGACGAGCGTGGCCAGCAGGGTGGACTTGCCCGCGCCGTTGCGGCCCATCAGGGCGACGGTCTCGCCCGGGGCGACGGCCAGCGTCACCCGGCGCAGCGCCTCGACGCGCCCGCGCCGTACGCCGAGCCGCTCGACCCGGGCCGTGGCATCGGCGGCCGGTTCGGGCACGGCGGCGCTCCGCCCGCCGCGGCCCAGCAGCCGGTCCAGGACGCCGCGCCGCACGGGGGAGGGGGCGACGGGCGGGAGCGGGGGAGCGGCCTGCGGTCCTGGGGCGGGCGGCCGCACGGACGCGAGCCGTTCGCGCAGGCCCGCCGCCCGGCGCCGGGCATCGCGGACCGAGAGCGGCAGCGGTTCCCACCCCGCCAGCCGGCCCAGCGCGACGACCGGCGGGCGGACCGGGGAGACGGCCATGATGTCCGCGGGCGCGCCGATGACCGGGGCGGCTCCCGGCGACGGCAGCAGGACGACCCGGTCCGCGTACTGGACCACCCGCTCCAGTCGGTGCTCCGCCATCAGGACCGTCGTACCCAGGTCGTGCACCAGCCGTTGCAGCACGGCCAGGACATCCTCGGCCGCCGCCGGGTCCAGCGCGGACGTCGGCTCGTCGAGGACCAGGACCTTCGGGTGCGGGGTGAGGACGGAGCCGATCGCGACCCGCTGCTGCTGGCCGCCGGAGAGCGTGGCGATCGGCCGGTCGCGCAGCTCGGCCAGCCCCAGCAGGTCCAGCGTCTCCTCCACCCGCCGCCGCATCACGTCGGGGGCCAGGCCCAGCGACTCCATGCCGTAGGCCAGCTCGTCCTCGACCGTGTCGGTGACGAAGTGGGAGAGCGGGTCCTGCCCCACCGTGCCGACCAGATCGGCGAGTTCGCGCGGCTTGTGGGTACGGGTGTCGCGGCCGTCGACCGTGACCCGGCCGCTCAGCGTGCCGCCGGTGAAATGCGGCACCAGACCGGAAACGGCCCCCAGCAGTGTCGACTTGCCGACCCCGGACGGGCCGACGAGCAGCACCAACTCGCCCTCGGGGACGGTCAGATCGACCCCCGACAGGGTGGGGCGCTCGGTCCCCTCGTAACGCACCGAGACCTGCTCGAACCGGATCACTGGATCTCCTTGGAATTCGGCGCACCGGCCGGTGAGGTACCCGTCGGCGCAGTACGCACCGGCGCGGTACCCGTCGGCGCGGCGCCCACCGGCGTACCCACGGGCGCAGCACCCGCCGATGCAGCACCCGCCGATGCAGCACCCGCCGGTGCCGCCGCCGACGTACCCACCGGCGGCACCGGCGCCACCACCGCGGGCAACAGCCCGATCAGCACCGCCGCAGCCGGCCACAGCGGAAGCACCGGCGCGGTCAGCGGAACGACCCCCGGGTGCAGCGCCTCCCCGTAGGCACCGCCCGCCCAGATCATCGCCACCGCCACCACCACGCCCGAACCCGCCACCAGCCAGGCCCGCACACCCCACCGGTCGGGCCGGTAGCGGGTACGGACCGAGCGGGCCCCGCCGAGCCGCAGCCCGGCCAGCGCGGCGACGAGCCCGGCGATCAGCAGCGGCACCCCGTACACCGCGCCCTGCGCGGCCAGCAGCCCGTACGTACCGGCGCACACCCCGAGCAGTCCGCCGAGCGTGAGGACGTTCGTGGTGCGGCGGACCGCGGGCGGGACCTGGGCGCTGCGCCCGTAGCCGCGCGCGTCCATCGACGCGGCCACCGCGATCGAACGCTCCAACGCGCCTTCCAGGACCGGCAGTCCGATCTGGAGGACCGCCTTGATGCCACCGGTCGGACGGCCCCGCAGCCGCCGTGCGGTGCGCAGCCGCACCACATCGGCGACCATGTTCGGCGCGAACGTCATCGCGACGACGACCGCGACGCCCGCCTCGTACAGCGCACCGGGCAGCGACTTCAGCAGCCGGGCCGGGTTGGCGAGCGAGTTCGCCGCACCGATACAGATCAGCAGGGCGGCCAGCTTCGCCCCGTCGTACAGCGCGAAGACCAACTGCTCGGTGGTGACCCGGCCACCGAGCCTGACCCCCTGCGCCCAGTCGGGCAGCGGCACCTCGGGGAGCGTGAACACCGTGTGCGTACCGGGGATCGGGGAACCCAGGAACACGGAGAAGACCAGCCGCACGGCGACGACGAACAACCCGATCCGGATGAACGCCCCGTACGAACGGGCCCACGGCGCGTCCGTACGGCGCGCGGCCACGACGTATCCGGCCACCCCCACCAGCAGCCCGAGCAGCAGCGGATTGGTGGTCCGGGACGCGGCGGTTGCCAGGCCGAGCGCCCACAGCCACCAGGCCCCGGCGGGCACGGCGTTGCTGCGGGTCGCCTCGGGAGCGCGCAGCGGACGACGCCGTGCCGGGGCGGCGGAGCGGGTCCGGGCGGTCATCCGCGGCGGCGGCGGGCCTGCACGACCGCGGCGATGCCGAGGAGGAGCACGGCGCCCACCCCGACGAGCACCCCGGCGGACGGGCCGCCGCCGGAACCGCCCGAGGTGCTGGCGGCCGCGGATCCGGCCGGTGACGCGGGGACGGACGCGGACGGGCCGGGCGTGCCGTTGCCGCCATCGCCGCCGCCGTTCCCGTCGTCGGAGACCTGTTCGCCGCAGCCCGAGCCCGGGTAGCCGGAGATGGCGCAGAGCATCGCGTCACTGTTGTAGCGCAGCGGCTTCGCCACCGAGGCGAGCGCCTCCGCGGCGCTGGCGTCCGGTGCGACCCGCGCGCACGCGGTGCGCGGCGCGGGCGGTGTCTCACCCGCCGGGGCGTCCGCCGCCGTGCCCGGGTCGATGACGAGCGCGATCCGCTTGGTGCCGTCCTCGGCCGGGGTGTCCGCGCAGATCTTCGTGAACTCGGCTGCGCGGCGCGGCTTCGCCGAGTCCTGGGAGTCCTCGCTGACCGAGAACCGGAAGCCCTGCACCGCCCCGTCGTCCGGCCGGACGAGCGACGGGCCCTGGGTGGCGTACGTCCAGCCGGAGCCGGAGCCCTCCCAGAACGACCAGTACCGGTACCCGGCCGCCTGGGCCGGCCCCGCGCCGAGCACGGCCAGGACGGCACCCAGGACCACCAGCAGCGCGGTGGTCCGCCCCGCGCGCCTCACGGCTGCCTGTTCTTCCGGCGACCGCTGGTCAGGAAGAACGCGATGGCCGCGAGGACGAGGGCGATGCCGATGTACCACCACACGCCCCCGATCACGTCGTCGCCGCTGTGGACCTGGTCCTTCTCCGTGGCCTCGTACCCGGTGTCGGCGGACGGGTCGGGCGTCACGACGGAGGCGGGCTCGGGGCCGGCCGCGTTGAGCCGGGCGACCAGGTCGACGCCGCCGAAGTCCCGGGCGTCGTCGCCGGTCGCGTGGGCGGCCAGGATCAGCTGGGCGTAGGCGGCGGGGCCGTTCTGGCCGGCCCAGTCCGCGGAGTTCTTCTTCAGCCAGTCGACGGCTCCGGCCGCCTTGTCCTGGTGGCCGGCCGCGGAGAGCGCGACGACCGCGTCGGCGGTGTTGCCGAAGTCGGGCTGCGGGGTGGTGTCGGTGGCACCGGGCATCGGCGCCAGGTTCAGGTGGCCGCTGCCGGCGAGGGCGCCGGTGAGGTAGTGGGCGCCGTTCTGGGCGGCCTGCTCGGGCGTGAGCGCGGAACCGGACCGGCAGGTGGGCGCCTTGCCCGCGGCGTTGTTCCCGACCGCCAGGGCCTTGCCCATCGTGCCGAGCACGGCGGCCGCGGTGGCGTCCGCGTTCGCGGCGAGCCCGCCCTTCTTGTCGGGCTGGTAGGCGAACGCGCCGCCGTCCTTGCCGCCGCACGGGACGGCGAGGGCGAGCAGCGGATCGTAGGGGGTCTTGCCACCGGGGGTCGTGATGTCCGCGAGCCGCTGCCCCTGACGGGCCAGGGCGCCGATCACCAGAGAGGTGGAGTTGGCGTCACTGGGCGCGCCCGCGGTGTAGCCCCAGCCGCCGTCCTCGTTCTGTACGGACTTCAGCCAGCGCACCGAGTTGTTCACGGTCTCGCGGTGCCCGCCGACCTCCACCAGCGCCTGGGCGGCGGCCGCGGTGGCATTGGTGTCCCGCACCGTCCTGGCGTCGCACGGCTTGGTGGTATCGGGCCGGTACGCGGCGTAGGAGCCGTCGGCGCACTGCTGGCCGATCAGCCAGTCCACCGACTTCGCGGCCGGGGTGACCCCTTCGAGCCGCTGCGCGAGGAAGGCCAGCGACTGCCGCCACACCCCGTCGTAGGTGGGGTCCTTCGTGCCGTACAGCCCGGACGGCAGCGCGACGGACGGCGAGGGCGAGGGGGACGGCGCTGCCACCGCGGCCGGCGCAGCGGCCGCGCAGAGCACGGCGGCGGTGGCGGCGAGCGTTGCTGCGCTGCGACGTACGGTCATGGCGGGCGGGGGCCTCTCCTGCGGGGTGAACCGGGCACAGGCACGCTCAGGCACCAGGCTCCGACCCCGTGTACCTCGACGGTGCCGACCACCGGGGGATCCGGTGGTCCGAGCCGGTCACGACCGCGGACAGGGCATTCCGACTCACCGCCTGCGAAGACGGTTCACGGCTGCGTGGTCAGTGCCGGATTCGCACCGGCTTCCCCCTGAACGGGCATGATGACGACCCGCACACTCTACCGGGCGGCACCGACCGGACTCCGGGCCGGGAGGAGCGCCCCGTACGTGTCACTGCTCACGTACGCGCCTCTGTTCCCCTGCGCGCCACCGCCCACGTAAGCGAGACCACACCCCCCACTCGCCCCCCCACTCACACCACGCACACCGCTCCACCGCTCACACCGCGATGTATGTCACCGGCTCGCTTCCCGGCACCGCCTCCGCGCGCCCGAGCTTCACCAGCCGCCGCAGATGCGCCTCCGCCTCCGAGACGGCGATGTTCCGGGAGCCGTGCGGGATCTGCTCCCACGGCCGGTTCCACTCCATCCGCTCGGCCAGCTCCCACGGTGTCAGCGGCTCCGCCAGCAGCCCGAGCAGCCCGGTCAGCCGCTCCTCGTGATGCCCGAGCAGCTCCCGCACGCGCCCCGCCGCATCGGTGAAGGCGTACTGATGCGCGGGCAGCACCTCGGCGGCCCCGAGCCTGCCGATCCGCTCCAGCGAGTCGAGGTAGTCACCGAGGGGGTCGGTGGCCGTGGCGTCGTCCGGGTCCTCGTACAGCCCGATGTGCGGACTGATCCCCGGCAGCAGATGGTCCCCCGAGAAGAGCCGTCCCCGCCCCGGCAGATTGCCCGGGTGCTTCTCCTCCAGGTGCAGGCACACATGTCCGGGCGTGTGCCCCGGTGTCCAGATCGCCCGCAGTTTGCGCCCCGCCAGGTCGAGCAGCTCACCGGGCACGATCTCCCGGTCCGGAAGCGCGGCCCGCAGCCCCGGCAGCGTCCGCATCCTGCCCCCGCCGGCCGCGGCGACCCGCAACGGCGCGAGGTGCTCCTCGGGCGCCCCGACCGCGGTGAGCTTGGCCGCGAGATACGTCAGCCACCTGCCGGGTTCGGACTCCCGGGTGCGGCGCACGATCGCGGTGTCCGCCGCGTGCATGGCGATCCAGGCCCCGGAGGCCTCGCGCACCTGCCCGGAGAGCCCGTGGTGGTCGGGGTGGTGGTGGGTGATGACCACACCGTGGATGTCGGCCATCTCCGTACCGACGGCGGCGAGTCCGGCGTTGAGCGTGTCCCAGGCCTCGGGATCGTCCCACCCGGTGTCGATCAGCACCGGACCCCGATCGGTGTCCAGGACGTGTACGAGGGTGTGGCCGAGCGGATTGTCCGGGATGGGCACCTTGATGCTGTGCACGCCCCCGCCGTGGTCGGTCACCTGCGTCATGAGGTCCCCATCTCTCTGGACGGCGTACGGCTTCGCGGCTCCGGTGCGACGCCCCCACTGTAACGAGAACTTGTTCCAGTAGTAGCCCCGGTCGACCATCTCGTTCTGGCGTACCTGCCCAGCCGGACGATCACCCCAGGTGCGGCGTCGCCCGGTTCGCCCGGAAGTGGTCGATCCTCAGCCGCTGGGTGTGGTGCATGGGCAGCGCGTCCAGTTCGTCCGGGGCGACGAATCGGAGGTCCGTCGACTCGTCGGAGATGCCCAGTTCGCCGCCGACGACGCGGGCCGTGAACACCACGGCGAACTGGCGGCGAACCTCCCCGTCGCTGTAGGCGATGACATGCTTCGGGTCCGTGTATGTGCCGACGAGCCCGGTGATCTCGACATCGAGCCCGGTCTCCTCCCTGACCTCCCGGACGGCGGCGCCGGGCAGTGAGTCGGTCAGGTCCATTCCTCCGCCCGGCAGGGCCCAGAGGCCGTTGTCCCGCCGTCGCTGCATCAGGATCCGTCCCGCTTCGTCCGTCACCACGGCGGAGGCGGCCACGACCAGACTGTTGGGCTTCGGAGCGTTCGGGTCGTCGTAGAACTCGGTCCGTGCCATGGGTTCACCTTTCCGCGGGTGTGGCGGTCTCCCACGTGGCGCTGAAGCTGTCCGCGTACACGTCGAAACATGCCACCTCCGCGATTGCGCCGCAGGTGCCACACGGGCGCCCGGTGGGCGTTGACGCCCCAGGCGTGTGTGTTGACCAGCATCTGGTCGTCGGTCCGATACAGGCTGTTGTAGAGCGTCGTCCCGTGCGTTCGCAGTTCGATGCCGGGCGTGTTGAGCAGCTGCCGGTAGTGCATGAGCGCCAGTCGGCAGCGGGACTCGATGCCGTGGCCGAACTTCTCCTCGTTTCCGCGCTGTTGGGCATTGGCGCTGTCCGCGTCACCGATGGCGATGCGGACGGCGCAGCCTTCGGCCGCGCGCTTGCGCAGCAGGTCATTGAGTCCGGGATACGCCTCGTGGAGGAACACGGCCGCGTAGACCAGCACGCCGATGTGCCGACGTGCCGAGGCGAAGAGGTCCACGAACATGGAAACGGGAAGGTCTGCCCGTTGTTCGTAGAGTGCCAGGAGCTCGGAACTCACGCCACGTGCGGCACGTGCCTGGCGGAGTGCCGGCCACAACGCGTGCACGTCTTCCTTCAAGTCTCGGCGGCCTTCAGCGCTGTTGCCCGCCGGGGGACGCGCCCGAGGTTGACCCGTCTCTCGACGCTCTTGGGATCGACACCCGTCGCTTCGGCCAGGCCTGCGCGAGTCCACCCTCCGGCTGCCATGGCGGCTCGCAGGCGCTCGTTGGTCTGAGTCGGCCCAGCACCGACCGTTCGTCGAACATTCCCCGTGGTCCGGCACCGACCCGGCGCCGGAGCCCGGGTGCGATGTGTGCGGCGCCCTGGCCGGGGAACGGCGTCGGGCGCGGTCCGAAGGTGACCTGTCGAGGGCCAGCGACGTGAACGTGGAGATTCGGCGCCATCCGCACGCGAAGCGACGGGGGTGTTCATGATCTCGGCGGGAGAGCACCCGATTTTTCTGCCCACGGCCTGTGCGTGGGGCGCCGATCGATCCGGTACGGCCGGGTGATCCCGGCGGGCGCTGTCGCGGTCGTTTACTACTGGAACTGGAACTGGTATCAGTTCTGACACAGAGTCAGATGATGAGGCGGGTACGCACCGGTTCGCGGGAGGCAGCAGCCATGACCGAGCTTGTCGAACACGGAAAACTGTTCATCGGCGGGGAGTTGGTCGATCCGCTGGGCCGGGAAGTGATCGAGGTCGTCTCGCCCCACACCGAGCAGGTCATCGGCCGGGTGCCGCATGCCTCCCGGGCGGATGTCGACGCGGCCGTCGCCGCCGGGCGACGGGCGTTCGACGAGGGGCCCTGGCCCCGGATGAGCCTGGACGAGCGGATCGCGGTGGTGACCCGGATCAAGGACGCGTTCGCCGTCCGGTACGAGGAGATCGCCCGGGTCATCAGCTCGGAGAACGGCACCCCGTACACGTCGAGCGTCATGGTGCAGGCGCTCGCCGCGATGATGGTGTGGGACTCGGCGATCACCGTGGCCCGGGACTTCCCGTACGAGGAGCGGCGGGCCGGGGCGCTCGGACCGTTGCTGGTGCGGCGGGAGCCGGTCGGGGTGGTCGCGGCCGTCGTGCCGTGGAACGTTCCGCAGTTCACCGCCGCCGCCAAGCTCGCGCCCGCGCTGCTGGCGGGCTGCTCCGCCGTGCTCAAGGTCTCGCCGGAATCCCCGCTGGACGCCTACATCCTGGCCGAGATCGCCGCCGACGCCGGGCTGCCGGAGGGCGTGCTCTCCATCCTTCCGGCCGACCGCGAGGTCAGCGAGTACCTGGTCGGGCACCCCGGCGTCGACAAGGTGTCGTTCACCGGGTCGGTGGCCGCCGGGCGCCGGGTGATGGAGGTCGCCTCCCGCAACCTCACCCGGGTCACCCTGGAACTGGGCGGCAAGTCCGCCGCCGTGATCCTTCCCGACGCCGATCTGGACGCCGCCGTCGCGGGCATCGTCCCCTTCGCCTGGATGATCAACGGCCAGGCGTGCGTGGCCCAGACCCGCATCCTCGTCCCGCGCTCCCGCTACGACGAGACGGCCGAGGCGTTCGCCGCCGCGGCGTCCGCGCTGAAGGTCGGCGACCCGCTCGACCCGGCCACCGAACTCGGCCCCCTGGTCGCACGGCGCCAGCAGCAGCGCTCGCTCGACTACATCCGGATCGGGCAGGACGAGGGCGCCAAGATCCTCACCGGCGGCGGCCGCCCGGCATCCCAGGAACGCGGCTGGTACGTCGAGCCGACGCTCTTCGGCGACGTCGACAACTCGATGCGGATCGCCCGCGAGGAGATCTTCGGCCCCGTCATCTGCCTGCTGCCGTACGGGGACGAGGACGAGGCCGTACGGATCGCCGACGACTCCGACTACGGGCTCAGCGGCAGCGTCTGGACCGCCGACACCGAGCGCGGCATCGACATCGCCCGGCGGGTCAGGACGGGCACGTACAGTGTGAACACCTTCAGCCTCGACATGCTCGGCCCGTTCGGCGGGTACAAGAACTCCGGTCTGGGCCGGGAGTTCGGGCCCGAGGGGTACGGCGAGTACTTCGAGCACAAGATGATCCACCTGCCGGCCGG
Organism: Streptomyces sp. NPDC047917; assembly: GCF_043204345.1. Lineage (NCBI taxonomy): Bacteria > Bacillati > Actinomycetota > Actinomycetes > Kitasatosporales > Streptomycetaceae > Streptomyces > Streptomyces sp. NPDC047917. The sequence continues at coordinate 264,541 of NZ_JBIDCA010000012.1, forward strand.
ATACGAGGGGGCGTGATGGGCGACCGCTGGGCCGTGGAGGTCGACCGGGGTGTCTGCATCGGCTCCGGGATGTGTGTGAACCACGCGCCGGGCGCCTTCGCCCTGGACACCGCCCGCCAGTCCCGCCCGTCGGCCCCGGAGACCGACGCCGACGAGCAGGTCCTCGCGGCCGCGGAGGGCTGCCCGGTCGAGGCGATCACGATCACCCTGACCGACTCGGGAGAGGTCGTCTTCCCACCGGAGGAGTAGGCGGCGGTTCTCCCGCGCGAACGCGAACGAAACACGTGAAGTCGGCCCGTACCGGAGCGGATCCGGTACGGGCCGGCTCCTTGTCTACGCGCTGCGTACGAAACCGCTGCGATGCTTGGGGGAGCCGAATGCTTCAAGGATCAGGATCTGGCTGACTGTCAGGTGAATCTGCTCATGTACGGCCGAGGGGGAACGGATGTGGGTGGGACCTACGTCACGGGATGGGATGACGGGTGTGTCGCCGATCTGGACAAGGGCGGGTATCAGTGCTGAGCAATATCCGAGGAAGGGTGTGGATTGCCGCGGTGGCCCTTTCCGTTGCCCTTACTTCTTGCGTAGGCACGGGTCCGAGTTCCGTGCGGTTCGGGTACCGGCTGGATGATCGGGGGAACGTGGTGATCGCCTCCCCTCTCTGCCCGATGGATGAGGTTTCCGGAGCTGAAATCACCATCCGTGTCAAGCGCGGGGATACGAGCAGTTCCGAGAAATTGTGGGAGGCCAGGGGGGCCGCTTCCGAAGAGGTGAAGCGGGGCGTCTTCACCGTGGGGACGTCAGACAGTTTTCGCCAGGAAGGAAAGCCTCTCGCAGGGGCACTTCCCGAGGGCTTCTATGTCGGGGTCAAGGAATCGTCACGTGACGGTAAGTCGAATTCTGCCAGAGGTGACTGGATTGACCTGTCAGCCCAGTCGCCACGTCCCCTGAAAGCAGGGGAGTATCTGACGTCGAAAGGGAAAATCGTCAGCCGGCAGTGGGTGAACGATCAGCTGGGATGCGGAAAGAAGACCTGAGCCTCCGGTGCGGGTCGCAGGAACGGGAGGCCGGTGGTGGTCCTGTGCTCGTACGCGCGGGCGGCGCACAAGTCGCGTGCGGTGGTTGGTCGAACTGCGGAAGACTGTTCGGATGATCTCCTCGTCCTCCCGGACTCCGCAGGAACGGGCCCTCGGGCATGTCGCGAAGCTGGCGTCGGGCCCGCCGTTGGATCCGGCGCTGCGGGTGACCCTCAACTTCCACCCGGATCGGCTGCTGCGCGGCAGGCCGATCCTGGACGCCATGGCCGAGGACGGTGGCTACCGCTCGCAGTTCGTCACGGGGACCAGTAACGGCGGGCTCACCGCGCATCCCGGTGGTGACCGGTGGCGTTGGGAGAGCCGGATCTTCGGTGGTGCGTACGACGAGGCGCCCGGTCACGAGCGTCCCGTCTACGGGGCCTTGGACTTCCGCCGCAAACCCGTCGGCGCGGCACCGAGGTTCGGCTCCGCCCATTTCCGGCTGACGTCCGAGACGCTGACGCGGACCACGTTCTGCTACCCGGACAGCTTCCTCGAACCCTCGGACTTCGGTGTCGCGGCCCGCATGGGGCTCATCGACCTCGCCCTCGCCGACCGGCAGGACGACCTCGACGACTACATCGAGGCGCAGGTCCACGGGCCCGTACGGCCGGACGGCCATGTGGAGGCGCTCGTCCTGGATCCCTGCTACCGGGGCTCGGCCGTCGAGGAGGCGGCTCTGCGTCTGGGCTGCCCCGTGGAGTGGCACCCCGGCTTCCGGCTCACGGCCGACGAGCTTCACCGCCATCCCGGCTACCGGGGGCAGGAATACGTCGACCTCGGCGTACGGATCGCTGTCGACGGTGTGCTCGATCCGCGCGTCGTCGGGGACGCGGCCCGGTCCGGACACCACGACCCGCAGGCGATCAAGAAGGTGTGGCACTGCGTCGCGCGTTTCGGGGCGCCCGGAAAGGGCGCTGACGATTCGGTGCGTCCGGCACTGACGGAGGCGGCCGCGCGCGTCGAACTGTCCGTCCAGCCGGCACGTCCTCCGAAGGCAGGGGCCCCCGGTACGTGAGGCGGCGCGGCTTCGCCGCGCTCCCGCCGGCTCAGGCGTACCGGCGCAGCAGTCCGTCCACGTACGCCGCCAGCCGTTCCCCCAGCACCTCGGGCGTCAGATCGTCGCGCCCCAGCTCGCGCCACGGTCCGGCCAGTTTCGCCGCGTCCGGGCAGTAGTGCAGGGCGTCGAGCAGCCGCCAGTACAGGTGGTCGGGTCCGGTGGCGAGGCCGTGGCCGCCCTGTGCCTCGTACCGGTCGCGGAAGTCCAGCCCGTACGCCGGTCCGTGCAGCAGGGCGAGCGCGGTCGAGCAGTGCGCCACATCCAGGTCGGCAGGACCCCACGAGGTCTCGACCCAGTCCACGACACCGGTGATCCGCAGCTCGGGCCCGGATCCCGCGAAGAGCACGTTCCCGGGGTGGAAGTCGCGGTGCAGGAAGCGGCCTTCGTACGGCGGCGGGTCGCGGCGGATCACATCCACAGCCTGCTCCCACAGGGGTCCGTCCGGAGCGCGGACGCGTTCCGGGGACGTCCATGGCTGGTAGGTGCGCGGCCTTTCGACCGGTACGACGGCGTGGACGCGGACGAGTTGGGCCGCGAGCAGGTCCAGGCGCCGGTCGAGATCGTCGCCGTCGACGCGGACGCGCCCCGGCAGCGCGGACATCAACAGGGTCGGGTGGTCGCAGTGCTCGGCGGTGGCGTCCAACGCGAGGGGGCCGGGCGCGGGGACGGAGTCCTGCTCGGCGAGCAGCGCCAGGACGGACGCCTCGCGGTTCAGCAGCCCGGGACCGTGGTGGCGGAAGAAGGGCTTCACGAAGGTGCGTTGCACCAGGTCCGTGCCGTCGTCGAGGGCGAGCCGGCGCATCTGGGAGCTCCAGCCGCCGGTCAGGAGACGGGAGCCGGTGACCGATCGGCCGGGGCCGATCTGCTTCGCCACCCACGCGCGCGTCGCCGTCCAGCCCCGGTTGCCGAGCCCGGTCAGCACCGCCGCCACGAACTCCCGCCGGTCGTCGCCGTGGTCGCGGAACCACTGGCCCAGCCGGTGCGTCGCGTCCGGCAGTTCGAACCGTGTGTACTGGGCGCGCGCGGCCAGCGCCTCCTGCACGGCCTCGGTCACCGCCGGTGGGATCACCGCGTCCGTGCCCGGCACGGCGAGCACGGCCCGGCCCCCGTACGTCCGCAGCGCGTCGAGCGCGGGCGCCTCCCGCCAGCTGTCCGGCCGCCGGATGATTCCGCTGAACCGGCCGTTCCCGTCACCGAAGGGCTCGTCCCACGCCTCGGCGGCGTACACGGCGGGCGCGCACAGTCCCATCGCCGCCACACGGTCCCCGTAGTGCCGGGCGAGATCGGCCACCGTCTGCCCGCTCATGCTGAACCCCACCAGGACCAGCGGCCCGTCCGTCCCCGCGTACGCCTCGATCACCGCAACGGCCTGGTCGAACCGTCGCCGTAGGCTCAACTCACCGAGCTTCCCGGTGCTTTCGCCGTGCCCGGAGAAGTCGAAGGCGATCGCGCGGCAGCCGTGGGCCACGAACTCCCGCACCAGCGGCAGCAGTCGCTCCTTGCTGCCGGTGCCCGCGCCGTGCAGCAGCACGGCGGTGGTCCCAGCGGTGGTCCCGGACGGCTCACCGCCGTACACACCGCTGAGCCGTTCGCCGCCGTGGTCGTGGGTGAAGTCGAGGAGCATGCCCCCATTCACTCACGAACCACTCACGCACGGCCTCTGCCCCCCCCCCCCCAGGGGGGGCGTAGGGTACGCCGGCTTTCTGTGGGGAGTGCCGGGTCGGATCCCTTGTGCCGGAATTTAACCTAATTTTCTTGTCGAATTTCGTGTGTGCATGGTGCACGTAGTTGTGCGGGGTGGGGTGCTTTCGTGGGTTTTCTTTCGGTCAAAAGGTGGATGTGGAATGTTCAACACCTGGCTAAGGATTTCGCTGCGGAGGGGGTTCGGGGTGGCTGCCGGTGCACCCTGGAAGGGTGTTGAGCTGGGAGTATCGCCGAGAGTCAATGAAGTATCGCGCTTCGTGGTCACATCTCTTCGATGCCTTTGTGTCGCTGCCGGGCGTACCGTCTCAACGGATTGTTGATCAAGATCCACATCTCCCGGATGAGGTGATGTGGAGGTATTCGGTGTGCCCTCATTCGTCATGTCTCAAAGGAGAAGGCGTGCCCGCAGCAGAACAGGCGGTGCGGATACGGGGCCGGGTATTTCCCCGGGGCCGGGCGGTTCCGCGGACCGGGGCGGCGCAGTTGCGCGGCATCGCGCAGGTGGTGCTTGTCGGCAGTCCGTGGTCCGGGCTGCTGTTCGCGGTCGCGCTGTTCGTCGGCGGGTGGCGGCTCGGGGTGTTCGGGCTGCTCGGGACCGTCGCGTCCACCGGGGCGGCGGTTCTGCTCGGGGCCGACCGGAAGGGCGTGGAGCAGGGCCTTCAGGGCTACTGCGGGTGCCTGACCGGCCTCGCCCTGGTGATCCGGCTCGGCGCCTCGTGGCGGACAGCCGTGCTGGTCGTGCTCGCGGCGGCGGTCTGCGCCGTGCTGAGCGGGGCGGCGGGCCGCCTGCTCACCCCCCTCGGGCTGCCCGTGCTGACGGCCCCGTACTGTCTGGTCGTCAGCACACTGACGGTCGCCCTGTCGAAGGGCCCGGTCACCGTCGGCGCGACCGCGCGGGTGCCGGGGTTCACGGAGCTGACGACCGCCGAAGCGGGGCGGGCGCTCTGCGCCAACATCGGCCAGATCTTCTTCCTCGACACGTGGTACGCGGGCCTGATCGTGCTCGCCGGGCTCCTCGTCGCCTCCCGGACCGTGGCGCTCGCGGCGGTGGGCGCCAGCGCCGTGGCGCTCGTGACGGCCTGCGCGGCCGGACTGCCCGCCGCCTCGATCACCGCCGGGCTGTACGGCTACAACGCGGTGCTCTGCGCCATCGCGCTGGGCGCCGTGTTCCTGACCCCCACCGTGTGGACCGCCGGTTACGCGGTACTCGCCGCCATCGCCTCGGTCCCCTTCGCCGCCGCCTGGGAAGCCTTCGCCCAGCCGTCCGGCACAACCCCCTTCACCTGGCCGTTCACCGTGACGACCTGGCTCTTCCTGGCGGCCGGTCCGGCTCTGGACCGCCCCGGGCTCTCCTTCGGACACGCACCTTCGAGAAAGCAGACGTGACGTCATGAACCTCGCACCGCGGGAAATCGACAAACTCCATGTCTACGTGGTCGCGGACCTGGCCCGCCGCCGCCGCGACCGGGGAACCAAGCTCAACTACAGCGAAGCCGCCGCGCTGATCACCGAGGCCGTCCTGGAGGCCGCCCGCGACGGCCACACCGTCGCCGAATGCATGGAGCTGGGCCGCAAGGTCGTCAAGGGCGACGAAGTGATGCCCGGCGTACGGGAGATGCTCACCGTCCTCCAGGTCGAGACGGCCTTCGTCGACGGGACGAAGCTGGTCACCTGCCACGACCCGATCAGCGCCTGAGACGCCTGAGACGCCTGAGGCGCCCGAGACCACTGAGATGTCCGAGACGGCTGAGACATCGAGATGTTCGAGGCGCCCGAGACGTCCGGGACGACTGAGAGACCTAGGAGACACAGATGTCGGGCGGAGCCCACTACCTCTACGGGGACGACCCCGTGGAGATCAACGCCAACCGTGCCAGGACCAGGCTCACCGTCGCCAACACCGGTGACCGGGCCGTCCAGGTCGGCTCCCACTACCACTTCTTCGAGACCAACCGCGCCCTGCGCTTCGACCGCGAGGCCGCCTACGGCATGCGCCTGGACATCCCCTCCGGAACCGCGGTGCGCTTCGAGCCCGGCGACACCCGCGAGGTGGAGCTCTGCGCCTTCGGCGGCAACGGGCGGCTCACCGGCTTCGCCGCACTCGTCAACGGCGGCCTGTCCGCCCCGGACACCCGGCGCGACGCGCTCCGCCGCGCCGCGGAACTCGGCTTCGTACAGCCCGGGTCCGGAACCGAGCAGAACGAAGAAGAGGAGCGGAACTGATGGCGATCATCCCGCGCAAGCAGTACACGGATCTGTTCGGCCCCACCGTGGGCGACCGGTTCCACCTGGCCGACACCAACCTGATCGTCGAGGTCGAGTACGACCACAACGCCGGTTCCTACGGCGAAGAGGCCGTCTACGGCGGTGGCAAGGCCATCCGGGACGGCATGGCCCAGGACCCGTCCGCGCTCAACCGCGAGGGCGCACTGGACCTCGTCATCACCAACGTCGTGGTCCTCGACCCGGTCCTCGGCGTGGTCAAGGGCGACATCGGGGTCCGCGGCGGCCTGATCGTCGGCGTCGGCAAGGCGGGGAACCCGCATCTCCAGAACGGCGTCGACCCCAAGCTCGTCATCGGCCCCGGCACCGAGGTCATATCCGGCGAGCACCTCATCGCCACCGCGGGCGGCGTCGACACGCACATCCACTTCATCGCGCCCCAGCAGGCCCAGGAAGGCCTGTCCAACGGCATCACCACCTTCTTCGGCGGCGGCACCGGACCCACCGACGGAACCAACGGCACCACCTGCACCCCCGGCCCCTGGAACATCCACCGGATGCTGGAGGCCGTGGAGGACCTGCCGGTCAACGTGGGCCTGCTCGGCAAGGGCAACGGCAGCCTGCCCGAGGCCCTGCGCGAGCAGGTCGAGGCGGGAGCGGCCGGGCTGAAGGTGCACGAGGACTGGGGCGCCACCCCCGCCTCGATCGACACCGCGCTGCGGGTCGCCGACGAGCACGACGTACAGATGGCCATCCACACCGACACCCTCAACGAGGGGGGTTTCTACGAGGACACCCTTTCCGCGATCGACGGCCGGACCATCCACACCTTCCACACCGAGGGCGCGGGCGGCGGCCACGCCCCCGACATCATCCGGGTGTCCGGCGAGGCCAACGTGCTGCCGGCCTCCACCAACCCCACCCTGCCGTACACCGTCAACGCGGTGGACGAGCTGCTGGACATGGTGATGGTCTGCCACCACCTGTCCCGCGACATCCCCGAGGACGTCTCGTTCGCCGACAGCCGGGTGCGCGCCGAGACGATCGCGGCCGAGACCGTACTGCACGACCTCGGGGTCATCAGCATCTTCTCCTCCGACTCCCAGGCCATGGGCCGGGTCGGCGAGACCTTCCTCCGGGCCTTCCAGACGGCGCACCACTGCAAGGAGATGCGCGGCCCGCTGGCGGAGGACAGCTCCCGCAACGACAACGCGCGGGTCCTGCGGTACCTGGCCAAGCTGACCATCAACCCCGCCACCGCGGTCGGTGCCTCGGACGTGATCGGCTCCCTGGAACCCGGCAAGCTCGCCGACATCGTTCTCTGGCCGATCCACTCCTTCGCCGCCAAGCCCAAGCTGATCATCAAGGGCGGCATGGTCAACTGGGCCCTGATGGGCGACCCGAACGCCTCGCTGCCGACACCCCAACCGGTGTACTACCGCCCGATGTTCGGCACCCACGGCCGGGCGAAGCAGCGCACCTCGGTGACGTTCATGTCGCAGGCGTCCATCGCCGCCGGGGTTCCGGACGAGCTGGGGCTCCAGCGGCGCATCGAGCCGGTGCGGCGCTGCCGGACCATCGGCAAGCAGCACATGGTGCGCAACGACGCGCTGCCGCGCATCGAGGTGGACCCCGAGACGTACAAGGTCACCGTGGACGGCGAGCCCGCCACCATCGAGCCGGCCGAGCGGCTCCCGCTCAACCACCTCTTCTACATCGTCTGACGCATGCCCGGCAGCGTCCGACGACCGCCCGAACGGAGAACCGGTGTGAACGACCCGATACCGATCCCGGCGCTGCTGACCGGACTCCAGCTCACCGACTCGGCCTTCCCCAGCGGCTACTACACCCTCTCCCACGGGCTGGAGGGCTTCCAGCAGGCCCGCTCGGTCACCCCGTCCGGCCTGCCGGCGCTCCTGCACGACCTGCTGCGCCACAGTGCGGGCCCGGCCGACGCCACCGCCCTCGCGCTCGCCCACCGCGCGGTCACCGCCGACGACTGGGACGAGGTGGTGGCCGTGGAGCAGCGGCTGCACGCCACCAAACTGGGCCGCGAGGCCCGGCAGGCCGCCGTCCGCACCGGGCGGCAGCTGCTGGACCTGGCCGGCGAGGTGTACGGCACCGCGCCGATCGAGCGGTACCGGGACCTGTACCGGGACGGCGCCGTACGCGGCTGCCAGCCGGTCGTCGCCGCCGTCGTCCACGCCGGCAACGGGCTGCCCGTCCGCCAGGCGGTCACCTGCGAACTGTTCGCCTTCGCGGCCAGTTTCGTGGGGGCCGCCATGCGGCTGCGGCTCACCGACCACCGCCGGGCGCAGGTCGTGCTGCACGGCGCCGCCCCGGTCATCGAGGAGACCGTCGCCGCGGCCCTGGACCGGGAACTGCCCGACATCGGCGGCTGCGTCCCGGTGGCCGACGTCATGGCCGGCCGCCACGAGCGCGCCGAGGCACGTCTGTTCGCCAGCTGAGGGCTGTCCCGCCCTTAGACCCCCTCCCACCCTTTCCGACCAGACAGGATCACAGGATCACCATGCACGACCCCATGCAGGCCAGGCACCACCACCACGACGACGAACTCATGCGGCGGCCGAAGGACGGCGTCCTGCGCGTCGGGATCGCCGGACCGGTCGGCTCCGGCAAGACCGCGCTGATCGAGGCGCTCGTCCCGGTGCTGATCGAGCGCGGCCGGATCCCCGCCGTCATCACCAACGACATCTTCACCACCGAGGACGCCGCGCATGTGCGCCGCACCCTGGCCGGAATCCTCGACGCCGAACGGATCGTCGGCGTGGAGACCGGGGCCTGCCCGCACACCGCCGTCCGGGACGACCCGACGATGAACCAGGCGGCCGCGGACGAACTCCTGGAGCGCTTCCCCGAGGTGGACACCCTGCTCTTCGAGAGCGGCGGGGACAATCTCACCCTCACCTTCAGCCCCGCACTGGTCGACCTGTTCCTGTTCGTGCTGGACACCGCCGAGGGCGACAAGATGCCCCGCAAACGCGGCCCCGGCATCACCGAGTGCGAACTGCTCGTCATCAACAAGGTGGACATCGCCCCCTACGTACGGTGCGACCTCGGCGTCATGGAGTCGGACGCGCACCGCGTCCGGGAAGGCCGGCCGGTGGTGCTGACCAATTCGCTCACCGGAGAGGGCCTCGGCACCATCGCCGACTTCCTCCTGTCCCACGAAGCCGCCCAGGAGACGGCCTCCGCGTGACCGGGGCGCCCGCGCGGCTGGATCCCGCGCACTACGAACCCCGGCGGGTACCGGCCCGGATGCTCGAACTCACCGGCACCCCGGACACCCTGGCCGCCGGGCGCCCCGGCAAGGTCGGCCTGCTCGAACTGGGCTACGCACAGGTGGACGGGCGGACCGAACTCGTCGACCGGTACCAGAAGTCACCGCTGCAGATCATGCGCCCGCTGTACATCGATCCGCTGCGCCCCGGCCTTCCGGTGACCTTTCTGATGTCGACCGGCGGCGGCGTCGTCCAGGCCGACCGCAACCGGATCGACATCGACTGCGGCCCCGGCACCTCGGTCCACCTGACCACACAGGCCGCCACCAAGGTGCACCGGATGGAGTTCGACCACGCGACCCAGATGGTCAACCTGGCTGCGGGGGAGGGGAGTTACGTCGAGTATCTGCCGGACTCCCTCATCCCCTACCGGGACGCCCGCTTCTACCAGCACACCCGGGTGACCGTGGACCCGACCGCAACCGTGCTGCTGGGCGAGACGATCGCGGCCGGACGGCTGGCCCGTGGCGAACGGCACGCCTACCGGATGCTCTTCAGCGATCTGGAGGTCCGGCGCCCCGACGGGACGCTCCTGGCGGTGGACAGCGTCCGGCTCGACCCGCACGGACCGGGCGGGGCCACCGGGCCGGCCGTCTTCGCGGGCCACGACCTGATGGCCTCCCTGTACGCGGTCACCCCGCTCGCCCCCGCCGCCCGGGTCGCCGACGCCCTCCACGAGGCGCTCGAACCGACCGGTCTGCTCTTCGGGGCGAGCACCCTGCCCGACGACTGCGGGGCGTGGGTCCGGGTCGTCGGCAGCGACCCGCCCGCCCTCACCCGCGCGATGCGCGCCGCGTGGGACGCCGTACGGCGGCTGCTCATCGGCGTCCCGGCCCCGGACCTGCGCAAGACCTGACCGCGTGGAGCGGAGACCGGGGCCGGACGCCGCCCCGGCCCCCGGACACCGCTCAGGCCGCGCACCCGGTGTCCGCGATCACGAAGTACCCCGTCGGCGACTCCCGCAGGGTGTGGGTGACGAACACGTTGTACAGGCCCATGTTCTGGTCCGAGCCGTCGGCGTACACATAGCCGCCCGTGGTGTGCGCCCGGCCCGCCGCCACCTGCGCGTAGTTGGTCGCGGTGAAGCACCGGGCCGGCGCGCCGCCGGTGGTGGTCGCCGTCACCTGGGGCGAGGCGGCGCCGGGGGTGCCCGATCCGTCGAGGGCCGTCACCGTGTAGCGGTACGCCGTCCCGGCGGTGAGACCCGGGTCCGTGTACGAAGCGGAGGCGGTGGTGGCGACCTCCGCGCCGTCACGGCGCACCGCGTACGAGTCCGCGCCCGCCACCGCGTCCCAGGCCAGCGAGACACTGTCCGCTGTGACGCCGGTGACCCGCAGACCGGACGGGGCGGGAAGCTGCTCCCCGCCGCCGGGCACGTCCCGGTCCAGGCCCCAGAAGACACCGGTGTGATACGTCGAGCAGATGGCGTTCAGGAAGTACGCGGCCGTCGTCCCGCACTGCTCGGCGCCCGAGCCGGGGCTCACGGCCAGACCGTGGCCCATGCCGGAGACGGAGTACGTCACCACCGCCGGATTCCCCGAGGCGTCGTCGTACACGCTGCGCGTCGTGCCGCCGGGGAGGCTGTCGGTGGCCGACGGGGTCTGGCCGATGCCCCAGACGTCCGTCCACTGGTCGCGCAGGGCCGTCGCGTTGGCCGGGTACACCGTGTAGTCGGCGCTGCCCTGCCAGATCGCCACCCGGGGCCAGGGGCCCGCGTATCCGGGGTGGGCGGCGCGCACCTTGTCACCCCACTGCGCGGGCGTCAGCTTCTGCGGACCCGTCTGGCAGCCGGACGCGCCGGCCTGGCTCGTCGCGCACTGGGCGGGCAGCCCCGAGGCCACGGAACCGCCCGCGAACACGTCCGGGTAGGCGGCCAGCAGGTCGGCCGTCATCCCGCCGCCCGCCGAGAGGCCGGTGACGTACACCCGGCGGCCGTCCGAGCCGTACTGCTGCTTCGCGTACTCCACCATCTGCACGATCGAGGCGGCCTCACCCCGGCCCCGGCCGTCCTCGGCCGGATCGAACCAGCCGAAGCAGGACAGCGCGTTGTTGGCGGCCGTGGTCTGCGGGAACACCACGGCGAAGTCCCACAGATCGGCGTACTTCGGCCAGCCCGAGTTCGTGTAGTAGCCGTTCGCGGTCTGCGTGCAGCCGTGCAGGGCGACGACCAGCGGCGCGTTCGCCGGCAGGGACGCGGGGGCGTACTCGTACATCTGGAGGTTGCCGGGGTTCGTGCCGAAGCCGGTGACCTGTTGCAGACCACCGGCCGCAGCGGCCGGCGCCGCCGCTCCGGTGGCACCGAGCATCGCCGCGACGAGGGCGAGAGCGGCCGTGGGGGCGACGCGCCGGAGCAGGCGTCGCAGGATCGATGGGCGCACGGGTGCCTCCCTGAGAGGGCTGGGCCGGCTGATCGGACACTGCCGGCGGACGCTACGGGCCCCCCGCGTCCCCGCCCATGGGCCCGGCTGCCACTCCCCGGCACCGGCTGTGTGCGGCACCGCCGTTGCGGGCCCCGGCCGGCGGCGGCGCACCGTGCCCGGCCCGGCACACCGCAGGCCCGCCGCCGGACCCGCCCCATGTACGCCGCCACCATGTCGGCGTACGACGGTGTGTGCACCGACCCCGTGTGACGTGGGCCCCGGCCTCCTTACGGTGACGGCCATGGAGACTCCTCAGCCCCAGGCCCCCGGGCCCGCCCCGCTCACCGTCCCGCCCGCCGCGAACCCGCCGCTGACCGGGCGCACCGCGCTGGTGACCGGCGCCGCGAGCGGCATCGGACGGGCCTGCGCCCAGGCCCTGGCGGCGGCCGGCGCCCAGGTGCACGTGGTGGACAAGGCCGCCGACGCCGCGAAGAGCCTGGCGGAGGCGATCGGCGGGACGGCGTGGGTGGCCGATCTCGCCGTCCCCGACGTGGTGGACGCGCTGCCCGCCGACGTGGACATCGTGGTCAACAACGCCGGGCTCCAGCACGTCGCCCCCGTGCACGAATTCCCGCCGGACCGCTTCGCACTGATCCAGCGCGTCATGGTGGAGACCCCGTTCCGCATCTTGCGCCGGACCCTGCCGGGCATGTACGAACGCGGCTGGGGGCGCGTGGTCAACATCTCTTCGGTGCACGGACTGCGGGCCAGCCCCTACAAGTCGGCCTATGTGACGGCCAAACACGCACTGGAGGGACTCAGCAAGGTGGTCGCGCTCGAAGCGGCGGAGCACGGGGTGACGAGCAACTGCGTCTGCCCCGGTTACGTACGCACCCCGCTGGTCGAGAACCAGATCGCCGACCAGGCCCGTACGCACGGCATCTCCGAGGAGGAGGTGGTGGGCCGGGTCATGCTGGAACGCAGTGCGATCAAGCGGCTGATCGACCCCGGCGACGTCGCCGAGGCCGTGCTGTGGCTGTGCGGGCCGCGCACCGGGCACATCACCGGAACCTCGCTCGCCATGGACGGCGGCTGGACCGCCAACTGACCCGCCGCCCCTGCGAATCCCGCCGCCCCCGCGAATCCCGGCCGCTACCAATTCCGCCCCCGACGAATCCTGGCCGCCCATGTCTGAACCGTCCGCCTCTGCCGCCTCCACCTCCGCCGCACCCCATCTGCGACGCCTGCTCGACCTGCTCGCCGACGACGCCCCCGCCGAGGCGCTGGGCGCCGTCTCCTCCCGGGCGCGGGCCGCCGGGGTGTCCGCGGGCGATCTGGCGGAGGTGGAGCGGGGCACCGCCGCCGCCCTGCGGATCAGGGGCGCCCTGCGCCAGCACCGCCGCCGCGAACTCCAGCTCACCGCGCTCTTCGACACCGCGGGCGACCTGGCCGCCTCCCGTGACCTGGACGAGGTGCTGAACGCCATCGTCCGCCGGGCCAGGATGCTGCTCGGCACGGACACCGCCTACCTCACGCTCCCCGACGAGGAGGCGGGCGACACCTACATGCGGGTCACCGACGGGTCGGTGTCGGTGGCCTTCCAGCGCCTGCGGCTGGAACTGGGCGAAGGGCTCGGCGGGCTGGTGGCGCAGACCGCGAGCCCGTACGCCACCCACGACTACCGCACCGACGACCGCTTCCGCCACACCCGCAACATCGACTACGCGGTGCTCGACGACGGGCTCGTCGCCATCCTGGGCGTGCCGCTGCTCCTCGGCTCCAGCCGCGGCGGCACCGGAAAGGTCATCGGCGTCCTCTTCGCCGCCGACCGGGCACCCCGCGTCTTCGGCCCCGACGAGGTCGCGCTGCTCTGCTCGCTCGCCGCCCATGCCGCGATCGCCATCGACACCGCCCGCGCGCTCGCCGACACCCGGTCCGCACTCGACGAACTGGCCGACACCAACGCCGAACTGGCCGAGGCCAACGCCGCGGTGCGGGAGCACTCGGCGGCCATGCGCCGGGCCGAGGAGTCCCACGACCGGCTCACCGACCTGGTGCTGCGCGGCCGGGACGTCAAGGACGTCGCCGCGGCGGTCGCCGGGCTGCTGGACTCCCCGCTGACCATCCACGACCCCGGCGGACGGCCGCTGGCGGCCGTCCGGCCCGACGGCGCGGACTTCGCCGCCGACGGCATGGACGCCGGCTGGCTGGCCGAGACCGCCGAGGAGTCCCGCACCGGCGCCCGCGCCGTGCACCGGGACGGCCGGTGGATCTGCGCGGTCCTCGCCGGGCAGGAGCTCCTGGCCGGTCTCGTCCTGCACCGGCGCGGGCAGCTCGACGACTCCGACCGGCGGCTGTTCGAGCGGGCCTCGGTGGTCACCGGACTGCTCCTGCTGCTGCGGCGCACCGTCGCCGAGACCGAGAACCGGATCCGGGGCGAGCTGATCTCCGACCTGCTGACCGACGCGGACCGCGACCCGGCCGGACTCACCGAACGCGGCCGCCGGCTGGGCATCGACCTCGACCGCCCGCATCTGCTGCTGGTGGCCGAGGGCGGGGCCCGGGAACGGCTGGCCCCCGCCGCGATGCGCTATCTGTTCGGCGGGGACATCCACGGGGTGAGCGCGGAACACGCCGGGGCCGTGGTGCTGCTGGTGGCGGCCGCCGACCCCGGACCGGCCGCGGGCGACGCGGCCCGTGCGGCGGCGGCCCAGCTCGGCAGGCTCGCCCAGACCCCCGTCACCGTCGCCGCCACCGGCCCGGCACGCGGCGCCCGCGAGCTGGCCGCCGCCTACGGGGAGGCCGCCCGCTGCCTGCGTGCGATGCGGGTCCTCGGGCGCACCGGCGAGGGGGCCTGCGTCGAGGAGCTCGGCTTCCTCGGCGTGGTCCTGGGCAACGCCCAGGACGTCGACGGCTTCGTCTCGGCGACGCTCGGCCCGCTGCTGGAGTACGACGCGCGGCGCGGCACCCACCTGGTGCGCACCCTCGCCGCCTACTTCGGCTCCGGGGGCAGCCTCGTCCGGGCCAAGGACGAACTCCACGTGCACGTCAACACGGTGGTGCAGCGGCTGGACCGGGTGCAGGCGCTGCTCGGGCACGACTGGAACGGACCGGGGCGCGCCCTGGAGCTGCAACTGGCCCTGAGACTGCACCTGTTGGCGGGCGGCCGGGACCGGTAGGAGCCGCCCGCCCCGCTTCCTCAGACGCCGGACAGGTCCAGCAGCCGGCGGGCGATCTCCTTGCCGCCCGCGTCCCCCGTCAGCACCGTGTAGTGGTTGACGCCCCGGACCGCGACCGGCGTCACCCGGGTACCCCCGAGGTCCGCCGCCGCCAGCCGGCTCTCGTCGTACAGGCCCTGCTCCTCGCCCATCAGCCCGCGCTGCGCCCACAGCAGCGTCGCCGGAACGGGCAGCTTCCGTACCGCCGTCAGCACCTCCTCGTCGAAGAGGCCGATGCCGTCGGTGCGCACCGCCTCGATGCGGCAGGTGGAGTGCATGGCGGGCTCCTCCCCGGTCAGATCCCGCTGGATGTAGGCGTCCACCTCGTCCGACCAGGCGTCCGCGAACGCCGGGTGGGCCCGCCAGAACGCGCGGTACGCGTCCCGGTCCGGAAAGGTCATCGACAGCCGGTCCATCGCCGGGCCGATCACGGCGGTCATCAGCTCGTCCGGCGCGAGGTGCGTGGGAGCGGGGAAGCCGATGCCGCCGTCCACCAGCAGCAGCGGCCCGAACCGCTCCGGGTGCCGTACGGCGGCCAGGGCCGCCACGAACGCGCCCATCGAATGGCCCGCCAGCACCGTCCGGCCGGTGCCCAGCGCCGCGGCCACGGCGGCCATGTCGTCGGCGTGCGCGGCGATCCCGTACGGCCCCGGCAGCGACGAACTCCCGGCCCGGCCGCGCAGATCCGGTGCGACCAGGGTGACGCGGCCGTCCAGCAGCCTCGCCACCGGCCCCCAGGACAGCGCGTTGGCCGTGATGCCGTGCAGGGCCAGCACCACCGGCGCGCCGGGTTCCCGGGCCGGCCACCGGAGCACCGCCAGCTCGCCCCCGGCGACGGGGACTCGTACCTCTTCGTACGCGATCACGGGCGTCCGTTCTCCTTCCGGGACTCGCCGTCCCTGGACGATTCGGCGGCGGGCGTACGGCGTGCCCCGCGCAGCCGGGACGGCAGCCGGGCCAGTCCGCCGGGCAGCAGGTGTACCACGGCGACGAACAGCACACCGAGCAGGAAAAGTGGCTGGGAGAGCGGCACCCGCAGCACCGCGGGCAGTCCGGCGACCGCGCCCGAGCCGGCCAGATCACCGAGCCGGTGATCCGCCCAGGTGTAGAGGATGCCGCCGGCCATCGGCCCCCACCGGGTGCCCGATCCGCCCAGCACCACCATCACCAGCAGCGACAGGGTGAAGTCGGAGGTGGTGGTCTGCGGGGTCGAGCCGCCGGTGATCAGCAGGTGCACCAGACCGCCCAGCGCGGCCAGGGCGCCCGCCAGGACGAAGGCGGTGAGCTTGAACCCGTACGGTTTCAGCCCCAGCACCTCCACCCGGCGCTCGTTCTCCTTGATGCCCTCCCAGACGCGTCCGGTGGGGGAGTTGACCGCCCGGTGCACGACGGCGAGCGTCAGGACCAGGTAGCCGAGCGCCAGCCAGTAGAGGTTCGCGGTGTTCTCGATGCCGACCAGCCCGGACGGCAGCAGCTCGGCCGGGGCGGCCCGGCCCTCCTCGCCGCCCGTCAGGCCGCCGGGATTGCGGGAGACCAGGATCGACCCGGCCTGGGCGAACGCCAGCGTCACCATGGAGAAACCGATGCCGGTGACCCGCAGGCTCACCGACCCCAGGACCAGCGCGAGCGCGATCCCGCAGCAGACGCCGAGCAGCGCGGACACGGCGAAGGGGAGACCGGCCTCCAGCAGGAACATGTTGGTGGCGTAGCTGCCCGCCGCGAAGTAGAGCGCATGCCCGAAGGAAAGCAGCCCGGTGCGGCCCAGCAGCAGGTCGTAACCGGTCGCCAGGGCACCGAACAGCAGGCAGGTGGCGAGGAGTTGGAGACTCCCCGGGCTGCCGAGCGGACCGTCCAGGAGCCCCGGCAGCGGCAGCGCGCTGAACGGGGCGAGGGCCAGGACCAGCAGTGCGGCTGCGGGCCACCAGCGGCGCAGCAGCCGGGCGGCGCTCCCCGCCGGGGCCTGCGCGGCCGGGTGCTCCCCGCCGGTGCGGTGTTGTGTCTCGGTGGCGGTGCTCACGCGAGCCTCCCGGTCAGTCCGCGCGGCCGTACGAGCAGCAGCGCGGCGAGCAGGACGACGACCGCCAGGTCGCCGAGGCCCGCTGCGGTGTAGTAGTTGGCGAACTGCTGGACCAGGCCGATGACGACGGACGCCACGGCGGCGCCGCTCACCGACCCCATGCCCCCGGTGACCACCACGACGAACGCGAAGATCAGCAGCGAGGTGCCCTGACGCGGGTCGACCGAGCCGAAGTACAGGCCGCCGAGCGCCCCGCCGAGGGCGGCCACGCAGCCGCCGATCGCGAAGACCAGCGTGAACGCCTTCCGTACGTCGATGCCGAGCGCGGTGACCATCGCCCGGTCCTCGACCCCGGCCCGTACGACCAGACCGTGCCGGGTGCGGCCGAGGAAGAGCCGCAGCGCCACGAGGACGACGAGGGCCGCCGCGACCAGGACCAGCCGGTTGACCGGCACCTGGGCGCCGAACAGGCCGAAGGTGCCGGACAACGCCTTCGGACCGGGGAAGGTACGGGCGTCCGAGCCCCAGACGCCCGACAGCAGCGCCGGGACGGCGAGTCCCACCCCGACCGTGGCGAGCACCTGCTCGCGCGGCCGGGTGTAGAGCGGGCGGACGACGGCGAGTTCCAGCAGCACGGCGGCCGCGGTGCCCACCGCCGTACCGAACAGGACGGCGAGGGCGAAGCCCGCCCCGCCCGGACCGGCGCCCGGCAGATGGCCGGAGGCCGCCCACCAGGTGCCGTACGCGCCGATGGAGAGCAGCGCCCCGTGCGCGAAGTTGAGCACGTCCATCAGCCCGAAGATCAGCGAGAGCCCCGACGCGATCAGGAAGTAGAGGGCTCCCAGACCGAGTCCGGTCATGGTGAGCAGAACGACGGTGGACATCAGGAATCCGCCTCCACGGAAGGTGCTTCGGTGGCCGGGCCGCGTCCCACACCCAGCAGGCGCCGTGCGGCCTCCGCGTCGCCCAGCAGTTCGGCGGCCGGTCCCTGATGGGCGGTCCGGCCGTCGGCGAGCACCGCGCAGTGCCGGGCCAGGCGCCGCACCACGGCGAGGTTCTGCTCCACGAGCAGCACCGGCACCGCCTCGGCGGCCCGCTCCAGCACCTGGGCGACCTCGGTGACCACCTTCGGCGCCAGGCCCTTGGTGGGTTCGTCGGCGACGATCAGCCGGTTTCCGTTGAGCAGGGTGCGGCCGATGGCCACCATCTGCTGCTGACCGCCGGACAGCGTTCCCGCCAACTGCCGTTCCCGGCGCTTCAGTTCGGGGAACAGCTCATGGACGAGCCGGTACGCGGGCCCGTCCGCGCCGCGCCGCTCGGCCAGCCGCAGGTTCTCCGCGACGGTCAGTCCGGCGAAGACACCTCGGTCCTCGGGCGCGTAACCGATGCCGAGGCGCACCACGGTGTGGGTCGGCATCGAGACGGTCTCCTCGCCGTCCAGCCGCACGCTCCCGGTGCGCGGGACGAGACCGAGCACGCCGCGTACGGTCGTGGTCTTCCCGGCGCCGTTGCGGCCGAGCAGCGCGGTCACGCCGTGCCGGGCGACGTCCAGGTCCACGCCGTGCAGGATGTGCCGGCCGCCGATCAGGACCCGCAGGTCCCGTACGGCGAGCAGGGTTCCGGTCGTCACAGTCCCTCCCCGAGATAGGCCTGCTGGACGGTCGGATCGGCGGTCACTGCCTCGGGGGTGTCCAGCGCCAGCAGCCTTCCGTGGTGCATCACGGCGAGCCGGTCGGCCAGTCCCAGCAGCACGTCCATGTGGTGCTCGACCATCAGCACGGTGCGGCCCTCGTCCCGGTGCAGGGTGCGGATGAGTTCGGTCAGCGCGGGGACCTCCTCCGCGCTGACCCCGGCCATCGGCTCGTCGAGCAGCATCAGCCGCGGCCCGCCCACCAGCAGCACCGCGAGCTCCAGCTTCCGCTTCTCGCCGTGCGACAGCTCGGCCGCCGTCGCCCGCGCCCGGTGGCCGAGACCGGTGCGTTCCAGTACGCCGTCCACCTCCGCGGCGTACCGGGACGCCCGCCGCCACAGCCGGTGGGAGCCGCCCCGGGCCGCCTGGGCGGCCAGCCGGACGTGGTCGGCCACGCTCATGGCGGGCCAGAGACTGGACGTCTGGAACGTGCGGCCGATGCCGCGCCTCGCCCGTGCGTGCGCGGGGTCGGCCGTCATGTCCGTGCCGTCCAGCGCGATGGTGCCGCGGGTGGCCGTGGTGAGCCCGCTGATCAGGTTGAACAGGGAGGTCTTGCCCGCCCCGTTGGGGCCGATGAAGGCCAGGAACTCGCCCTCGTGGACGCTCAGTGTGACGTCCTCGACGATCGTCGCCCCGCCGACGCCCCAGCCGAGCCCGTCCAGCCGGAGCACCGGGGCGGCGGTCCGCGCCCCGCCCGGGTGCCCGGCGGCGGTGTCCGGTGCGGTCATCGCTCAGCCCGCCGAGGGCTTCGCGGGCGGCGCCACCTCGTCCATCGGCACGGTGCTCACCAGCTCCGGCCGGGCTCCCGCGCCCTTCCCGTCGAGCTTCGCGACGAACATCGGCTGCACCAGTGCGTGGTCCTCGGCCCGGACCTGCTCCTTGCCCTTCACCCCGTCGAAGCTCCAGCCCTCCAGGGCCTTCACCATGGCGGCGGTGTCGGTGGCCCCGCCCTCCTCGACCGCGCGCACCACCATCTGCGCGGCGGTGAAGCCGTCGGGGGTGAACAGGTCGGGGGTGCCACCGGCCTTGGCGACCGAGTCGAGCATCGACTTCTCCACGGCGTTGCCGCCGCCCGCGCCGGGGAAGTAGTGCGCCAGGAACGACACCTTGGAACCGGCGTCGCCGAAGACCGGGTACGAGGCCGTTCCGGCGAGACCGGTGACGACCTTGCCCGCCTCCAGCACGCCCTGCTGGTCCAGCGCGGTCCACAGCGCCGGCGCGGTCGAGCCGGCCCAGGCGACGAAGACCAGATCGGGCCCGCCCGCCTTCACCTGCCGGGCGAACGGGGTCAGGTCGGTGGCGCCGGGCGGGGCCAGTACCGAGCCGACCTTCGCCCCTTCGGCGCCGAGGACGGCCTTCACCGCGGCGACATTGGCCTGGCCGAACGTGGAGTCCTGGGCCAGCACCGTGACCTTCTTGCCCCTGGCCTCGCCGAGCATCGTCCCGGCGGTGAGGATGTCCTGGTAGGACTGCCGGCCCGAGCGGAAGGTGTAGTCGTTGATGCCGGTCACGGCGTCGGTGGCGGCCGGGCCGCTGATGTACAGCACCTTGTTCTGGGCGGCGAGCGGTGCCATCTGGAGCGCCACGCCGGAGTCGGTGGTGCCGGCCAGCACCTTGTAGCCCTTGCCGATCAGGCTCTTCGCCGCGGAGACCGCCTTGCCCGGATCGCCCGCGTCGTCCTGCTCGGTGACCTCGATGCGGTGCCCGGCCACCTTCCGGGTGCCCTTCGTGGCGTGGTCCAGCCCCGCCATGAACCCGTCGCGGTACTGCTTCCCGTAGTCCGCGAGGAGGCCGGTACGGGAGTACACCAGGCCCACCTTCACGGTCGCGTCCTTCGCGTCCCCGGCGGAATCGCTCCCGCCGGCCTTTCCGGCGGCGGTGCACCCGGCGAGCACGAGACCGGCGCAGCTCAGCGCGACGGCGGCGTGCAGGGATCTGCGGTGACGGGCGGTGCCTGTGGCTCTGCGACGCATGGTGACCGGCTCCTCGGCGTGTTCATGTGATGTCGCCGAACCGTATGAACACCGTGCCCCCGTCGACATGGTGCAGAGCGCCCCACCTGACATGGTGCGCATGTGGGGGCCGCACATGGGACCGGAAAGCGAAAGCCGCGCAGGGGAACCGGATCGTACGGTTCCGCTGCGCGGCCGGTGCGCGGTGCGCGGTGCGCGGTGCGCGGGTGTGTGGCGCGTGGCGCGTGGTGCCCGGGTGTTGTGGGTGTGTGGCGCGCGGTGCGCGAGTGCCCGGGTGTGTGGCGCGCGGTGCGCGGGTCCTGGGTGGTGACCCGTCACATCGCGCTGATGCCCTGGATCGTGGCCACGGTGATGCCGAGCGCGGCGAACGCGATGCCGACCCAGCCCATCGCGATGCCCGCGACCGCCTGGCCGCGGCCGCCGCCCTCACCCCGGTCGGCCATGCGCTTGGCCGAGACGCCGAGGCACAGCGCGACGATCGGCGGGATGATCGGAATGAGCACCAGGCCGAGGATGCCGAGCACCATCGAGGCGGTCGCCTTGCCGCTGGGCAGCGGGGCAACGCCCGGGTACCCGTAGCCGACCGGCGGCTGAACGCCGTAACCCGGTCCGCCGGGGGCCTGCGTCCCCGTCGCGTCGCCTGCAATGCCTGACTGGTGAGCCATGTCTTCCTCTCATCGGTGCTGGTCATGACCATGCTAAAGAGCGACTTGTGGCTCTTTCGGTCAGAACGGTGTGAGGAATGTGATGAAGACGCCACGGGCCAGGCCCCGCATGTGCTAGGGCGTGTCTGTCGGAATGGTCACATCGATCAGCCGGCACACCGTGTCGATGTCGATCTTCACCTGGGCGATCGACGCCCGCCCCGACAGCCAGGTGATCAGCGCGGAGTGCCAGGTGTGCTCGATGACGCGGACCGCGGACAGCTGCTCCGGGGTCGGATGCTCCAGGCCCATCGCATCCAGGATGATCGCCGTCGTGATCCGCGAGACGGTGTCCACCTCCGGGCTGACGCTGCGGTCCGCGAAGGTCAGCGCCCGCACCATCGCGTCCGCCAGATGCGGCTCGCGCTGGAGTGCGCGGAAGGCCCGCATCAGGGTGTCGGCGACCCGCTGGGCCGGGTCCTGGCCGGCCGGCGGTCGTTTGTGCAGCATCGTGTGCATGTGCTGGAGCTGGTCCTGCATGGTGGCGACCAGCAGATGGATCTTGGACGGGAAGTAGCGGTACAGCGTGCCCAGGGCGACCCCGGCCTCCTCCGCGACCTCACGCATCTGCACCGCCTCGAAGCCGCCCCGGCCGGCGAGCTGGGCGCTGGCGTGCAGGATGCGGCGGCGACGGGCCTCCTGCCGTTCGGTCAGGGGCGGCGATGCCGGCTTGGCCTCAGCTGTCATGTGTCCCCATCCATGGCTTCTGTCCGCGACCGGAGGGAGGCGCTCGGACTCCCGGGGGCGCACAGCATGCCAGCGTGCCCAGTCGTGGCGCGAATCACCTGATCCGGCCGTTGCACCGACGCTACCTGCCGGTAGATTCGTAGCTCATTGAACGATCCAGTCTGAAACTTGTTCTAGATTAGCGTGAGCGGTTACGCTCCGGCGAACACGCAGGGAGAAGGGGGCCGAGTGTGACCGCTGAGGCCATAGAGTCGGGCCCCCGCACGGGCAGCGACACGTCCGGCACCGCCGACGACCGTCCGTTGCGCATCGCACTCCTCACCTACAAGGGCAACCCCTTCTGCGGCGGCCAGGGCGTCTACGTACGCCACCTCGCCCGCGAGCTCGCCCGCCTCGGCCACAGCGTCGAGGTGATAGGCGCCCAGCCCTATCCGGTGCTCGACGAGGGCGTCCCGCTCACCGAGCTGCCGAGCCTGGACCTCTACCGCCAGCCCGACCCGTTCCGCACCCCCGGGCGCGGCGAGTACCGCGACTGGATCGACGCCGCCGAGGTCGCCACCATGTGGACCGGCGGCTTCCCGGAACCGCTCACCTTCAGCCTGCGTGCCCGGCGCCATCTCGCCGCCCGCCGCGGCGAGTTCGACGTCATCCACGACAACCAGACGCTCGGCTACGGACTCCTCGCGGACCTCGGCGCCCCGCTCGTCACCACGATCCACCACCCCATAACCGTCGACCGGCAGCTCGACCTGGACGCCGCCGACACCCGCCGCCGGCGCGCCTCCGTACGCCGCTGGTACGGCTTCACCCGGATGCAGAAGCGGGTCGCCCGCCGGCTGCCCTCGGTGCTCACCGTCTCCGGCTCCTCGCAGCAGGAGATCGTCGACCACCTCGGCGTGCGCCCGGACCGCATCCACGTCGTGCACATCGGCGCCGACACCGACCTCTGGTCGCCCGACCCCTCGGTCGCCGAGGTGCCCGGCCGGATCGTCACCACCTCCAGCGCCGACGTCCCGCTGAAGGGCCTCGTCCACCTCGTCGAGGCGCTCGCCAAGCTCCGTACCGGGAACCCGAAGGCGCACCTCGTGGTCGTCGGCAAGCGGGCCGAGGACGGACCGGTCGCACAGGCCATAGAGCGGCACGGACTCCGGGACGCCGTCGAGTTCGTCAAGGGCATCAGCGACGCCGAGCTCGTCGACCTGGTGCGCGGCGCCCAGATCGCCTGCGTCCCCTCGCTGTACGAAGGGTTCTCACTGCCCGCCGCCGAGGCCATGGCCACCGGCACCCCGCTCGTCGCCACCACCGGCGGCGCGATCCCCGAGGTCGCGGGCCCGGACGGCGAGACCTGCCTGGCCGTCCCGCCCGCCGACGCCGGGGCGCTGGCCGACGCGCTCGCCCGGCTGCTCGGCGACCCGGAGCTGCGGGCCCGGCTCGGTGCCGCCGGCCGTGACCGGGTGCTCTCCCGCTTCACCTGGAAGCAGGCCGCCATCGGAACCGCCGCCCTCTACCGCGAGGCGATCGCCGCCCGGTCCGGTGCCACGCGCCCCGGCCGCGGTCGTTGACACCGCCGCCCGTTCCCGTCGTACCCGCCCCCCTACCTCCCCCGACCGCGAAAGCAGGCATTCGTGCTGACCGTGGACTTCACCCGCTTCCCGCTCGCCGCAGGTGACCGAGTGCTCGACCTGGGCTGCGGCGCCGGACGCCACGCCTTCGAGTGCTACCGGCGCGGCGCCCAGGTCGTGGCCCTCGACCAGAACGGCGAGGAGATCCGCGAGGTCGCGAAGTGGTTCGCCGCGATGAAGGAGGCCGGCGAGGCCCCCGAGGGCGCCACCGCCACCGCGATGGAGGGCGACGCGCTCAACCTGCCGTTCCCCGACGGGTCCTTCGACGTCGTGATCATCTCCGAGGTCATGGAGCACATCCCCGACGACAAGGGCGTGCTCGCCGAGATGGTCCGGGTCCTCAAGCCCGGCGGCCGGATCGCGATCACCGTGCCGCGCTACGGCCCCGAGAAGGTCTGCTGGACGCTCTCCGACGCCTACCACGAGGTCGAGGGCGGCCACATCCGTATCTACCGGGCCGACGAACTCCTCGGCAAGATCCGTGGTGCCGGCCTCAAGCCGTACGGCACCCACCACGCCCACGCCCTGCACTCGCCGTACTGGTGGCTCAAGTGCGCCTTCGGGGTGGACAACGAGAAGGCCCTGCCGGTCCGCGCCTACCACAAGCTGCTGGTCTGGGACATCATGAAGAAGCCGATGGCGACCCGGGTGGCCGAGCAGCTGCTCAACCCGGTCGTCGGCAAGAGCTTCGTGGCGTACGCGACCAAGCCGCACCTGCCCGCCGCCGCGGCCGAGGACCTCACCAGGGCCCAGGCGTGACCGTTCCCGAGCAGACCGAGCACCTCGTACTGCCCGGGGTCCTCACCGCCGAGGAGGCCGCCGAGACCGTCGCGGCCCTGCGCGCCGTGCAGCGCCGGAACGGCGCCCTGCCCTGGTTCCGCGGCCACCACCTCGACCCGTGGG
Source organism: Streptomyces sp. NPDC047917 (assembly GCF_043204345.1). Classification (NCBI taxonomy): domain Bacteria; kingdom Bacillati; phylum Actinomycetota; class Actinomycetes; order Kitasatosporales; family Streptomycetaceae; genus Streptomyces; species Streptomyces sp. NPDC047917. The sequence continues at coordinate 289,080 of NZ_JBIDCA010000012.1, forward strand.
ACCACACCGAGGCCGCCATGGCCCTCGACGCGGCGGGCGAGCACGCCGCCGCGGAGCGCGCGTACGACTGGCTGGCCCGGCACCAGAACGAGGACGGCTCCTGGTACGCCGCGTACCACGACGGAGACCCGGACCGGCCGACCGACCGCTCGCTGGAGACCAACTTCTGCGCGTACGTGGCCGTCGGCGTCTGGCACCACTACCTCGCCACCGGCGACGACGCGTTCGTCGACCGGATGTGGCCGACCGTCTACGCCGCCGTCGAGTTCGTCCTGCGACTCCAGCAGCCCGGCGGCCAGATCGGCTGGAAGCGCGAAGCCGACGGAACCCCCGTCGACGACGCGCTGCTGACCGGCTGCTCCTCCATCCACCAGGCGCTGCGCTGCGCGCTCGCCATCGCCGAACGGCGCGAAGAGCCGCAGCCCGACTGGGAGTTGGCGACCGGCGCGCTGAGCCACGCGATCCGCAGCCACCCGGAACGCTTCCTGGACAAGAGCCGCTACTCGATGGACTGGTACTACCCGGTCCTCGGCGGCGCGCTCACCGCGACCGCGGCCAAGGAGCGGATCGAGGAGGGCTGGAACCGTTTCGTGGTCCCCGGCCTCGGGGTGCGCTGTGTCCTGCCCAACCCCTGGGTGACCGGCGGCGAGAGCTGCGAACTCGCCCTGGCGCTCTGGGTGATGGGCGAGTCCGACCGGGCGCTGGAGATCCTCCAGTCCATCCAGCATCTGCGCGCCGAGGGCGGCATGTACTGGACCGGGTACGTCTTCGAGGGCAACCGGGCGTTCTGGCCGGAGGAGCTCACCACCTGGACCGCCGGATCGCTGCTGCTCGCGGTCGCCGCGCTCGGTGGCGACGAGGCGACCACGGAGGTCTTCGGCGGCGAACACCTGCCGCGCGGACTGGAACCGGACTGCTGCCGCTGAGGCGAAAGCCCCCGGGCCGGGCGCCGGCCGCGCGACTGGGGAAGCGGCTCTCGTGCCGCCGCTTCCCCGAGCCGGACGCGTACTTCGCGCGGATGCCTATGCCGGGGTGCCGAGCACGGCGTACAGGGCGTAGAGCACCACGGGAAGCGCGCCCACGAGCCCTGTCACGGCCGCGATCACCGAGGGCAGCCGCCTATTGGTCCTCAGCGACCTGATGAGGTAGCCGACCAATACGAAATAGGCCAGAGTGACCACGACTCCGGCCCACAGCACAGGTGGACTGATTGATTGCATGACAATGCTCGTTCTCCTTATGACGGTGCCCAGTCCGGATCTGCTGCGCTCGCCAACGGGCAGGCCACAAGGGGCCCTTGGCAGGGGCCGGTCCACCCGCGGTTCGCGGCAACGGGATGACGGTAGCTCAAAGTCACTTGACTGAGCTAGAGTTGATGAAAATCGCAGCACGAATCAATCGGCTGTCGGGCCGGGCGGTCGGGGCCCGGGATGCCACTCCCGGGAACCCCGCCTCGGCGCAGCCCCGGACTGGGCAAGTCACAGAGTGCGATGCGCCCATGGTCGCAGGCGTCGATAAACGATCCGTATACGTCTGCTAAACGAGTTGGTACGCTGCCGAAAGGGGGGCAGCGATGGATGACGCGTCACGGGGGCCGAAGCGGCGTCCCGTCGTGTCGCCCGCCGGGCCGGCGGAAGCGGCGCCGCGCTTCAGCGTACTCGGCCCGGTGCGCGCCTGGCGCGGAACCGAAGCACTGCGGACCGGATCACCGCAGCAGCGTGGCCTGTTGGCCGCCCTGCTGCTGCGCGAGGGACGCACCGCGACCGCGGCCGAACTGATCGACGCACTGTGGGGCGACGAGCCCCCGTCCCAGGGGCTGGCCGCCGTCCGGACGTACGCCTCCCGGCTGCGCAAGGTCCTCGGCCCGGACGTCCTGGTGAGCGAGTCGGGCGGTTACGCGATCCGGGGCCTGCCGGACGATGCCCTGGACCTGTCGGCGGCGCGGGATCTCGCGGATCTGGCGGAGCGGGCCAGGAGCGACGGGGACCCGTCCCGCGCGAGTGACCTGCTCGGCAGGGCGCTGGCCCTGTGGGACGGCGAGCCGCTGTCGGGCGTGCCGGGCCCGTACGCGGAGACCCAGCGCATGCGGCTGGAGGAGTGGCACCTCCAACTGATCGAATTCCGCCTCCACATGGAGCTGGAGCAGGGCCACCACGCGGAAGCGATCTCGGAACTCACCTCGCTGACGGCGGTGCATCCGCTGCGCGAGCAGCTGCGGGAGCTGCTGATGCTGGCGCTGTACCGCAGTGGCCGCCAGGCGGAGGCACTGGCGGTGTACGCCGACACCAGACGGCTGCTGGCGGACGAACTGGGCGTGGACCCCCGCCCCGCCCTGGCGGAGCTGCAGCACCGGATCCTGCAGGCGGACCCGGCCCTGGCGGAACCCTCCGTCCCGGGGCCCGAGTCGGCCGCGGCCCCCGTCCGGCCCGCCCAACTCCCCGCCACGGTCCCCGACTTCACCGGCCGTGTGCCGTACGTGGAGGAGCTGGGGGAGGTGCTGGCGTCGGCCAACGGGCAGGTGATGGCGGTGTCGGCCCTGTCGGGAATCGCGGGCGTCGGCAAGACGACGCTGGCGGTGCACGTCGCCCACCGGGCCCGTTCGGAGTTCCCCGACGGCCAGCTGTACGTGGACCTCCAGGGCCTGCGGACGACGAGGACGGAGCCCGAGACGGTCCTGGGTTCCTTCCTGCGCGCCCTGGGCACACCGGACTCGGCGATCCCCGACTCCCTGGAGGACCGGGCGGCGCTGTACCGCTCGGTCCTGGACGGGCGGCGGGTGCTGGTGCTCCTGGACAACGCGGGCGACGCCGCCCAGGTGCGACCGCTGCTGCCGGGCACGGAGGGATGCGCCGCGCTGATCACGTCCAGGGGGCACCTGGGCGACCTGGCGGGCGCCCGGCTGGTCGACGTGGACGTGCTGAGTCCGGAGGAGGCCCTGCAACTGTTCACCAGGATCGTCGGCCAGGAACGCGTCTCCGGCGAGCGAACGGCGGCGCTCGACGTCGTCGCCGCGTGCGGCTTCCTGCCGCTGGCCATCCGGATCGCGGCCTCGCGGCTGGCGGTGCGGCGGACCTGGACCGTCTCGGTACTGGCCGCGAAGCTGGCGGACGAGCGGCGGCGACTGGACGAGCTGCAGGCCGGTGACCTGGCGGTGAAGGCAGCCTTCGAGCTGGTCTACGGGCAGCTGGAGCCCGCGCAGGCACGCGCGTTCCGCCTGCTCGGCCTGGCGGACGGGCCGGACATCTCCCTGCCGGCCGCCGCGGCCGTGCTCGGCCTCCCCCGGGAGGACGCCGAGGGACTCCTGGAGTCCCTCGTCGACACCTCGCTGGTGGAGTCGGCGGCACCGGGCCGGTACCGCTATCACGACCTGCTCCGCCTCTACGCACGTGCCTGCGCGGAGCGGGACGAGCAACTGCCGGGCGAGCGGGCGGCGGCCCTGTCCCGGCTGCTCGACTTCTACCTGGCCACCGCGGCGGGCGTGTACGCGCTGGAGCGGCCCGGTGACCGCCTGATCGAGCACCTGGAGCCGACCGCCGGCGACGGGCTGGTCCTCACCGACCGCGCCGAGGCATTGGACTGGCTGTTCGGCGAGGCGAGGGCCCTGCTGTCCGCGGCCCGCCAGGCCGTCGACACGGGCGAGTTGCGCAAGGCGGCCGATCTGCTGCTCGCGACGCGGGACCTCGCCGAGTCCGGCAGCGAATTCAAACGCTACGAGTCGGCGGTCACGGCCCTGCGGGGCGCGGCCGCGGCAACCGGAGACGGGAGGACCGAGGGCCGGACCCGCGCCGCTCTCGCCCACCTGCACTCCCTCGCGGGCCGCTTCCGGGAGGCGGACCACGAAGCGCGCGAGGCGGCAGGGCTCGCTGGTTCGGCCGGCGACTCCTGGACCATGGGCGACGTACTCAACAGCAGGGGCGTCATCGCGCTCCACCAGAACCGGCACGAGGACGGCGAGGCCCATCTCTCCCGCGCCGTCGAGTACTTCCGTGCGCTCGGCGACCGCCCCGGCGAGGCCGCCGTCCTGTGCAACCTCTCCCGCATCCACCTCGCGACCGGCCGGACCACGAGCGCCATCGCGCTGGCACGGCAGGGCATCGAGATCTACGACGCCATGGGCAGCACCGTGCGCGGCGCCAACGGCCGCTACGCGCTTGCTCTGGCGCTCACCCGGAGCGGCGAACTGGACCTCGCGGGCGACTGCCTCCACGCGGCGCTGGACGTCTTCCGCGAGGGCCGTCAGAAGCTGTGGGAAGGCATGAGCCTGTTCCGGCTGGCCGAGGTCGACCTCGCCGCGCGGCGTCCGGCACAGGCCGCGGTCAACGCCGAGACGGCCCTGATCACCCTGGGCGGAATCGGCGGGGAGTGGCGCCGGGCCAATGTGCTGACCGTGCTCGGCCACGCACTTTCGGAACTGGGCCAGACCGGGCGTGCCGTCGCTTCGTGGAACGAGGCGCTGGACGTCTACGAGCGGCTGGGTGCCCCGGAGGCCGAGGCGGTGCGCACGCTGCTCCTCGACGGCCACCGGCACCGGACGTACAGCATCGCCTGACGGGACCCCCGCGCCGGCCGGTCCTCGTGCCCGTCGTGTGCCCCGCGCCGGGAACCCGGACGGCGTTTCCCGGGTGGCACGCCCTTCCGGGCCGGGCGAGTCTTACCGAGAGTGGCCGAGATCGTCACTCACCGTAGAGATCGCCCTGATGTGCCCGGCCAGGGAGGCCCGCTGTGCCCAGTTCCGCCGCGACCGGTCCCGTACCGATCCGCCGTCCGATCGTCTCGCTGCTGCTGGCCTGTGCCCTCGTCGTGGGCGCCACCGCGTGCGGCGGCGGGGACAAGAGCGGTACGAGCAGTTCGGCGTCCCCGAGCGGCACCTCCTCGGCCGAGGCACAGAAGTTCGCCAAGACCCGGTTCGTCACCAACGCGGGGCTCGCGGCCGGGGCGACGTACCAGTGGATCGTGAAGCCCTACCGGGCGGGCAAGTTCAAGAAGGGGGCCGACGGGCGGACGTTCGCGCTGGTCAAGGCCGGACTCGCGGGTGGTTTCACCTACAACCGGCTGAAGGCGGCGACGGTCAACGCCAAGGGCGACCCGTTGCTGTCCAAGGCGGTCGCGCCGCTGACGGCGGGCATCGAATCGCTCAAGGGGCTCGCCGAGAAGCTCCGCAAGGGCCAGGCGGGCGAGGGCGACATCGGCGCCTTCGAGAGTGTGATCAGCGGCATCAAGGACGCGGGCAGCAGCGCAGGTGCGGAGGTCAAGGACAAGGTGCCCACCACCTCGCAACTCGGCGGATAAGCAATGGGGTTCGGCCCGGGATCGGATTAGGGTGCGCGACATGAGCCCACTCACTCAGGACCTCACGCACGACCGCTACTGCGACGAGATCATCGCCCGCACCGACGCGCTGAGAGCCACCGTCCGGGGCGCGGACCTCGGCGCGACCGTACCGACCTGCCCCGACTGGACCCTGCGCGAACTCGCCCACCACCTCGGCCAGGCCCATCGCTGGGTCGGCGAGATCGTACGCACCCGGGCCACCGAGGTGGTCCCGCCCGAGCGGGTACCGCACTCCACCCCGGGGAGCGACGACCCCGCCGCCCTCGACGCCTGGCTGGCGGACGGCGCGGCCGACACCGTCGGGTTGCTGCGGGCCGCGGGCCCGGAACAGAAGGTGTGGTCCTGGGCCTGGGAGGGAAGCACCGGCTTCTGGGCGCGCCGAATGGCGCACGAGACGATCGTCCACCACGCCGACGCGGCGGTCACCGCCGGCACCGGGTACGAGGTGGCGCCGGAACTGGCCGCCGACACGATCGAGGAGTGGCTGGAGATCGTCGCCTTCTCCCGGAGCGCGGGCGACCCGCAGGCGGCCGAACTGACCGGGTCCGGGCGCTCCGTCCACCTGCACGCCACGGACGTGCCGGGCGCCGAATGGCTGATCGAGTTCGGCGAGGACGGCTTCACCTGGCGGCGCGCCCACGAGAAGGCCACCGTCGCGCTGCGCGGCCCGCTCACCGACGTCATGCTGGTCTTCAACCGGCGCCTGGCGCCGGACAGCGACCGGGTCGAGGTGCTCGGTGACACGGAGCTGCTGGACTTCTGGCTGGAGCGCGCCAGCTTCGGCTGAGCGCCCGGCCCCGGGAGCCCGCCGCTGCCCGGCCCGTTCTGCGCGCCGGGCGGGCCTGAGCGAAGCTGGATGGGACAAGCCCGTAGTGTCCGGCGGCCCCGGTGGAGGTGCCGATGGAGCCAGTCCGCGCCCTGGAACGGATCGCCTTCCTGCTGGAACGCGGCAGGGCCGACACCTACCGCGTGCGGGCCTTCCGCGCTGCCGCCGACGCGGTGGCCGCGATGGCGGACGGCGAGGCAGGGCGGCGGGCGGCGGCCGGGTCGCTGGAGGCGGTCAAGGACATCGGGCCGAAGACCGCGCAGGTGATCCGGGAGGCGGTGGCCGGGGACGTGCCCGGCTATCTCGAACGGCTGGAGGAGGAGGCCGCGGCCCGGCCCGACGAGCGCGGCGCGGACCTCCTCGCGCTCCAGCGCGGCGACTGCCATCTGCACTCCGACTGGTCGGACGGCGGCAGCCCGGTCGAGGAGATGGGCCGCACCGCGGCGGAGCTGGGCCACGAGTGGGCGGTCCTCACCGACCACTCGCCCCGGCTGACCGTCGCCAACGGGCTCTCCCCGGACCGGCTGCGCCGGCAGCTGGCGCTGATCGCCGAGCTGAACGAGCGGTGGGCGCCATTCCGGCTGCTCACCGGCATCGAGTGCGACATCCTCCCCGACGGCTCCCTCGACCAGGAGGACGAGCTGCTGGAACAGCTGGACGTCGTGGTGGTATCCGTCCACTCCGAGCTGCGGATGGCCCCGGCCCCGATGACCAGGCGCCTGATCGCGGCCGTCCGCCACCCCCGGGCGAACATCCTCGGGCACTGCACGGGGCGGCTGGTCGCGGAGCGCAGACGCCCGGAGTCCCGGTTCGACGCGGACGCGGTGTTCGCCGCGTGCGCGGAGGCCGGTACCGCCGTGGAGATCAACAGCCGGCCGGAACGGCTCGACCCGCCCCGCAGGCTGCTGAGCCGCGCCGTCGGGGCGGGCACCCTCTTCGCCGTCGACACCGACGCCCACGCACCCGGACAGCTGGACTGGCAGATCCACGGCTGTGCCCGCGCCGAGGAGTGCCTGGTCCCGGCGGAACGCGTCGTCACCACCTGGCCGGCCGGCCGGCTCCTGGCCTGGTCGCGCGGCGGCACGATCCCGGAGCGGGCCCGCTCCGGGGCGGACGGGGCCGTCGGCGCGGCCCCGGGACAGGAACGGTGAAGCCATGACGGCCACGAGTGTGCGAGGCATCGACCACATCGGGGTCACGGTCCCCGACCTGGAGACCGCGACCCTCTTCCTCACGAGGGCCTTCGGCGCCGAGGTGCTCTACGACACCCTGCGCCGTCAGGACGGACCGAACGGCGGCCCCGACGTCGAGCGGCGGCTCGGCGTCCCGGCGGGCACCCGGCAGCTGGCGATCAGAATGCTGGCCCTCCCCGGCGGCGGTCCGGGCATCGAGCTCTTCGAGTTCCAGGGCCCCCGCCGCGAACCCCCGGTGCTGCCCTGTGACTTCGGCTGGCAGCACGTGGCGCTGTACGCGGACGACCTGGACGCGGCCGTCCGGGACTGCGTGGCCGCGGGCGCCTCGCTGCTCGCCGACGCGCAGCCGCTGCCGGGCCCCGAGGCGGGGGAGCACAACCGGTTCGCGTATCTGCGCACCCCCTGGGGCAGCACCCTGCAACTCCTCACGTACCCGGACCCCCAGCCGTGGGAGCGCACCGCGACCCGGCGGAGCACCCGCCCCGCGTCCGGCGGAACCGGCACCTGGCCGACCGACCCGGACAGGCCCTCTCCTAACTGAGCTCCGCGAGCACCCGCAGGGTGTGCGGGTCCGGCGCCGTCACCAGCAGATCGGTGACCGGTCCCTTGCGCCACAACTCCAGGCGCTCCGCGATCCGTTCACGCGGACCGACGAGCGAGATCTCGTCCGCGAACGCGTCCGGCACCGCCAGCACCGCCTCCTCCTTGCGGCCTTCGAGGAACAGCCGCTGGATCCGCCGCGCCTCCTCCTCGAACCCCATCCGCGCCATCAGATCCGCGTGGAAGTTACGGGCCGCGTGGCCCATCCCCCCGATGTAGAAGCCGAGCATCGCCTTCACCGGCAGCAGCCCCTCCGCGACATCGTCACAGACCCGGGCCCGGGCCATCGGCGCGATCATGAACCCGTCGGGCAGGTCCGTGAGCGACGCCGCGTACACATCGGTGCGCGTCGGGGACCAGTACAGCGGCAGCCAGCCGTCCGCGATCCGGGTCGTCTGCGCGATGTTCCTCGGCCCCTCCGCGCCGAGCAGCACGGGCAGCCCCGGCCGCAGCGGATGGGTGATCGGTTTCAGCGGTTTGCCCAGCCCGGTGGCGTCCGGACCGCTGTACGGGTGGGAGTGGAACCGGCCGTCCAGCTCCACGGGGGCCTCGCGGCGCAGCACTTGGCGGATGACGTCGACGTACTCCCGGGTCGCGGTCAGCGGGCTCTTCGGGAACGGCCGTCCGTACCAGCCCTCCACCACCTGCGGGCCGGACAGCCCGAGGCCGAGCATCATCCGGCCGCCGGAGAGATGATCGAGGGTGAGGGCGTGCATGGCGGTGGCGGTCGGGGTGCGCGCCGCCATCTGCGCGATGCCGGTGCCCAGCCGGATCCGGGAGGTGTTCGCGGCTATCCAGGTCAGCGGGGTGAAGGCGTCCGATCCCCAGGCCTCCGCCGTCCACACCGACGCGTACCCCAGCGCCTCGGCCTCCCTGGCCAGCTCCAGGTGGGCGGGGTTCGGGCCCCGGCCCCAGTATCCGAGCGCGAGTCCGAGCCGCATGTCCGCCGCCTCCCCATAGTTCTGACGAGTCGTCAGAAAGTCAGGTACGGACGGAGGGTACGACAGCGGCCCCCCACCCGGAAGGGGCGGAGGGCCGCTGTCGTACTGCCTGTGGCGGGCTCAGCCGCGCTGGATGCCCGTGGTGTCCTGGAGCACACCGCGACGGCCGTCCTGGGTCTGGGCGATGAGACCCGGACCGCGCTGCTCCACCGCGAGGTACCAGGTGCCGGGCGCCAGCTCGGCGATCGGCGACGGCGAACCGTCCTCCCCGTACAGCGGGCGGGCCACCGGCACCGCGAACCAGAACGGCGTGAAGTCACCGGCCGGCGCACCACCCGCGTCGGGAGCCTTCGGGGCGTGGCCCTGGGGCTGCGGCTCCGGCTGACCGGGCTGCGGCTGCGCACCGTAGGGCTGCTGCTGACCCGGCTGGCCGCCGTACGAGGGCTGCTGCTGGCCCGGGTAGCCGTATCCCTGGCCGGGCTGCGGCTGACCGCCGTACTGCGGCTGCACGACCCTCGGGCCCGAGGCGCTCACCAGCGGGGCCTTGAGCGCGGGGACCAGCGGGGTGGCGATCGCGCCGCCCGCGAGCACGATCGTGGCCAGCAGGCCGAGGATCATTCCGGCGCCCGTGTCGCTGGCGTCGATGGTCGTCCAGAAGGCCGTCCACAGCGCGAAGACGCAGAAGGCGGCACCGAATTGCCCGAGGTCGAGACCGACGACCTTGCGGGCCGGCATGGTGCGGCCGACGATGACCAGCGCCGCTCCGATGATCCCGGCCAGGTAGACGCTCATCAGCAGCCCGAGCGAGTCCCAGGCGTTCGGGGCGTTGTAGTTGGAGCAGTTGATGCCCGCGGGGCAGTCGAAGCCGAAGAGGTCGAGGAAAGAGGCGATGAACAGCACGACCGCTGCTCCGATCACCACGCCGTCGCCTCGGGAGAGGGAGCGGATATTCACGTGAAGGTCCTTAGTCGGTCGTCTCGTCGGGGCGGTCGTCGCTGCCGCCTGTACGGGTACAGCGGGTACGGCACGAAGCTCGGGGCGGCCCCCATCGTACGGATGAATCTATCGTCTGGCCGTACGGGTTGTGTTCCTGCCCGGACGCCGGACACACATCCCCCCGATTTCGCCTCAGAACTACCTCTCGCTACCCATTGAGGTAGCTGCTGATGCCATCGGCGATGCCCTGTGCCGCCTTCTGGCGCCAGCCCGCGCTGGTGAGCAGAGCGGCGTCCTTCGGATCACGCATATTGCCGCATTCGATGAACACTTTGGGCACGGTCGACAAATTCAGTCCGCCCAGGTCCTTTCGGATGTCCAACCCGCTATTGCCGCCGACGTAATTGGAAGGCGCACTTCCGGTATCGCGGACGAAGAGTCCGGCGATCCTTGTGCCGAGGTCGCGCGACGGCTCGACGATCTTCGAGGTGTCCGCCTTCCCGCCCCGCACCAGCCCGGGAAGGATCACATGGAAGCCGCGGTTGCCGACCGCGGAACCGTCCGCGTGCACCGAGACCACCGCGTCGGCCCGCGCCTCGTTGCCGATCCGGGCCCGCTCGTCGACGCACGGCCCGTACGCGCGGTCGTTGTCGTACGTCAGCACGACCTTCGCACCCTGCTTCTGGAGGAGGGTGCGCAGCCGGTGCGACACATCGAGGGTGAACTGCGCCTCCGCGTAACCGGAGTTGGTGGACGTCCCGGTGGTGTCGCACTCCTTGTGCGTGGTGCCGATGTCCACCTGGCGGTTGATCTCGCCGGTGTGCAGATGGTTGTTCGGGTTGTGCCCGGGGTCGATGACGACGGTCTTGCCGGACAGCGGCCCGGTGGCTCCGCCGCCCGCGGGCTTCGAGGGCTTCGACGGCTTCGCGGAGGGCGCGGGGGATGCGGATGTCTTCGTCCTCTCCGGCACCGGGGCGCTCTTCGACGGCGGCGGCGCGGAGGTACCGCCGCCGCCCTGCCGGGGCTCGGCCTGCGCCCCGCCGCCGTCGTCGCCCGCGCCGCAGCCCGCGGCGGTCAGGCACACGGCGGCGAACGCGGTGGCGGCGAGCAGGGACCGGCGGCGCCGGGTGGGGGGAACACTCTCGTCGTACGGCACCACGCGATGCTATCCGGGCCTCCGGACGGCCGCCCTCAGATGCCCGTTCCGGTACGCCGCAGCACCCGCAGCGAATCCGTCACCGAGACCTCGGTGAACGCCCCGGACTCCAGCGCCCGCAGATAGACGCGGTACGGGGCCTGGCCGCCGTGCGCGGGGTCCGGGAACACGTCGTGGATCACCAGCAGCCCGCCCTCGGCCACATGCGGCGCCCAGCCCTCGTAGTCGCCGTTCGCGTGCTCGTCGGTGTGGCCTCCGTCGATGAAGACGAACCCGAGCTTCCCGCCCCAGACCGCCGCGACCTGCGGAGACCGCCCGACCAGCGCCACGACGTGGTCCTCCAGACCCGCCGCGTGCAGGGTGCGGCGGAAGGTCGGCAGTGTGTCCATCCGCCCGACCTCCGGATCCACCACGGTCGGATCGTGGTACTCCCAGCCCGGCTGCTGCTCCTCGCTGCCGCGGTGATGGTCGACGGTGAGCGCGGTCACACCGGCCGCCCGTGCGACATCGGCGAGCAGGATCGTGGAGCGCCCGCAGTACGTGCCGACCTCCAGGACGGGCAGCCCCAGCGCGGCGGCCTCGGCGGCTGCCGCGTACAGCGCGAGTCCCTCGCCCACCGGCATGAAGCCCTTGGCGGCCCGGAAGGCGGCGAGAATCTCGGGCGACGGCTCGATGACGGACTCGGCGGGCACGGGTTCCTCCTGGTGGGGACGGTGGTCGGGGGCGCGCGTTTCGACGGCGCCCCATCGTGCCGTACGCCCCCGCCGAAGGTGTCGGCGGGGGCACGGCGGGTCAGCCTGTCAGACCCCGCGCGGAGCCGACTGGTTCAAGTCGAGCTACAGCAATGCCCAGGGCGGCAACCGCGTCGAGGGCGCCCGGCTCGACGGGCACCGGATGGCCGTCCGGGACTCCAAGGACCCGGGGCAGGGCGCTTGTGTCTTTCCCGCCGTTGCCCGGTCGGCGTTCGTCGACGGGATGAAGGCCGGCGACACCGTTGCCTGATGTTTCCTGAACGGAGGCCCCTGCCCGGCGTGGCAGGGGCCTCCGCGATCGATCAGGGTGCCCGCACGCGGCGGGGCGGCCTGCTCGACGACCGAGGCACCGGCTTCAGGTCTCCTCGTACGGCCATCACCCGACTGTCAGAGGCGCGCAGTACGGTCGCCCCATGGCAGCCGTGATCGACCTGACATTTGACTGTGCGGACGCACAACTCCTCGCCGTTTTCTGGAAGACGGCCCTCGGCTATGTCGACGAGCCACCGCCGGCTCCTTTCAGGACGCGCGCGGAGTGGTTCGCGTCCTTCGACCTGCCGGATGACGACTCCGTGGACGACGGGGCGTGGCTCTGCGATCCCGACGGCGTCGGCCCCCGCCTGGGCATCCTCAAGGTTCCCGAGCCCAAGACGGCGAAGAACCGGCTCCACATCGACGTTCGAGTGCCGGGGCACGGCAGTCCGGACGAGAGATGGGCACGGATCGAGGCGGAGTCCGGACGACTGGTGAGGGCGGGCGGGAGCGTCCTGGAGAAGTTCGACGGGCACCACGTGGTGATGGCGGACCCGGAGGGCAACGAGTTCTGCGTCGCCGCAGCGCCTGTCTGACGGGCCGGGACGGCAACAGGTCTGCCGGAGGCGCGACATGACGCCGAAGCGTGCTTTTGCCGGACGCCTCGTGGATCCCGGCTCACCCCCGCGGCGCCCCCGCGAGCCGCCCCCGTGCGGCGGCCTGGATCGGGGAGGGCCCGATCGCCCACTGGAAGGTACGCCCGACGGCCGTCGCCAGGGGCCGGTCCCAGGCCGCGCGGACCAGGGCCGGGCGGTGGATGCCGAGTTCGGCGCGGGCCCAGTCGGGGAGAAGTCCGGCCGAGGCGTTGGTGAGCAGGCGTACGACCAGCCGTTCCCGTCGTGTGCGTCCGAAGCCGCGGAGGAACATCGCCGCGTCCAACGCGGCCGGGGTGGCGTGGAGTCGGGGGCGGAGGTCCGCCAGATAGCGCTCGGCTTCGAGGGATGTGCGCGGTACGTTCCGTGCGCCCAGCGCCTCGGCCATGGGGGCGGCCTGGCGGTAGTAGGCATCGCACTCGGCGGGGGTCAGCCGGAGCGGCCGGGGGGCGTAGGTCTGGTGGCCGGCGAGGAAGCTGCTCACCTCGGCGGTGTGCACCCAGGTGAGCAGATCCGGGTCGTCCGCGCGGTACGGCCGGCCGTCGGGGGCGGTGCCGTGCACCCGGGTGTGGATCCGGCGGACGAGGTCGATCACCTCGCGGGCGGCGGCCGAGGAGCCGAAGGTGGTCGTGGTGATGAACCGTACGGTTCCGTTCAGCCGCCCGACCGGATCGGCGCGGAAATCGGAGTGCTGGTCGACCCCCGCCATGGCCAGCGGATGCAGCGACTGGAGCATGAGCGCGGCGAACCCGCCGGTGAGCATCCCGGTGGCCTGCCCGTGCACCCGCCACACCGGATCCCCCGGCGCGATCCCGAACAGCCCGGGATCGCCCGGTGGCCCCGCGTACCGCTCCAGCTTGAGCTCCCCGCCGTGCATGGTCGCCGTGAGTTCCGTCGCGATCCGATTCCGCAGTCCCACCAGCACCTCCAGGGTTCGTGTCCCTCAGCCGAGGGTACCGACCCGCCCGGCGAGCACGGCCACGAGAATGAGCAGTCCGCACAGCGGATTGGTCGCGAACGCCCGCCCGCAGGCCCCGGTGTCCGCGGGGTCTGCCCGCCGCACCTGCCATCCCAACTGCCCCGCGACCACGCACAGTCCGGGCCAGTACAGCGGCCCGAGCCCGGCCACGACCCCGAACGCGGCGAGCAGCACCACGCACCCCGCATAGGCGCCGCCCACCAGCACCCGGACACGCCGCCCCAGCAGCACGGCGGCCGACCGCACCCCGGCCCGCACATCGGCCTCCCGGTCCTGGCAGGCGTAGATCACGTCCGTCCCCACGGCCCAGCAGATCAGCGCCCCGTACAGCACCCCGCCCCCGAGCCCGATCCCTCCCGTGAGCAGGACGTACACCAGTGGCACCGTCCAGTTGATGGTGATCCCCAGCCATACATGCGGCCAGTGCGTGACCCGCTTCATGTACGGATACACCGCCGCGAGGGGCGCCCCGGCCGCCGCCCACACCACGGCCTCCACACTCCACAACCCCATCACCAGCGGAGCGACGGCCCCCACCACGACACACAGCACCAGGGCCCGCCCGGCCGCCAGCCGCCCGGAGGCGACGGGCCGCCCCGCCGTACGCGGCACCTGCGCGTCGAACCGTGCGTCCAGCACATCGTTGAGTCCGCAGGCGGCCCCCCTCGACAGCACCCCGTACACCAGGAGCAGCAGCCCGAGCAGGCCCCCGTCCCGGGGGCCGGCGATCGCTCCCAGGGCTATCCATCCGGGCACCACCAGCAGCCAGGACCCCACCGGCCGGTCCAGCCGCAGTAACTCCAGATACGGCCGTACCCCGGAAGGGGTCCGCCCCACCAGCCGGGCGGCACGGCCTCGGGCCGGGACTTGATCCGGGACTCGGGCCGGGACTTGATCCGGGGTTCGGGCTGGGACTTGATCCGGGACTCGGGCCGGGGCCTGTGGGGCGACGGTCATACCGATTCATGCCCCTTTCCAGGGGGGTTGGGTGCCGATCGGTTCAACCTAGCCCCGGCCACCGGCCTCGGCCAGGCGGCGCCATCAAGAGATCCGGGGGAGGCCGGAGCGCGGCCGGGCGGTGATGCGCCGAGACGAACTGCCGGACGCCAACGGGCAGTTCGCCCGGCCGCTGTCGTCTGCTCCGTTCCCTCCGACGCGGGCGCATGCCCCGGGAAGCGGTACGCCCCCGCCGGAGGCATGCGTTCCGGCGGGGGCGTACGTGGGGTGGGCCCGGGTCGGGGCCCCTGGCAGGGGTGCTGAGTGGGGAGTCAGCAGCTCTGCCAGAGTCGGGTCATGACGCGGACGCCGAAGCGCAGGCCCTCCAGCGGGACGCGTTCGTCCACGCCGTGGAAGAGGCGGCCGTAGTCCAGGTCGTGCGGGAGCTTGAGGCCCTTGAAGCCGAAGCAGCGGATGCCGAGGTGGGTGAAGGCCTTGGCGTCGGTGCCGCCCGGGTTGCAGTACGGGACGGGGTGGCCGTCCGGGTCCTCGGCGCGTACGGCCTCGCACATGGCGTCGACCAGCGGGCCGTCGAACGTGGTCTCCAGCGCGATGTCGTGGTTGACCCACTCGCGGGTCACCGAGGGGAGCAGGAGCCTGTCGATGGTGTCGATCAGCTCCTGCTCGTGGCCGGGGAGGAAACGGCCGTCCACCCGGGCGGTCGCCTTTCCGGGGATGACGTTGGTCTGGTATCCGGCGTCGAACATGGTGGGGTTCGCCGAGTTGCGGAGCACCACCTGCATGAAGTCGGAGACCGGGCCCAGCTTCGCGAGGCTGCCCTCGACGTCGTTCTCGTCGAACTCGACACCGTAGAGGCGGGCCGCCTCCTCCAGCAGTGCGCGGACCGGCTCGATCAGACGGATCGGGAAGGTCTCGCGGCCGATCCGGGTGAGCGACTCCGCGAGGTCGGTGACCGCGTTCTCGTCGTTGGGGGACGAGCCGTGGCCGGCCCGGCCGGTCGCGGTGAGCTCCATCCAGGCCATGCCGCGCTGGGCGTTCTCGATCGGGTAGAGGCGCCGGGTGTCGTCGATGGCGAAGGAGAAACCGCCGCCCTCCCCGATCGCCTCGGTGACCCCGGCGAACAGCTCCGGGCGGTGCTCGACCAGCCAGTGGGCGCCGAACTTGCCGCCCGCCTCCTCGTCGGCGAGGAAGGCCAGGACCAGATCGCGCGAGGGCCTGGTGCCGGTGCGGGCGAAGTGACGGGCGGTGGCCAGCATGACGGCCACCGTGTCCTTCATGTCGATCGCGCCGCGCCCCCACAGGTAGCCGTCGCGGATCTCGCCGGAGAACGGCGGGACCTGCCACTCGGAGGCGTCGGCCGGGACCACGTCCAGGTGGCCGTGGACCAGGAGGGCGCCGCGCTCGGGGTCGGCGCCCGCGATCCGGGCGATGACGCTGGCACGGCCCGGCGCGGACTCGACCAGCTCGGACTCGATGCCCACCTCGGCCAGGCGGCCCACCACCCAGTCGGCGCTCGCGCGCTCGTTGCTGGTGGGGTTGGAGGTGTCGAACCTGATCAGTTCGGCGCAGAGTTCGACGACCTCGTCCTGGGCCTCGGCGGACGCCGGGACGAAGGAGGCGGAGGCGGCGGTGGGGTCGGGGGTGGTCATGCTGCTCCCACAGGGGTTGTCGCGCGGGCGGCGGGGGCGGCGGTGTCGTCCTCGTCGTCCAGGGTGGAGGTGCCGTACGGCTTCACCCAGCCCAGCAGGCCGAGGGCGCTGTACAGGATGAAGGCGGTGGCCAGCGAGTTCAGGGCGGGTATGCCGCCGTCGTAGAACTTGCCGACGCAGAACGCCGCGATCCAGATGGCGATGGACATCGGGACCCAGGTCGGCGAGGTCTTCGGCAGGGTCTGGGACTCGCGGGTCTCGTCCAGCGGCCTGCGCATCTTCTTCACGACCCAGTACTCGGCCACGATGATGCCGCCGATCGGCGGGATCGCGACGCCGAGGATGGAGAGGAACTCGGTGAAGTGGGTCATGATCCCGACCGCGGACAGGACCGTGCCCGCGATGCCGAGGACGATCGTGACCGCGCCGCGGTGGATCCGCTTGCCGAAGACGACCTGGAAGAAGTTGACGACGCCGAGCGAGGAGCCGTACAGGTTCCAGTCGTTGATCTTCGCGGTGGACATCAGGACCACGATGACGCCGAAGGCGCCGGAGGTGGAGAGCACGATGTGCGAGACCTCGTTGCTCTTGACCAGGTGGCCCAGGAGCACACCGGTCAGGCCGACGATGTACTCGGAGAGGATCATCGACGAGGCGCTCTGCAGGAAGACGTGCGAGCCCTTGCGGTTGTACCGGGTCATCTCCGGGGACACGATCGCGCCGGTCATGTAGCCGCCCGCGATGGCGGTGGCGGCGACGGCCAGCGGGATGGTCTGGCCGGGCGGCGGCGAGTGGATCAGCTCGCTCAGCGAGTGGTCCTTCAACGTCGAGACGATCGACCAGGCGACCATCGCGAAGAACAGCGGGGTCACGATCTTGGCGAAGACGGCCATGTACTTGAAGCCGAAGATCACCAGCGCGGTGATGGCGATACCGGCCAGCACGCACCACATCCAGGCCGGGCCGCCGACCAGCGCCGAGACGCTGTTGCCGAAGATCGTGTTCTGGACGCCGAACCAGCCGACCAGGCTGACCGCGATCACGAAGCTGACCAGCGCCGAACCGTTGCGGCCGAAACCGACCCAGCGGGTCAGCATCGGGGTCGCCAGACCCTCGCGCATACCGGCCAGGCCGATCGCGAAGATCACGATCTCCAGGATCACCGCGCCGAGCGTGAAGGCGAGGAAGGCGTCCCCGAAGGTCATGCCGACACCGATGGTGGCGCCGAGGGTGAACTGCGAGATCGAGCCGGACTGGGCGAGCCACTGGAGCAGCATCGACCAGAAGCCGAACCGCTTGTCGCGCGGCACACGGGAGAGCGCGTAGTCGTCGCTGCCGATGCTCTTGGCCTCGGGGGCCACGGCCTCGGCCTGCGGGGTGGCTGCCATCAGGACTCCTGGGGTGTACGGCCGAAGGTCTGGAGGTGTGTCAGTGACCCGTAGCGGCTGACGAGGTTGTCGAACTCCACCGCGTCGTGGAAGTCCAGTTGGCCGCTGCCGTAGGCCTTGGCGACCTCCACGGCGTAGCGGGCGGCGGACGCGATGTCCGCCTCGTGGCTCGCGCCCGTACCGCAGCCCGGCACCGCGGCGGCCGAGGTGATGGCCAGACCGACGACCGGGGCGGCCGTCGCGGTGGAGGGCTGAAGGATCGAATTGATGTGGTGTGCCCCATTACCGTACGGGGTGATGTCCTGCGTGGTCACGGGGTACGTGACCAACGGCTCACCGGTCACCACGGCCAGCAGCTCGCCGAGCTGCTCGCTGACCCGGAGCACCCAGCCCTCCTTGACGGTGGGCGAAAGGGCGAGGCCCTTGTGGTTGATGATCCGGTTGCCCTTGGTGGTGTCGATGGAGAGCACGGCCTCCATCTCGTCGGCCACCTCGTGGCGGTTCATGGTGGCGATGTCCACGGGCGAGCCCATGAACGGCACCGGGTCGTGCGGCTCGGTCGGCGCGTTCGGGCAGATGTGGGTGGCGACGATCACATCGCCGGGCAGTACGTCGCCGCGGCGGCGCATGTCGAGCAGCTTGGCGGCGGTGGCGATCGCCGAGACGGCACCGTCGGCGTCGGAGACCAGACCGGTCACCTCGGGCCGGGCACCGATGCCGCCGAGCCGGCCCACCACGCCCAGCGTGCGGGCGTCGCCCCCGGACGTGCGCCCTCGGGCGCCCGGGATGCGGACCATCACGAAGTCGGTCGAGCCCTGCTCGCCGATGACCGTGGTGACCTTCGCGGACGAGCCCTCGGTCCCGCTCACGGAGTCGAGGTACTCGACGACCGTCTTGCCATTGACCTGGGGATCGTCCAGGAGATCGACGATGTCCAGCACGTACTTCAACATGGGGGGCCTTTCTCGCTCATCCGGGCACCCGGGCCGACGCTCGACGGGGGATGCGCGGGGCGGGGTGCTGAGGCCACATTCGGGATCGGATAGCGTTGAACGCAACTGTTTCCCGTTATTTGCAATTCAGGTCTGAATGGTGAGATGACGATGACGGACTTCGATCTGGACCGGCGCACCCCCGCCGGAGCCCTGCAAACCGTCGACCGGGCGCTCCTGGTGCTGCTCGCCTTCGAGCGGACCCGGCCCGACTGGGGCGTCACCGAGGTCGCCGAGGAGTTCGGCTGGGACACCTCGGTGGCCCAGCGGCTGCTCGCCACCCTCGCCGGGCGCGGCTTCCTGGTCTCCGACCCGGTCACCCGCCGCTACCGCATCGGCCCCGCCGTGCTGCGCCTGGGCAGGCTCTGGGAGCGCTCCGGATCGCTGGAGCTGCTGGCCGGGCCGGTCCTGGAGGAGCTGCGCCGGGTCACCGGCGACACCGTCCTGTTCTGCCTGCCGGACAGCTTCCACATGCGGTGCGTCGCCGCAGAGGAGGGGGAGGCCGGGCCGCTGCGCTACTACCCGCTGGTCGGCGAGCTCTACCCGGCGCACGCCGGGGCGACCAGCAAGTCGTACTACGCGTATCTGCCCGACGAGCAGCGCCACCGGCTCTTCCGGGGCCGCCCGATGGCCCGCTTCACCGACCGGACGGTCACCGACCCGGACCGGCTGGAGGAGGAGTTCCTCAAGGTCCGCGCCCAGGGGTACGCCTTCACGGTCGGCGAGTACGACACCGGCATCGCGACCGTCGCCGTACCGGTCTTCCTGGGGCGCGAGCCGTACGGCAGCCTCAGCCTGGGCGGCGCCGAGGAACTCTTCCGGGAAGCGCCGGACGACCGGCTCGACGCACTGCGCCACGCGGCCCAGCTGCTGGAGCGGCGGCTCACCCACCCTCCGCAGCGCCCGAAGCCCCGCACCCGTCGTCCCCGTACCGCCTGACGACCGTCAAGAGGACCAAGAGGAACCCCATGAATCTGCTGCTGCTCTCCAACTCCACCCAGCACGGCCGCGGTTATCTGGAACACGCCATCGACACCGTCACCGCGTTCCTGCCCGCCGGGGCCCGGCTGGCCTTCGTGCCCTACGCGCTCGCGGACTACACCGCCTACACCGCACGCGTCCGCGAGGCCCTGGAACCCCGCGGCATCACCGTCCGCGGGGTCCACGAGAACGCCGACCCGGTCGCCGAACTCACCGCGTCCGACGCCGTGTTCATCGGCGGCGGCAACTCCTTCCGGCTGCTCAGCGCCCTGTACCGGACCGGTCTGCGGGACGCCGTGACCGAGGCGGTGCGCGGTGGACTGCCGTACATGGGGGCCAGCGCCGGGACGAACATGGCGGCGCCCACCCTGCGCACCACCAACGACATGCCCATCGTGCAGCCGCCGTCCTTCGAGACGCTCGGCCTCGTCCCGTTCCAGATCAACCCGCACTATCTGGACTCGGACCCGGCCAGCACCCACAAGGGCGAGACCCGCGAGGAGCGGCTCACCGAATTCCTGGAGGAGAACGACGTGCCGGTGCTCGGCCTGCGCGAGGGATCGTGGCTGCGGGTCGAGGGGCGCCAGGCCCGGGTGCAGGGCGCCCGCCCCGCCCGGCTGTTCACCCGCGGCGCGCAGCCGCAGGAACTCCCGGTGGGGTCGGACGTCTCTCATCTGCTCACGACGACACCGCGGTTCGACGCTCCGGTGCGCTGACACCCAGCACCAGATCCGTGTCGACCGGCAGGCCGTCGCCCGGGTACGCGGCCGGGCAGGCGCTCGGCGCGTACCCGGCGGCCGACCCCGCCAGTACGAAGCTGCCGCCGTGCGGGGCGGCCAGCGCGTAGTGGCCGTCCCCGTCGGCCACGGTGAGACCGGCCTGTCGGCCCCGGTGGTCGATCAGCGTGACATTGGCGCGGGCCACCGGGGCACCGTCCGCGTCCAGCACCCGGCCGCGGAAGCCGCCCGAGCCGGCGACCGGGCGGGAGACGGTGGGCGCCGGGGCGTCCTCGTCGCTGCTCGCCAGCAGCGCCGGGCGCATCGACTCGCGCTGCGACGGCAGGAACGAGGCCAGCACCAGCCCGATCAGCACCGCACCCGTCGCGATCAGGAACGAGATGCGGAACCCCTCCATCGAGGGCAGCGCGGCCCCGCCGGTGCGCACCGAGGTGTTCGCCAGCACCATGCCGATCACCGCGCTCGACACCGACGTGCCGATCGACCGCATCAGGGTGTTCAGGCCGTTGGCCGCACCGGTCTCGGACGGGTCGACGGCCCCGATGATCAGTGCGGGCAGCGAGGAGTACGCGAGCCCGATGCCGGCCCCGAGCACCACCGCGATCACTACGGTCTGCCAGGCGGCGCTCATCAGCCCCTGCCCCGCCCCGTAACCGATCGCGATGACCAGCATGCCGAGCATCAGCGAGACCTTGGGGCCCCGGCGGGCGGACAGCCGGGCGTACAGCGGGGCGACGAACATCATCGTCAGGCCGAGCGGCGCCACGCACAGCCCCGCGACCACCATCGACTGCCCGAGTCCGTATCCCGTGGACGTGGGCAGCTGGAGCAGCTGCGGCAGGACCAGCGAGACGGCGTAGAAGGCGACCCCGACCATGATCGAGGCGAGGTTGGTGAGCAGCACCTCGCGCCGGGCCGTGGTCCGCAGATCGACCAGCGGGGCCGGGCTGCGCAGCTCGAACAGGCCCCACAGGACCAGGATCACCAGCGCGGCGCCGATCAGTCCGAGGGTGCGGCCCGAGGCCCAGCCCCAGTCGCTGCCCTTGGTGATGGGCAGCAGCAGGCAGACCAGTCCGAGCGACAGGCCCAGTGCGCCGGCGAGGTCGAACCGGCCGGGCGCGCGCAGCGCGGGCTCCGGCACGGCCACGACCGTGAGCGCCATCGCCAGCACGCCCAGACCGGCCGCGCCGAGGAACAGGGTGTGCCAGTCGAAGTGCTGGGCGATCAGCGCTGCGGCGGGCAGCGCCAGGCCGCCGCCGACCCCGATCGAGGAACTCATCAGCGCCATCGCCGAGCCGAGCCGCTCACGCGGCAGCTCGTCGCGCATGATGCCGATGCCCAGCGGGATGGCGCCCATGGCGAAGCCCTGGAGCGCGCGGCCCACGATCATGACCACGAGATCGTCGGTGGAGGCGCATATCAATGAGCCGACGACCATCACGGCGAGACTGGCGAGCAGCATCTTCCGCTTGCCGTAGAGGTCGCCGAGCCGCCCCATGATCGGGGTGGCGACGGCACCCGCGAGCAGCGTCGCGGTCATCACCCAGGTGGCGTTCGACGGGTCGGTGTGCAGCAGGACGGGCAGGTCCTTGATGACGGGGACGAGCAGGGTCTGCATCACCGCGACGGTGATACCCGCGAAGGCGAGCACGGGGACGACCCCGCCGCCGCCCGCCTTGCGCGGCCGGGGATCCGGGAGTTCCCCGGCGTGCTGTTCGTTCGTCGTCTGTGGCATACGTGCGGCCTCCGGGCGGCGTGATCGAGGGTCGGAAGAGGCGTGCGGGCGGTGCGGGCGGGCAGCGCCCGCACCGCCAAGTGTGTGCAGCGTGAAACCTTCCAGGTGCCCGCGGTATTCCGGTGAACGCGCCGCGAACGGGGCACGACGGCGCACTCGGACCGGAGCGCGCGGAGATCCGAACGTCATCTGACCTTCCGTCAGAATGGAACGTGTTCTACTCTTGCGCCGTTCCAGTGGCTGCGACCGGCGAGGATCCGCATGGGCATCGGAATCACCGAAGAACACAGGGAGTTGGCACAGGCCGTACGCGGCTGGCTGGCGCGCGCCGTCCCGCCGAAGGAGATCCGCGCACTCCTGGACGCGGACGCCTCGACCGCCCCCGGCGTGCGCCCCGGATACTGGGACGGGCTCGCGGAACAGGGCCTGCTCGCCATCCATCTGCCCGAGGAGCACGGGGGCGGGGGTGGCCGGCTCCTCGATCTGGCCGTGGTCCTCGAAGAGGCCGGCCGGGCCCCGCTGCCCGGCCCGTACCTGCCGAGCGTCCTGGCCTCCGCCGTGCTGCACACGGCGGGCCCGGACGCTCTGGTGCGCGACCTCGCGGCCGGTACGCGGATCGGCGCGGTGGCCCTCGGCCCCGGCAGCCTCACCGCCGTCGAGCACGAGGACGGCCATCTGCTCGACGGCACGGCACCGCCCGTCCTCTCCGGCGCCGAGGCCGACCTGCTGCTCCTGCCCGCCGAATCGGCCACCGGCACCCTCTGGTTCGCCGTCGACTCCGCCACCGCGGGGCTGACCGCCCGCCCGCACCGCGGCGCCGACCCGACCCGGCCCACCGCCGAGGTCCACGCCGAGGGTGTACTCGTCCCCGCCGGCCGCCTCGTACGGACCGACACCACCCGCGTCCGCGACCTCGCCGCCGTCCTCCTCGCCGCGGAGGCCTGCGGAACGGCCGCCAGGGCGCTGCACACCGCAGCCGAACACGCCAAGGTACGCGAACAGTTCGGCCGCCCCATCGGACAGTTCCAGGGCGTCAAGCACCTCTGCGCCGACATGCTGGTGAGGGTCGAGCGGGCCCGTGCGCTGGTGTGGGACGCGGCCCGCGCCGCCGACGAGGAGACGGACCCGGACGTACGGTCCATGGTCGCCGCCCTCGCCGCCTCGGACGCCCTCGACGCCGCGTACGGCTGCGCCAAGGACTGCGTCCAGATCCTCGGCGGCATCGGCTTCACCTGGGAGCACGACGCCCATCTGTATCTGCGCCGGGCCCTGGTGGCCCGCCAGCTGCTGGGGACCGGCGACGGCCACCGGCTGCGGGCCGTCCGGCTGGCCGAGGGCGGCGCCCGCCGCTCACTCGCCCTCGAACTCCCCGCCGCGGCCGACGCCCACCGGGCCGGTGCCCGCGAGGCCGTCGCCGCCGCCCGCGGCCTCGCCCCGAAGGAGGCCCGCCGCGCCCTCGCGCCGACCGGCTACGCCGCCCCGTACCTCCCGGCCCCCTACGGCCTGGGCGCCGGGCCCGTACAACAGCTCGTCATACAGCAGGAGTTGAAGGAACAAGGGGTGAAGCTGAGCGACCTGGGGATCGCCACCTGGGTGGTGCCCTCGCTCCTCGCCCACGGCACGCCGCAGCAGCAGGAGCGCTATCTGCTGCCCACCCTGCGCGGCGAACTCCTTTGGTGCCAGCTCTTCTCCGAGCCCGACGCGGGATCCGACCTCGCCTCGCTCCGCACGAAGGCGGAACGGACCGACGAGGGCTGGCGGATCAACGGACAGAAGGTGTGGACGAGCGCCGCCCAGTGGGCCGACCACGGGATCCTGCTCGCCCGGACCGACCCCGACGCCCCCAAGCACCAGGGCATCGGCTACTTCCTCGTCGACATGAAGAACACCCCGGGCATCGACATCCGGCCGCTGAAGGAGATCACCGGCGACGCCCTTTTCAACGAGGTGTACTTCGACGACGTCCTGCTCCCCGCCGACGCCGTCGTCGGCGAGCCCGACGGCGGCTGGAAGGTCGCCCGCAACACCCTGGGCAACGAACGCGTCCACATGGCCGACCAGATGACCTTCGACACCGGCCTGGAAGCGCTGATCGCCCGCTCCGGCGAACTCGACGGCGCCTGCCGGGCCCGTGTCGGAGCACTCGCCGCCGAGGCCCACGCGCTGGGCTGCATCGGGCTGCGCACCACGATGCAGCAGGTCTCCGGGCTCGAACCCGGCGCGGGCGCCTCCGTCCGCAAGCTCGTCCAGACCACCCATCAGCAGAAGGTCGCCGAACTCGCCCTCGAACTCCTCGGCCCGGCGGGCGCGGCCGGCGAGGGGCCGGGGGAACGGGCCCTGCACGGCTTCCTGATGTCCCGCTGCCTGACCATCGCGGGCGGCACCACCCAGGTTCAGCTCAATGTCGTGGCCGAGCGCATCCTCGGCCTCCCGCGCGATTGAAGGGACCTCCCATGAAGCCCGCACAGCCGAAACCGGTACAGCACGCGAAGCCCATGAAGCTCATGAAGGCGTACGTCGTCGGCGTCGGAATGACGAAGTTCGAGAAGCCCGAGACCCGTGACTGGCAGTACTGGGACATGGCGAAGGAGGCGGGCACGGCGGCGCTCGACGACGCCGGGATCGCGTACGAACAGATCCAGCAGGCCGCCGTCGGCTACTGCTTCCAGCCGTCCACCGCCGGCCAGCGCGCCGTCTACGGACTCGGCCTGACCGGAGTGCCCGTCTACAACGTCAACAACAACTGCGCCACCGGCTCCACCGCCCTGATGATGGCCCGGCAGTTCGTCGAGGGCGGCGGCAGCGACTGCGTACTCGCGCTCGGCTTCGAGAAGATGACGCGCGGCGCGCTCGGCGGCGGCGGCGCGGACGGCGGTGCCGCCGACTTCAAGACCTCGCCCGTCGCCCGGCACTACGGGGTCATGGCCGCCGCCCACGGATTCGAGATGAGTCCGCCCACCGCCCAGATCTTCGGCAACGCGGCCCGCGAGCACATGGAGCGGTACGGGACGACCGAGGCGCAGCTCGCGGCGGTCGGCGCCAAGAACCACCGGCACTCGGTGAACAATCCGTACGCCCAGTTCCAGGACCCGTACACGGTCGAGGAGATACTCGCCGCCAAGACCATCCACCGCCCCCTGACCAAGCTCCAGTGCTCGCCCACCTCCGACGGCGCGGCCGCCGCCGTCGTGGTGTCGGAACGCTTCGTCGAGAGCCACGGCCTGGGCGACCGGGCGGTCGAGATCGTCGCCCAGGCCATGACCACCGACACCGGAGACTCCTTCGCGTCGGGGACCTGCATCGACGCCGTGGGCCGGCCGATGTCGCAGGCCGCCGCCCGCCAGGTCTACGAGGCGTCGGGGCTCGGTGCCGCCGACCTGGACGTCATCGAACTGCACGACTGCTTCTCCATCAACGAACTCCTCACCTACGAGGCGCTCGGGCTGTGCGGCGAGGGCGAGTCCGGGAAACTCGTCGAGTCCGGCGCCACCACGTACGGCGGCCGCTGGGTGGTCAACCCGTCCGGCGGGCTGATCTCCAAGGGCCACCCGCTCGGCGCCACCGGAATCGCCCAGGCCGCCGAACTGACCTGGCAGCTGCGGGGCGAGGCGGGGCCCAGGCAGGTGCCGGACGCCCGGGTCGGCCTGAGCCACAACATCGGGCTCGGCGGGGCGGCGGTGGTGACGCTGCTGCGGCGGTAGGACCGAATACCGATGTACGGAGCGCGGTACGGGTGTGAGTATGACGGCCATGGTTGATGTCAGGACGCCTGTGCCGCCGCTGGAGCGGACCCGTACTCCCGCCTGGGCGGCGGTGCTCGCCGCCTGTGTCGGTCAGTTCCTCGTCGTGCTCGACGTCTCCGTCGTCAACGTCGCCCTGCCGTCCATGCGTTCCGACCTCGGGATGAGCTCCGGCGGACTCCAGTGGGTGCTCAACGCCTACTCGATCGCGTTCGCCGGCTTCATGCTCCTCGGTGGACGCGCCGCGGACATCTACGGCCGCAAGCGGATGTTCCTCACGGGCCTCGGCCTGTTCACCGCCGCCTCCCTGGCCGGCGGCCTCGCCCAGGAGGGCTGGCAACTGCTCGCCGCCCGCGCCGCGCAGGGTCTCGGGGCCGCCGTGCTCGCCCCGGCCACCCTGACCCTGCTCACCGCCGCCGTCCCCGAGGGCCCGGCCAGGACGAAGGCGATAGGCACCTGGATGGCCGTCGGCGCGGGCGGCGGCGCGGCCGGCGGGCTGATCGGCGGCGTGCTCACCGATCTGCTCTCCTGGCGCTGGGTCCTGCTGATCAACGTGCCGATCGGGGCGCTCGTCCTGGCCGGCGCCGCGGTCCGGCTCGTGGAGGGCCGGACCGGGGTCCGGCAGCGGATCGACCTGCTGGGCGCGGTACTCGTCACGGCGGGCCTCGCCTCCGTCGCGTACGGCATCGTGCAGACCGAGGAGTCGGGGTGGACCGCGACGGCGACCCTGGCGCCGCTGCTCGGCGGGGTGGCCCTGCTGGGCGTCTTCGTGGCGGTGGAGGCCCGGACGGCGGAGCCGCTGATGCCGCTCCGGGTGCTCGGGGCGCGGGCGGTGACATCGGCCAACGCGGCGACGTTCGTGATCGGTTCGGCGACGTTCTCCATGTGGTACTTCATGACCGTGTACGCCCAGGCCGTGCTGGGCTACACCCCGCTGGAGGCCGGACTCGCCCTGATGCCCACGTCGTTGGCCGTCGTCCTCGGCTCGAAGTGCGCGCCCCGGGTGATGGCCGTGACCGGCGCGAAGAACCTGGCGCTCATCGGTACGGTGATCGCCGCCGCGGGCTTCGGCTGGCAGTCCACGATGGGCGCCGACGGTTCGTACCTCACCTCGGTCTGTCTGCCCGGCGTCCTGATGATGGCCGGTACCGGACTGGCGGCCACTCCGCTCGCCTCGCTGGCCATCGCGGGCGCGGCTCCCGGGGAGGCCGGGCTCGTCTCCGGCCTCATCGGCACGTCCCGCACGATGGGCGGTGCGCTCGGTCTTGCCGCGCTCTCCACCGTCGCGGCGGCCCGCACCGCGGGCGGCACCGGAGCGGAGGAGCTCACGGCCGGCTTCGCCCTTGCCTTCCGGACGGCCGGCACGGTACTGCTGGGCGGACTGCTGCTGATGGCGCTCTGGCTGCCCCGCCACCGGCCGGACCCGCGCTGAGACGCCGGACAGCCCTCAGAGCCACCCCTGCTGCCGCGCCGCCCGAACCGCCTCCATCCGGTTGCGCGTGCCCGTCTTGCCGATCGCCGCCGACAGGTAGTTGCGCACCGTCGACTCGGACAGATGCAGCTTCGCCGCGATGTCGGCGACCGTGGCCCCGTCCACCGAGGCGTTCAGCGCGTCCCGCTCCCGCGCGGTCAGCGGGCTGGGCCCGGCACTGAGCGCGGCGGCGGCCAGCGCCGGATCGATCACCGTCTCACCGCCCAGCACCCGGCGCACCGCGTCGGCCAGCTCCTCGACCGGGCCGTCCTTGACCAGGAACCCCGCCGCCCCGGCCTCCATCGCCCGGCGCAGATAGCCGGGGCGGCCGAAGGTGGTGAGGATCAGCACCCGGCAGTCCGGCACCTGCTCACGCAGATCGGCGGCGGCGTCCAGCCCACTGCGGCCCGGGAGTTCGATGTCCAGCAGCGCCACATCGGGCCGGCACAGCAGCGCCGCGTCCACGATCTCGTCCCCGGCGGCCACCTGCGCCACGACCTCGATGTCCGGCTCCAGACCGAGCAGCAGCGCCAGCGCCCCGCGCATCATGCCCTGGTCCTCGGCGAGCAGGACGCGCACGGACTTGGCGGGGCGGTGGTCCTGCGGCATCTCGTTCACGGGGAACAGACTAAGGGCTGTCCCGCAATTCCTGGCGGGCGCACGACGACAGCCACGGCACCTCGCCGCGTTGTCGGAACGCCCGGATACATCCAGTATTCGGGCGCCCCTCCGCCTTGCGACGCACCGCATCCGACGCCGCGCGCTGTTCCACCAGGAATTGCGGGACAGCCCTTGGGGCGCGCGGTGCACCGCCCGGAGAACTGCCCGCCCCGCTACGGGTTCTCGCGGCATTCCCGGGCGATCGACGACCGGATGGCGGCCAGTTCCAGATCGATCGCCCGGGCCTCGGCGCCGGTCACCGTGACGGCCGGCTCCGAGCGGGGGAGCGTACGGACGAACCGGATGCGCCAGCAGGTGGGCGGGTACCCGCTGCCGGACGCGTCGCCCCGGAGCTCCGAAAGGCGGAGCCGACGCGCCTGTTCGCTGTCCGGTACCGACGCGAGGTGGTCGCGCAACGCCCCCCACAGGTCGTCGCCGCGCCGGGCGAGGCGCTCCAGCGCGAGGCCGGCCGGTTCCGCCAGCAGCAGGGCCCGCAGCAGTCCCTCCGCCGCGGCGGCCGTCGCGATCCGAGCGGCCGCCCGGTCCGCCCGGTACGCCTGGTCGACGCAGCGGCCGTCCAGCCTGCGCAGCACCGCGTGGAGCAGGTGCGCGCCCTGGGCGAGCAGCCCCAGCAGCGGGCGGGCGAGCATCTCGCCGACATGGGCGATGTTGCTCGCCCGCCCGCCGGACGCGGGGGAGTGTCGCGGGTCCGGCGCCGGGCCCGACCGCGCGGGATCGGGCTTGAGGAGGTCCTCCCAGCCCATGAGCGACTCCAGGGCCGACCGGATCCAGCGGGCGCGCGGCCGTCCTTCGTCCGCCACGTGGGCGAGTTCGCCGACGAGCAGGGCGAGCCGCTGGTCCGTCGTGAGGGTTTCCCAGAGCGGCAGCCCCAGGACGAGTACCCGGCGGCGTCGCAGTCCGACGGCTGCCCAGTGGGCCCCGTACCCCGCGTCGAAGGCGATCGACTCCGGTGGCCGGACGCCCAGTTCGGCGCTGATCCGCCCGACGGCCGCGTGCAGCGCGGGTGCGGTGGCGCGGTCGGCGGTGTGCTTGGGCGGCCGCGCCGGGCGTGGGAACAGCAGCACGGCGGCCAGCAGCTCGACGCCGCCCAGGATCCGTTGCGGAAGGGTTCCGGTGACCAGCAGCCACGCCCCCGTGACCACCAGGGCCGCGGTGGTCAGATTGACGGCGGTGGCGAGCACCAGTGCCCCGTACGCGGCGGCACTCGGGCGCGAGACATCCGGTCCGTCGGCCGCTGCCCGGCGGAACACGCTTTCGTGGCGGGCCAGTTCACGGGCCCGGCCCCTGGGTGTGCCGACCGGGCCGAGCGGATCGACGTTCCAGTCGCAGGCCGCGCACCAGGTGCTGAACCGGTCGTCCGGTGTCGTCAGCACCGCGTCGCACCGGGGGCAGATGGTGTCCGAGTCGTTCGTCACGAGGAGCGATCATGCCCCGGTCCCGGCTTCGGGAACAGACCCCGCCGCCGGTCCCTGCCCACTCATGACCCCGGCACCACGGTCCCGGCACCGGGGTCCGCGCACCCGGCCCCCGGCACCACGGTCCCCGCGTTCAGACCCCGGCGTCATCACCCCCGCACCCGGACCCCGGCATCCGGACCGGCCGGTCGTCCTGCGGCGTCCCGGTCTCCTCGTCCGACGGGCCCGGTCCGTCCACCGGCAGCTCCGCCGTGACCACGAAGCCGCGCCCGGGTGCCGGGCCCGCCCGGAGGCTGCCTCCCGACGCGGCCAGGCGCTCGGTGAGCCCGGTCAGCCCGGTGCCGCCGATGCCGGGTGTGGCCGGGGCGTCCCCGTTCGGGCCGCTGCCGTCGTCGGTGACCGTCAGCCGGACCCGTTCGGCCGTGCCGTCGAGCACGAACGAGCAGGTGGTCGCGTGGGAGTGGCGTACGACGTTGGTGACGGCCTCCCGTACCACCCAGCCCAGCAGGGCCTCGGTCTGCGGGGCGAGCGGTGGGCCCGAGCGGCGGACCACCGGCTCGATCCCGGCGGCGGTCAGCGCCGAGCGGGCCCGGTCCAGTTCGGTGGCCAGGCTGCCCTCCCGGTAGCCGGTGACCGCCTCACGGATCTCGGTGAGGGCCTGCCGGCCGACGGACTCGATGTCGGCGACCTGGAGGAGCGCCGCGTCCATGTCGCGGGGCGCGAGCCGGCGCGCGGCCTCCGACTTGACCACGATCACGGAGAGCGTGTGGCCCAGCAGATCGTGCAGATCGCGCGAGAAGCGCAGCCGCTCCTTCTCGACGGCGGAGCGGGCCAGTTCCTGCCGGGTGGCGCGCAGCTCCATCACGGTCTCCGCGAGGGTGAGTATCGCGGCCGTCACCGCGCCCGAGATGAAGGTGCCGTAACCGATCGTCCACGGGTCCGAGCTGCCGTTGCTGCGCCACACCGCCACGGCGGTGGCGACCACGGCGAGCGTGAGCACGCCGACCCCCAGCTGCCGGTTGCGCAGGATGGCACCGCAGGCCAGCGAGAGCAGCGGGAAGAACAGCAGCCAGCTCCCGCCGTAGCCGATCGCGAGCGCCAGGGTGACCGCGGTCATCGCGCCGAGCAGCCAGTAGGACACCGGGCTCTCCCGCTTCCTCCGGTCGAAGCCGCGGAACACCACGGAGACGTAGAGGGAGTTGAAGGCGAGCAACCCGAGACCGCCGAGCCAGGGGTTGGCCGCCTCGCCCTGGAAGAGGTTGGAGAAGGAGCCCAGGCCCATCAGCAGCCAGGGCAGCAGGGCGTAAGGGCCGGGCGGGCCCGGGCGCCGCTCGCCGTCCCCCTTGCGCCGGCGCCACCGGCGCGGCCGCCCGCTCCCGGGCGTACCCGTACGGTTCCTGGGCATGTCCACTCCTGTCACACGGTCCTCGCGGACCGACGGTACGAGATCACGGCGTACGTACCGAACAACAGGAGCCATCCGCACAGCACCGCGATGGTGCCGGCGCCGGGCGCGTGGCCCTCGGTGGTGGCCCAGCCCAGGTCGGCGAAGCGGTTGGCCGGGGTGAACCTGCCGATGGAGCGCAGCCACCCGGGCAGCAGCTCCAGCGGGAACCACAGCCCGCCGACGATCCCGAAGCCCATCAGGCAGGCCACATTGACCACTCCGGTGCCCTGCGGGGTGAGCCGGTAGCCGTTGCCGAGGCCGAGCATGGTGAACGGCAGCGCGCCGATCCACAGCAGCAGTGCCAGCGCGATCCACTGCCAGGCGTCCAGCCGCACCCCGTTGAGCAGCCCGCCGGCCAGCAGCACCGTCACGATCGTCGGCAGCACCGTCACCGAGCCGCTGATCGCCCGGCCGACGACCGCCTGAGAGGGCGCGAGCGGGGTGACCCGCAGCTGCTCCAGCCAGCCGAGTGTCTTGTCGGAGGCGACCCCGGTACCGATCGACATGGCGGAGCCCAGTGCTCCGTACGCGGCCATGCCGACCATCGAGGCGGTCTTCCAGCCGTCGACGTCGTTGCCGCCGCCGATGTTGGTGAAGAGCAGGTACATCAGCACCGGCATACCGGTCCCGAAGATCAGGAAGGAGCCGTCTCGCAGGGTCCGGCGGATTTCGAGCACGATGTAGCGGAACATCAGACGGTCTCCCTCTCGGAATCGGACGCGGGTGCCGTGGTGGGTGCGGTGAGGGAGAGGAACGCGTCCTCCAGTGTGATCCGGGAGACCTGGAGGCCGCGGATCGCGTCCAGGCGGGCCAGCTCCCGGACGGTGGCGTCCGAGTCGTCGGTGTGCAACTGCGCCCGGTCCCCGGACACCTCCACGGTGACCACTCCGGGCAGCCGCTCCAGGCCCTCCGTCGGACCGCCCGCCAGATCGAAGGAGACGAGGCCGCGGCCGGCCGAGCCGCGGATCACGTCGGCGGTGCCGTTCGCGACGATCCGGCCCCGGTCGATGACGACGATCCGGTCGGCGTTCTCGTCCGCCTCCTCCAGGTAGTGGGTGGAGAACAGGACGGTGTTGCCGCGCCGGGCGTAGGCCCGCATCGAGTCCCAGAACGTGCGGCGGGCCTCCACGTCCAGGGCGGCGGTCGGCTCGTCCAGGACGATCAGCTCCGGATTGCCGGCCAGCGCCACGGCGAAGCGGACGCGCTGGGTCTGGCCGCCGGAGAGCTTGTCGACGCGCCGGTTCGCGTAGTCGCTCACCCCCGCCAGCGCGAGTGCCTCGGCGACCGGCATCGGCTTCGGATACGTCGAGGCGACGAAGTCGACCAGCTCACGGACGGTGACCCGCTGGATGGGCCGCCCGTCCTGGAGCATGGCGCCGACCAGACCGTCCCGCACCGCGTGCTCCGCGTCCCGGTCCAGCACCCGGACCGTGCCCGAGTCCGGCTGGTCGAGGCCGAGCAGCAGCCGGACGGTGCTGGACTTGCCCGCCCCGTTGCGGCCGAGCAGGGCGACGGTCTCGCCGCGGCCGATGGACAGGTCGATCCCGTCCACGGCCCGTACGCTGCGCCCCGCCCGGCCGAAGGTCTTGACCACCCCGGTGAGTTCCACCGCGGCTCCGTTCCCCGTTGTCTGTTTCATGGACATGACGTTACGGAGGCCGGCCGGGCCCCGGCAGACAGGTGTGTACGGACTTCGCCATGACAAATGTCATGGCCGGGCCGCCGGTCGCCGACTGGATCTGACGCAGCGTCAGCAGCGGTCTTCACAACTGCTGGGTGCTGCGTTATACATGGGTTCATCGGCTAGAACGCGTTCTAGAACGGGCGTGGTGGCCGGTCCCGCGCGACCTCGGTGCGGCCGACGGTGCGGACGGCCGCGCCGAGGTCTTCCCACCATCAAGGAGCAGCTCTCCCATGCCCATTGATGCCGAAAAGGCTCTCGCCGCCGAACCCCGCTCCACCCGGATCAGCTGGGGCCACAAGGACGTCCAGCTCTACCACCTCGGGATCGGTGCCGGCTTCGACCCCGACCGGGCCGATGCCGCGACCCGCCCCGACGAGCTGCGCTACACACTGGAGTCCCGGCTCCAGGTGCTGCCCTCCTTCGCCACCGTCGCGGGCGCCGGCATGGGTGTCGTCGGCGGACTCTCCTCGCCCGGCGTCGACATCGACCTCGCCGCCGTCCTGCACGGCGGGCAGAGCGTACGGGTGCACCGGCCGATCCCGGTGAGCGGCAGCGCCGTACAGACCTCGAAGGTCGCCGCGGTGTACGACAAGGGCAAGGCGGCCGTGCTGGTGCTGCGCACCGAGGCCGCCGACGAGGAGGGCCCGCTGTGGACCAACGACGCCCAGATCTACGTCCGGGGCGAGGGCGGCTTCGGCGGTGAACGCGGGCCCTCCGAACGGGTCGCCCGCCCCGAGGTCGCCCCGGACCACATCGTGCGGCGGCCCGTCCGCCCGGACCAGGCACTGCTCTACCGCCTGTCCGGGGACTGGAACCCGCTGCACGCCGACCCCGAATTCGCCGCGCTGGCCGGCTTCGACCGGCCGATCCTGCACGGACTGTGCACCTACGGCATGACGCTCAAGGCCGTCACCGACACGGTCCTGGGCGGCGATGTGACCCGGATCCGCTCCTGCCGCACCCGTTTCACCGGGATCGTCTTCCCCGGCGAGACCCTCCGCATCGAGATGTGGACCGCCGGGGACCAGGTACGGGTCGAGGTGAAGGCCGTGGAGCGGGACGACGCGCCCGTCCTCGGCGACACCTTCGTCGAACACTCCTGAACCGCCCCGGACCGACTCCAAGAGGCCCGCGGGCCCACGTTCCACCCGCCCATGAGAGGAGCCGCACCATGCGCGCAGCCGTACTGCACGAGATCGGCCAGGACAAGCTCGAAGTACTCGACGACGTTGAGGCGGTGGGCTTCGGCCCCGGCAAGGTCAGGCTCCGCATCCGGGCCACCGGACTGTGCCACTCCGATGTCTCCGCGATGAGCGGGGTGCTGCCGCAGCCCGCCCCGTTCATCCCGGGCCACGAGGGGGCCGGCGAGGTCATGGACGTCGGCGACGGCGTCACCGGACTGAGCGCCGGGGACCGGGTGCTGGTCTGCTGGCTGCCCGCCTGCGGGACGTGCCCGTCCTGCAAACGGGGCCAGACCCAGCTCTGCCTGGCCGGCTTCATGAACGCGGGCACCCCCAACTTCAAGCGCCCCGGCGGCGATGTGTTCGGCTTCGCGGGCACCGGCACCTTCACCGAGGAGGTCGTCGTCGGCGCGGGCTGCGCGGTGCCGATCCCCGACGACGTGCCGTTCGAGATCGCCGCGCTGATCGGCTGCGGGGTGACCACCGGGCTCGGCGCCGCGATCAACACCGCGAAGGTGGAGGCCGGTTCGTCGGTCGCCGTGATCGGCTGCGGCGGCGTCGGCATCTCCACCATCCAGGGCGCCCGGGTGCAGGGCGCCGCCCAGATCGTGGCCGTGGACCCGGTCGCCTCCCGGCGCGAGGCGGCGCTGCGGTTCGGCGCGACCGAGGCGGTGTCGCCCGACGAGTTCGCCGACGCCAAACAGCGGGTCACCGCGGGCGAGGGCTTCGACTACGTCTTCGAGGTCGTCGGCAAGTCGGCCACCGCCCGCACGGCGTACGAGAACACCCGGCGCGGCGGCACCCTGTGCATCGTCGGCGCGGGCGCCATGGACGACAACTTCCAGGTCAACATGTTCGAGCTGTTCTTCGACGAGAAGCGGATCCTGCCCTCCATGTACGGGGGAGGCGACGTGCTCCGCTCGTACGAACGGGCCATCGCGCTCTGGCGGGCCGGCCGGATCGACCTCGAATCGATGATCACCCACCGGGTGCGGCTCGACGGGATCAACGACGCGCTCGACCAGATGCGGACCGGTGAGTCGCTGCGCACCTGCGTCGAGCTCTGATCCCCGACCCGCCCCTCCCGAGAGGACTGGAGAGATTCCGATGTCACTTCCCCTGGACGGCATGTCCGCGATCGTCACCGGCGCGGGCCGCGGCCTCGGACGCGCCGAAGCGCTGGAACTGGCGGGGCTGGGCGCGGCCGTGGTCGTCAACGACTACGGGCAGCCGGGCCGCGACGGCTCCGGCGAGGCGTCCGCGACGCCCGCCGAGGAGGTCGCCGAGGAGATCCGGGCCGCGGGCGGCCGGGCAGTCGCGCACCTCGGCGACGTCTCCGACCACGAACAGGCCCGCGCCCTGGTGGAGCTGGCCGTCGACACCTACGGAAAGCTCGACATCCTGGTCAACAACGCGGGCATCCTGCGCGACCGGATGATCTTCTCGATGACCGAGGACGAGTGGGACTCGGTCATCAGGGTCCATCTCAAGGGTCACTTCAACACCACGCACTTCGCCGCCGCGCACTGGCGCACCCGCTCCAAGGAGTCCGGCGGCCCGGTGCACGGACGGATCGTCAACACCTCGTCGGAGGCGTTCCTGGCCGGTTCGGCGGGCCAGCCGAACTACGCGGCGGCCAAGGGCGGCATCGTCGGCCTCACCACCTCCACGGCCCTGGCCCTGGCCAGGTACGGCGTCACCGCCAACGTCATCTGCCCGCGGGCCCGCACCCGGATGACCGAGGACGTCTTCGCGGGCTTCCAGGAACCGGCGGACGGCCGGCTCGACGCGCTCGCTCCCGAGCATGTCGCGCCGCTGGTCGGCTATCTGGCCTCCCCGGCCGCCGCCAAGGTCAACGGGCAGCTGCTCGTGGTGCACGGCGGGATGGTCGCGATCGTCGAACGCCCCAGGGTGGCGGCGAAGTTCGACTCGTCGAAGGAGACGTTCTCCTTCGGTGAACTCGACGAGCTGATCTCGCCGTACTACGAGGACCGCCCGCCGAACGAGACCTTCGCCGCGGCCGAGGTGCTCGGCCTGAAGCGGGGCTGACCACCGCATCGGGGAAACGGGTGGGCCCCGGCAGCCGTCCGGCCGCCGGGGCCCACCCGTCCCTCGTTCGTCTCCGTTCCGCGCGGTCAGGCCGCCCGGCTGTCCACCTCGGAGGGGCGGCGGTGGCGGCCGTGCGGCTGTGCAGACGTGTCGTCCATCGACTCACCCCCTCGGTGCTTTCCGTAGCCGCCGGCTTCGGCCCGGCCGTCGTCCTGCGGACGCGTCTGGGTCGGGTCGGTTCGGGCTTCAGACATGATGGGAAGTCACCCCGTTGTGATCGCTTGCATGTGTGTCCCGGGGCCGATCACGCCGGCCGCGCCCCCGCACGGTCACCGCCGGCGACCGTCGGACACGACTGCGTGGCCCGGACCCAGATTTTAACCAGGCACCATGCGCCCCGTGAGAGGCGCCTGCCCCAGTGGAACCGGCTTGCACAGGGGTAGAGGTACGGCGCCGCCGGACGGTTGCATACCGCTTCCCGCGCCGCATCCCGACGAGGACCACGCGCCGGGTACCTCGTCCGCCGGTGCCTCCAGCAGGGCCACACCGCACGCCACGGCCCCGTCGGCGTACGGGAGTCTGAGCACACCGTCCCGGGTCCACACGCCGCGTCCGGCCCGCCACCCCGCGGGCGCGGCGCGTTGATGCAGCCGGCGTCCGGCCGGACGCCACACCCCGACCCAGCTGCCCGCCGAGCCGTCGATCCGCAGCGCCACCGCGCAGCTCTCCGGCATCAGCATCTGGCCCGGCTGCACGGCGAACGGCGTCACCGCCACATCGGCCGGGCGCAGGCACTCCGGGAAGCGCACCGGCAGGCAGCTGCCGAGCACCCCCCACCCCAGCCGGTCGTGCCCCGGCGCGTTCGAACGGATCAGCAGCAGCCCGCTGTCCGGGTCGGCGAGCAGCAGCCGGTCGTTGCTGTCCGGGGCGATCTGCAGCAGCGGCGTCACCTCGCCGCCGCGCTCCAGGTCCACGGCGACCGCCTTGACCGGGCCGCCGCCCGGCATCTCCCGGTCCAGGGCCAGCATCCGGCCCGCCCGGTCCAGCCAGACACCGCCGGAGCAGCGCCCCGGAACCTCCGCGACCAGCTCGGGTCCGAAGGCGCCGCCCGCCACCAGCCAGACGGAGCTGGCGCGCGGACCGGCCGACAGCGCATACGCGCTCACGCCGTCCGGCGACGGCGGCAGCAGGGCCAGCTCCGCGCATTCGACGGCCCCGAGCGGGAGTTCGCCGGTCCCCGGGCCGGTCGGATAGAGCAGCGACACCGCGTGCCGGTCCGCCACCCGGCGCCGGATCAGCACCCGCCCGTCGGCCAGCGGCAGCACCTCGGAGTCCGGCTCCTCCGGCTGGTCCAGGGGGAGCGGCACGGCGTACGGCTCGTGCCCGTCGAGCGTCCAGCGCTCCACGAACCACGCCTCGCCCGCCCCGGCGGCACCACCGGACGGGTCCGCCGTCACCTGCGCGAGCGCGAGCCGGGCCGCGTACGAGCCGTCCGCGGAGAGCGTGAACGCGGGCGCGACGGGAGGCGATCCGGCGAGCGCGGCGGGAGACGTCCCCGGGGGCGCGCCGCCCGGTCCGCCGGGGCCTTCCGGCGGCTCGTCCGGCGAGCCGTCCTCCAGGACCGTTTCTCCGGTGTTCCCGGCGCCCTCGGCGTCCGGGGAGGCCCCGGACACCTCCGCGGTCTCGTTCTCGATGGCACAGACAGTCATGGACTGGTCACCTCCGGCAACCGAAGGTAGTTTTCGCACTTCCTGCCGAACAACACGAGACCCGCCTCTTCACACATAAGGGTGGCGATGCCCGGATTCTCCTGAGAAGGAGGGGGTGGCTGTGCTGGGCGCGAGGCGGGTGCGTAAGGTTAGGCAGCCCTAAGCAATACCTGTGTGACCCTTACCCATGGAGCAAGTGATGTCCCTTCGTCGCCGCGGTACCGCCGCAGTCGGCCTGGCGGTGGCCGCCGCCCTCTCCCTCTCGGCCTGCGGGAGCGACGACGGCAAGTCGGGTGGTTCGGCCAAGTCGGAGGGCGGCGACAAGAAGGCCGCCGTCGCCACGGGCGGCAAGGACTTCGGCGACGCCGCGAAGAAGACGGCGGCGTACGGGACGGACGCCAAGGCGGGCCAGTTCCCCCGGACCCTCACCCACGCCATGGGCAGGACGGAGCTCAAGTCCGCCCCCAAGCGCGTCGTCGTGCTGGACGTCGGCGAGTTCGACAACGTCGTGTCGCTGGGTGTGAAGCCGGTCGGCTACGCCCCCTCCGAGGGCGACGCGGCCATCCCCTCGTACCTGAAGAAGGACGCGGGCAACCCGAAGAACGTCGGCACGATCAACAACCTCAACCTTGAGGCGATCGCCGGCCTGAAGCCCGACCTGATCCTCGGCAGCCAGCTGCGCGCCGCCGACAAGTACGACGCGCTCTCCAAGATCGCGCCGACCGTGTTCTCCATCCGCCCGGGCTTCACCTGGAAGGAGAACTACCTCCTCAACGCCGCGGCGCTGGACAGGACCGCCAAGGCCGAGAGCGAGCTCGGCGCCTACGAGGCGAAGGCGAAGAAGCTCGGCGAGGACATCGGCCCGGACAAGCCGACCATCTCCATGGTCCGCTACCTGCCGGACCGCATCCGCCTCTACGCCAAGGCGTCCTTCATCGGCACGATCCTCGACGACGCCGGTCTGCCGCGGCCCAAGAACCAGCAGATCGACGACCTCGCCGTGGAGATCAGCCCGGAGAAGATCGACGAGGCCGACGCCGACTGGATCTTCACCGGTGTCTACGGCGACGTGAAGGCCACCAAGCGGGACACCACCCAGGCCAACCCGCTGTGGAAGAACCTCAAGGCCGTCAAGGAGGGCCGGGCCAAGAACGTCTCCGACGAGACCTGGTACCTCGGCCTCGGTGTCACGGCCGCGGACCTGGTCCTCGACGACCTCCGGGCCGACCTCGTGAAGTAACCGCCACCGAGCAGAATGTGGCGGTCCGCGCGGACCGCCACAGCCATGGGCGACGGGGCACGGAGGGCAGGTAGCCTTTGCTTGTGCCCCGTCTGTCTGATGTCCTCGCCGAGCTCGACGCTCTCTGGCCGCCCGAGCGGGCCGAAGGCTGGGACGCGGTCGGCACCGTCTGCGGAGACCCCGACGCCGTCGTCGACCGCGTGCTCTTCGCCGTCGACCCCGTCCACGAGATCGCCGACGAGGCGATCCGGCTCGGCGCCCAGCTGATCGTCACCCACCACCCGCTCTACCTGCGGGGTACGACGACCGTCGCGGCCGACACCTTCAAGGGCCGGGTCGTGCACACCCTCATCAAGCACGACATCGCGCTGCACGTCGCGCACACCAACGCCGACACCGCGGACCCGGGCGTCTCCGACGCCCTGGCCGGCGCGCTCGACCTGCGCGTCGAGGGCCCCCTCGTACCGGACCCGTCCGACCCGAAGGGGCGGCGCGGCCTCGGCCGGATCTGCGTGCTCGACCACCCGGAGACCCTGGCCGAGTTCGCCGCCCGCGCGGCAGCCCGGCTGCCCGCCACCGCGCAGGGCATCCGGCTCGCCGGTGACCCGGCGGCGACGGTGCGCACCGTCGCCGTGAGCGGCGGATCCGGCGACAGCCTCTTCGACGCGGTGCGCGCCGCGGGGGTCGACGCCTTCCTCACCGCCGACCTGCGCCACCACCCGGCCTCCGAAGCCGTCCAGCACTCCTCGCTCGGCCTGATCGACGCCGCCCACTGGGCCACCGAATGGCCCTGGTGCGAGCAGGCCGCGGCCCAGCTCGACGCGATTTCCGACCGCCACGGATGGGACCTGCGGGTCCATGTCTCGAAGCAGGTCACCGACCCCTGGACCACCACCACCCACCACTCTTCTGGAGCCCCCAACTGAACGCCGCGCCCGCCGACCAGATCCGACTTCTCGACGTCCAGGCCCTCGACGTACGCCTGTCGCAGCTCGCGCACCGGCGCAAGTCGCTGCCCGAGCACGCCGAGATCGAGTCGCTCACCAACGACCTCGCGCAACTGCGCGACCTGCTGGTCGCCTCGCAGACCGAGGAGAGCGACACCGCCCGCGAGCAGACCAAGGCCGAGCAGGACGTCGACCAGGTGCGCCAGCGTGCCGCCCGCGACCAGCAGCGTCTCGACTCCGGCGCGATCACCTCGCCGAAGGACCTGGAGAGCCTCCAGCGCGAGATCGCCTCGCTGGCCAAGCGCCAGGGCGACCTGGAGGACGTCGTCCTCGAAGTGATGGAGCGCCGCGAGTCCGCCCAGGAGCGCGTCACCGAACTGTCCGACCGGGTCTCCGCCGTCCAGGCCAAGGCCGACGACGCGACGGCCCGCCGTGACGCCGCGACCAAGGAGCTCGACGAGCAGGCCGCGACCGTCACCAAGGAGCGCGAGGTCGTCGCCGGCTCCGTCCCCGCCGACCTGATGAAGCTGTACGACAAGCTCCGCGCCCAGCAGGGCGGGGTCGGCGCCGCCCGCCTCTACCAGCGCCGCTGTGAGGGCTGCCGCCTCGAACTGAACATCACCGAGGTCAACGACGTGAAGGCGGCCTCCCCGGACACCGTCCTGCGCTGCGAGAACTGCCACCGCATCCTGGTCCGCACCTCGGAGTCGGGCCTGTAATGACCCAGCCGCGCCAGTTCGTCATCGAGGCCGACGGCGGATCCCGGGGCAACCCCGGGCCCGCCGGTTACGGAGCGGTCGTCATCGATCCGGTGACGGGGGAGACCCTCGCCGAGGCGGCCGAGTACATCGGCGTCGCGACGAACAACGTCGCCGAGTACAAGGGCCTCATCGCGGGCCTGCGGGCGGCGAAGGCGCTGGTGCCGGACGCCTCGGCGGACGGCGCGCTCCAGGTGCGGGTCCGGATGGACTCCAAGCTGGTCGTGGAACAGATGTCGGGCCGCTGGAAGATCAAGCACCCCGACATGAAGCCGCTCGCGGCGGAGGCCGCCAGGATCCTGCCGGCCTCCGCCGTCACGTACGAGTGGATCCCGCGCGAGAAGAACAAGCACGCGGACCGGCTCGCCAACGAGGCGATGGACGCGGGCAAGCGCGGCAGGCAGTGGGAGCCGTCGGCGTCCACGGCCTCCCTCGACACCCCCCGGTCCTCGGCGGCCCCGGCCCTGCCGCCGGTCTCCGGCCCGCCCGGTGACGCGGCGGCGGGCGCGGCGAAGGCCCGAGCGGCCCTGGCCTCCAGGCCGGCCGCGGCCTCCCCGGCGACCCCGCAGGTCGGCTGGGGCGTGGCACCCGATCTCGGGGCGCCCGCCACCTTCGTGCTGCTCCGGCACGGCGAGACCGCCCTCACCCCGGAGAAGCGTTTCTCCGGCAGCGGCGGCAGCGACCCCGAACTCTCGGCGGCCGGCCGTCACCAGGCCGAGTGCATCGCCCGTTCGCTGGCCGACCGCGGCACGGTCGAGGAGATCGTCAGCTCCCCGCTGCGCCGCTGCCGCGAGACGGCGGCCGCGGTGGCGGCCCGGCTCGGTCTGGAGGTCCGGATCGAGGAGGGCCTGCGCGAGACGGACTTCGGCGCCTGGGAAGGGCTGACGTTCGCCGAGGTACGGGAGCGGTACGGCGCCGACCTGGACGCCTGGCTGGCCTCCGCGAAGGTGGCCCCCACCGGCGGCGGCGAGAGCTTCGCCGAGGTCGCCCGCCGCGTCTCGGCCACCCGCGACCGCCTCACCACCCGCTACGCGGGCCGCACGGTCCTGCTGGTCACCCATGTGACGCCGATCAAGACCCTGGTCCGGCTGGCACTGGGCGCCCCGCCGGAGGCCATGTTCCGGATGGAACTCTCGGCGGCCTCGGTCTCCGCGGTGGCGTACTACGCGGACGGCAACGCGTCGGTGAGGCTGCTGAACGACACGTCACACCTGCGGTAGGGGCGGAGCCCCGGTTCGGGGAAGCGGGGGGAGCGGGGCGGGCCGGGAAGACAACCGTGCCGCGGGCAGCGGGGCGGGAGGACAACTGGGGCCGCCGGCGCGGGAATCAGCCGCGCAGCGCCGCCGCCTCGCTCGCCAGCCGCTCCACCCGCGCCCAGTCCTTCGCCGCGACCGCATCGGCCGGGACCATCCAACTTCCGCCCACACAGCCCACGTTGGGCAGCGCCAGGTAGGACGGCGCCGAGGCGAGCGAGATGCCGCCGGTCGGGCAGAACCGGGCCTGCGGAAGCGGCGCGGAGAGCGCCTTCAGGTACGCCGTGCCGCCGGCCGCCTCGGCCGGGAAGAACTTCATCTCGGTGACCCCGCGCTCCAGCAGCGCGACCACCTCGGACGTCGTGGAGACGCCCGGCAGGAACGGCACCCCCGAGGCCTTCATCGCGTCCAGCAGCCGGTCCGTCCAGCCGGGGCTGACCAGGAACCGGGCGCCCGCGGCGACGGTGTCGGAGACGTTCCGCCCGGAGATCACGGTGCCGGCGCCGACCACCGCGTCCGGCACCTCGGACGCGATCGCCCGGATCGCGTCCAGTGCCGCGGCGGTGCGCAGCGTCACCTCGATGGCCGGGAGGCCGCCCGCGACCAGGGCCCGGGCGAGCGGCACCGCGTCGGCGGCGTCCTCCAGGACGACTACGGGCACGACGGGGGCGAGGTCCAGCACAGAGGAGGTCATGCGCTCATCTTGCCGCGCCGAACGCACCGTACGCAATGAGCGTTGCGCATGATGCAACGCGCGCGATGCGACGGTGCCCGCCGTGAGGAGGCCGTCGGCTCAGTGGATCTCCGTCACCACGACATCGATGGACCACGCCCGCCCGGCCCGCGCCGGAACCTCGGCCTCCACCGTGTACCCGAGCTCGCGCAGGGCCTCCACCAGCTCCGCGGGCCCCTTCGGACGCGTGCCGGAGACCAGCAGGTCGCGGACCAGCCGCCCCTTCGTCGCCTTGTTGAAGTGGCTGACCACCGACCGCTTCTCGACCCCGTCCACCAGCTGGGAGTGCAGCACCCGCACGCTCGCCGTGCGCTCCGCCACCTCGCCCTTCGGCTTCCACGCAGCGGTGTACGCGGAGGACCGCAGGTCCAGGACCAGCCCGTCGCCGGCCGCCTCCGGCATCACCCGCGCCATCGGGTCACGCCAGTACGCCCCGAGCGCGCCCAGCCCCGGCAGCTTCACGCCCATCGAGCAGCGGTAGGACGGAATCCGGTCGCCCACCCGCACGGCGCCCCACAGCCCGGAGAAGACCAGCAGCGACTTCCCGGCCCGCCGCCTGGCCGCGGTGTCCAGGGAGGCCAGGTCCAGCGCGTCGTACAGCACTCCCGTGTAGATCTCCCCGGCCGGACGCGTCCCGGCCGTCCGGAGCTCCACGTTCTTCGCGATCTCGCCGCGCAGCCCCTCGCTCAGCCCGAGCACCTCGCGGGCCTTCTCCTCGTCCGCCGTGCACAGCTCGACCAGCTCGTCGAGCACCGCCGCCCGCGCCTCGGCCAGGCCGGGCAGCGACAGCGACTCCGGCTTCAGGGGAGCACCGCGCCCCGAGGCGGCCTTTCCTTCGGAGGGCGGCAACAGCACGAGCACGGCGGTTCTCCTTCGTACGCACGGTCGGGGGCGGGACCGGTTCCCCCGCGCCAGCGTACGGGGACGGCGCGCCCGCCCGGTCCGCCGCCCGGCCACGCCACCACCGGGCCACGCCGCCGCCGGCCGCGTCGCCCGGGACGCCCGGGCCGGTGTCCGGCCGCGCCGGTCTCCGCGCCGCCACCCGGTCGTCCGGGTCGCCGTCCGGCCACGCCGCCGCCCGGGCCGCTGTCCGGCCGTGCCGGCTTCCGCGCCACCACCCGGTCGTCCGGCCCGCCGCCCGGCCACGTCGTCTCCCACGCCGCCGCCCGGGATGCCGCCCGTCCCGCCCCGACCTACGCTCGGTCCATGCCCCGCCGCCATCTCCGCATGACCGGGCCGGCCGACACCCCGCTGAGGGCGTCCCTGCGCGAACTGCGCACCGAGCTCGGCCTTCCTCACGACTTCCCGGCCGAGGTCCTCGCCGAAGCGGCACAGGCGGCGAAGGACCCGGCGGTATCGGCCCACGAGGACGCGACGGACCTGCCGTTCCTCACCATCGACCCGCCCACCTCGAC
Source organism: Streptomyces sp. NPDC047917 (assembly GCF_043204345.1). Lineage (NCBI taxonomy): Bacteria > Bacillati > Actinomycetota > Actinomycetes > Kitasatosporales > Streptomycetaceae > Streptomyces > Streptomyces sp. NPDC047917. The sequence continues at coordinate 332,861 of NZ_JBIDCA010000012.1, forward strand.
CGACCTCGACCAGGCCATGCACCTCGAACGCCGCCGGCACGGCTACCGGGTGCACTACGCCATCGCCGACGTCGCCGCCTTCGTACGCCCCGGCGGGGCGCTCGACACCGAGGCCCACCGCCGGGTGACGACCTTCTACTTCCCCGACGGCAAGGTGCCGCTCCACCCCACCCTGCTCTCCGAGGGCGCGGCCAGCCTCCTGCCGGGGCAGACCCGCCCCGCCGCGCTCTGGCGGATCGACCTCGACACCGAGGGCGGGGTCGTCGCCGCCTCGGTGCGCCGGGCCCTCGTTCGCAGCCGCGCCAAACTCGACTACGCGGGCGTCCAGCGGCAGATCGACACCGGCACCGCCGAGGAGTCCCTCGCCCTGCTCCGCGACATCGGACGGCTCCGCGAGGAGCAGGAGGTCGTCCGCGGCGGCATCTCCCTCAACGTGCCCGAGCAGGAGATCGTCGCGCACGACGGCACGTACGGCCTCGAATTCCGCGCCCCGCTGCCCGCCGACGGCTGGAACGCCCAGCTCTCCCTGCTGACCGGCATGGCCGCCGCCCACCTCATGGCCGAGACCGGCACCGGCATCCTGCGCACGCTGCCGGTCGCCCCGGACGGCGCCGTGGCCCGGCTCCGCCGCTCGGCCGACGCACTGCACATCGACTGGCCGCACCACGTCCCGTACGCCCAGGTCGTCCGCTCCCTCGACCCGGGCAGGGCCGACCACGCCGCGTTCCTCCAGGAGTGCACCACCCTGCTGCGCGGCGCCGGCTACACCGTCTTCGACCACGGTGAACTCCCCACCCCCGCCGTCCACGCCGCCGTCGCCGACCTCTACACGCACTGCACCGCCCCGCTGCGCCGCCTGGTGGACCGGTACGCCGCCGAGTTGTGCCTGGCCGCCGTCGCGGAACGGGAACCGCCGGAGTGGGTACGCGCCGCGCTGCCCGGCCTGCCGAAGGAGATGGCGGACGGCACCAGACGCGCCAACACCGTCGAGCGCGAGTGCGTCGACCTGGTCGAGGCCGCGCTGCTCAAGGACCGGATCGGCGAGATCTTCGACGCGTACGTCGTCGACGTGGCGGACCAGGAACCCACCACCGGCACCGTCCACATCGACGACCCGGCGGTGGTCGCCCGGATCGACGGCGGCGACACGAAACTCCCGCTGGGGGAGCGGCTGCGGGTCAGGCTGACCCAGGCGGACCCCGGCTCGTCGAAGGTGCTCTTCGCCCCCGCGTGAGGCGTGAGGCGTGAGGCGTGAGACGTGAGGCATGAAGCGTGAGGGCTGAGGCGTGAGGATGCCGAGTGCCCCGGCCTTCCGGTACCCGGCCCTGGCCCCGGTACTCGGTACCCGGCCCTCGGCACTGGACCCCGGCCCCGGCTTCCGGCCCTCGGCACTGGACCCCGGCCCCGGCCCCGACCTCGGCCCCGGCTCCCGGACCTGGACCTGGACCCCGGCCCCAGCCCCGGTACCCGTCTCCCGGCCCCGTCCGAGCGCGGTCACCCGGCGTCCTTGCGCCCCCGTCCGAGCGCGGCCACCACCGCGCCCGGATCATCCGCGTGGAACCGGACCGCCCGCGCCAGGCCCCGCTTCCCCAGCGGCCGTACGAACTCCACCGGAGCGGTCAGCTCCACGCTCACGGTGGTCTGCCCGCCGACGACGAGATCGAGTACCCCGTCCGCGCCCGCCCGCACCGGACCGCCCTCGGGGAACCGCCGTTCGACCCGCGCCCCGGCGACCGCGTCGGCGGGGATCCGCAGATCGAAGAGACCGCCGTAGCGGAGCCGCAGTGCCCCGTCGGTGTCCACCACATGCGGCCGGGTCACGCACGAGGCGTGCAGCGCCAGGACGAACACCACCCCGTACACGTCCAGCACCAGCAGAATCCCGTGCACGAGGGGCCAGGGGATCAGCAGTGCCAGCATCACCGTCTCGATCACGGAGACGAAGAGCAGGCCGTACATCATCGCGGTCTGCGGGCCCGTGTACGCGACGGCGACGGCACCCATGGGAACACCGTGCCGCCGTCCCCGCAGCCACAGCCCGAGACTGTGCAGGGTGCGCATCTCGTGCGCGGCGAGCCGGCGCGCCCGCTCCGGTACGACCGTGCGCAGCGCCGCCGCCAACGCGTCCCGCCACCCGAGCCCGGCACGGCGTCCCGCACGCAGGAGCCGCCCCAGGACCACGGCCTCGACCCCGAGCATCGCCGCTGCCGACACCCTGGCCCCGAGCAGCACCGCCGCCGGCACCCGGACCCCGGCCGCCAGGCTGCCCACCAGCACCACCTCGGCCACCATCACGCCCCCCAGGGCCCACCGACCGACCCGCACACTCATCCCGTACTCCCCTCGTCTCCCGTACTCCCGTTGTCTTTCGTGCCCGCTTCATTGCCGGTCCCCGCCACGCGCTCGGCCAGACCGGCCATCACCAGGCGCACCACCTCGGCCTGGGCGGGCGCCCAGTCGTCGAGCAGGGCCTCCCCGAACCCCGGAACGACCGGCCCGTCCGAACCGATCGCCGCCAGCACCTCGCCCGGCACGGCGGCCACCAGATCGGCGGCGAGCCGCACGATCCGCGGATCGCCCACCGGCGCCCCGGCCAACGCGTCCAGCCGCTCGTACAGCACGGGTACGGCCGGGTCCTCGGCCAGCCTCATCAAGGCGCCCCGGACCTCACCGCCCATGCCCGCCGCGTCCAGCAGCGTCAGGTGCTCGCGATCCCGGTCGGCCGAGGGCGAACCGGTCGGCGGCCCCGTGCCCAGCAGCTCGGCGAGCGCGTCCGGCACGGTCTCCGCGTCGGAGACCGGCGCTTCCAGCAACGCGGCCAGCCGACGCCGCCGCTCTCTGATCCCGGCCTCCTGCCGGGCCAGATCCGCGTCCAACTCGGCCAGTACCTCCATGAGTTCACGCCCCTCCGTGTCCCCGAGCACGTCCCGCACCTCGTCCAGCCCGAGCCCCAGCTCGCTGAGCCGCCGGATCCGGGCCAGCACCACGGCGTCCCGCACGCCGTACGAGCGGTAGCCGTTGGTCCGGCGCGCGGGCTCGGGAAGCAGGCCGATGTGGTGGTAGTGCCGGATCGTCCGTGAGGTGACCCCGACGAGCGCGGCGATCTCTCCGATACGCATACGGCCAGTAGAAACCTTGACGCTGCGACAAGGTCAAGCACTCACCGCACCCCTCGGTGTCCGTGAACTCCGTACCCGCCTGTGCCACGATCGAGGGGCGCAATCCCATCTCACGGACGGCGGGTCGAACGATGCCCCAATCTGGCGGGCGACCGGGGAAGGGGCGTGACATGACTGCCATGCCGCACGAACCGCTCACGCAGGCGGACGTCCTGCTGGAGGGCTTCCTGGCGCTGGATACGCCGGAGGGCTTCCGGGCCGAGCTGATCGAGGGGGAGATTGTCGTGACGCCGCCGCCGGACGGGGACCACGAGGACTACATCAGTCTGATCATGAAGCAGGTGATCAGACTGGCCCGGACCGATATGGACTTTTCCGGGAACAAGGGACTGAAGCTGGCAAGCGGTGGACGCTGTCCCGAGAACCACGTCATTCCCGGCAGCACCTTCGCCCCCACCGAACTTCGTCTGTACCGGGGCGCCGACCCCTGGATGCCGTGCGAGGGGGTGGCCCTCGTCGTCGAGGTCACCTCGACCAAGCCCCGGGCGGACCGCACGGACAAGCGCCACTGCTACGCCCGCGGCCCCATCCCGCTCTGCCTTCTGGTGGACCGCGAACAGTCCTCGGTGACGCTGTTCAGCGATCCGGAAGGCGACGACTACCGCCAGCACTGCACGATCCCGTTCGGTAAGCGGCTCACGCTCCCGGCGCCGTTCGCCTTCGACCTGGAGACCGGGAAACTCATCTGAGCGCGGTCCCGTTCGGCGCCCCCCGGCGGCCGGGTAGCATGGTCGGCACGGCAGACGAGCCGGGCGGACGGCCGCGTGGGGATCCTCGGATCTCCCCGAGGAACGTCCGGGCTCCACAGGGCAGGGTGATGGCTAACGGCCACCCGGGGTGACCCGCGGGACAGTGCCACAGAAAACAGACCGCCGGGGATTTCGGTCCCCGGTAAGGGTGAAACGGTGGTGTAAGAGACCACCAGCGCCTGAGGTGACTCAGGCGGCTAGGTAAACCCCACCCGGAGCAAGGTCAAGAGGGGCCGTCTCAGGACGGCCCTGCGCGAATGTTCGAGGGCTGCCCGCCCGAGTTCGCGGGTAGACCGCACGAGACCGGCAGCAATGCCGGTCCTAGATGGATGGCCGTCTCCCCGGCCGCCGCGAGGCGACCGGGCGACAGAACCCGGCGTACAGCCCGACTCGTCTGCCGCCACCTGCGGTTTTGCACCAAGAAGGGCCTCCGACCCGCGTCGGAGGCCCTTTGTGATCCTTGTTGCTTCTGAGGCGGCTGAGAGTCCCTCCCATGCCCCTCTGGCAGCGCTGAAAGTCCCTGAAAAGTCCCTGAAAAGTTCCTGGAGCGGGCGCACGACGACAGCTACGGCACCTCGCCGCGTCGGCAGGGCGCCCGAACACATCCAGCATTCGGGCGTCCCTCGCCCTGCGACGCACCGCATCCGGCGCCGCACGCCGATCCACCAGGAATTGCGGGACAGCACTCAGCTGCTTTCGCCTCTGATTTCCGGCGCATTACATTAGGTGTCCTCATGCCGGTGACGAACGTGATCGCACCGCACTTGCTTGTCATCCGCGCCCGTCCGGGCTACCCCATCACGGTTTCCACCGGACTCCAGGGGGCAGATGCCGCGAGGTCTATGAATCTTCCTGCACGCTCAAGCATCCGCTGAATCCAAGGCGAACCGTACCTGTCCCCCCGATAATAGATCTCAAATCGGAACTCTTCAGCCGATTCCAGGGACTGTATCCGTATACCGCCGCGCGGAATGGAAATGGAGGGATTCGGCAGACTGAAGGGTGAGATCAGCAGATTGCCGGCCTTCTCGGTCCGGGCTGTACCGATCGTCGCATGGTCGAAGTTGACATATGGCGGCGCAGAGTCCAGGTCCGCCGCATGCCTCACGCCATAGAGGGACGCATCCATTTCTTGCACGAGCAGTGAATGGGGAACTTGCTGGTGCTTCAGCGCATGGAAAGATGTCTCTTGCATCAATTTCAGCGACTTGAGCACCGTCGGGTTGCCCGTGAGGTCGGTTCGAAGCGTGATCGGCGTGGCGAAATATCCCACCGCATTTCGGATTTCCCGCACGGCGCGATTCTCCGCCGACGCCATGATCGCGACATCACCGGGATCTGAATCGCCCTGCTCCCTCCGCATTCCCGCCACCGCAACCTTCAGTGCCGCTGCGGCCAGCGTGCCCGTCGTCAGGTGCTCGCTCCTCAGCGCGGCTCCCAGTCTCGATTTGGCACTCCCCTTCACCGAAATACCGAGACAGGCGCCACGCGGCTCCCCGCCAGGGGCGTCAGGGTCCATCAGGCGGGAGTGAGGAATTGGCCCCACTCCCGCCAAGCGGTCCTTCCATTCCTTTACGGCTGCTGAACCGGCGGGCCCTCGCAGGTAGTTCATCAGCCATGTCGCATAGTCAGGGAACCCGAACGGGGAATCAGGCAGGGCGCCTCCCTCGTGCCCTACCGCCTGTCTGTACAGCTGAATAAGATCTTGCAGCACGATATCGCGCGAAAGACCGTCCGACAGAACATGGTCCATGGTGATGCTGAGGAGGTGATCTGTGCTGCTCAATTCGATGAGCACGGCCCGGAACAGAGGCTCGCCAAGAATATTGAACGGCTCACCTGCCACATCCGAGACGAGCTTGAGCCCCGCCTCGTAGCGCCCGGAAACCGGGATGTCATCCGGTACTTTCATCCGCCTGAGACGTATGTGCGGAGCATGTTGCATTGTGCAGTAATGCCCAGCGGAATCAAGACCAAAGGTAGCCCCGAGATACCGGTGCCGAGACAGAAGACGAATCAGTGATTCTTCAAGAGCGGTCACATTGAGCATCCCCGATAATCTCAGGTTTCCCATCACCAGGAATTTACGGGCTCCGTTGGCTCGGAGCCGTTCCTCCTGATTCGGAGTAACCGCAATTCGCCCGTCGTAATCCACCGGCACGAGTTTTCCAGGGGTGGCGCCCACGTCACACTCCCTTCCTCTTCTGTTCGGCGGATCGCTCTCGAACGAGAGCTACAAGTTCGCCGAACTTGGGGTTCAGAATAACTTCGACCGCGTCGACAGCGAGCTGACACTCGTCCTGAATGTCAGCGGCAAAGTAGACAGCGGTGATCGAGGTTCCGCCGCTGTCGAAGAAGTCCGAGTCGTCGGCCACTTCCTCGACTTTGAGAAGGTTCATCCAGATCTTGGCCACGTGTTCGCGTATCTGTGACATGCCTCGCGCTTCCTATTGATCGTCCAGAGATTCTGTACCGGCAGTGCTGAGCTGAACTTCCGCTACCGCACGAGATATATCGCTGTAGTCGTTCTCGTAACTACCGTTGAGCAGTAAATGCCCCACCCCGGCACGCACATACTGACCGAGCCGCTCGCCCACCTCGGTGTGCGAGCCGACCAGGAAGGGAGCGCTCGCGCGACTGCTTCGGAAAGCCCCGAGCCAGTAGGGGTCGCTACCGATACCGTCGGCTCCGACTTCTTCTTCCGCGACTGACTGTGTGGCCAGTTGGCGTGACCATGCACTCTGTGATCGCGTTTTCAGGAGTGTCTCCTGTCTGCTGCGCCAGGTCTGCGGGAAGCGGTCGTACGCGATACGCCAGGCCTCTGCCCGATCATCCCGAGGTATCAAGCCGATTCGGATACCGAACTCTCCCGTGTAGCCCTCCGCGCGCAATGGCTTGAGGAATGTCTCTACCCATTCCTCGTACGGAGCGGGGTGAGTGACCACTACGTCGGCGATGTCCTTCGCAACGCTGACGCTGGCAGGAGAAGAGCCGGCGACGAACAGTTTGCACTCTGAGAGGACGTCAGGCCGCGGCTCAAGCTTGAAATTGCGGAACTGGTAGTGGCTGCCTTCCAGGTCGACGGTCTTTCCCTGAAGAAGCGAACGGAGGATGCGTCCGAACTCGCGCATGCGCTCGTAACGCTCATCATGTGTCAGGGTGTCACCGGTCTGTCGGAGCTCATCGTCCCGTGCGCCCGCGACCAGATTGAAATGCAAGGGTCGGCCGTAGAGCGCTGCGTACGCAGCGGCCATCGAGGCGGCAGTCTGAGGAGGCAACGAGGAGGGTTGCACAGCGATGAGTGGAATCAGTGTCCGGGTCACCGACCCCAGATACGCCGCGACAATCCAGGGGTCGACCTCATGCAGATTATGCGGGACCAAGATCCCTGACCAGCCGGCCAGCTCGCATTGAAGAGAGGTGTCGCGCACCCGAGTGAGGAAATCTTGCTGAAAAGTGTGGTGCGGGCTACTCGATTCCGGGGTGACAGAATAGATGTCCATGATTGCCTCGTCGTTTTCGGTCCACGTTGAGAAAATCTGTCGGATCGTTGTTACTGCCGGCGGGGCGAAGACGTGTTCCCCTCTTCCGGGGATCCTTGAACGATGGTGACGGCCATTGACGCCCAAGAATGCGGTCCACTGACTGACGCAAGGGTTTTCTGCCCCACGCAGAGTGCGCCTGAGCCGGCGCGCCGGTGCAGTGTGATGAGGATGTCTCCGGAGAAACAGTGCCCCAATTCGGTGATGGGACCGAGCAACAGCTTGTCCGCCGGCAGCTTCAAAGCCGCCATCAAGAACCTCTGCGCTGCGGGTCGGTAATTGGGAAACACGGCGTACTCGAACTCCTCGCGTTCAACGCCCAGAGTCGTCAGAAGTGCCTGCATGGCTTTGGAGGCAACTCCGACCGTGGCCATCACCCCGTCCTGTGTCGTTGGGTGGCCGTTCTGCTGGACGATGGTCTGCTGCACCACAGCGTCTATCCGTAGCTGTTGCCCGGGCCCTTCAGGAGCAGCCGTGATCAGGCAGGCAACAGCACTGTCGCTGAAGACGGACAAGCCGCTCGCCATGATGCGGCGCTGCGAAGGCGCTCGATCGGCCAGAATCAGCAGCACCCTCTGATGTCGGCCTGAGTGCAGCGCGTCGCCCGCCATCCGCAGTGCTGGTGCCAGGTTGCCGCAGTCGTGGCCGGAGACGGCGAGGTACTCGGTCGTCGGAAGGTCCAGGCGATCCGCGAGATGAGCCAGGGATGCGGAGCTGTCCGGGTCGTTCTCGCTGACATAGACAATCAGATCAGGCTCCCTTCCGGCACCCGCCAGCGCTTGTGCAGCCGCATCCCGTGCCAGCTCTTTGATTTCCGAGTCACTCTCGCGGAAATGGACAATCTCCTCCACCAGCGGCTGAATATCTGTCTGGATCGAGCCGGCGAGCTCGGATACCTTTCGGCGCTCACCATAGACATATCGGATGGACGAGATGTAAATGCTACGCAATTCTCCCGCTCCTGCTCGGCTGTGTGTTAGCGACGAGGCTGCGATGTTTCCTTCTTCAGGAAACTTGCGAGGCGCTGCACCCCCTCATCGATCTCCTCCAGCGTGAGATAGCTGCACGAAAGACGCATTTCGCAGTCTCCGGCGGATCCCAGATAGAATTGGCTCATAGGGGTCCAGAGCACGCCATACTTTGCGGCCGATACCTCAAGCAGATTCATGTCCGCACGCATGGGGATTTCCATGCGGATGAAGAATCCGCCTTCGGGGCGATTCCATCGGATGCTGGGGTGGACGTCTCCGAGATTCTGGTCCAGGGCGTGGGAGAGATGGGCGAGATTGCGTCGGTAGAGGGCTGCTTTCTTGCTGCTCAACTCAAGCAAGGAACCGCCATGCTCAAGGAGCATGCCGCCGATCACCGCCTGGCCCAGTGGTGACGTGTTGACTGTGACCATGCTTTTCAGTGCGGCAAGGTGATGCGCCAGCAGTTGGGTTCCGCCGGCGGCCTGGACCGGTTGGTCGGCGACTACGTAGCCGACCCGCGAGCCGGGGAAGCACACCTTGGCGAACGTTCCGATGTGTACCACGCGTCGGCCGACGTCCAGGGCCTTGAGCTGCGGAATCTCGGCGGCGGTGGGCGCAGTGAAACCGTAGGCGTTGTCCTCAAGGACGTAGAAGTCCTCCCGCTCCGCCAGTTCCAGCAGGCTGCGGCGGTTCTCCAGCGGCATGCGGCTGCCGCCTGGATTGGAGAAGTCCGGGGCTACATAACAGGCACGAATGCGCTGTCCGCGATGACGTGCGGCCCGACACTCCTGGCGCAAGGCATCCAGATCAACTCCCGCGGAGGATTCATCGATACCAATGACGGGGAGTCCGAGCACCCGAGCCGCACCGGCGATGCCCGCGAAGCATGGGTTGACGACGGCGAGGACATCCTGCGGTTTTGCGCACAGAGCGCGAAGGGAAAGGAGCATCCCTTCCTGTGCGCCGACAGTGATGACCACCGAGTCGGAATCAATGTCCATCCCGTAGTCGCGCCGCAGTGCATCCGTGACCAGGTCGTTGATGAGGCCACGGCTGGGGCCGTACTCGAACATCGTCCGACGCGCCTGAGCTTCCGTCAGACCCCGCCCTTGTACGAGATGCGCGATGAATCGCCGGGTGTAGGAGTCAATATTGATCTCCGTGAAAATGGAGGGGTGTGGTGCGCCCGGCGCAAAGGAGATGGCGTCCGGGTAGCGTCCCATCACCTCGTTGAGGAAGCTGATGGACCCGAGAAGAGGATCGCTGAGGGAGTCGTGCAGTTGATCGAGGGAGAGCGAAGGCACTGGGGGGCTCAATTCCGGGTCTGTGATTGCTGCCACCGCCGTTCGACCTTGTCCAGGACGTCGGGGCTGTAGGCACGACTTGCCTGGGCTATCGCGAACTCGGCCAGGTATGTGCGGTAGAGGTCCAAAGGTTCCTCAGCAAGAAACAACATGCTGCGGTTGGCCGCGACCGCGGGTGCGCTGAGCTCCTGCACAGCCCGGTCGATCGCACTCTCCATTCCGGAGGATGACACGACTTCATCGCAGATCAGCGAGGCTTCCGGGTCCTTGGCGTGAATGGTCCGGCCTTGCAGAATGATCTGCCGGGCGAGCCGAGTCCCCACCATGCGTGTGAGCCGTAGGTTTCCAAGGCCCGGCACGATGCCTTCCTCGGCGGCCGGAAGTGAGAAGAAGGCCTCGCTCTCCGCGATGACGCGATCGAGCACAAGCAGCAACTGCATGCCACCGCCGATGGCGAAGGACTCGACGGCGCCCACCCAGGGCTTCGACGTGCATCGGTCGGCCCAGGCGGCCTCAGCCGGGTTGACGAGCAAGCCCCGCGCCATCTTATGGATGTAGCCGAGCTCCCGGCCCAGGAGGAAATCCACGAACGAAATGTCACCGTTCCTCAGATCCTTGAGATTGATCCCGGCGCTGAAGACGCGTCTGCCTGCGTAGCGGCGGTGATCCACCTCCCCTCCGCGCAGTACTCCGACACGCACCTGATCGTCGAGCAGGACCACGTCAACCGCAGTTTCCAGGTCGGCGATCAGCCGGTTGTCCTCGGCGTTGAGGCAGTGGGCGTTGCGAAAAGTGACGTAGGCGGCCTGGCCCTTGCGCTCGACCACGACGGTGCTCAGCGCGATCCGGCCGACTCTGCGGAACTCTTCCAAGAGTTCGCAGGCCCCGGCCGTCGGCAGCAGCATGGCCTCGATCAGATGGGTACCCGCGGTCGCAGAGCGCAGCACGGCTCCGCAGAACATTGCCTGATCTACTTCCCGTCCGTCCTTGTGTGCCTGGATCCGTGCTGCTTCAGCGACCACCTGAGCCTGATCCGGCACCAGCCCCGGAAAGCTCTCCGCTGCGGCAGCCAGGAGAGCGTCGACTCGCAGGTACCGCGTGCGGTCATCCGTGAGCTGGTCGTAGATCTCGGTGGTGTGCAGGGTGATGAAGGCCCGGCGTGCGGCGCGGGTCAGCGCCAGGATGTGCTCGGCTCCGGGCTGCTGATCGCCGGCACGGTGAGGTCGCGGAGGCAGGAGCCCCAAGTGGTGCTCTCCCGCCTGCACATAGGCGGTGAGCAGGGCGGCGTCGGTCCTCAGTACGCCCGTGAACTTTGGGGCAGGCACGTCCCATGAGAGGCGGGCCGAGGCGAGTCGAGGGCTCATTCGCGGGACTCCCGGTCATCGATGGCGCCATCGGCCGCGTCCCGTAGGCGACGCAACTCCCGGTCACATGCCGCCAGCTGGACTCCCAGGGCGTCGTCGTAGTCGGCGGAGGAAGCCTCCAGCAGGAGCCGGCGCCGTACAGCGAGTTCCTGGTCGGAGATGCGACCCATCAGAACGGTCGCGGTGTGCACCGCGGCTGTGATGTCGTCGGCAATCTGGTCGACCAGGCTCAGTTCCTGAGCCCTGGCCACCGGGATGTCGCCGCCCCAGAGAACGATCTGGCGGGCACGTGACAGGCCGAGATGCTGCACGAGTCGGTACAGCGCCATGCCGGGCCAGAAGTGGCCGTCGTTGACGGGCAGCCTCAGCAGCAGATCCGGCGTGGCGATACGGAAGTCCGCAGCAAGCAGCAGATCCAACGCCGGCCCGCCACACGCACCACGCCCGACGGCGATATTCATGGCAGCGAGGCTCTCCAGACGACGTACCGCGCGCTCCCAGCGATTGACTTCTTGAATGCCGGCCGGGCCGGGCCAGGCCCGTGACTCAGTGGCGGACGCCTCTAACCGGAGAACGACGATGACGTGCTCACCTTTTCGGTCCTCCGCCTGTTCGCAGATCCCGTTGAGCGCAGCAGTCAGTTCTGCAAGCGTCCGAGTTCCATCGACTTCCAGTGTGATCGCGAGGTCGGCCGGCGGATTACCCAGGTCGACGGTCTTCTGCATCAGCTGCACTCCTTCTTTGGTCACCAGCCCACCAGGGCCATTTCAATCGTCGACCCAGGCCCCATGGTCATGAATATCCCTCGGTCTCCGGGTTCGACGACCGATTCGTCGACCAACCGCCGATAGGAGAAGAGAAACGAACCACTTGACAGGTTCCCGTGATCACGAAGGACTCCCGTTGTATGTCTGACCTGTTGGCGCGTCAGTCCCAGGTTGATGCGCACGGCGTCGATCACTTTCTTGCCGCCAGAATGAACAATCCAGTGGGATATGTCGGAGCGACGCCAGCCGGTTCCATGAAGAAGTCGGTCGACCGAGAGTTCTGCATGGGCGCCGACCACGTAGGGAATTTCAGGGTCGAGGTAGAAGCTGAATTTACCTTGATCGTCATCCCAGTCGTAACGCATCGAATCCACGGCTTCGGGGATGATGCAGCTGGAGAACTTCAACAGTCGCGGACGCGGCACGACATGCGTCTGTGTGTCCGGGCCCGCCGTCCTGACGGCGACGGCGGCCGAGCCGTCACCGAACAGACTATTGACAACGGATGTGCGCATGGTGCCGTCGAAAATGTAGGCGGCTGAGCACACCTCGATGCACACCATCAGTGCGAGCTCGTCGGGATGTGCGCCGGCCCATCCCGAGACCGCCGTCAGCGCGTTGAGGCCCGCGTTGCACCCCATCCCGACCACATCGAGGCGGGAGCAGTGCCGGCTGATGCCGAGCTCCTTGATGAGCAGTGCAGTGAAGCCGGGCGTGATGAAGCCGGTCGAGGTTACGCAACACAGGTAACGAACATCCGCGAGCGTCGCGTTCGCGTCCTTGAGGCAGGCTTCAACCGACTCTCGGCCCATCGCAATGCCGTTCGCGACGTGCTTCTTGAGGAGTTCCCCCTGCGTTTCAATACCGCGTGAACCGTCCTCCTGGCGCGGAGGCAGTACCAGGCCCCGGCGCTCAATCGCACCGTTCAGAAATACTGACCTCACGCGGGGATCAGTGATGCTGAATTCCTTGAGGATCTCCTCCTGGGTGTACGTCGTCGGAGGTACCGAGGTACCGACTCCGATAATCTCAGGAGGGATGGTTCCGGTGAGTTGTTCAGCGAGCTTCACTTGTGTCGCTCCCATGGACATGAGGGGCAATGTTTGAGTTGCCATGTTCTTGTCGGGGCGGGGCCGTTACACTCCACGCCATGTCACATGACGCAGAGATGGTTCATAATTCCATTCGAGTCAAATACTCAAAGGCCGGCCGCGTGGCATATGTGACACTCAACCGTCCCGAGGTACTCAATGCCATGGATCTGCTGATGCATGAGGAGCTGGCTGCGGTCTGGGATGATTTCGAACACGACGACGCCCTCTGGGTTGCCGTCCTTTCAGGAGCAGGGGACAGGGCGTTCTCCGTCGGCCAGGACCTCAAGGAACTCGCTCGCCGCGTCGGGGACGGCACTGCGGGCACGGCCACCTTTGGCAGCCGGGGCAAGCCGGGCTGGCCTCGCCTCACCGAACGGTTCGATCTCACCAAGCCCGTGGTCGCAAAGGTCCAGGGGTACGCGATGGGCGGCGGGTTCGAACTCGCCCTGGCATGCGATGTGATCGTTGCCTCCGAGAACGCGACGTTCGCCTTGCCGGAGGCGAAGCTGGGCCTCATAGCAGGCGCCGGCGGCGTATTCCGGCTCACCCGGCAGCTTCCCTTCAAGACCGCCCTGGGACACCTGATCACTGGCCGCTCCCTGAGTGCTCGGCGTGCTTTCGAACTGGGCCTGGTCAATGAGGTCGTCGCCCCTGCCGATCTGGATGCTTGTGTCGACGGTTGGGTGACCGACATCCTGCGGTGTGCACCACTGTCGGTGCGCGCCATCAAGGAATCCGCGACGAAGGCCGTCACGATGCCGCTGGAGGACGCCTTCGCCGCGCATTACCCCTGGGAGGATCGGCGCATGCACAGCCAGGACGCGACCGAAGGGCCCGTAGCCTTCACCGAGAAGCGCGAACCGAGGTGGCAAGGGCGCTGAGGGCCTTGTGACGGTGGTGGCAGCAGGGCCGGAACGCGCTTGCCACCACCGTCCGCTGCGCTGCGAAGCGATCGGCAGTAGTGCAATCAGCTCACGCAACACACGCGTTCGAGCCCCTCATCGCCATGCGGCGTAGTAGCGCCGCAGCGCTGCCCACTTGTGGTCGCTCATCGTCACGAGGAATTCCGCGGGAGGGGTGAACTCCTCGTCCAAGGCGTTGGCCGTGTCGAGATACTTCCTGGCCAGCGACTCCTCGATGATGGCCGGCCACTCACCGGTGATGTTCCACTTGCGCTCATAGCCGGTGGCGACCATGTGCGAAACGGCACTGGACACCACCTGCTCGCGGGTTCCGGGGGCCAGCGGCGCACGCACGGGTGCGAAGTCCCTCAGCTCCGCCACCTGGCCGACACCGTTCTCGATCATGTCTGCCATTTCCCGGGCAAGGAGCGGCGACTGGTGCAGACCGTCGCGGTACGTGCCGCTCGCCATCCACAGCCCGGGCACGCCGGTGGCTCCGAACAAGGGGTAGCCGTCAGCGGGGATCGGCCGGTTGCCGACCTGAACATCCACCAGAGCGGCCTCCTCCAGGTCCGTGTGGAGCTGGTCGATGGAGCAGTCGACCAGGAATTTCAGGTCCTTGAGATCGGCGTGTTCGCGTGGAGCGTCGGAGATGATGTTCGTCGCTCCGAGGTACAGCACGCCGTCGGCACGGGGCACGCAGTGCAAGCCACAGGCGAGCGCTCGGTTCGGCGTCCGCAGGACCGAACGCGGCAGCGACCGGTCCTTGGTACGTACGAGCGCCGAGACACCGTAACCACTCACCATCGGGGGAATCCTGCGATGCACGTCCTCCAGGTCCGCGAGCAGATCCACCGACTGTGCACCCGCGGCCACGATGACCTGCCCGGCGGTGAGCGTCTGGCCGCTCGCGAGCACCACCCCGGTCACGGAATCGCCTTCGGCTACGAGTGAGGCGACGTGGTCCTCGACGACTGTGCCCCCGGCCTTGAGCAGAGCCGTGTCCAGCTTCTCGAACAGCCGCGCGGTGTTGATGGCGTGCTCCTGCGGCATGTACAGGGCACGGAGCGGACGGAAGAGCTCATTGGGCTCCATCCAGTCGATGCTTTCGGCATCCACCAACTCGTAGGGCTCGTCGTACTGGTTCAGGGCTGCCTCGATGACCGCGAAGTTGGTCGTGTCGATCGCGGCTGTGCCCACGGAGTTCAAGAAGATGAACGTGCCGTCCGCGGTGATCAGTTCGGATTCGTCGCCGGAATAGTCCGAGAGCGCCCGGAGCCACTCCGCCCAGAGCTGCCGCGCCTGGTGGTCCAGGGACAGCTTGAAGCGGCCGTGCTCGGTGGACATCAGCGGCTCGGTGACCTCCCCGAAGCACCCGAGCATCGCGCCGGCCGCGGTCGACGCGGCCTGTCGCCGGGCAGAGCCCCCGATCCGCGCCACGTTGATCCCCCGGCGGGCCAGCTCGAAGGCGATGGACGAACCCAGCGCGCCGTTCCCAATGACTATGACATCGTGATGACTCGGCATTATTTGGCCTTTCCTCGACTCGATTCATACGCACAGCGGAATTGTAAATTGCCCGGACCGGCAAAGGCTGTGCCCGATCAACTGGAATATCGACCTGATTTATTGCGGGTTTTGCATGCGTATCGAGGCGGGTCAGGACCTCCTTTCGCGCGAATTCCTGGCAAACAGAGGTTTGATCGTGCGATCCAATTCCCAGGCCGAAGCGATGTTCTCTGCGGCAATGCAGTACATCACGCCGTTGTTGCCGTCGTGGGCCGTAGTGAGAATGACGCCGGTGCGCGAGCGCGAATCATAGGCCAGGCCTGCCTGTTCAAGGTCGGTCAGCGCAGCCGCGAATGATGGGGTGTGCCAGCCCTCGGGCCAGACCCGTTCGAGAAGTACGCGGTCCTTGCCGTATCCGTCTCCGACGGCAATCTTCCCGATGCGGCCGTAGATGTGGGTAGAGCCCGTGATGCGCCCGTTGTACTCCGTGAAAAGCACTTCTCTTTCCGGCGTGACGATCGCATCGGGACACAATACGCCCCGGTAGCCAATCGCATGCAAGGCCCAAGCGAGCTTGCGGCCACCTGCGACTATTTGGTCGAGAACGTCAGGTTCCAGGGCCTGCGCCGGCATGATTTCACCCACGGCATATGGGGCTGAGAGGAGTTCACCGTCTCCGGTCAGCTCCACGGCCTCATCAGAAATGAGGAACTCGGCGAAGAATGCCGAGCTGTCCTGTACGTAGCGTTCCACGATGGGTTTGCCCCGCCCGGAAGAGCTGAGCCAGTCCCAGTGTTCGGCGAGATAGGAGCGGACTTCGGCCCGGCTGTCCACGGCGACGACTCGACGGGCGCCAATGGGGCGGAAAGGTTCACCGAGGGTGAGGATTTCATTGCCGTGCCCGCCTGAGAGGAAGTCATGCTTGATGACGACCGGCCCACCGGCAAGGAGCTCGATCATGGCCTCCTCTGCGGACTCACGGCTGGTGCAGACGGCGCCAGGAGCGAGAGGAACGCCGACGCCGGCCGCCAGCGTCCGAAAGGCCGACTTGCTATTGACCATGACGCCGCCGGCCTGGTCGACGAACCCGTAGCCCGGCATGGCCTCCTGGACACCCAATACCCGAGCGAGACGGGAAACGGAAACATCGGGCCACAGAGCGGAGAGGTGAGTTACTTCGCGGTCTCCTACCGCCTCTTCGAGAGATTCGATGAACTCGGGGTCGGCGAGGCGGGCAACCGAAAGCGTGCCCTCACTCCCCTCGTGGGCCGGCGGCACGACCACGGTCAAAGTGTTCCGACGGACTCCCGTCAGACCGGTGATGTACTCCATGAGATCGTCGTCGGGCCGTACCGGAAGAACCAGGACGTCGCCGTCCTCCGCGAACCAGATCATTCGCTGTACCCACCATCCGGTCCAGCCTCGGTCGGTGCGCACGTCTTCGCTGAAATCGTTTCCTATCAGCACCCGAGTCACGGCATCGGCATCAGGATGCGTATGTGAACTCTGGGCTCGGTGCTCGGGCAGGATCAGCATGCGCTCTCCCGTTCGATCATCTCTGCCATTCTTGCGATGGTGGGGACGGACAGGAAATCGATGAGGTCGATTTCCACGTCGAATTCGCTCTTCACCGAGGTCAGAACCTCCAGCAGGCTGATGGAATCGCCCCCGCTGGCCATGAAGTTGGCATTGCGGCCCACGGACGAAACGCCGAGCACACGGCACCACACGGCGGCGACGGCGACTTCGGTGGGCGAAGAAGGTGCCTCGCTTTCGGCCGGAACGAGCTGGTCCGGTGCGGGGAGCGCCGAGCGATCCAGCTTTCCGGTGGGACCCAGTGGCAGTTTCTCAAGTGCCAGCAGACGCCACGGGACCGCATACTCCGGCAGCGTGCGAGTCAGGTAGTTGTGCAATTCTTCCGTATCGGGCAGGAAGGGGGTCGAAGGCGTCACATAGCCGACCAGCCTGTGGGTTGCCTGCTCCTTGTCGACAGTGACGACGGCCTCCGCCACGGTCGGATGGCCGCGCAGGACGGCTTCGATCTCTCCCGGTTCGATGCGGTGTCCGCGAATCTTGACCTGACGGTCGGCTCGGCCGCTGAAGGCGAACGCTCCGTCAGCCCTGCGTCGGGCCAGATCCCCGCTGCGGTAGTAGCGCGTCCCTGCGGCATCGACACCGAAGGCGGTCCGCGTGGTCTCCGGCTGCCGGTGATAGCCAAGGGCCACGCGCTCGCTGCGGATCTCCAGTTCCCCGAAGATTTCTGTGGGGCGGCCATCGGGATCGATGAGTCGAACCTCGACGCCCTCAACAGGATGCCCCACGGGAAGCCCGGTACTTCCGAGATCGTCACGGGTCACTGCGTGCTGGAGAGCCATGGTGCATTCGGTGGGGCCAAGTCCGTTGACCAGCAGACTCGTTGCCGGAAAGGCACCGAGGAAGGCCCGGAGATCGTGCTGGGTGGCCTCCTCCCCGCCCAGCACGACGGCGCGTACCGTACCGAACTCCATGGCACCGCCAGGGGCCCCGCCAGACACGTCACCGATGAGATGCCGGAAGAGAGTCGGCGTGCAGTGGACGATCGTGGCATGTGCTTCGGCCAGGCGACGCCGGAGGTCGGGTGCCGGCAGGAGGGCATCCACCACGTGCAGGGTCGCCCCCGTGAGCAGGGCGCCGAACAGATCCATGACGGCGGCGTCGAAGGTGTAGCGGGCCATCAGCGGGATGTGGTCGCCGGGGCCGATGCGCAGACGTTCCGCATAGGTGAGTGCGTGAGCCAGGGCGTTGCCGTGACTCTGCACCACGGCCTTCGGCCTCCCCGTGGACCCCGAGGTATGCAGGAGATACGCCACCGAGACATCGGTGCACTGGGGATCCGGGCCGGTGTCCGGCGGCGGTGTGACCGAGGTATCCAGCGTGACCACGCGTTTGCCGCGTGCCAGCGACTTGGCGCGATCGGCGAGCTCGGGGTCGCAGAGGACCGCATCGACCTCGGCGTCGAGAAGCAGGCGTGACAACCGGCTGTCGGGCTGGCGGGGATCGAGCGGGACATAGGCCGCCCCTGCCTTGAGCACCGACCAGATGGCGGCAACACCGCTCACATCGTGCGTGCACAACAAGCCGATTCGCCGACCTGGGCCGGCGACGCGCTTGAGCCTTCGGCCCGTGCTCGTACTCAGATCGTCGAGATCGCCGTAGGTCAGAGTGCCCGAAGGCCCGGCTACGGCGTCACGCGACCGGTGCGTGGCGGCGGTGGCTGCAAATCGCGCAACCAGGCTCTCGCCAGGCTGCGGGACACGAGGGGCGAGGTAACCGTCGGGGACGGGGAGGGACCAGGCGGGAGGAACCGGATCGCTCTCTCGCACGGGCAGATCGCGCAGCGCCTGGTTCGGCTTGGTCAACGCGTGTTCGAGGAGCGTGGAACAGTGACGCAGCATCCACCTGGCGCTGGCACGTGTGAGCAGGCTCGCGTTGTAGCGCAACTCCAAGTGCTCGTCGTGGAGATGCAGAGCCGTATCCGGTGCGTGTTGCCGCAGCGTCGCAGCTGGGGCAGCACCGGCAAAGGCACGCAGTTCCACAGCGGGACCTGGTACGCCGTGGGCCCCGGCGGCGCGCAGCGCATCGGTCAAAGAGGCATGCATTCGCTTGAGTTCGGTCCGGAAGGAGGCCTCCGGACGCAGTTGAATCCTCAGCGGCAAGACGGCCGGTAGCGGGCGGGCATGGGCGACCTGCTCCGCCAGGCAGCTGGAGAACGTGGGGACGTCAAGGCCCAGCAGGAAGTCGGTCTGCATGGTGTGTCGGTGCAGGACGCCCGCCCAAGCGGTCAACACGACCAGCTCCGGGGCTGCGGCAGAATTCTGCAGCTTCGCCAACGACTCGGGGGAGAGCTTCACCGACTCGCTGCCGGGCCGGTAGTCGCGGGCGGTGAGCCGCGGATGGTCCAAGGCGATCTCCGGAGCACCAGCGCCTTCGAGACTCGCAGCCCACGTACCGCGATCCGTACTGCCGTCCATTGTCTCTCCCTCCACTTGGATCACGTGTTGTGCAGGCGTTCGGTCGGGCGGGGGTGCCAACACAGTGGTGTCGGCGTGCCAGAAGTGACACAGGCGTGCATACGATCCCCCTGGCACACCGAGCCCTCGAATCGGCCGACTTCTGGGTTCCGGCCGTCATCGAACGACCACCACCCGGTCGGCGTCATGGGCCGCGTGGAGGCGGTGCGCGATGGCGATCACCGTTCGCCCTTTCAGGTCACCGGCCGGCGCCCGCTTCCAGGTGCCGGGCAGCGCGCGGGGCCAGCAGCGATGTGGCCTCGTCCAGGACGGCTGTGCGCGGATCGGCCGACGGGCCCCGCGCTTCCCGGAGCGCCCGTCGGCGTCCGTGCCGCCCGCCCATGAAACGCGCCACGGACCAGGCGATGAGTGGTACGCAGACGAGGGCGACCAGACTCGACTGCCAGGGCATCGGCAGCATGATTCCGGCGACGACGATCGACACGACAGGAAGGGACACATGACATCCCGAACCTGCCGCGCGAGTGAGCTGCTGTGCGGGAAAGTCGGGGAGTCAGGGCTTGCGGCCCATGCTCAACCCGTGTTCGTAGGGGAGCCCGCTGACGGTGTGGACTTCATCGAAGCCGACTTGGCTCAGCCACGTCTCGTAGTCCTTGGCGGGATAGGCCATGCCCTGGCCGGACGCAAGGACGTTGAAGTAGAGGCCGAGTCTCGCTGAAAAGATTCCGCGAGTCTCGTCGTCGGACACGTTGTAGCCGTAAATGAACACTTTGCCACCGGAAGGCAATGCGTCGTAAGCCTTTTTGAGCTGCCCGAGAATCTGCTCCGCGGAGAATATCTCTAGTACATGGCTGAAGAGCACGGAATCGGCGCCTCGGGGGAATTCATCCTGGAAGAAGTCTCCAGGGTGCAGTTCGACTCGCCCTTCGAACCGGGAAACGGTCTTGTCTCTCGCGAGCTCGGAGACACTCGGGATGTCGAAAACCGTGATCTTCATCTCGGGGTGGCGGGCGCTGAGCTTCCCGGAGGTGGTCCCGTCACCGCCGCCGATATCCAGCAGATGCCGTACGGACGAGAATTCCGGGCGCTCCACGAGCTCATCGACCGAACGGAGTGTAAAGGCGCTCATTGCGCGGTGGAACACAGACTCCAGGTCAGGGTTGCGCGACAATCTCTGATAGAGAGTCGGTTCATCTCCGGGGTAGTCCGACAAGGCGGTGTTGGTCCCGGAACGCATTGCGGAGGTCATGCGGGAAAAGGCCGGATAATACACTTCTTTCCAGCCCAGGAGGATGTGGCTCCAGCTGTCGTCGTCGTCAGACGCCAGGAGGTCCTCGGCAACCGCCGAATTTTCATACACGCCGTCCCTGCGGACCAGCAGGCCGGTCGTGCACACGGCCTGCATCAGTACGCGCAGTTGGTGCGGCGGGATGGAGACATGCTCGCGAATCTGCTCGAACGTTGCCGAACCCTGAGCGGAAAGGTGGCTGAATATTCCCAGTTCTACCGCTGTGGCGACGGCGTTGAATAATGCTGGGGCATTGACGAGAAAGTGGAACCGATCAAGAACGGAATCACCTTCGGGTGATGCGTTTTTTAAGTGTATCTCCGATGCGTTCATTGAATCTATTTCCCCTCTTGGAGAGTATCAGAGCAGTCGGGTGACGGCAGAAGTACTCGGAAAGATGGAGGCGCTAATCAATAGCTTGATTCTTCTGAAGCGATGCACTCTATAGTAGAGGTAATTGAACTGAATGGCCAGTGAATCGAAGGCCTCGGATGACCTTGGCATAGGTCTAATTGCTAGTCAACCCCCTTGTGATTCGGCCAATGCGACCGGTTCACGCCGAAGTTCCGCGATATCCCGGGCGAAAACGGCATGGAGGCCCTCCATGTCTTCATACTGCCGACGCCCGGCGTCGACGATGGCCCCTGTCCAGGGTGCAGGCAGGCCGCCGCCCGGCGCTCATGGATTACCCCATCGACCTCGTACGCACACACCGAAGACACGCACGCTCCACATCACGGCAGAGGTGATCGCCGACGCCCCCCCCACATCACCGGGCGGAGGTGCGGGAGCTGATCGCCGCCCGGTGCACGCACCCCGGTACCGGCGCGTTCCAGGCGTTGGAGCCGGCGGCCCGCTCGGTGTCCGGGTGGGCGCGGGGACTGCCGTCCGCGGCGGTCTTCACCGCAGCTCTCGGTGGCCGGCACGTGCGCGACGCCATGTTCCGCCAGTCGATAACGCGGGCTCTTGACCTGGCCGCACACCTTTTCGGCGACGACCCGGGCGCAGGGGGTGCCCGCTCGATAGCGCGTTGGGGCATCCAGCCGGGCTGCTCGTTCTTCGCCGTGAAGCCGGCCTCGTCGCCGAGAGGCCGGGCGGTTCGCCGGCGGCACGCCGAGTGTTTGAGGCCCTCATCGCCGACCAAGGAAGAGTAATAGTGCTTATATAAGCGCTGTTATGATGCGCGCCATGGCCGATACCCACGCGCTCGACCCGACGCAGCAGAGCCTCTGGCGACCCCTGCGTCTGCTGCAGGCGTCCATGGACGCCGACATTGCCCGTGTCTATTCCGAGCAACAGATCGACGGGCTCAAGCCCAGCTTTGTCATGGAGTTGCTCCGGCTTCACGCCTGCGGACCCATGACCATCGCGGAGCTGGCCGAGTCGGTTCAGCTCACGCATTCGGCACTCAGTCAGAAGGTCGCGGCGATGCGCACGGCCGGCTGGGTTCAGACCGCCGTGGGCGACGACGCGCGCACCAGGAAGGTGACGCTCACCGACAAGGCCCGCCGCGTCGTGGATCGCCTGGCGGCGGAATGGCGGGCCACCGAGGCCGCCATCGCCGACCTGGAAGCCGAGATTCCGTACCCGCTCTCCCAGGTCGTCACCGATCTGGAGCGGGCTCTGGAGCGCAAGAGCTTCCACGACCGAATCGCCGAGAAGCTGTCGGAGGATCCCTCATGGGGCTGAAGGGCACGCTGATCGATGTGACTCCGTTACGGTCGTCACCACCGTTCCGGCGGTTGTGGATCGGGCAGACACTGTCCGGTTTCGGCAGCCAGATGACGCTCGTCGCCGTCATGTTCCAGGTCTGGCAGATGACGAAGAGCCCCACGTGGACGGGTGCCGTCGGGCTGGCGCAGGCGGTTCCGCTCATCGCGCTCGGACTCTTCGCCGGATCGCTCGTCGACCGGGTGGACCGCCGGAAGTTCTACCTGCTCACGACCAGCGGACAAGCCGTGTGTTCGCTCCTCCTCGCACTCCAGGGCCTCCTCGGGCACGTTCCTCCCGCCGGTGTGCTGGGGCTCGTCGCACTTCAGTCGTGCTTCGTCGCAGGCGGCGGCCCGGCCTCACGCACCTTCATTCCGCACCTTCTCCCCAAGCATCAATTGGCTGCAGGACTGGCGTTGAAACGAGTCGCCTTCCAGGGCGCCATGCTGATCGGTCCCGCGCTCGGCGGATTGATCGTGGGCGGGCTGGGAGTCGGCGCCTGCTACCTGATCGACGCCTTGACGTTCGTCGCCGCGTTCTACGGCGCCTTCGGCCTGCCACAGATGAATCCCGGAGACGAGCCTGCACGGCCCGGCCTGCGGGGCGTGTTGGACGGCCTGGCCTTCTTGGGCCGCACGCCGGTCATTCGCGGGGCTCTGCTCACAGACCTGGCCACCACCGTGTTGTCGATGCCCATCAGCCTGTTTCCCTTGATCAACGCCGAACGGTTCGGCGGCAACCCACGCACCCTCGGGCTGTTCCTCACTGCCATCGCTGTCGGCGGCGTTGCAGCGTCACTCTTCTCCGGAACCTTCACTCGGTTCCCCCGGCCCGGCCTGGTGATGCTTGGCGGTTCCGCCACCTGGGGCGCGGCGTTGACGCTGTTCGGCATGGCACCCAACCGATGGGCCGGTCTGGCCTTCCTCGTCATAGCCGGCGCCGCGGACACCGCCTCCGTCGTCTCCCGCAGCACCGTCGTCCAGATGCACACGCCTCGCGAGCTGCTTGGCCGCGTCAGTGCGGCTGAACAGATCGTCGGGCAGGCCGGGCCCGACATCGGCAATATGCGCGGCGGCCTCGTGGCAGATGCCTCCTCAGGAGCAGCGGCACTCGTCAGCGGTGGCCTCCTCTGTCTCGGGGCCGTGGCCGTGGTGGGCGCCACGACGGCGGACCTGCGCAGTTCCTCCGCGCCCTCCTCGTCTGCCCGGACAAGCTCTGCCGGCCCATGAGCCCGCTCCTGCCGCGATCGGCCCTTCGGCATCCCGACTGGCCGACTACCGGTCGGCCGAATGGCCAACCACGACTCGGCAACTCCAGGGGCGTCCCTTCCTCCAGCGTGTTGTTCTCGGAGATCACGGTGACTGCCTCGGCCTTCCGTGCGTGCCCTTCACGCTCGGATGCGCGGTGCTCCGCCGAGAGGGGCGGAGGCTCGACATTGCCCTGTAGGGTCGCCGGCGCTGAACCGGCGACGTCGGAATACCGCTCCGCATCGCGGAAGATGGCGCTCACCCGGCTCTTGGGCCCGTACCTCGTGTCGATCCGGTGGATCAAGGTGGCTACGACGGCGTCCACGAGCGGGGCGACGCACACCGGTCCCGTCGGCCAATCGGACTCAGGAATCCCCTGCCAGTCTTGGGGCGGGCGCCGGAAGGTCACGTGAGCGACGGGCAGTCGCCCAAGACCGGCGAGCGTGCCGGCGCGCCCCTCCCACTGCCGGCGTTGCTCGTCGGTCTGCCGCTCGGCTTCCCGAAGCACCGGGATGGTGCGCCAGGTCCTCACCGCGTCGGTGCGGTGCAGCGGAAATGGCCGGTGGTGCTGCTCCGGATCCCGGAGAAGGCCGCTGCCCAAGCCCTTTCACGTCCCAACCCGAGGCCGTTCCGCAGGACTTGAGCATTGCTCCTTGCCGTGTGCTTCGCAGGCCGCGGCGGCGACTGCCGCCGGGCCCTGAACCGCCGGCAGGGACCGGCCCCGGTGCGGGCCTGGCCGAGGGAGGAATTTGGCCGGGAAAATCGGGGATCCGGTCCGGACCATTGCGGAGTTTCGAATTCCGCTATTCGGTGGCATGTGCAGCAAAGGGCCAGGCCAGAGTATCCGGCTATGCGCGACCATAAGGCCGGAGTGAGGGTCGGATCGATGCCTGATCCTTACGTATTGAGGCGTCGGCCCCATTTGTCAAATATCCGCGCATGCGCATGCCCCCCGAGGGGTTGCTTTCGGCCCTCCCGTTCGGGGGCTGTTGATAGTGCCAGCCGACTCATGAAGACTGATCAGGTACAAGATCGTCGGCCGCGGCATCGCTCGCCCGGAAGGCATCGTAAACGACAAGTAAATGTTTTCCAATGATTCAACCGTATGGCTGTCGAAGGGGGGTCGTGCTGTGGAGTACCGGAGGCTGGGCAGGACAGGCATTCGCGTCTCCGTGCTGAGTCTGGGCACGGCAACCCTGGGGTCGCGGTGGGGTCCGCGCTGGTCGATGGAGCCGGCCGAGGCCGACGCGCTGATCGGTATCGCGCTGGAGCACGGAATCAACCTGTTCGACACGGCGAACGCCTACAACGGCGGGGAAAGCGAGGAATGGCTCGGTCGTGCGTTGAAGCAGCGCTCCGCTCGCGACAATGTTGTCCTTTCGACAAAGTTCGGATATCGAACCGGTCCTGACGATGTCAATAGCGGTGGGTGCAGTCGCCGGGCCATGACCTCCGCCGTCGAGGAGTCGCTGACTCGACTCGACACCGACTATATCGATCTGTATTACGTTCACCTGTGGGACCGCGTCACAGCCGTCGAGGAAACGCTGGAGACCGCGATCGATCTGATCGCCCAGGGCAAGATCCGCTATCTCGGCCTGAGCAATGTGCCCGGCTGGTATCTGGGATATGCCGACGGACTGTGCGCGGGAAGGGGCCTCCCGCCCATCGCCGCGATGCAGTTGAACTACAACCTGCTCACTCGCTCGCTGGAACACGAATACCTCTCGTACGCCGAACACAGCGGCACCGGTCTCGTCTCCTGGGGCCCCCTGGCGGGAGGTCTGCTGGCCGGCCGGTACCGGGTGGATGCGCGCAGACGCACCCTCGAAGGGGCCGGGCGGCTGACCGAAGGCGCCCTGGGGGCCACCCGCAGCCCCTTCGAGGACATCGTCGAACGCACCCTCCTCCGCCTCGACCGGCTCGCGGAGCAGACCGGTGAGAGTCCGGCGCGGATGGCTCTGGCGTGGCTGCTGCGCAACCCCCGGCTCACCAGCGTCACCCTCGGCGTCTCCGGGCGGTCGCAGTTGCTGGACAACCTGGAAGCGGCGAACGCCGAGTTCCCCGACGAGGTGATGGCCTCGCTCGACGAGGTGTCAGCCCCGTCCACCCCCCACCCGTACGAATTCCTGGCCCAGGAATTCCAGGATCTGGTCCACGGCACCCCCACGAGCAGTGCGAGAGAAGACGGGCAGTCGCCGATGCACCAGCAGAGAACCAACTGACACCGCGGGAGCGCGGACGCCGTGCCGCCGGAGGCGGTCGGTGGGCCGGCTCTCCGTGCAGCCATCGCATCCGGCCTGTGGGTACGCCGACGTCGTCGTCCCGCCCTGTCCGGTCTTCGTCATGTCGGGGCGACCGGCCAAGCCGGGCACGACGCCGATCGACCACCACCTCGCGCGACGACACGGCGTCTCGCCAGTTCCGACCAGCCCGTGGGAGCAGACATGCGTTTCGGCCTACTCGGCATGCTAGAGGTCTTCGATGGGGAACGAAGGGTGACGCTCTCCGCACCCAAAGTGCGCAGTGTGCTGGCTCTGCTGCTGCTTCACAGTGGCCGCGTCGTACACACTGCTTCGCTCATCGACGAACTGTGGGGAGAGAAACCCCCGCTGACCGCTCTGACCACCCTGCACACCTACATCTACCAACTGCGCAAGGCGATTCCGGCCCGCCGCACGACGGACCCCGGTGCGGGGCCGGGGGAGCCGGCGCCGACCGGGACGCAACAACCCCAGTGGCTGCGCACCGCGTACGCCGGTTACGTCGCCGACATCCCGCCCGAGTCGATCGACCTCCGCCAGTTCGAGAGCCTTGCCGTCCAGGGGAAACGGGCCCTGGACCGCGGGGTGATGGCGGAGGCGGCCGGCCTGCTGCGGGCCGCGCAGTCCTGCTGGCGCGGTCCGTTCGCCGCCGACGTCCGGCACGGCAGGGCACTCAGTGCCTACGCCACCAAGCTGGACGAGGAGCGACTGCGCGTGGTGGAGCAGGCCATCGACGCCGAGATGGCGCTCGGCCTGCACCGTGAAGTGCTGGGCGAACTAAGGCAGTTGGTCATGGAGCACCCCTTCTCCGAGGGGTTGTACCAGCAGCTGATGATCGCCCTGTACCGGTCCGACCGGCGCTTCGACGCGATACAGGAGTACCAGTGCCTGCGCCGGAACATGGTCGATGAGCTCGGCCTCGAACCCTCGCGCGCGCTCCGGCAGTTGCACGAGGCCATTCTCAACTCCGACCCCTCGCTCGACTTCCGGTACGCCGATCGGCCGCGGCCCCGGCAGCACAGCGACTGGTCGGCACATTGACGCTTCGCCCCGCTCGACGAGGGCTCTTTCGAGGAGGATCGCCGTGGCAACCGACGCCACACCGCCTGTCAGCAGCGACACCGCCGAGGACGAGGCACGCAGACAACTGCCCGCCGAGACGTTCGAGTACATGAGCGGTGGCGCCGGGGACGGGTCCACCGTACGACGCAACATCGCCCGCCTGGACTCGTTGTCACTGCTTCCCCGCATGCTGCGCGACGTCTCCCGGATCGACCTGGGGACCGACGTCGTCGGCGGCCGGCTGGCCGCTCCGTTTCTCGTCGCGCCCATGGGCATGCAGAGCATCTACCACGCGGGAGCCGAGAGCGCGGCGGCGGCGGCCGCCGCGCAACTGGGTCTCGGCTTCTGTCTGTCGACGTTCGCCAGCCACTCGCCGAAGGAGGTCGCGGGTGCGGCGGGCCGGCAGGTGCGCTGGCGGCAGGTGTATCTCATGAGCGACAGCGGGCTCACCGACGCGCTGGTCGAAGGAGCAGAGGACGCGGGCTTCGACGCGGTCGTCTGCACGGTGGACGTTCCGGTCATGGGGGCGAGCCGGCGCGACGCGGGCAATGTCTTCGACCACTCCAGCCAGGAGCTGCGGGAGGCCGCCTCGCAGCCGGCGGTGGCCGACGAGCCCTGCTTCACCCGGTTGCTGGCCGAACGGCGGCGTGAGACGCCGGGGGCGAGTGCCCAGGAGGTGATCGACACGCTGTTCCCCAACCCCGCCGCCACCTGGACGGAGCTGGAGCGGCTCATCGCCCGGTGCCGGCTGCCCGTGATCGTCAAGGGCGTGCTCCACCCCGAGGACGCGACCCGCGCCATCGAGGCCGGTGCGGCCGCGGTCGTGGTGTCGAACCACGGCGGCTATCAGCACGACCGGTCCGTGACCAGCATCGACGCTCTCCCCGGTGTCGCGGCGGCGGTGGGCGGCAGGGTGCCGGTCTACTTCGACTCCGGGATACGTCGCGGCAGTCACGCGGCGGTCGCGCTGGCCCGGGGAGCGTCGGCCGTGCTGGTGGGCCGGCCGGTCCTGTGGGGCCTCGCGGTGGGCGGCCGG
The DNA here is from genome assembly GCF_043204345.1 of Streptomyces sp. NPDC047917. Classification (NCBI taxonomy): domain Bacteria; kingdom Bacillati; phylum Actinomycetota; class Actinomycetes; order Kitasatosporales; family Streptomycetaceae; genus Streptomyces; species Streptomyces sp. NPDC047917. The sequence continues at coordinate 360,859 of NZ_JBIDCA010000012.1, forward strand.
GACGGTGTCGCCGCCGTGCTGCGGGATCTGGTCGAGGACCTGCACAACACCATGGCGATCGTCGGCGCCCCGACCGTGGCCGGTCTTGCCGGGGTCACCATCGTCCCGGACTGACCGTGCCCCGACCGTGGCCGGTCTTGCCGGGGTCACGACCGTCCCGGACCGACCGTGCCCCGACCGTGGCCGGTCTCGCCGCGGCCACCACCCTCTCGGACTGACCGGCAGCCGTCCGGCCCGGCAACCCCGCGGGGCTACCGGGCCGGGTGCACCTGGGGTGTGACACCGTTCCAGAACGGCCTGCGGGAAACCCACTGCGGCAGGGCGCCGACGACACCGGCGCCCTTCTCCAGGAACGCGATGTTGTGATGCAGATTCAGGCCGGCCAGTGACCCGGCGAGATCCGGGCTCCCGCCGTCGGCGCGGACCCCGTGGCCCGTCCGCTCCCGCAGCGCGCTCACCAGAGCCAGGGCGGCCGCGATGGAATCGCCCGGCACCGCGTCGCCGTCGTGGCGGGCCCAGGACGAGGCCGACAGGTCCTCGACGACGTACCAGCCGCCCGGACGCAGTCGCGGGTACAGGTGCTCGAACGCGGTCAGGACGTCGCCCGCGGCATGGCTGCCGTCGTCGATGACCACGTCGAAGGGGCCGTGCTCACGGCAGAGCCGGTCGAGGAACTCCCGGTCGTCCTGGCGCCCGCGGAGCGTGGTGATGCGGTCCTCGTCCAGGGGCGACTTGTCGAACACATCCACCCCGTAGATCTGCCCGCGCGGGAAGAAGCGCTTCCACATCCGCAACGACCCGCCGCCCTGGTCGGGGCGCTCGTAGCCTCCAATGCCGAGTTCGAGCAGCCGGACCTCCTGGCCGCGCAGCGCCCGGAAGTGGCGTTCGAAGTGCGGTGCGGACAGCTGGAGGCTGCTGCACCGGTCCGAGTCGTGCCGAAGGGCCAGGGTGGCGAGCCCGGGACTGTGCGAGGTGCAGCCCGAGACCACCGCGTCCGCGGCCCGGGCGATCCTGTGCAGCCGCTCGGTGTCGGACGACAGATGGCCCTCGCCGGGCAGGAACCGGGTGACGCGCAGGTCCGGGCCGCGGTCGGTGTCGGACCGGTACAGCTCCAGCACCAGATCGGCGATCGAGCATTCGAGCCGCACATCGGCATCGGCGGTGGCCGCCCCGGAACGGGCCGGCCGTGCCCCCTCGGCGACGTCGAGGGTGGTGGTGTGCCGTGCGGACCCGTGGGTCAGCTCCAGGCCGACCGTGGCCGTCGCGCAGTCCGCCGCCGGCTCCGAGCGGAAGAGGATCTCGTCCACCAGTACCGCCGCGACCGCGTCCGTCCCCCAGCGCTCCACCACTTCGGTGACGCGCCGCCAGCCTCCCGAGGCGCTGCGCAGGACTGATTCGACGAGCTCGGTTCTGGTGGTCGTCACGCGGTCTCCCTCGCGGTCGTCGAAACGGTGCGGGTCAGCCGCGCTGCCAGAACATCGCCACACCGTCGATGGGCTGGAGCGGTTCGGTGATGCCGTGCTCCCTGCGGTACGTCTCGACGGCCTCGCTGCACGGGGGGAGCACATAGTCGTCCACGATGACGAAGCCCCCGGGCGAGAGGCGGGGATAGAGGTTCACCAGGGCGTCCATCGTCGAGTCGTAATGGTCGCCGTCCAGCCGGATCACCGCCAGCTTGTCGACCTCGACGGTCGGCAGGGTGTCGGCGAACCAGCCGGCCACGAAGCGGACCTGCCGGTCGAGCAGGCCGTAGCGGGAGAAGTTCTCCCGCACCTGCTCCAGCGGCACGGCGAGGAAGTCGTTGTGCAGGTGCCACTGCAACTGCCGGTCGGCGGGGTGCGCCCGCTCGTCCGCCACCGGCATCCCCTGGAAGGAGTCGGCCAGCCAGACACTCCGGTCCAGCACTCCGTGCGCCTTGAGGACCGCACGCATCAGGATCGACGAGCCCCCGCGCCACACACCGGTCTCGATCAGGTCGCCGGGTGTGTTGTCCCGGAGAACGGACTCGACACAGTGCTGGAGGTTGTCCAGCCGCTTCATGCCCACCATGGTGTGGGCCACGCTGGGCCAGTCACGCCCCTCCTGCCGTGCCTCGTCGTTGTCCTCGCCCCACACCCGGATCGCCGGGTCGGCGTAGATGGTGTTCGTCAGCACCTTCTTCATCAGGTCCAGATACAGGTCCGCACCATGGTTCGACATCTGAGGTCCGCCTTTCGCCGTGGGCCGGGCATCTGACCGGGTGGCCGGGGCCACGGTGCGGCGGTGGCCTCCAGCCAGGATCCAGCGGTGCTGGAGGTGGCCGGAGGCGGCCGTTGGACCAGGAGTCCGCCGGAGCGTGAGTGGATCTGCCGGACGCCGCGGGCGGCGCGGCGCGGCGCACCGGGACGTGCGGGAGCCGCCCGCCCGGGACACGAAACGCGAAGGAGAGAGAGCTGTGACACGGCGACGAGTCGTCCTGCTGCTGCCGGGACAGGGGGCGCAGCGCGTCCGGATGGCGGCGGGACTCCATGGCGTGCAACCGGAGTTCACCCGCTGGATGGACGAGATGTTCACGGTGTTCGGCGCCGACGGGGACAAGCTGCGGGACATCTGGCTGAATCCCGGCTCCGCCGGTGCGGTGGACGAGGCCGTCGTCGCCCAGCCGCTGCTGTTCGCCGTCGGCCACGCGCTCGGACGCGCGGTGCGGTCGGCCGCCGGGGCGCCGGACGTGCTGCTGGGGCACAGTGTGGGCGAACTCGTCGCGGCCTGCCTGGCCGGCGTCTTCGCCCCGGCGGAACTCGCGACCGCCATGGCCGGCCACGTCCGGCGTCTGGGCGACACCGGACGCGGCGGCATGCTGGCTGTCGCGGCCACCGCCGAGGAGCTGTCCGCGGAGCTGCGTACGGGCGCCGTCGTCGCGGCCGAGAACGGGCCCCGGCAGACCGTGCTCGCCGGTTCCGGCAGCGTCCTCGCGGCGGTGCGCGGACAACTGGAGCGCCGGAACATCACGCTGCGCACACTGGGGTCGGGGCACGCCTTCCACAGCCCGGTGATGGTTCCGGCCGCCCGGCGGTTCGGGCAGGACCTGGGCCGGCTCCGGCCCGAACCGCCGGGGGCGACCATCATGTCCACGAGGACCGCACGCCCGGTGAGTGCCGAACAGGCCGTCGACCCCGCCTTCTGGGCCGACCAGATGTCGCTCCCCGTACGGTACTGGCCCGCACTGCGCACACTGCTCGACTCCGAGGGCCTCGACCCCGGACTCGTACTGCTCGACGCGAGCCCGGACCGCAGCCTCGCGGTCGCCGCACGCGGACACCGGGCCGTCCTGCGCGGCCCGAGCAGTGTCCACCCGCTGCTGGCCCGGAGCGATCGGGCGGGCACCGCCGCGGACGCCGAAGCCTTCGCGGCAGCCGTCTCGGTGCTCCGCCCCGGGGGCTCCGGGACGTGACGCACACCAGCACATGACGCACCAACACGCGACGCACCAACGCATGACGCGTCGGCACATGTCGTGCCGGCGCAGGACGCACCGGCACATGGCGCATCGGCACATGGCGCATCGGCACAGGACGCACCGGGACGTGACGGACCCGCGTCAGCGGGGCACGATGATCAGCTTGCCGCGTACGTGGCCGCCCGCGCTCTCCCGGTGGGCGTCGGCCGCCTCGGACAGGGAGTACGTCCGGGCCACGGACAGGCCGAGTTCGCCGCTCCCGACCAGCGCGGCCGCCTGCTCCAGGCGCTCACGGATCGCGTCGGGGCCGGCGAACGCGAAGCGCACACCGTGCTCCGCCGCCCGGTGATCGGCGATGGTGACCACGCGGTCCGGGCCACCGGTCAATTCGACCAGGGCCGGCAGCGAGCCCTTCCCGGCTGCGTCGAACGCCGCGTCCACACCCTTCTCGGCGACGGCGCGGGCCCGCTCGGCGAGCCCCTCCCCGTACGTCACGGGTTCGGCACCGAGCGAGCGCAGGTACGCGTGGTTGCGCTCGCTCGCCGTACCGATCACCGTCGCACCGAGATGCCTGGCGATCTGCACGGCCACGGACCCGACGCCACCGGCGGCGCCGTCCACGACCAGGGTCTCCCCGGACTTCACCCCGAGGTCCGCCAGCACCTGGTACGCCGTGTTGACGGCCACCGGCAGCCCGGCCGCGACCTCCCAGGACACACCTTCGGGCTTCCGCGCGAGCTGCGCCGCGGGCGCGAGCGCGAACTCGGCGTAGCTGCCGGAGCCGATCGAACCGAAGACCTCGTCGCCCACGGCGAAGTCGGTCACGTCCTCGCCGACGTCCGCGACGACACCGGCGACATCACCACCGGGCACCGAAGGGAACTCCACCGGCATCATCGCCGCGACGGCCCCGCTGCGCAGCTGCCAGTCCAGCGGATTCACCCCGGCGGCGCGGACCTCCACCAGCACCTGCCCGGGACCGGGCCGGGGCACCTCGCGCTCCACCACACGTAAGACCTCGGGCTCCCCGTACTCGGCGAACTCCACAGCGCGATACTTCTTTACCATTTTTGCCCTTTATCTATGTAGGTTTTACCGGGCCGAAAGGGACCACTGACGTTCTGTCAAGTCCCCTGCGCAAACTATCGAACTACAGCTCAGCAGGCCATCGGGGTTCGGCCAACTACCGTTTGTATGAGCGGTCCTTGAGCGAGTCGGGGTGTGGCCCCCCGTAGCTTCGAGGCGATGGAACATGCCTGGAACCGCAAAGGGAGTACGTCATGACCACACATGCCCCGCGGCTTCCGTTCGCGCGGACCACCGAGCTCGGTCCGCCACCGGAGTTCGCCGCACTGCGCTCGGAGCAACCGCTGCGGCGGGTCGGGTGTCCCTTCGGTGGCGACGCGTGGCTGGCCACCCGGTACGCCGACGTGCGGAAGGTCTACGCGGATCCGAGGTTCTCCCGGGCCGCGACGGTCGACGCGGACGTGCCGCGGGTGAGCCCGGCGCAGACCCCGCCCGGCGGACTGTTCGCCATGGACCCGCCGGAGCACAGCAGGCTGCGCAAGCTCGTGGCGGGCACGTTCACCATGAAGAACGTGCAGCGCTGGCGGCCCCGGACGGAACAGATCGTCGACGGACTCGTGGCCGGAATGCGGGAGCACGGATCCCCCGTCGACCTGGTGCACCACTTCTCGGTACCGCTGCCGGTGACGGTGATCTGCGAACTGCTGGGCGTGCCGGCGACCGACCGCGGCTACTTCGAGCGGCTGTCCCGGCTCATGCTGAGCACCACGGCGGCGACCGGCGAGGAGATCGACGAGGCGATCGGCACCCTGCTGGACTATCTCGGCCGGCATGTGGCGGAACGCCGCGCACGGCCCTCGGCCCGACGCTCCCGCGACCTGCTGACCGACCTGGTGGAGGCGCGGGACGAGTCGGACCGGCTCAGCGAGCAGGAGCTGGTGCAGATGGGCGTCGACCTGCTCGTCGCCGGGCACGAGACCACGGCCAACCAGCTCTCCAACTTCACCTTCACCCTGCTGGACACCGGCCTGTGGTCCCGGCTCCTCGAAGAGCCCGGACTGCTCGACACCGCGGTCGAGGAACTGCTGCGGTACGTCCATCTCGTCAACGGGGGGACCACGCGCATCGCCCTGGAGGACGTGGAGTTCGACGGCACGGTGGTGCGCGCGGGCGAGGCGGTGATCGCGGCCATCGGAGCGGCCAACCACGACGAGACGGTCTTCGAGGAACCCGGCCGCATCAAGCTGGACCGGTCCCCGAACCCGCACGTCGGATTCGGCCACGGCGTGCACCACTGTCTCGGTGCGCAGCTGGCCCGACTGGAACTGCGGGCCGGACTCGGGGCGCTGCTGCGCGAGTTCCCCACACTCCGGCTGGCCGGGGAGAAGCGGGACGTTCCCTGGCGGGAGGGGCAGTTCGTGCACGGCCCCACGGAGCTGACGGTCGCCTGGTGACCTGCCGGTGAGCCGTACGCGGCAGTGCGGGAGCCGGACCACCGGTGGTGCGGGTGGTCCGGCTCCCGTGTCGCGGCCCCTCAGGGCAGCAGGACCGTCTGAGCGGCGAAGTTCAGACCGGCCCCGAAACCGGCCAACAGGGCCGTACTGCCCGTGGCCACCCGTCCCTCGGCCAGCAGGGCGTCCAGGGCGAGCGGTATCGAGGCGGCCGAGGTGTTGCCTGACCTGACCACATCGGTGGCCAGCACGGTGTCCTCGCCCAGACCGAGCCGCTCGGCCATCAGCTCGGTCATCCGCAGGTTGGCCTGGTGCGGCACGAACGCGGCCAGGTCGGCCGGTGCCAGGCCCGCCGCCGTCAGGGCCCGGCCCGCGGCCGGGGCCACCTCCTCCATGGCCCAGCGGAAGACCCTCCGGCCGTCCATGCGCATCCAGGGGCGCGGACCCTGCCCGGCCCAGGGCCCGGTCATCCGAAGGGCGTTGCCGTACGCGCCGTACGCCCGGCGCACCACGGGGCCGATGCCCGGTTCCCGCGCCGGTCCGACCACCACGGCGCCCGCCCCGTCCGCGAACAGGAACGCGATCGTGCGGTCGGTGGGTTCCACGATGTCGGTCATCCGCTCGGCACCGATCACCAGGACCCGGTCGGCATCGCGGACCCGTACGGTGTCGGAGGCGAGCGCGAGGGCGTGGCAGAAGCCCGCGCAGGCGCCCGACAGATCGAGGCCCGCGGCCCGGTCGGCCCCGAGTTCGTGGGCCACGCGGACCGCGAGCGGCGGTGTCTGGACCAGGTCGGACATGCTGGCGACCAGCACCAGGTCGATATCGGCCGCAGCGGTGCCGGCCCGCGCCATGGCAGCCTCCGCGGCCGCCGCGGCCATCATCGTCAGCGTCTCGTCCTCGCCGGCGAAATGCCGCCGGACGATGCCGCTGCGGGTTTCGATCCACTCCTCCGTGGAGTCGATCGACCGGCACATCTCGGCATTGGTCACCACTCGCCGCGGGCGGTAGCCCCCGACGCCGAGCAGGGCGCTGTGCCGGGGGGCGGACGCAAGGATCGTGGGTGCGGACGCCATCGTGCTCCTTCTCTCGGTACGCGGCGACGGGGGAGTGCTACGGGACGCCCCGGGGCGGCCCGGCGGGGCCGCCCCGGGAACATCCGACCGGTCCGGTCAGCGGAAGTCATCGGCGTGGTCGACGGCCCATTGCGCGTAGGGGCGGCCCGGCCTGCCGGTGAGCTGCTGGAGCGCGTCCACCACGGGCACCGGACGCTCGTTCCAGGTCACCAGGTAGGTGAGGAGCTGGTTGATGACCTCTTCGCGCCCGCCGCCCCAGCGGCTGAGCGTCTGCCGGTACGTCTCCGGCCCGATCTCCTCGAACTCGATCTCACGGCCGATGGCCTTCCCGATCAACGACACCTGCTCGCGCTGGGTGTTGGACTCGGGGCCGCTCATCACATAGGCGGCGCCGGCATGCCCCTGCTGGGTCAGGGTCAGCGTGGCCACATCGGCGATGTCGTCCTCGTGCACCGCGGCGGCGTGCGACTGCGGGTAGGGCGCCCGCACGGTGTTGTCCGATCGGATGAGGCGGGCCCACTGCAGTGTGTTCGTGGCGAACGTCCCGGCGCGCAGGAAGGACCACGGCAGCCGGGACTGGCCCAGTGCGCGTTCCACCGCGACGTGCAGCCGGGCGATGGGGTTGCTGTCCGCGTCCCGGAAGGTCAGCGACCTGGTGGAGAGCAGGGTCACATGGTCCACCCCGGCCAGCTCCAGGGCCTCGATCTGCTGGTCCACCGTCGAGGGGTCGGCGTACAGGAACACCCGCCGTACGCCGCGCAGTGCCGCGCTCAGCGTCTGCGGCCTGGACAGATCCAGCTCCACGACCTCCGCGTCGCGGGACAGCGAGGTGTCCGTGGGGTCGCTGGTGCCCACCCGCACGGTCTCTCCCGCCGCGAGCAGCTTTCGCGTGACGCTGCGGCCGACATGTCCGCGGCCCCCGGTTACCAGAATGGTCACAGTGTCTCCTCAGTAGTGCGGATCGGTAATGCGAATCGGTGGTACGGGTCAGTAGTGCGGTCGGTGGCGCGGATCAGTCGTGTGGATCGGTGGTGCGGATCGGTGGCACGGGCCAGTCGTGTGGATCGGTGGTGCGGATCGGTCGTGCGGATCGCCTCGGGCCGGCGTCGGAACGTCCGGACGGGCACGGTGCCGCGTTCGGTCAGTGCCTCGGCGTGCCGTGGGCGGGAGCGCGCCGCCACTCCAACACCCGCCGCTGTTCACGGCCGTTCACCGGGACCGAGCCGTCCAGTGTCAGGAGGTCGCCTTCGAGACGCGCCCCGCGGGTCTGCTCGGTGCCGACCCACGGGCGACGTGGCGTGATCTCGATGGCGTGCGTTACCCGGGACCCCGTCACCCGCCAGGTGCCCGTGTACCCCATGTAGTCGTTGCTCCCGGGGACCGGGCCGGCGTCCGGCGCGCGCATCATGTGCACCGACACCCGCCCGTCCGCGGTGTAGATGAGGATGCCGCGAGGGGCGGCGCCCAGCGGCCCTTCGGTACGGATGCCCGTGGCGTCGATGTCGTGGAAGGAATCGAGCGTCCACACACCGATGAGATCGGCGGGGTTCACCGTCGCCCTCCGGACGCGGGCGTACCGGCGGGGGAGCGGCCGGTACCGAACCAGGTGCGCAGGGCCCGCACCAGCGGCCGGGCCCTCGGGGTGTCCCCGGTCGTCAGGGCCCAGGCGACATAGCCGTCGGGCCGGAGCAGGACCGCGGCCAGATCGTCGCGCCCGGTCTTCGCGGACACGACGTCGACCCGGTCCGCCCACCTCGCCCCGATGGCGCGCAGCGCGGCGCAGTCGGTGAAGTCGAGCAGCAGGCCCCGTCCCGAGACGGGCTCCTGGCGGTCCGTCACCTCGTAGTCCGGCAGGAAGGTGCCGACCTCCGGGTGCCCGTCCGTGCCGTACCTCTCGTCGGTTCCGCTGAGCAGGGCACCGACGAAGCGGCGCACGTCCGGCACGTCCATCATCCGGCCGACGAGGTCGCGCAGGGCGCTGCTGTGCGGATCGGGCCGCATCAGAGCCGTCTGGGCCCGGACGTTGGCCAGCAGCCGGGCACCCACCGGATGCCGTTCCGCGTGGTACGTGTCGAGCAGCCGGGGCGGTGCCCAGCCGTCGAGGGCGGCCGCCAGCTTCCAGCCGAGGTTGGCGGCGTCGGTGATGCCGGTGTTGAGGCCCTGACCGCCGAACGGGGCGTGCACATGGGCCGCGTCACCGGCCAGGAAGACCCGGCCCCTGCGGTACTCCGCCGCCTGGTACGCCATGTCGGTGAACCGGCCGCCGGCGGCCATCCGCGCGATCGGCACGTCAATCCCCATCACACGCCGGAGACTGTCCTGGAGTTCCCCGGACGTCAGTGGCCCGGCGTCCGGGGCCGGCGGCCCGTCGAACTCCAGGGTGGCGACCCGGTTGACGCCGAGCCCCCACGCGACGAGCCCGCCGGAGGTGTGCCGGAAGCCGTGTTCGAGCGGTGGTTCGCCCTCGAACCCGACGACCGACTGCCGTCCGGTCAGGGTCGCTTCGGTGCCGGTCAGCGGGATGCCGGCGAGCCTGCGCACCGTGCTGTCGCCGCCGTCGCAGCCGACCGCGTAGGCCGCGCGGAGGCGTCGCTCGCCACCGGGTGCGGCCACCGTGACCCACACCCCCCGGTCGTCCTGCCCGATCGCGGTCACCTCGTGCTCCCACGCCACATCGACGCCGAGTGCGGCGACGTGCCGCAGCAGGATGTCGACGAGGACCGGCTGCTCCACCCGCATCCGGCGCATCGAGGGGTCGGCGTGCTCGACCTTCTCGATGCCGGCGAGATGCTCCTTCGGCAGGGCGTGCCCGACCGCGCCCGTGGCGCTGTCGGCCATCGCGCGGTAGCGCTCGACGGTCTCCCGCTCGGCCCGGTCCAGCTCGTCGGCCAGCCCGCGCCTGCGCAGCAGCGCCACCGCGAGCGGTCCGACCGAACCGGCCCTGACCATCGTCTCGGGGGTGGCCCGCCGTTCGAGCACGGTCACCCCGATGCCGTGAGCGGCCAGTTCGCCCGCCAGCGCGAGACCGACCGGGCCGGCTCCGACCACCACCACGGGAAGCCGCTCCCCGGCGCCGGAGCCCTCGTCGCCGCCGCTCTGCGCCCGGTTGAGCCGGTTCAGCAGCGCCAGCGGGGTGCCCAGGTCGTGAACCTCCTCGTCGGATATGTGGATTCCGTGTTCCCGCCCGATCCGGGCCACCGATTCCAGTACCGCCAGAGAATCGAGACCCAGGGCGTCGAAGTCCGTGTCGAGTGCGTCGTTCCCGATGCCGGCGAGTTCCTGGTTGCCGGAGCAGTCGGCGAGAACGGTCAGCAGCTGATTCGGTCGGATGCTCATCTCTTCTCCCTTCATGAGGCTGTGGTGCGGTGACGGCGCGGGGGCGTCACACGCTGCGGACGACTTCCCGGTAGCCCAGGCGGGGCAGCCGGGCGGAGAAGGCGTCCGGGCCGGGGTGGCCGATGTTGACGATGCTGGTGACGAGAACCGGTTCGCCCGGGAAGAACTCCTTGTGGACACCCTCGGGGTCGAAGCCGGCGATCGGCCCCGCCGCCAGTCCGCCCGCCCGGATCCCGATGATGAGATAGCCCAGTTGCAGGGCCGTGTTGAACACCGCGGACTCGCGGCGGGCGTCCTCGTCGGCGTAGGCGTGGCGGGCGTTCGGGGCGTGCGGGAAGAGGCGGGGCAGCGTCTCGGGGAAGCTCAGGTCAGCCGCCAGTAACGCGACCAGGGGGGCCGAGGCGACCTTGTCCCGGTTCCCCTCCAGGACGTGCTGCAGCAGCGCTCGTCTCGACTCGTCGGAGCGCACCAGCACGACCCGCATGGGCTGCTGGTTCATCGAGGTCGGGCCCCACTTGACCAGGTCGTAGATCGCTTCGATGTGCTCGTCGCCGATGTGGGTCGGGGCGAACGTGTTCGCGGTTCTCGCCTCCCGGAAGAGCAGATCCTGTGCCGCTTCGTCCAGGGCCAACGGATGACCGGCCATGCCGTCCCTCCCGATCACGCGTCGCAGATGGCCACGACACGGGTCCAGCCCGCGCCCGCGCCGGTGACCGGGACCGGGAAGCACGCCACCGTGTAGCCCGTGGGGCCCGGCAGATCGCCCAGATGGGCCAGTTTCTCCAGCTGGAGGTAGGGGTGGGTGCGTCCGGCGACGTGCGCGGGCCACAGCACCGAGCGGTCGCCGGTGCGCCGGTAGTCCTCGATCATGTGCGGAATCGGCCGGTCCAGGCCCCAGGCGTCGATCCCGATCACCTTCACACCGTGCTCGGCCAGGAAGACGGTGCCCTCGCCGGTCAGCCCCGCGAACGTGGTCAGGTAGTCGCTGCTTCCCCACAGGGCGTCCGCGCCGGTCCACAGCAGCACGATGTCGCCGGCGACCGGTACGTGCCCGATGCGGAGGAACTCCTCCTCCAGCATCGGTACGGTGATGCCCCGCCCGGGCGGGACGTCGCGGAAGTCGAGCCGTACGCCGGGGCCGTAGCACCACTCCAGCGGGACCTGGTCGATGCTCCTGGCCGGGGCGTCCCCGGTGAGCGGGCCGTAGTGCAGCGGCGCGTCCATGTGCGTGCCGGTGTGTGTGGTCAGGGTGACGGTCTCGTTGGAGATGGCCATCCCGCCGGGGAAGTCCTCCGGAGAGAGCCCCAGCACGGTGGCGCCCGCCACGTGGTCGAGCAGGTCGATCTTCACCGGCGTCGCTTCGCTGTCGGTCTGCTCGGTGGGCACGCTGAGGTCCACCAGCCGGGTCATCGGGTGCCTCCGGCGCCCGGCGCGGTGGCCTCCGCCGTCGTCTTGACCGCACCGAGATCGGCGACGCTGTTGCGCTCCACCACGGCCCGCAGCGCGGCGTCGGCCTCCTGCGGGGTGAACCTGCCCGCGACCTTTCCGTCGATCGCCTCCCGGGCCCTGAACTCATGGGTCAGCACCAGTTGTGTGGTGTCGTCGCCCAGGGGCAGGGCCCGCCACTGGCCGCCCATGTGGCCGACGATCGGCGCGTGCTCCAGCTGCCGGTAGGTGATGACCCGGTTGCCGGCGTCGATGTCGCGCCGGGAGATCCAGGAGCTGGTCTCGCCGTTGACGTCGACCACGAGCCTGGCGATCTGGTGCGTCGGCGACTCCTCCAGGAGCTTCACGTCCTGGGTGGGCGGGAAGATCCTCGCGTAGCCCTCGACATCGAGCAGGATGTCCCAGACGACGGCCACGGGGGCGTGCACGGTGACGGTGTGCTCCGCGTGGTGCAGGGGGTTGTCCGCGGGGACGCCGGTCAGCGGCGGGTGGTTGGCGTAGGCGGCCTCGTAGCTGATCCTGGAGCGCCAGGAGGCGATGAACTCGTGCGTGGAGGCCAGCTCCGAGAACTTCCGCATCGTCTCGCCGTCCTCGCACACGATCTGGGCGATCGCGGAGCCGGTCATGCCGATCGCCTTCTCGTCCACGGGCAGCCACTCGTGGATGCGGTAGTCGAAGCCGACGGAGAGCCCGGTGTTCCGGACCGTCTCACTGAGCTCCTTCAGGAACTGATCACGGTCCTCGGCCGAGACGGATTCCGCGAACTTGTAGATCAGGGTGTGGCAGATCATCAGCTCTCCTCGTGGTCGGGCAGGGATGCCCGGAAGGTGGTTGCGAACAGCGAGTTGCTCCGCGCGGCATCGACGGCCGCGTGCGAGGACGCCGTCTGTACGTCGCGCCAGAGCCGCTGTACGGAGTCCTGAGCGGCGTGGGCGCGGCTTCCTCGGGCGCGGAAGAGACGGTCGGTGGCGGTGCGGGCCAGGTCCGCGGCGAGTGCGGCGTCCCGGCCGTTGCGCGCGGCGTCGATGCCGCCGAGCGGGCCCGGGGCGTCGAGGCGCAGACACGCCTGCTCGACGAGCAGCGCCGCGGTGTCGATCTCGGCCGCCGAACGGGTCAGTACGGCGTCGTGATCGGGGCCGGTGCGGGACTCGGCCCGTGCCCACAGGTCGAGGGCCGCCCGGGCGGCGCCCACGGCGGGGGCGGCGAACAGCGGTGGATGCGCGGCCGGCAGGGGAGCGGCGAGGGCGTCGTCGGGGCCGTCGGCGCGTCCCTGCCACACCAGGTCCCGGGGGGCCGAGAGATGGTCGGGGACGAACACCTCGTCGAGCACCGCGCTGCGGCTACCCGTACCCCGCATGCCGAGGGTGAACCAGGTGTCCTCGATACGGAACCGGCTCGCCGGAACGGCGCAGTAGTGCTGCCGTCCGTCCTCGGGCGCGGTCACACACAGCAGCGCCCAGGCCGCGTGGTCGATGCCGGACAGCGAGAACCACCGCCCCGACAGGACCCATCCGTCCGCGACCCGCCGGGCCGAACCCCCCGGGTTCAGCGCGGCGGCGATCGGCACGTCGGCCGACTGCCCCCAGATGTCCTTCCGGCCGGCCTGCGGCAGCCGGCCGGCCAGCCGGGCGGACGTGGCCATGATCATGGCGGACCAGCCGGCCGAGGGGCAGCCCCGAGCGATGGTGCACACCGCCTCGGCCAGCGCGGTGAAGGTGCCCGCCTTGCCGCCGTGGTCGGCCGGGACGAAGTGGCGGGCGAATCCGCCGTCCACCAGCGCGGCGGCGACGTCGGGGGCGAGGCGGCGCTCGTTGTCGGCGGTGGCGGCGTGTTGTGCCGCGAGTGCCGCCAGGTGCTCTGCGGTCGTGTCCGGGCCGGGTGCCGGGTGTGCGTGCGGGGCCACTTCGGGAATCCTCCAGAACCGGGTGCGGTGTCAGAGGCTGGAGGGTGGCCTTCGATCGGAAAGCGGACGCGGTCTGGTGCGTGCGATTCCAAGGCGCCGGGATGTCCTCGGGTGGCGCCTCCCCTGCTCGAACGGAGTTGAGAGCTTGGGGAAGGAGCTACTAGGGCATCCGGGCAACGCCGGAAGCGTGCGTGCCAGGGCGTGGCCGCCCGATCAGAGGTCACCCGACAGCCTCTCAGGACGGGTCGGGTGTGCCGCGGGGTCTCCCGGACGGCTCAGCCCACGAGGTCCGGCAGTGCGGAGGCCACACCGGAGGGCGACGGCAGGCGGGCGATCTCCTCCCGGACCTGTGCGGCGGCGGTGCCGATCTCCGGCGCCTCCAGCACGGTGGTGATGGTCTTCGCGGTCAGCTCGGCCGCCGCGCAGGTGACCCCCAGCCCGCGTCGGGCGACGAGGCGCGCGTTGAAGGGCTGGTCGGAACCGTGCGGAAGCACGATCTGCCGGATACCGGCGGACATGGCGGCCAGCGAGGTGCTGGTGCCGCCGTGATGGATGATCGCGTCGCACGAGTCGAGCAGTGTGTTCAGCGGGATCCACCCGTGCGAGCGGACGTTGTCCGGCAGAGTGCCCAGTTCCGTACGGTCGGCGTCGCCGAGCACGAACACGAAGTCGGCGTCGACCGTGTCGAGTTCGGCGACGAAGTCGCGGATCAGGCTGAGCCCGATGTACTGGGGGATGAAGGTGCCCAGGGTGACGCAGACCCGGGGCCGGTCCGGGGAGCGCAGCAGCCAGTCGGGAATCGTGCCGAGCTCCAGGTAGGAGCCGTTGTAGGGCACGGGACGCATGGCCAGGTGGTCGCCGGGCGCCCGGAACAGGCTGGGCGGTGTCGTACGGATCAGCCGGGTGCGGGAGGAGCCGGAGTCGATGCCGTAACGGTCGTAGGTGCCGGCCATCTCCCCGCGTATCCGGTCGACCATGTCGGGGACCAGCGCGAAGAGGTTGGACATGGCGATCAGCGGTACGGACAGCAGCCCGGCCACGACGGCGCCGGAGCCCTGGTGGTCCGGGCTCACCACCAGGTCGGGGCGCCACTGCCGGGCGAGCCGCACCGCACCGGGCACGACCAGCTCGGAGAGCTCGGCGAACAGCGCGGACGTCGCCCGTACCTCCTCCTCCCGGAGCTCGCCGCCGCGGTACCAGACGAGTTGTCCCTTCTCCCGGGACTGCGCGGCCCGGCGGGCGAACGGTGCCGCGAGATCGACGCCCGGCGTGGCGATGTCCACGTAGGGCAGACCGGCCTTGGCGACTTCCCGCATGCCCTCGCCGCCGCCGGCGTAGAGGATTTCGTGACCGGCCGCGCGCAGTGCCCAGGCGAAGGGAATGGTGGCGAACAGGTCACTTGCCGTCGAGTAGGTGCAGAAGAGAATTCTCATACCTCAGAACACGCCTTTTCCGTCTATGGGTTCCGGCCTTCTCGGGGACTTTTGTCGCGGGTCGCGGCGGTCACGGGATCGATTCGTAGGCGGTCGCGCGCAGAATTCTTCGCTGGAGGTCCTGGATCACCCGGGACGGCTCCAGGCCCATCTCCTGAGCCATCTTCGTGCGCAGTCGCTGGAACACCTGGAGCGCCTGGATGGTGCGGCCCGACCGGTACAGCGCGGTCATCAGGTACTCGTGAACCCGTTCGTCGAAAGGGCGGGCGACGGTGAGCGCGGTCAGTTCGCCGAGCAGCTCCCGGTGCCGGCCCAGTGCCAGATCGCTCTCGATCCGCAGCTCCTGGACCATGTCCCGCTGCAGTTCGAGCCGGGTTATCTCGCATTGGAGCGGAAGGCCGTGTTTCGTGTCCGGGAGTATCGGCCCCGTCCACAGCGATTCCGCCGTACGGAGCGATTCGGCCGCCCCGAGATGGTGACCCGCCCGGAGTTCTGATTCCCCGAGTTCTGCGAGCCGGTGGTATTCGTGCAGGTCGAAGTCGGCATCACCGACCCGGAATTGGTACCCCTCGTTCCCGGTGACGACCAGTTCCCTGCGGACCCGGTCCCCGGGGATGTGCAGCTGACGGGCGAGCAGGCCGCGCAGGTTGAGCACATGGGTCTGCAACGCCGTCCGTACGGTGCGCGGCGGGCTGCTGCCCCACAGCTCGTCCACCAACTGCCGCACCGGGACCGGGTTGCCGTGCCCGAGCAGGAGCATGGCCAGCAGCTTGCGTTCCTTCGGCGCGCTGGGCGCCGCCGTCAGCACGCCGCGGGACACCGCCAGCCTGCCGAGCACGGTGATCCTCAGTCGTGTCCCCACCGCTCCTCCTTCCCTTGCCGGTCGCTGTGTGGAGGTCAGGTGCGGTGGCGTACGGCGGCCGGCACCCCGGCCGGACCCGCTGCCGTCCGGTCCGGGGCGAGCACCACCAGCGCCGAGTTGAAGCCGTGGTGGCCGCGCGCCAGGATCAGCGCCACCTCGACCCGGGCCTCGCGCGGCTCGCCGCGCACCAGGTCGATCCGCCGGCCCGGCACCGGCCGTTCGACGTTGACCGTCGGTGGCAGGACCGAGTCGCGCACGGAGAGCAGGGCGGCCGCGGTGTCCAGGGCGGGTCCGCCGCCGGCCAGCCGTCCCGTCATCGTCTTCGGCGCGGTGACCGGTACGCCGTACGGGCCGAAGATCTCCTCGACGGCGGCGGCCTCCGCGGCGTCGAGCGCGGGGAGGGCCGCCGCGTCGGCGAACACCACGTCCACGTCCTCGGGGGTCACCCCGGCGTCCGCCATCGCCAGCCGTGCCGTCCGGGCCAGCCCCGGCGGAGCCGACGACCCGGGAGGGGGGTCGAACGTGGCGGCGTAGCCGGCGATCTCGCCGTAGACCCGACCGGCGCCCCGTTCGGCCGCGGCGCCGGCCGTCTCCACGACCAGGATCGCGCCGCCCTCGCCCGGCACGTGTCCGGACGCCCCGGTGTCGAAGGGGAGGTAGGCGCGGTCCGGGTGGCCGGAGCGCGACACCCGGCCGCCCGCGACGTGGGAGACCACGCCCCACGGGTCGAACGCCGACTCCACCCCGCCGGTGAGGACCAGCTCGCCGCCCTTGCGCAGCACCCGCCGTGTGTGCCCGAGCGCGTCGAGGCCGCCGGCCTGCTCGGCGATCAGCACATTGCTGGGGCCGCGCATCCCGTGCCGGATCGAGATCTGGCCGGTGTTCGCCGCGTAGAACCAGGCGAAGGACTCGTAGACGCTGACGTGCTGGGGGCCCTGGGTCCACAGCTTGCGGATCTCGCGGTGGGTGAACTCGAAGCCCCCCGTCGCGTTGGAGGTCACCACGCCCATGCCGTACTCGGGCAGCGCGGCGGGGTCGGCCCCGGAGTCGGCCAGCGCCCAGTCCGAGGCCACGAGGGCCAGCCGGGTCACCCGGTCGGTCTGCGGCAGCAGCCTGCCCGGGAGGTGGTCGGCCGCTTCGAATCCGGGGATCAGGCCGATCAGCGGCGTCCGGCCGGGCCTGCCTGCGTGGTCCGGGACCGGGCGGATGCCCGACTCCCCGCGGAGGGTGGCGCTCCACCACTCCTCGGTGCCGAGCCCGTTGGGTGCGACGACACCGATGCCGGTGACGACCGCGGTCCTGGTGGCGGCCGGGGCGGGTGAGGTGCCGGGTGCGGTGATCGTCATATGCCCTCCCGGGTGAGGACCATGGCGCTCTGGAAGCCACCGAAGCCACTGCCCACGCTGAGCACGGTGTCCAGGCGCCGCTCCCGGGCCTCGTTGGGCACGTAGTCGAGGTCGCACTCCGGGTCCGGCTCGTGCAGGTTGGCCGTGGGCGGCACCGCGCCGTGTTCCATGGCAAGTGCGCAGGCCGCGATCTCGATCGAGCCGATCGCGCCGAGCGAGTGCCCGACCATGGACTTGATGGAGCTGACCGGCACGTTGTAGGCGTGCTCGCCGAGCGCGCGTTTGAACGCCGCGGTCTCGTGCCGGTCGTTCTGCTTGGTGCCGGAACCATGGGCGTTGACGTAGCCGACCGACTCCGGCGGGCGCTTCGCCTCGTCCAGCGCGCAGCGGATCGCCTCGGCCATCTCCCGCCCGTCGGGCCGCAGTCCGGTCATGTGGTAGGCGTTGCAGCGCGAGCCGTACCCGGAGACGACAGCGTAGATGTGCTGGCCCCGCGCCTTGGCGTGCTCCAGCTCTTCCAGGACGAGCATCGCCGAGCCCTCGGCGATGACGAAGCCGTTGCGGGTGCGGTCGAAGGGGCGCGAGGCGTGTTCGGGGTCGTCGTTGCGCGGCGAGGTCGCCTTGATCGCGTCGAAGCAGGCCACCGCGATGGGTGAGATCGGTGTGTCGGTCGCGCCGGCGATCATGATGTCGGCGCTGCCCTCCGCGATCAGGTCCCGTGCGTGACCGAGCGAGTCGAGACCGGAGGTGCAGCCGGTGGAGACCACCGTGGCCGGCCCCTGCGCACCGACCAGCCAGGCGACCTCGGCCGCCAGCGAACTGGGCACGAAGGCGTCGAACAGGTGCGGGGACAGGTACGCCGGGTCGACGTCCCACTCCTTGCCGCTGTCGCTCAGGACCACGTACTCCTGCTCCAGCGTGGTCGTGCCGCCGACGGCGCTGCCGACGCAGACCCCGACCCGGTGGGGGTCCACCGTGTCGAACTCCAGCCCGCTGTCGGCGAGGCTCTCACGCGCGCTGATCACGGCCAGCTGCGCGGCCCTGTCGAGCCTGCGGCACTGGCGGGCGGTCAGCCCGTGCAGCTCGGGATTGAAGTCGATCTCGGCGGCCATCCTCGACCGGAACGGTGCCGGGTCGAAGAAGGAGATGGTGCGGGTGGCGGTGCGGCCCGAGACCAGAAGGTCCCAGAACGCTTTCTTGCCGACCCCGCCCGGGGCCATGACCCCGATGCCGGTGATGGCGACAGACCGCTCCACGATGGAAACCTCTCTGACGGATTGTCCGCGGTGGACCAAGTGGTTCGCGCGGTGGTTCAGCCGGAAACGGAGAGCCTGGCGTCGACGAAGGCGATGAACGCGCCGGGTGTCCGCAACTCGTCGAGTTCGTCGTCGGTGATCTCCACGGGGTACTCGTCCTGGATGCGGACGGTGATCTCGTAGACCATGAGCGAGTCGAAGCCCAGGTCGGAGAAGCTCGCGTCCAGCGCGGTTCCGTCGAGGGGGCCGGCCTCCCCCTGGAAGCACTTCTCCACGACCTGCCGGAATTCGGTGAGGGTAAAGGCGGGCACGGATTTCCTTTCGTCGGGCCGTCGGCCGATCCGGTGCGGACGGACCGTTGGACTGTCGGCGCCGGGCATGGTGCGTCGATGGGGAGCCGCTCCAGACGCCCCTTCCGGCTCCTCCAGCACGAATCGAGGGGCATGGACGTGCCGTGTCCGTACGTCCGGTACGTCCGGTTCAGGCGACGTGCCGGGTAACGGTCCCCGGGCGGATGACGGCCCGGTCACGCCATGCGGACAGCGCGATGCGTTCGAGGTCGGGCGCCGGATCGGAAGCCAGGACGGCCTCGTACAGCCGCTGCACCGAGCGTGAGGGTTCCAGCCCGAGTCCGTCGCCGAGTATCCGGTGCAGCCGCCGGTACTCCTGGATCGCCTCAAGGCGCCTGCCGGACCGGTAGAGGGCGAGCAGCAGCCGCTGCCACAGGCCCTCGGCCAGCGGGTGTTCCACGAGCAGGCCGCGCAGCGCGGTGAGTACCTCGTGGTACCTGCCGAGGAAGAGCTGCGCGTCGACGCACTGCTCCACGACGCGCAGCCGCTCCTCGGTCAGTCCCGTCGCGTGCGCCTCCAGGACCGGTCCGTGCTTCACATTGGAGACCAGCGGGCCGCGCCACAACGTCAGTGCCTCTTCGAGCAGTTCGGCGGCCCGGGGCACGTTCCCCTGCCTGAGCGCGGTGCCGCCCTGCGCGGCCAGGGTCTCGAACCGGCAGAGGTCGATCGTCTCCGGGGGGATGCTCGCGCAGTACCCGGAGGAGGTGGTGCGCAGCCACGGTCTGTGCGACGGGCCGGCGGTGGCCTCCTTCCAGGCATGTCCCCGGGGCCGGTGCCCGGCCCGCCGGGTCTGCGGGTCGGGCAGCGTACGACGGAGCTGGTACACGTAGGTCTGCAGCGTGGTCAGTGCGTTGGGCGGCGGGTCGACGCCCCAGAGCTCGTCGACGAACAGGTCCTTGCGCACGATGTCCCCCTGCCGCAGCAGCAGCAGCGACAGGGTGCTGCGCAGTTTCGGCGCCGACGGCGTCAGGTCCTGCGTGCTCTCCGATACGTCCAGCGCGCCGAGCACCTTGAAGTACATGGGTCCTCCTCCTGGGGCGCCCGTCAGGCGGGGCAGTTGTGATACGCCGTGACCCGCCAGACGCCGTCGGCCCGGGCGAGCACGAAGGTCGCGACCCGCTTGTCGCTCTCGGCCAGTTCGGTCTGTCCGTCCAGGAGGATGCCGAGGTCGCTGACCACGACCGCGGTGTCCGCACCGGTGCGGCGGATGATGCGGGGCTCGTTGAGCGGGCGGCTTCCCCGCATCGGTCCGTCGAACGCCGCGCGCATGAACTCCCGGATGGCGTCCTTGCTGTCGAGGACCAGGCCGGTCATGACCAGGGTCGCGTCCTCGGTGTACATCTCGGCGACGGCGTCGGCGTCGTTCGAGGTCCAGGCGCTCCGGAACCGGTCCAGCAGTTCGCGCACCGCGACGTCGGTCTGCGTTGTGGTGTTCTGGTCGGTGTGGGACATGGTGTGTTCCGTTTCAGTCGGCCGGCTGGATGGACAGGGCGTGGCGGAAGACGTTGCGCGGGTCCCATCGCTTCTTGACCCGCCGCAGCCCGGGGTAGTTCTGCTTGTAGTAGAGGTCGTGCCAGGGGACGCCGGACGTGTTCCAGTCCGGGTCGGCGAGATCGGTGTCCGGATAGTTGATGTACGAGCCGTCGTTCGTCCCGTCGGGCACCGGCACTCCGCCGGTTTCGCGGTAGACGTCGCGGTAGAAGCGCCGCAGCCAGTCGAGGGACGCCTCGTCGTCGCGGGGATCCAGCCACGTCGCGGTGTAGGCGGCCTTCAGGACGGAGTCGCGCTGCACCAGCGCGGTGGCCTCCGGAGCGACGTCGTTGACCCTGCCGCCGTAGGAGACGAGCCAGACGCGGGCCATGTCCAGCATCGGCGGAGCCGTGGTCAGGTGATCGAAGACGGTGTCGACCTGCGCGGTGCTGAACCCCTTGCGCAGATAGCCCGCCTTGCCCTTGTAGCGGGCGTACTCGGACCCGCGTTGCGACTCCTCGTCGCCGTTCGGCGGCATCAGTACGTACAGCCAGGGCGCGGCGGGAATCATGTGGCGGGTGCCGCCGACGCCGTCGCTCACGGCATCGAAGTACTTCTCCACCAGCGCCGCCCCGTCCGCGCCGTCGCCGTCGGCCAGCGCGTAGATCAGGATGTCCGCCGGGCCGTCCTGCTCCTTGCGGCCGGAGAGCATCAGCGTCGAGTGCAGCGCCGTGCCGGGCGAGCCGGGATCGCTGTTGTTCTCGTGCCAGTCGGCGTGGTTGCGCATCAGCCGCCGGAACGACTCCTTCGGCAGATCCGACCACGACCACATGAGGACGCCCCCCGTCAGGGAAGCGGGCGGCCGGGGCAGCAGATCCGCCGGGTCGTCCCCCTCGGCACCGGGCGACCGCAGCCAGTACCGGGTCACCACACCGAAGTTGCCGCCCCCGCCGCCGGTGTGTGCCCACCACAGGTCACGATGGGGATCGTCGCTCTCCCGGGTGGCCAGCACGGCCCGGGCCCGGCCCGCCTCGTCCACGACGACGACCTCGACGGCGTACAGGTGGTCGACGACGGAACCGTGGGTGCGCGAGAGCGATCCGTAGCCGCCGCCCTGGATGTGACCGCCCACGCAGACCGAGTGGCACCAACCGCCGGGAACGGTCACGCCCCAGGTCAGGTAGAGCGTGCGGTACACCTCGCCCAGCGTCGCTCCCGACTCCAGGACCACGGCGCGCCGGTCGGGGTCGAAGTGGATCGAGTTCATCCCGGTCATGTCGATGATCACGCCGTCGGGGTGCTCGCCCACGGAGTTCTCCAGCGAATGGCCGCCGCTGCGCACCGAGACCGGCCGGCCGGAATCGACCGCCCACTGCACCGCCGCCACCACCTCGTCGGTGGAGCGCACCACCCGGAAGCAGGCGGGGCGCTGGACGAACCGCTCGTTGCGGCGGCGCAGGGCGAGGTCCTCGTAACGAGGGTCGCCGGGATACACGGCCGACGATGCCGGACTCCCGCCGCCGCGCTCCGCGGCTGCGCCTTCCCGGTGCGGGGCACTACCGGTCACATGGGCCATCGGGTGGATCCTCCGTGTCCGCTCGATCGGTCCCGCCCCTGTGGAGACGAGACCTTTCGAACTTCCACTCGACCGGTCCGGACTCGCTGAATTCCCGCTGAACCGGGCCGTTTCCCGGACACCAACGCCGGACGACCGGGGCGTGCCCCGGCCCGGCGTGCGCGCGACGGCAGGAACTCTCCGAGCGTCCGGACTGGCCATGGATACCCCTGGGGGGTATGCTGCGTCGCGTCAGGAACGAGATACCCCCCTCCCGTATAGGAGTGCCTGCGATGACCGCATCGGCCGCACCGAACGCACCGGCTGATCCACGGAGATGGTCCGCGCTCGCGCTGATCGCCCTGGCTCAGTTCATAGTCATCATGGACACGTCGATCATTGGCGTGGCCCTGCCCAAGATGCAGGCCGACCTGGGCTTCTCCCAGGGGAACCTGTCGTGGGTGTTCAACGCCTATGTCGTCGCCTTCGGAGGGCTGCTGCTGCTCGGCGGACGGCTCTCCGACCTGCTCGGCGCCAGGCGTCTGTTCAGTGCCGGATGGGTCGTCCTCGCCGTGGGCTCCCTGACCGCGGGCCTCGCGGGTGAGGTCTGGGTCGAGCTGACCGGGCGGGCCCTGCAGGGCGTGGGCGCCGCGCTGATCGCGCCGTCCGCCCTCACCCTGCTGATGACCCTGTTCGGCTCACGGCCCCAGGAGCTGGGCAAGGCCTTCGCGCTGTACGGCGCGGCCGCCCCGGCCGGCGGCACCGCCGGAGTCTTCCTCGGCGGGGTCATCACCCAGTACGCCAGCTGGCCCTGGGTGTTCTACATCAACATCCCCGTCGCGCTCGTCGTCCTCGTCGCCACGCCCGCCGTCATGCCCTCGGGCGCGGCGCGGCGCGGCTCGATCGACCTGGCCGGCGCGGTCACCGTCACGGCGGGGCTCGCCGCCGCCGTCTATGCCATCGTCCGTGCTCCCGAGACCGGTTGGGGCTCCGCCGAGACCTGGCTGGTCCTCCTGGGCGGTGCGGCGCTGATCGCCGCGTTCGTCGCGATCCAGGCCAAGCGGCGCGAGCCGCTGATGCGGCTGGGCATCTGGCGGGCGCCCAACCTGGCCGGTGCCAACATCGCCCAGCTGCTCATGGCCGCCGCGTGGATCCCCATGTGGTTCTTCCTCAACCTCTACCTCCAGCAGGTGCTGGGGCTCGACGCCTTCGCCTCCGGCTCCGCGCTGCTGCCCATGACGG
Source organism: Streptomyces sp. NPDC047917 (assembly GCF_043204345.1). Lineage (NCBI taxonomy): Bacteria > Bacillati > Actinomycetota > Actinomycetes > Kitasatosporales > Streptomycetaceae > Streptomyces > Streptomyces sp. NPDC047917. The sequence continues at coordinate 384,047 of NZ_JBIDCA010000012.1, forward strand.
TCGCCATCATGATCATGATGATCGTCCTGGCGCCGCGCCTGATCTCCCGGTTCGGGCCCAAGCCGCTCATCGTCCTGGGGCTGTTCGCGCTCGGGGCGGGCATGTTCTGGCTCTCGCTCGCCCGCCCGGACGGCAGCTTCCTCGTCGACGTGCTGCCCGCCTCCCTGCTCTCCGCGGCGGGCATGTCGCTGGCGTTCATCCCGTCGCTCGGCACCGCGCTCTCCAGCGCCCGCCCGGAGGAGGGCGGTCTCGCCTCGGGGATCGTCAACACCAGCTACCAGGTCGGCTCCGCGCTGGGCCTCGCGGCCATGACGGCGATCGCCGCCGCGCACGGCGCCGGTGAACCGGGGAACCCGGTGGCGCTCACCAACGGCTTCTCCGCCGCCTTCCTCGGCGCCGCGGCCCTCGCGGTGATCGGCGGTCTCGCCGCCCTGCTGACCCTGCGCACCGCACCCGCCCCCGCAGCTGCGGGCGACGGCGAGGGCAGTGGTGGCCGGCCGGAGAAGGCCGCGGCCTGAAAGGGGGCGGCTGTTCCCCGGGTGATGTGGCCGGGGGGGGGGGGGGGGGGGGGGGGGGGGGGGGGGGGGGCGGGCCCGGGGGGGGGGGGGGGCCCCCCCGCCCGGGGGGGGGCACGCCGCCCACGTTCATCCGGGCCGCCGGGCGGTGACCAGCAGGGCGCAGCTGCGCAGCCGGAGCGCGCCCTCCCGCTCGTGGGGGAGCAGCAGGCCGACGAGCCGCTGCCGGGCCCGGACCCGCTCGTCCTCCCCGGCCCGGCTCAGCAGATGCCGGCCGGGGCCGGAGTCCAGCAGGAAGGCGGCGGCGTCGGAGGCGTCCCGGCCCCAGGTGCCGTACGCCTCGACCGGAGCGGTGCCGATCGCCTCGTACCCGGCACGGGACAGCACGTCACGCACAGTCTCCGGGTCGGCCAGCGAGAACATGCCGGGGTTCGCGGAGGTGCCCAGTCCGTCGACGGGCAGCAGGTCGCCCAGCCCCCGGATGGCCTGGAGCCACTCGTTCCGGTCGGCCCGCGCGGTGCAGACGAAGGCGATACGGCCGCCGGGGCGCAGCGCCCGCCCGATGTTGGCGAAGGCGGCGACCGGATCGGCGAAGAACATCACCCCGAAGCGGCTGATCGCGACGTCGAAGGTCCCGGTCCCGAACGGGTGGACCTGGATGTCCGCCTGCTCGAACGTCACATTGCCGATGTCCTCGCCCCGCGCGGACTCCCGTGCGCGGCCCAGCATCGGGGCCGACAGATCCAGGCCCAGCGCCCGCCCGTCGACGGCCCGTCGCGCGGCGAGGCGGGTGGTGCGCCCCGCCCCGCAGCCGATGTCGAGGACGCGGTCGCCCCCGGTGATCGCGGCGGCGGCGAGCAGTGGCTCGTCGAAGCCCCCGTTCACTCCGTCCCAGCGGTCCTGATTGGCGGCCCAGAACGTCCCCTCGTAACCGTTCCACGCCTGGTCCTGATCCCTGTTGGCGATGTGTCGCATGCGGTGTGCTCCCCCTGAGTGCTGCTTGGAGTGCTGTCGGAGTACTGCTTGGAGTACTGCTCGGAAGTACTGCTCGGAAGTACTGCTCGAACCCGGCCCGTGTGCCGCCCGGTCGCGGCGCCCGCGGACATCGGGACGACTAGTATGGGCGGGTGCCCATTCAAGGTATGGGCAAGTGCCCATACTGTAAACAGGGTGAGAGGGAGGGAATCGGTGTCTCCGCGCGGTGTGACGACTCCGGACGTCCGTGAGCGGCTCTTCGCCGCCGCGGAGCGGGTGTTGGAGCGGGACGGGCCGGGCGCCCTGACGAGCAGGGCGGTCACCGCCGAGGCCGGCTGCGCGAAGGGCCTGCTGCACGCACATTTCCGCGGACTGGACGAGTTCGTCGCGGAACTGGTCCTGGACCGCTTCGCGCGGGTGGCCCGGCACGCCGGCGAACTCCGGGGGAGGGCGGGCCAGGACACCGTCGCGGAGAACCTGCTCGGCATCGCGCTCGCGCTGCTGTCCTCGGCCGGCCCCACCGTCGCCGGACTGGCACTCACCCGCCCCGCGGCGTCCTCGCACATCCGCGAGGCCCTGACGGGCGGTGCGCCGGGCTTCGACACGGTCCAGGACGCGATCACCGACTACCTGGACGCGGAGCGGCGGGGCGGCCGGATCGCGGACGGGGCCGACACCGCCGCCGCGGCCCTCGCCCTGGTCGGGACCGTCCACCACCTGCTCATGACCGGCACGCACGACCGGCAGCGGGCACGGGAGCGGGCCGGACAACTGGTGGCCCTGCTCGATGCCGCACTCCGGCACGGGCCCGGCGACCACGTCGAGTGAGCCGTTACGAGGCACTGGGGTGCCGCCGCGGACACGTTCCCGCGACGGCACCCCGTCCGGCTTAGCCCAGCCGGGTCGTCGCGTACGCCTCGATGGCGTCCCGCTGGTACGCGGCCAGGCCCGGCGCGATCGCCTCGTACGCCGCGCACCACTGCTCGTTCTCCACGCAGGAGCGCCCGATCGCGCGGTACTCCTCGGTGGAGACCGCCCGCAGCGCGGTCAGGGCCCGGTACTGGGCCTCGATCTCGGCCTGCACCGGATCTGCCCCGGCGGGCACACCCGCCGCCAGCAGCTCGGCCAGCCGGATCATCTGCGCCGTGCGCTCGCGGTGTCCGGCCTGGATCTGCGCCTCGCTCATCGCCGAGGTGTGCCGGCCGATGTCCGCGGCCAGCCCCGGGAAGTCGCGCAGACTCTCCTGGTACTGGGCGGGCCGGACGCCCTCGAAGAGATTCTCCGGTCGGTTGATGGCGGTCATGGGGCCACCGTCCTTTCTGGACTCCTCCAGTTCGGTGATCGTGCGGGAGACGGTGCCGGCCAGCGCCTCGATCCGGTCGCGCTCGGCGAGCAGCCGGCGGTGGTGACCGCGCAGCGCCTCCACCTCATCGACCTGCGAGGCCAGGATCCGCCCGATCTCGGGCAGGCCCAGGCCCAGCGCCCGCAGCACGAGGATCTGCTGCAACCGGAGCAGCTCGCCCTCCCCGTAGCGGCGGTGGCCGTTGGAACCGGTCCCCGCGGGCGGCAGCAGACCGATCTCGTCGTAGTGCCGCAGCGTCCGAGCCGTCACACCGGACATCCGGGCGACCTCCTCGATCGGCCAGACCATCGCCGTCTCCTCACCCGATCACCTCACCGGGCCGGCCTCTCCGGCCCTGGTCAGGACGGTAGAAGCTGCCGTTGCGGCAACCGCAACCCCGGAACCGGGATCGCCCGGCGATGCCCGAGGGGCATGCCGGGCGATCCCGGGGCCGGCGCCCCGGGCGATCACCGCAACCGGGCGGTCACCGCACCCGGACGCGCACGGTGTGCGTGGCGCCCCGGCTCTTGCTCAGGTCGCCGAAGGTCACGGTGGTCACCGCCGAACCGGTCCGGACACCGGTGACGCTCTCCGCCCTGGACAGCACCGACTTGACGTGCTGCCGCCAGGTGAGGGTCAGGCCCGTGACGGTGCGGGACGGGTCGGAGACACTGATCGTGGCGGTGCCGTCGCGCTTCTCGTGGATCTGTACGCAGACCGGGGCGCTCGCCGTGACCTTGCCCGCCGTGCCCGCCGCCCAGAAGTTGATGCCGGTGAAGCCGAGGGAGGGAACACTGATGCCGGTGCGTCCGGCGTCATTGGCGAGGATCCGCAGCCAGCCGGTGTCCGCGGCGCGGGCGGCGGTGCGCTTGCTGCTCGCGCCCGGCAGCATGATGTACGCGTAGGAGCTGTCCGCCGGGTCGGTGCCGTGGTCCTGCCACAGGGTCATGTAGCGGCGGGTCTCGGCCGTGCCGGTCCCGCCGTCGTTGATGTCCTTCCAGGCGCCGGTGCGTTCCTCGCGCAGTGCGTGCAGTTCGGTGCCGCCGGGGAAGACGTAGCCGGCGTGCCGGTCGAGGTGGGCCCAGGTGGTCCGGCGGGTGGTGGTCCAGCCCTGGGTGACGGGCTGGGCCCTGCCGTCGAGCAGCAGCCGCGGTGTGCCGCCGGCGCCGAGGAAGCGGTTGTCGACGACCGTCTCGACGCCCGCGCCGTCGGCGGAGGTGATGCCGGAGCCGAGGCAGACCACGCAGTCGTCGAGCCAGAACCACGACTTGCGGGCGTGCATCGTGCTCGCCAGACCCTGGAGGTGCTGGCCGGAGGTGCCGAACTCGCCGTCGCCGGTGCCGCCGACCCACTTCGTGCCCGGCCTCGGGTTGGCCCAGGCGCCGCCCTCCCCGTCGGCGAGCTTCTTCCGGGAGACGGTGGTGCCGGGCAGCCGGTACGGGTCGACGGTCGGCCAGTACGCGTCCGAGTACTGATCGAGACCCGTGCCGTCGCCCCACCACTGCAACCAGCCCGCGCCGGTGTGCCAGCCGCGCTTGTTCTCCCCGTTGCCGAACTCGTAGTGGGCGATCCGCTCGGAGGCCATCGAGAGACCGGCGCCCCAGCCGCGGCGGCGGTGGGTGGCCCGGTCCATGTTGTAAAAGACCCGGTGCGCGGACGGCTCCGGGGACGCGGTGACGGCCGAGTCGTCCAACAGGGCCTGCAACCGGGCGGTGTTGACCAGGCTCAGCGATCCGGCCCTGAGCGCGGGGGCGTAGTGGTCGCGCTGCAGCCAGCCCTTGACCATGGCACGCCAGCGGGCGTTCTCCTCGGGACCGGCGCCCATGCCGAGCAGCACGATGGAGGCCATCACGCCGTGGGCGCGGGTGTGGTCGCTGGAGCCGACGCGGGTGATTCCGCGGCCGGAGACGTTGTCCATCATCAGGCCGTCGTAGATGAACGGGGCGATGGCCGCGTCGATCGTGTCGAGGAACTGCCGGCTGCCCGGGTCGGTGATCTCCCAGGTCGAGCCGCGCAGCAGGGCGAAGAGCCTGCCGAGACCGTCGTTGAGGACCGCGCCGTAACCACCGATGTACGGGATGGAGGTGTGCTGGACGAACGAGCCGTCCGGGTAGAAGCCGTCGCCGGTCGTGACGTACGGGAAGACCGGCGAGAGCGCCGCGACCGCGAGCGCGATCTTGGCGGTACTGGCGCCGACGATGCCGCGCAGGATCATGCCGCGGCACAGGTCGACGCGGTTGGCGCCGGTGCTGGTGCCGGTGTACGAGCCGACGGCGGAGTCGGGCAGGAACTTGTCCACGGCATTGCAGTAGTTGGCACGCTGGGTGTCCGACAGGGCGTCGTACAGCAGCACGCAGGTGTCCATGAGGGCCTGGGGCGCGCCGATCTGCCAGTTCCACCAGTTCCCGTAACGGGCGGTCGACTCGTTGAAGACGTCGGCGTACAGGTGGTCGAGGCCGGTGATGACCGCGTCCCGGAGGCCGGTGTCGCCGGTGAGCCCGGTGCCGGGCTGGGAGTACGCCTCCGCCATGGTGCGCAGCCGGTTGTAACTGGTGTTCATGTTGGCGGAGAAGCCGAACGACTCGGTGTCGGTGTCCGGGTCGGGGTCGAGATGGACCAGGTCCGGCCAGAGGGAGCCGTGCGCGGGCGCCATCGTGGAATGGAAACTGCTTGCCTGGGTACCGAGATCGGCGAGCTTGGACTTGAAGGGCTCGGCGGTCGGGCTGAAGCCGGTTCCCAGGTACAGATCGCGCCACTTCGCGCGCAGGGCGGCGAACTCGTCGGCGGCGTCGGCGGCGGTGGTGGAGGCGGCGGAAGCCGGGAGGGCGGCGGGGCCGGAGGCGGACGCGGCGGTCGGGAGACCGAGGGCGAGCGCCGCACCGCCGCCCGTGGCCAGCAGGGCACGACGGGACCAGGCAGTTGTCATCGAAGCTCCGGGGGAGAGTGAGCCAGTGCAGGAATGCCAGCGTGGTAAGCGTTTTCTAACATGGGGGCGTCGGGGGACTCAAGGGGTCGCCCGGGTCGCTGTCCGGCCTGCCGGGAGCGGGTGTGCCCGGGGCCGTCCGTGCCGGTGGCGGCCGCCCGGTGGGCGGGGCGGAGCCGGATGCCGGTAACCGGCCGCCGGTGTAAGGGAGTTCAGCGCGCCGCTACGGGGGCGGCGCGCGGCTGCGGAGGCGGTGGGCGGGTTCGGAGGCGGCGAACCATTGTAAAGGTGATGACCAGTGACCAAGGTGGCAGGCGGCTGTGAAGGCGACGACTCGATACCAAGGTGGCAGGTGGCCGTGAAGGTGACGACTCGTTGCCAAGGTGGCAGACGGCTGAGAAGGTGACGACTCGTTGCCAAGGTGGTGAAACGTTACGGAGGTGACGACCCATTACCGGGGCGGCGAACCGTTGCGAAGATGCGTCCCGTCGCCGGGGCGGCGGCCCGAGCCGGACTCGCGGACGGATCAGCCGTTCCGCGCGCCGGGCTCCTCCGGCGCGTCCGGGATCGGCTGCTCGGCCCAGATCGTCTTGCCGCGCCGGGTGTAACGGCTGCCCCAGCGCGTGGTGAGCTGCGCGACCAGATACAGGCCGCGGCCGCCCTCGTCCGTGAGCAGGGCCCGGCGCATGCGGGGCTGGGTGGCGCTGGGGTCGGAGACCTCGCAGGTCAGCTGGCCCGCGCGGATCAGCCGCACCTCGACCGGGCCGCCGGCGTGACGGATGGCGTTGGTGGCCAGCTCGCTCAACACCAGCTCGGTGGTGAAGACCAGCTCCTCCAGTCCCCAGGCGCGCAGCTGCTGTGCCGCGTCCTGCCTGAGCCGGGCGACGGCGGCCGGGTCGGCGGCCACCGGCCAGACGGCCGTGTTGCCGGCCGGTACCGCATGGGTGCGGGCGAGCAACAGGGTCACGTCGTCGGCGAGTTGATGCGCGGGCCGGGCGGAGATGATCTCCTGGCCGAGCTCGCGCAGCGGGGCGGTGGCGGCGCCGGGGCGGGCCAGCCGACGGCTCAGCTCCGCCATGCCCTCGTCGAGGTCGCTGTCGCGTCCCTCGATCAGCCCGTCGGTGTAGAGCGCGAGCAGGCTGCCGGGCGCCAGTTCCACCTCGGTCACCTCGAAGGGCAGACCGTTGACGCCCAGCGGCGGTCCGGGATTGAGGGGCACGTACGAGACGGTCCCGTCCGGATCCACGACGGCGGGCGGGGGGTGTCCGGCGGAGACCATCGCGCAGCGCCGGGAGACCGGGTCGTAGACGGCGTACAGGCAGGTGGCGCCGACCGGGTCGGCCCGGAGAGCGCCGGTTTCCCGGTCTTCGTCCGGCCGGGTGACGGGGCCGGGCCGATCGGGCCCGTCGTGCCGGCCGGGTTCGTCGGTCTCATCGGGCCCGTCGTGCTGGTCGGTTCCCTCGGGCTGGCTGGGTTCGTCGCGGAGCTGGGAGACCAGGTCGTCGAGGTGCACCATCAGCTCGTCCGGCTCCAGATCGAGGTCGGCGAGGGTGCGGACGGCGGTGCGCAGCCGCCCCATGGTGGCGGTGGCTCCCAGTCCGTGGCCGACCACGTCCCCGGCGACCAGGGCGACCCGCGCGGAGGACAGCGGGATCACGTCGAACCAGTCGCCGCCGACCCCGGTCGCGGTGTCGGCCGGCAGATAGAAGCCGGAGGTGGTCACGGCGACGGTCTCGGCCTGCGCGGGCGGCAGCAGACTGCGTTGCAGACCGACGGCGGCCCGGTGTTCCCGGGTGTAGCGGCGGGCGTTGTCCAGGGCGAGGGCCGCGCGGGCGGCGATCTCGCACAGGAGGTCCAGGTCGGCCGGTGCGTAATCGGGCCGGTCGGGGCCGCGCCGTACGGTCACCCGGCCCAGGAAGCTGCCCCGGGCCCGCAGCGGGGCGGTCATCGACGAGGGGGAGTTGCCGACGGACGGGGCGGAGCCGGCGTCGGCCGGGACCACGGTGCCGGTCGGTACCTCCTCGGCCCGCTCCCCGGCCGCCGCGGTCCGCCGGAGCAGCACCGTGCCGTCCTCGCCGGGAGCCGGTTCCTCGCCCGTGAAGACCGCCCGGGCGATCTCCACCACGGCGAGGTCGGCCAGTCCGGGCACCAGTACGGCGGCCAGCTCCTCGCCGGTGCCGGTGACGGACAGCGATCCGCCGACGGCGGCGGTGGCGTGATGCAGGATCGCCAGGCGCTCGTCGGAACGGCGCTGCTCGGTGACGTCCGTGAACAGCGCGGTGACGCCGAAGACCTGCCCGTCCGGTGCCTGGAGCCGGAACGCCGAGACGGCCATCACCACCCCGCCGCCCGGATCCTCGATGGTCCGTACGGTGTCCTCCGCCAGGATCAGCGGCCGGCCGGTCCGCAGCACCTCGCGCAGCCGCCGCTCGATCGCCGCCGCGTCCGGCGCCTGGAGGAAGTCCCCCAGGCGCCGGTCGCGCAGGTCGGGCGGGAGGCCGGTGTACGGCAGCAGATGGGTGTTGGTCCTGACCAGCCGCAGCTCCGCGTCGAACACGGCGAGACCCAGCCGGTCCTGGAGGAAGAGTTCCCGGGTGAACGCCTGGTCCTGCTGCCACCGGGCGACCTTCCCGGCCGGCGCCCCGAGCACGAAGTACCGGGCCGGGCCCACGGCCCCCTCGTCTCCGGCACCGTTCCCGGGCCCCGCCAGCGGGAAGACCTGGAAGACGACGGTCAGCGCCTCGCCCCGGCCGGTACGCACCACCGCCTCGCCCGACCAGGCGCCCACCGGCCGCCCGCCCGGTGGTCCGGGCAGTCCGGCCGGATCCGCGAGCAGCCTCAGGGCGGGACGGCCGCAGACACGGTCGGCGGGGAGCGAGAGGAGCTCCTCCGCCGCGGGCGTCCAGCCGATGACCACCCCGGCCGCATCGAGCAGGGCCCCGGCCGCGCTGTCCGCGAACGGGAGCCCGCTGTGCCCGGGGGTGCCCGGAAGGGTCTTGCGGTCCACCTCGTTCTCAGCTCCCTCTCACCGCCTGCCGACGGTCCCGCGCCGGGTCCCACGGACGTCTCCATCATCCCTCCGCGGGCGTCGGCCGCCAGTCCCGGCGGCCGTCCGCCCGGGCGCGTCCCGGCCGGACGGGTTGCGGATGGGACCCATGGACCGGTCCGTGGCGGGGCACTATTTCGTTCGGCCCTCCGTTCAGTCCTCCGCCCAGTCACTCCGCGGGAAGGTTCAGCATTTTGTCCGATCGCACCGATGGAAGCCGCGGTTCTCTGCTGGCGGTGAGCGACCTCCACGTGGGCATGGCGGAGAACCGCCCCCTCGTCGAGTCGTTGCGGCCCGGTTCGGACGAGGACTGGCTGATCGTCGCCGGTGATGTCGCCGAGCGGATCGCGGACGTGGAGTGGGCGCTGCGGCTGCTCGCGGACCGGTTCTCACGGGTCGTCTGGGCCCCGGGGAACCACGAGTTGTGGACGCCCGAGCAGGATCCGGTCCGACTGCGTGGCCAGGAGCGGTACGAGCACCTGGTCGAGCTCTGCCGGAGCCTCGGGGTGGACACTCCGGAGGACCCGTACCCGCGGTGGCCCGGCCCCGACGGACCGGTGGCCGTGGCTCCGGTGTTCCTGCTGTACGACTACAGCTTCCGGGCGCCGGGCACGACGACCAAGGCGGAGTCCCTGGCGTACGCGCACCGGACGGGCGTGGTGTGCACCGACGAGTTCCTGCTGCACCCGGACCCGTACCCGAGCCGCGACGCCTGGTGCCGGGCGCGGGTGGCCCGGACGCAGGAGCGCCTGGCGGCGCACGATCCGGGGATCCCGCTGGTCATCGCCGGCCACTGGCCGCTGGTGCGGGAACCGATGGACGTCCTGTGGTACCCCGAGTTCGCCCAGTGGTGCGGTACCGGGCTCACCGCCGACTGGCACCGGCGGTTCAACGTGGCGGCGGTGGTCTACGGACATCTGCACATACCCCGGACGACCTGGTACGACGGAGTGCGCTTCGAGGAGGTCTCGATCGGATACCCGAGGGAGTGGCGCAAGCGTGGCCACCCCAGGGGCCTGCTGCGGCGGATCCTCCCGTACGACGGCCGGGGCGGCGCCGGCGCGCACGGCGCCACCGGGCAGGGGCCCGTCAGCGATGGCCCAGCACGTTGACGACCTGACCGTTCGGGTCGCGGACGAAGAAGCGGCGTACGCCCCATTCCTCGTCGCGCAGCGGGTAGACGATCTCCGCGCCGCTCTCCCGCATGGCCGCGTGCACCGCGTCCACGTCCTCCACCTCGATGCTCAGGTCCGGCGTGACCGGGGCGGTCGCGTCGGGCCCCATGATGCTGAGCTGGGCCGTGGGGTCGGACGCGGAGGCGAGCGTCATGATCCAGCCGTGGTTCATGACCTCCCGCAGGCCCAGCCGGCCGTAGAACTCCGCGGTCCGCTCCATCCCTTCGGCGGTGGGCCCACCGGTGGTACGGATGTTGGGGACGACTCTGCGGACGGACATCGGCAACTCCTGTCGCGGGACTGGTTCCTTGCCGCCCCGCACCGGTGGACCCGACGCGGATCAGATGACCGGCGGCCGTCCCAGTTTCGTCATCTGCCACACCGTGCGCCACCGCATCGGCTGCCTTCGCCCGCACGGGGTACGCACGCCCTCGGCGAAGCCGCCGGCCCAGGCGCGCAGCCCCGTCGCCGACCGGGTGCGGGCCACGGTGAGAAGGGTCCAGGTGCCCAGGTAGGCGGGGACCAGCGGGAGGGGAAGGTTCCGGCGGGCCAGCCAGACCCGGTTGCGGGCCGTCATCCGGTAGTAGACGGAGTGCCTGGCCGGGGAGGTCCTGGGGTGCTGGAGCAGCAGATCGGGCTCGTAGAGGATCTTCCAGCCCGCGTCGAGCGCCCGCCAGGACAGGTCCGTCTCCTCGTGCGTGAAGAAGAACTCCGCGGGCCAGGGCCCCGTCCGGGCGAGCATCTTCATGGAGAAGGCGTGTCCGCCGCCCAGGAACGCGGTGACCGGTCCGCCCCGCATCGGGTCGGCGGCGCGCAGCCGCGGCACGTGGCGGCGCTGGGTCTCGCCGTGCTCGTCGGCGATCCGGAAGCCGACAATGCCGAGCCGCGGATCGGCGGCGAACAGCTCCCGGACCTTGCGGAACACCCCGCTGTCGACCAGGAGCCCGTCGTCGTCGAGCTCGATGACGACGTCGACGTCACCGAACTCCGCCAGCTTCTGCAGGGCGACGTTGCGGCCCCCGGGGCAGCCCAGGTTCTCCGCCAGCTCGATCGCCGTCACACCGCCGGTCAGATCGGACAGGCCCGGAAAGGTGCTGAAGTCCGGGAGGGGCGATCCGTTGCCCACCACGACCAGCCGGTCCGGACGTACGTCCTGCCCGGCCACCGAGGCCAGCAGGGCCTCGACCTCCTGCGGGCGATCGCCCATGGTGACGATTGATACGGCGATGCGTGGTTCGGACACGGTCGGCACTCCTGGTCTCGCTCCGGTGCCCGCGATCGTAGCCGCAAGAGATGGTTGCCCGTTGTTCAGGCACCCGTTGCCGTACCGCCACGCCCCGGGATCCTGCGCCGGGGCGTGGCGCCGGGGGCCTGCCGCTACGGGCCGGGCGGGGTCCGTGGACGTGCCGCGACGCGTCGCACATGCCCGTCGAAGACGGCCGCCGCGTCGGGGGTGAGGGTGCGCAGGGCCACCATCGCGGTGACGATGACGTCGCAGAGTTCGGCCTCCACGTCCTGCCAGGAGTGGGTGGCACCCTTGCGCGGGTTCTGGCCGGTGGCCCCGATGACGGCCTGGGCGACCTCTCCCACCTCCTCCGACAGCTTCAGCATCCGCAGCAGCAGATCCTGCTCGGGCGGGATGCCGGTCTCCGCTTCGAGCCAGTCGTGCAGCTCGTCGATGGCCGTCCAGGTGTCGTGATCCCGGTCGGGACACGGGGCCGGACGGCCGGCCGCGTGTCCGGCCGGGCCGGGGGCGTGGGTGCTGTGCTGGTCCATGGAGCCAGCCTGCCGGACGGCCGGCCCCCGCACGCCGGGCGCGGGCGTACGACCCCTCAGTCCCCGATGCGGGTTCCCGTCCCGCTCACCCGCACCCGGGCGTCGTCCGCCCGCAGCTCGACCGTGAGCGTGCCGGGGCGGCCCATGTCCTCGCCCTGGTGGAGGGTGAGGACCGCGGTGCCGGGGACGAGGGACCGGTCGCGCAGATACGCGCCGAAGGCGGCGGCGGCCGCGCCCGTGGCGGGATCCTCGACAACGCCGCCGACCGGGAACGGGTCGCGGACGTGGAAGACGTCCGGCGCCTGCCGCCACACCAGTTGCAGGGTCGTCAGGTCCAGCCGGTGCATCAGCGCTTCGAGGCGCGCGAAGTCGTAGGAGAGGTCGGCGAGGCGTTCCCGGGTCGCGGCGGCCAGCACCAGGTGGCGGGCGCCCGCGAAGGCGATCCGGGGCGGCAGCGCCGGGTCGAGGTCGGCGGCCGGCCAGTCCAGGGCGGCGAGCGCCTCGGCCAGGTCCTCGGGGGCGATGTCCAGGACGTCCGGTTCGACGCTGGTGAGCGTGGCGCGCAGCTCGGCGTCCTCCCGGGTGACGGTGACCGGGACCGTGCCCGCGGCCGTACGGAACACCAGATCGCCGGGGCCGTCGCGCTCGGCCAGCGCGAGGGCCGTCGCCACGGTGGCGTGGCCGCAGAACGGGACCTCGGCCTTCGGGCTGAAGTAGCGGACGGTGTACTCCCGCGCGCCCGCCTCGCCCGGCGCCCCCGCACCGTCCTGCGCCCCCGCCTCGCCCGGCCCGCTCCGGCCGGTCAGGAACGCCGACTCGCTGTACCCCAGCTCCGCCGCGACGGCGAGCATCGTGGCGTCGTCGAGTCCGGAGGCGTCGAGGACGACTCCGGCAGGGTTGCCGCCCTCGGGATCGGCGGAGAACGCGGTGTAGCGGAGGATCTCGATACCTGAATTCGGGCTCATGCCGCGGATCAACCCGCTCGCGGCCCGGGACATTCCCGCCCCGTGCGGGCGGAGTACGCCCCCCGTGCGGGCGGAGCGGGCCCCCGGGCGGGCGGAGTGAGCCCCCCCCCGGGCGGGCGGAGTGCGCCCCCGGGGCGGGCGCAGCGGGAATGCCCGGGGGCCGTGGCCGGGGCCGTGGCCGGGCACGCGGCTTCGTCCGGCTCAGTGGCAGTTCTTGGTGCCCTTGCCGGACTTCGTCCAGGAGCAGGAGTCCTGGAGCTTGCCGTTCGGCTTGATCAGCCGGGCCTTGTCGCCGGTGTTGTTCCAGACGTACGAACCGCGGTTCCAGTACACGTTGCCCGACGCGTTCCTGCCCTTGCCGGTGTGGACCTTGACCGTCTTGCCCGCGGCGATGGTGTAGCTGCCGAAGGTGTACGTGTAGCCGGTGTTGTCCTTGAGCCTGTAGCCCTTGAGCTGGAGCTTCGACTTGCCGTTGTTGTGGATGTCCACCCACTCGGCGTTCAGCGACGTGTTGCTGCGGTTGTCCTTGCCGGGGCTGTCGTACTGGATCTTCCCGAGGTGCAGCCCGCCCTGGTGCGCGGCGGCGGAGGCGGGGGCCGCGACGAGCAGCGGGCCGGCCAGGGCGGTGGCGGCGGCCAGGGCGAGGGGAGCCGCGGTGCGTATGCGCATGCTGTGTTCCTTGTGTGGAGTTCCGGTGAAGGGGTGTCAGCATAAGGGCAGCGCAGGGCGTTCCGGTACGCGGGTGTTCGTTCCGCCCGGAGTCCGGTCGACCGGTGACAACCGCCCCGGCCGGGCGTCGTGTTGGGGGCGGCTTCGCCGGTCGCGCCCCGTCAGCCGCGTCCCACGTACGGCATCGCCGTCGCCAGTACCGTCGCGAACTGCATGTTCGCCTCCAGGGGCAGCTCGGCCATGTGGAGCACCGTCCGCGCCACGTCCGCCGCCGCCATCACCGGCTCGACCGCGAGTTCGCCGTTGGCCTGGAGGATGCCGGTCCGCATCTGTTCGGTCATGTCCGTGGCCGCGTTGCCGATGTCGATCTGCCCGCAGGCGATCCGGTACGGGCGCCCGTCCAGCGACAGTGACTTCGTCAGCCCCGTCATGGCGTGCTTGGTCGTGGTGTAGGCGACCGAGTGGGGACGCGGCGCATGGGCCGAGACCGAGCCGTTGTTGATGATCCGGCCGCCCTGCGGGTCCTGCTCCTTCATCAGCCGGTACGCCGCCTGCGCGCACAGGAACGCACCCGTCACGTTCACGTCCACCACCGCTCGCCAGTCCGCCACCGCGAGGTCCTCCACGGGGACGGAACGCGGGCCGAACGTACCCGCGTTGTTGAAGAGCAGATCGAGGCGGCCGAAGCACTCCCGTACCGACGAGAAGAGCGCGGTCACGTCCTCGGGGCGGGACACGTCGGCGGGGACGGTGATCACCCGGGCGTTCTCCCCGGCCAGCGCGGCCGTCGCGGCGAGCGGCTCGGGCCGTCGCCCCGCGAGCGCCACCGACCAGCCGGCCCCGGTCAGGGCGAGCGCCACCGCGCGGCCGATGCCGGAACCCGCGCCCGTCACGACCGCCGTCCTCGGATCGGAATTCAACACCTTGTTGCTCATGGGCCCGCAGCGTACGCCCTGCCGCCCCGGTGACACGTGAGGCCGCACGGGGTCAAGACGGCAGGTACGGCGGCGTGTTCGCGGCCCGCCCGACCGGTGAGGACGATCATCGGCCCGTCACGGATGCGCGCTTTGTCCCCGTGAACCCAGTGCTGCCGCATTCCTCATCCACCCGACGCCCGAGCGACGCGAACACGACAGCCGCCCGATGCGCGGGACCGGTGAACTGCCGTAGTACATCACCAGCCAGGGGAGCGACAGATGACACACTCATCGCACCAGCAGGAGATGCGCGACGCGGCCGGGCAGGTCGGCCGCCGCCGTTTCCTCACCGTCACCGGAGCCGCAGCCGCGCTCGCCTTCTCGGTCAACCTGCCCGCCGCGGGCACCGCGAGCGCCGCCGAGCTGGACGCGAAGAAGATCACCGACGATCCGTTCACCCTCGGCGTCGCCTCCGGCGACCCGCTGCCCGACTCGGTCCTGCTGTGGACGAGACTCGCACCGCGCCCGTACGAACCCGGCAGCGGACTGCCCAGGAACCGGGTGCGGGTGCGCTGGGAGCTCGCCCGCGACGAGCGCTTCTCCCGCGTCGTGCGGCGCGGATCGGTCACCGCCCACCCGGAGTTCGACCACAGCGTCCACGTCGAGGTCAAGGGCCTGGACGCCGACCGCGTCCTCTACTACCGCTTCCGCACCGGAACGTGGACCAGCCCCGTCGGCCGGACCCGCACCGCGCCCGCCCGCGGCGCCCGCAACAGTTCGCTGAGCCTGGCCGCCGTCTCCTGCCAGGCGTACCACGACGGCTACTTCACCGCGTACAAGCACCTCGCCCAGGAGGACGTCGACGTTGTCTTCCACCTCGGCGACTACCTCTACGAGTACGCCGTCAACGCCACCGGCGGCGCCCGCAACTACACCGACCGCAGGATCCCCGCCCACTACAACCGGGAGACGGTCACGCTGGAGGACTACCGGCTGCGGTACGGCCTCTACAAGTCCGACCCCGATCTGCGCGCCGCCCACGCAGCCCACCCCTTCGTCGTCACCTGGGACGACCACGAGACCGAGAACAACTACGCGGGCGGGACCCCCGAGAACGACGTCCCGCCGGAGGAGTTCCTGCTGCGCCGCGCCGCCGCGTACCGCGCGTACTGGGAGAACCAGCCGCTGCGCGCCCCGCAGCGGCCCACCGGCCCCGACATGAGGCTCTACCGGCGCCTGCAGTTCGGCCGGCTCGCCCAGTTCGACATCCTCGACACCCGCCAGTACCGCAGCGACCAGGCGTACGGCGACGGCTGGCAGACGCCCGGACCGGAGTCCCAGGACCCGTCGCGCACCATGACCGGCGCCACCCAGGAGCGCTGGTTGATCGACGGCTGGCACGCCTCGCGGGCCACCTGGAACGTCGTACCGCAGCAGGTCACCTTCGCCCAGCGGCGCGACGTCCCCACCGACGCCTTCAAGCTGTCCATGGACGCCTGGGACGGCTACCCCGCCTCCCGGGGCCGCATCCTCAAGGGCGCCGAGGCCGCCGGGGTCGACAACCTGATGGTGCTGACCGGCGACGTGCACGTCGGCTACGGCTTCGACCTGAAGAAGGACTTCGACGACCCGGCGTCCCGCACCGTCGGCACGGAGATCGTCGCCACCTCCATCACCAGCGGCAAGGACGGCTCGGACAGGCCGGGCAGCTGGAACAACCAGATGCGGGCCAACCCGCACATGAAGTTCTTCAACGGCCGCCGCGGATACGCCGTCGTCACGCTGGGCCGGGAGCAGGCACGCGCCGACTACCGCACGGTGTCCGCCGTCACCACCCCCGGCGCGCCCCTCGCCACGGCCGCGTCGTACGTCACCGAGGTGGGCAACCAGGGCCTCACGCCCGCGTAGGGCCCAGGTCGCTGTGTTCCCCGGCCCGGGCCCCGGCTCCGGCCCCGGCTCCGGCCCCGGCTCCGGCCCCGGCCCCGGCTCCGGCCCCGGCTCCGGCCCGGGCCCCGGCCACGGCCCCGGTCAGCCGAGGTCGTCCGCCGCGTAGCGGACGCCGATGCGGTCACGTACCGCGTCGAGCGTCCGCATCACGGCCAGCGAACCGTCCAGCGGCACCAGCGGCGACTCCGTCTCGCCCGCCCGCAGCGCCCGCACCACCTCGGCCTGTTCGAACTGCAGCCCGCGCAGCCCCGTGCCCGCGGCCCCGGCGGTGAACTCCTCGGGCTCGCGTCCCGGCCGGTGCAGCACGAACCGCTCCGGGTAGAAGAAGCCGCGCGGGAACTCGATCCGGCCCTCGGTGCCGGTGACCGCGGCGGTCTGCGGGGTGTCCGCCACGATCGAGCAGTTCAGCAGCGCCGAGGCGCCCGCCTCCGACCAGCCCAGCAGCATCGCGGTGTGCACATCGACGCCCTCGGGGGAGAGCACCGCGTCGGCCTGCACCCGGTCCGGCTCGCCCAGCAGCAAGTGCGCGAACGACACCGGATAGACCCCGAGGTCCAGCAGCGCACCGCCGCCCAGCGTCCGGTCGCGCAGCCGGTGCCCGGCCTCGAACGGGCCCGCGAGCCCGAAGTCGGCCTGCACGGTGCGGACATCGCCGATGGCACCGTCCCGCACCAGCTCCGTCATGCGCCGGATCACCGGGTTGCAGTACGTCCACATGGCCTCCATCAGGAAGAGCCCCCGGTCGCGGGCGAGCTTCACCAGCCGGTCCGCCTCCCGGGCGTTGAGCGTGAACGCCTTCTCGCACAACACGTGCTTCCCGGCCTCCAGGCAGAGCGAGGCCGCCTCCAGATGGGCCGAGTGCGGTGTCGCGACGTACACCACGTCGACCTCGTCGTCGGCGGCGAGCGCGGCCCAGCTGCCGTACGCCCGGGGTATCCCGAACCGCTCGGCGAACGCCCGCGCCGAGGCGTCCGTCCGAGATGCGACGGCCACCACTTCCGTGTCCGGCATCGACCGGAGATCCTCGGTGAACGCCGTGGCGATACCGCCGGTCGCCAGCACACCCCACCGCACAGTGCCGCTCATGCCTGTCATGCCTGCTCCCCAAGAGGTCTCGACCAGTCCGGCTGAGCTGAGAGCATAGATGCGGATTCAACGACATGGAGATGGAAATGCCGGAGAGCGGCGCAAGCCGGGCCCAGCAGGAACGCACAGACATACCGACCGCCGGAACCCGGGCCGCGGAGCCCGGGACCACCGGCACACCACCCGGGAAACCGGCCGCTGCCGAAGCGGCCCGGCGCGCCGGACTTCTCGTCACCCTCGTCCTCGGCGGCCTCACGGCTCTGCCGCCGCTCTCCATGGACATGTACCTCCCCGCGCTGCCCGCGGTCACCGAGTCGCTGCACTCCCCGGCCGCGACCATCCAGCTCACCCTCACCGCCTGCCTCACCGGCATGGCGCTCGGACAGGTCGTCGTCGGGCCGATGAGCGACCGCTGGGGCAGACGCAGGCCGCTGCTCCTCGGCATGATGATCTACGTGGTCGCCACCGCGCTCTGCGTCTTCGCGCCCACCACCGGACTCCTCATCGGCTTCCGCCTGCTCCAGGGCCTGGCCGGTGCGGCGGGCATCGTCATCGCCCGTGCGGTGGTGCGCGACATGTACGACGGCGTGGAGATGGCCAGGTTCTTCTCCACCCTGATGCTCATCTCCGGCGTCGCCCCGGTCGTCGCCCCACTGATCGGCGGCCAGGTGCTGCGGTTCACCGACTGGCGCGGCATCTTCGCCGTCCTGACCGTCGTCGGCCTGGCGCTCACCCTCGTCGTCTGGAAGTGGCTGCACGAGACGCTGCCGCCGCAGGACCGGCACACCGGCGGGGTCGGCGACGCGCTGCGCACCATGCGCGGACTGCTCGCGGACCGGGTCTTCACCGGCTACATGATCGCGGGCAGCCTCGCCTTCGCCACCCTCTTCTCCTACGTGAGCGCGTCGCCGTTCGTCATACAGGAGATCTACGGCGCCTCGCCGCAGACGTTCAGCCTGCTCTTCGGCGTCAACTCGGTCGGCCTGATCATCGTCGGCCAGATCAACGGCAAGGTGCTGGTCGGCCGGATCAGCCTGGACAAGGCGCTCGCCTTCGGCCTCTCGGTCATCGTGCTGGCCGCGGCCGCGCTGCTGCTGATGACCTCCGGGGTCTTCGGGAAGGTGGGCCTGGTCCCGGTCGCGGCCGGGCTGTTCGTGCTGATGTCGGCGATGGGCCTGGCGATGCCGAACACGAACGCCCAGGCCCTGATGCGTACGAAACACGCGGCCGGATCCGCCTCCGCGCTGCTCGGCACCTCCTCCTTCCTGATCGGCGCCATCGCCTCGCCCCTCGTCGGGATCGCCGGAGAGGACACGGCCGTCCCGATGGCCGTCGTCCAGCTGATCTGCGGGCTGGGCGCGATGGCCTGCTTCCTGGGGCTGTGCAGGCCCTGGCAGCGGACGACGTGACACGGGCCGCGCGGGCACGGGCTCTGTGACGGGAGGGGCGGGGGGGGGGGGGGGGGGGGGGGGGGCGCGGCGCCCCCCCCCCCCCCCCCCGCCGGGGGGGGGGGGGGGGGGGGGGCGCCCCCCCCCCCCCCCCCCCCCCCCCCCCCCCCCCCCCCCCCCCCCCCCGGCCGATTTTCGGATGCCGTGTGCTCGTCCCGCGTGATATTCCACTCGCTCATGA
>NZ_JBIDCA010000013.1:0-375140 GCF_043204345.1 Streptomyces sp. NPDC047917
GGGGACGGCGCCTCCTGGGCGGGGGGGCCCAGGAACACGGACAACACCGTGGGCGACACCATCCCAGGGGGGGGGGGTGCCTGATCGCCCGCCGCGGGGGGGGGGGGCGGCCCCCGCCCCCCACCCCGCACCATTGCACTCCGATCGAGGGGAAGGGCAAGGTGAAAGAGGAACGTTCTCCCGCAGTGTCAGAAAGGTCGGGGATGGCCAAGATTGTGCCGCGTCACTTAACCATCGACGGGGTGCAAATGGTGGCCCTCACGGAACACGAGTACGAGAGCCTCGCGGCGTCACGCAGACAGTTCGGCTCCCACGTGGTACGGCTGCGCATGACCCGTGAGGCGTTGATCTCCCTGACCCGGGCGGCAGGGGCCATGTGTGCTCTGCTTCGATCGGGCGAGGCCCCGGTCGAGGCGCTCCTCAAGGCGTCCGCAGGCGCACGGACTTCGCCGAAGGGCCTGCTCGGGGCGCTTGAGGGCGCGGTCGAGCAGGCCCAGCGGGTGATCGGGAAACAGGCCGGCATGCCCTCAGGCGCCGGACTCGGCCCCCGGGGCAAGCGCCAGAGGCCGGAGTCGGGTATGCACCTGCCCCCGTGAGCCCTCGGGCCGGGCTAGAAGGACGTCCAGGTGAACGCCACCTCGTCGCCCGCGTCGATCTTGAACTGGCAGCCGCCGACCGGGGTCGGGGTGCCGTTGACGGAGATGCTCCAGTAGGCGGAGCCACCACCGCTCGTGTTCTTGATCGTGTCCACGGAGAAGTCGTCGAACGACGCATACCACGTGCCGTCCCACGTGAAGCCCTTCTTGTGGGCGGCGTCGTCGAGGGCTGCGGTCGGGGTGGGGACCTTGGACGGGTTGGCGCCACCGTTGGTGCCGTCGCACTTGTGGGTGCCACCGGTAGTGGTGGTGACATCGTGACCCTTGGTCTTGATCTTGCCCGTGAACAGCAGCCCGCTGGGGCCCTGAACGGTCAGGTCGACGGTGACGGCCTTGTTCGTGTCCGCCGTGGGGGCAGCCTCGGCCATGGCGGGAGCACCGGCGAGCGCGAGGGCGAGAGCGGCAGTCGTGATCACGGAACGGCGGGCGGGTATCCGGCGCATGGTGCCTTCTTCCTGAGAGGGACGACGGGTCTGCGCCGGCGGTCCCTCGCCCCATGTGCGCATGCCCTGCCCGTCTCCTTGAGAAGACGGGCAGGAAACACCAACCCGGGGTGGGGGCTTCGCCCTGCAGACCATGACAGTGAGAAGCGGTACGCGTCGCACCCCGGGTACTCCGGCTCACGGAGCCCTCGGGCCCGTTCACGGTTGCAGGTCAGCGCCGGATTCCCACCGGCTTCCCCCAGTTGTGCGTGCATTCGGTTGTGTGCCCCGCCGTATGGGCCGGGGCAGAAGGCATCGTACGGTCCGGCGGTCGGGCGCCGGAAGGGAATCCGGAGAGATGAACGCCACCTTCGTTGCCAACCGGGCCGCGCATGCTCCGGGTTGCTGCGGGGCACCGGGTCGGCAGCATGGGGGCCGGGCACGAAGACACCACTCGTCACACCCTGTCCCCTTCCTCAGCTGCCGGGGCACCCTCGGAGCCCGGGCGGCGCAACGGGATCTCAGTCCCGGGCGTATGTGTGGAACCCCCGGCCGGTCTTGCGGCCGAGCAGCCCCGCCTGGACCATGCGCCGGAGCAGCGGGGGCGGGGCGTAGAGGGGTTCCTTGAACTCGTCGTAGAGGGATTCCGCGATCGCGGCGACCGTGTCCAGGCCGATGAGGTCGGCGAGCTTGAGCGGGCCCATGGGGTGGGCGCATCCCAGCACCATTCCGGTGTCGATGTCGGCGGCGCCGGCATATCCGGACTCGGCCATGCGGATCGCCGAGAGGAGATAGGGGATCAGCAGGGCGTTGACGACGAAGCCGGCCCGGCCCTGGGAGCGGATCGGGGTCTTGCCGAGGGTGTCGCGGACGAACGCCTCGACGGCATCGGTGACCGTCGGGGTGGTGTGGAGGGAGGAGACGATCTCCACGAGCGGCAGTACGGGGACGGGGTTGAAGAAGTGGAGGCCGAGCACGTGGTCAGCGCGGCGGGTGGTCATGCCGAGCCTCATGACGGGGATGGCGGAGGTGTTGGTGGCAAGGATCGCCTCCGGATCCTCGACGATCTTGTCGAGTGCCGAGAAGATCTCGATCTTGGCATCCGCGTTCTCGGTCACCGCTTCGATGACGAGCTGCCGGTCGGCGAGGTCGTCGAGGTCGCCGGTGAACAACAGGCGTGCCAGGGCGTCTTCGGCGGAAAGGCGGTCGAGCTTTCCGCGTTGGACGGCACGTTCCAGTGAAGCGGCCACGCGCTCGCGGGCCGCACGGGCGGCCGTCGCATCGGCTTCGGCGACGACGGTGTCGAGTCCGGCGCGGGCGCAGACCTCGGCCATGCCGGCGCCCATCTGCCCGCCGCCCACGATCCCCACGCGTTGTGTGGAGAGAGCCGGGGTCGGGTGCGACGGGGCGTTCACGCGGCCACCGATCCGGTGGCGAGGCGAACGAGGTGGCGGGAGTAGGTCTCCGGGGTGAAGAACGCCGGGAGCCGAACGGAGAGGGCGGTGTCCACGAAGACCTCCCGCGCGTCCAGCACGAGGGCGTGCGGGTCCTCGGCATCCAGTGCGGCGCATTCGGCGTCGAGCAGGTCGATGACCGTGCTCCGGTCCACGCGGTCGTGGCGGAGCCACTGCCAGATCTGGACGCGGGCGATCTCGGCGGTCGCGGCGTCCTCCATCAGGCCGTACAGGGCAACGGCGCCGCTGCCGCGCAGCCAGGCGTCGAAGTACCGCAAGGCCACTGCGACGTTGGAGCGGATCCCCTCCCGGGTGGGGGGCGCGGCGCTGCGGCGGACGGACAGGAGGCTGGTGGCCGTGACCTCGATGTCCTCGCGCGTCCGCTCCAGTTGGTTCGGCCGGTCGCCCAGTACTCCGTCGAACACCTCGCGGCAGACGGGAACGAGGCCGGGGTGGGCGACCCAGGAGCCGTCGAAGCCGTCCTCGGCTTCCCGTTCCTTGTCGAGTCGCACCTTCGCGAGCGCCGCGGTGTTGGCGTCCGCGTCGCGGCTCGGAACTTGGGCGGCCATACCTCCGACGGCGTGTGCGCCACGTCGGTGGCAGGTGCGGACCAGGAGTTCGGTGTACGCCCGCATGAACGGGGCGGTCATCGTGACAGCGGTCCGGTCCGGGAGCTGGAAGTCGGTGCGGTGGCCGAAGGTCTTGATGAGGCTGAACAGGTAGTCCCAGCGGCCCGCGTTGAGCCCGGCGCTGTGCTCACGCAGTTCGTGGAGGATCTCCTCCATCTCGAACGCGGCGGTGATCGTCTCGATGAGGACGGTCGCCCGGACGGTGCCGCGCGGAATCCCCAGCAGGTCCTGGGCGAACAGGAAGATGTCGTTCCACAGCCGGGCCTCGTACCGGTTCTCCAGCTTGGGGAGGTAGAAGTACGGGCCATGACCGGCGTCGATCTGCCGCTGCGCGCAGTGGAAGAAGTAGAGGCCGAAGTCGACCAGCGAGGCGGGGACGGGCCGGCCGTCGATCTCCAGGTGTTCTTCGAGGAGGTGCCAGCCGCGCGGCCGGATCATGATCGTGGCGAGGTCCGTGCCGAGGCGGTACTCCTTGCCCTCAGGGGTGGTGAAGTCGATGCGCCGTTCGATGGCGTCGAGCAGGGTCAGCTGGCCGCCGATGATGTTGCTCCAGGTGGGGGCGGTGGCGTCCTCGAAGTCGGCCATCCACACGTTGGCGCCGGAGTTGAGGGCGTTGACGGCCGTCCGGCGGTCGGGGGATCCGGTGATCTCAACGCGCCGGTCGACGAGTCCGGGCGCGGGCGGCGCGACCCGCCAGTCGGGGTCGGCGCGGACCGCGGAGGTGGCGCGGGAGAAGTCCAGGGGCGTGCCCGAGGCGAGGTTGAGGGTCCGGCGGCGGCGCTCCTTGAGGATTCCCAGGCGGCGGCCCGCGAACACGGCGTCGAGGCGGGCGATGAAGTCGAGCGCTTCCGGGGTGAGGATCTCGCCGTGGCGCTCGGCCGGTGTGCCGAGGATTCGGACACCGGGGGTCAGGGACGTGGATGACATGCGGTTCTGCTCCTCGGCGTGTGGTGGTCGGCGTCCGGGGGTAGCCCCCGGACGCCGATGGCTGTGGGGAGTGGCGTTCCTAGTGGAACTGCTCTTCCTCGGTGGAACCGGTGAGCGCGGTGGTGGAGGAGGCCGGGTTGACGGCGGTGGAGACGAGGTCGAAGTAGCCGGTGCCGACCTCGCGCTGGTGCTTGACCGCGGTGAACCCGTGTTCCTGAGCGGCGAACTCGCGCTCCTGGAGGTCGACATAGGCCGTCATGCCGTGCTCGGCGTAGCCCCGGGCGAGGTCGAACATGCCGTGGTTGAGCGAGTGGAATCCGGCGAGGGTGATGAACTGGAAGCGGTAGCCCATCGCACCGAGCTCCCGCTGGAACTTGGCGATCCGGTCGTCGTCCAGCGCTGCCTTCCAGTTGAAGGACGGCGAGCAGTTGTAGGCGAGCATCTGGCCGGGGTACCGGGCGTGAATGGCCTCGGCGAACTCGCGGGCCTGGGCCAGGTCCGGGGTGCCGGTCTCGACCCAGATGAGGTCGGCGTACGGGGCGTAGGCCAGGCCGCGGGCGATGACCGGGGCCATGCCGTTGCGGACGTGGTAGAAGCCCTCGGCGGTGCGCTCGCCCGTGCAGAACTCCGCGTCGCGCTCGTCGACGTCGCTGGTCAGCAGGGTGGCTGCGAGCGCGTCGGTGCGGGCGATGATCAGCGTCGGGGTGTCGGCGATGTCGGAGGCGAGGCGGGCCGCGTTGAGGGTGCGCACGTGCTGGGCGGTGGGGACGAGGACCTTGCCGCCGAGGTGGCCGCACTTCTTCTCGGAGGCCAGTTGGTCCTCGTAGTGGATGCCGGCGGCGCCCGCCGCGATCATCGCCTTCGTCAGCTCGAAGGCGTTGAGCGGGCCGCCGAAGCCTGCCTCGGCGTCGGCGACGATCGGCGCCAGCCAGTCCGTGGTGTCCGAGCCGCCCTCGGCGGTGGCGATCTGGTCGGCGCGCAGCAGGGCGTTGTTGATGCGGCGGACCACCTGCGGAACGGAGTTGACCGGGTACAGGCTCTGGTCGGGGTAGGTGTGGCCCGCCTGGTTGGCGTCGGCGGCGACCTGCCAGCCGGAGAGGTAGATCGCCTGGAGGCCGGCGCGCACCTGCTGGACCGCCTGGCCGCCGGTGAGCGCGCCGAGTGCGTGGATGTAGTCCTGCTCGTGGAGTTGGCGCCACAGCCGCTCGGCGCCGCGCCGGGCCAGGGTGTGCTCCTCCCGGACGCTCCCCGACAACTGGACGACGTCCTCGGCACTGTAGGTGCGCTCGATGCCCGCCCACCGCGGGTCCGTGGCCCACCGCTGCGCCAGTTGTTCGGCCGCAGCCGTCGTCGTGTTCATTTCTGTCATGACGTCACCGTCTCCATCAGTCGCTTCTGCCAACTCCCGTCCCGGGAGACGGCGAATTGGCACTGTGTGCCTTGATCGTGGGTTGCGGCCGCCGGCCCCACCTGGGGAGGAGCTGAGCAATGGTGCAGGTCGGCCCAGTCGGACTGTCGGGATCTCCGACGTCAGGGCATGAGCCGCGCCTGAACTGTCCGCCTGGGCCGCCGGGATCCGGCGGGCCGCACGACAGACTCTTGCAGCGGCACGCAGTGCCATCAATGAGGTACATGTGCCAAGTTCCGCGAATCTTCCGGGACGGATTTGCCAAGGTTGCAAAGGGTGGCGGCGGGAGAATCGCGCGTAACCTGAGGCCGGACGAGCCGGACGAGCCGGACGAGCCGGACGAGCCGGACGAGCCGGACGAGCCGGAGGAGCCAGGTGAGCAAGACGTACGCAGGAGCGCGGCTGCGCAGGTTGCGCGAGGAGCGCCGCATGACCCAGGCCGATCTGGCCAGGGTGCTGGGCATCTCACCGAGCTATCTCAACCAGATGGAGCACGATTCCCGCCCGCTCACCGTGCCCGTCCTGCTGCGCCTGACCGAGGCGTTCGGCGTTGACCCCGGGTTCTTCTCGGAACGTGACACCAGCCGGCTCGTCGCCGATCTCCGCGAGGCTCTGGCGAGTGAGGTGGCCGAAGCCCTGGTCTCTCCCTCCGACCTGGCCGAACTGGCCGCGCGGATGCCGGCCGTCGCCTCCGTGCTGCTGGACCTGGGCCGGCGGAGCCAGCTCCTGGCGGAGCGACTGGCCGACACCGAGGACGGGCGGGACGGCGGCCCGGCCGCACCGCGCTCACCGCACGAGGAGATCCGAGAGTTCTTCTACCGTCGCCAGAACTACCTCCACGACACCGACCTCGCCGCCGAAGCCCTGGCCCAGGAGATCGGTCTCCGCCCCGGAGAGGTCGTCCGGGTGCTGTCGGACCGCCTCACCGGCCAGCACGGGATCCGTCTCGCGTCCGACTCCGACCGCCTCCACCACTTCGACGCGGAGGCCCGGATCCTGCACCTGTCCGGCCGGCTGCGGCCGGGCCAGCAGGTGTTCCGGATGGCAACCCAGCTCGCACTCCTGGAACACGGAGCCGGGCTGGACCGGCTGGCCGCCGAGGACTTCCCGTCCGGCTCCCCTGCGCACCGGCTGGCCCGGATCGGCATCGCGAACTACTTCGCGGCCGCGCTGATCCTTCCGTACGGCACCTTCCACGCGGCGGCCGAGGAGTTCCGTTACGACATCGAGCGGCTCACCGACCACTTCGGCCTCGGCTACGAGACCGTCTGCCACCGCCTCAGCACCCTGCAACGCCCGAGACTGCGCGGGGTGCCCTTCTCCTTCGTACGGGTCGACCGGGCCGGGAACATGTCCAAGCGGCAGTCCGCCACCGGATTCCACTTCTCCCGCGCGGGCGGCACCTGCCCGCTCTGGAACATCTACGAAGCCTTTGCCGCGCCCGGCCGCATCCACGTCCAGGTCGCCGCCATGCCCGACGGGCAGCGGTACCTGTGGACCGCGCGCGCCGTGACCCGCCACCGCGGCGGCTGGGGCGAGCCCGGCAAGACCTTCGCGATCGGCCTCGGCTGCGAGATCCGGCACGCTTCGCGGCTCGTGTACTCCGATGGCCTCGACCTCGACAACGCGGCGGCGGCCACCCCCATCGGCATGGGCTGCAGGCTCTGCGAACGCCTCGACTGCCCTCAGCGTGCCGTCCCGCCCCTGGGACGTCCCCTGGCTGTCGACGAGAACAGCAGCACCTTCATTCCCTACCCCGTGGCCCCCGACCGGGCGTGAGTTCACGTCCGGTCAGCTGCCGGGCTTCCGCCCCGGTCACCGGATCCCCTGCCCGTACGCCGTGCAGGACGTGGGCGAGCACCTCAGCCCCGCGGACCACGCGCGGGCCCGGCCGGTTGAAGTACGCGGGACCGTCCAGTACCCATACCTCCCCGGCCCGCACGGCGGGCAACTCCTCCCAGCCCGGCAGTCCGGTGAGCAGGTCGAGCTCCGCCAGGGTCCGTTCGGGCGGGAAACCGCACGGCAGGACGAGGACCACGTCCGGGCGTGCGGCGCGTACCGACCCCCAAGTCATCGGCTCGGTGTGCTCACCGGGCTCGGCCAGCAGGGCTTCTCCACCCGCCGCGGCGATCTGCTCCGGGACCCAGTGGCCCGCAGGCCACAGCGGGTCCAGCCATTCGATGGCGACGACCCGCGGCCGGGTCCGGCCCCCGGTGAGCCGACGGACTTCGTCGAGTCGGTCGTGGAGTTCGGTGCGCCGTTGCTCGGCCCGCTCCCGCACTCCGAGCAGATCCCCGACGGTGACCAGGCAGTCCAGGACATCGCCGAGGGTCTTGGGTTCCAGGCTCAGCACCCGGGGCCCGGTCTCCATGACGCGCACCGCTCGGGAGACGCGCTCGTAGGACACCGCGCAGACGTCGCACAGGTCCTGGGTGAGCAGGACGTCCGGCGCGAGTTCGGCCAGGGCCTCCGTGTCCAGTGTGTAGAGCGAGGAGCCGGAGTGGTCGGCCCCGCCGACCGCCTCGGAGATCTCCCGGCTGCTGAGTTGGTCCGCGGCGAATTCGGTGCGGGTGACAACGGGCACGGAGGCGACCGCGGAGGGCGGCCAGTCGCATTCGTGGGTGCGTCCGACCAGGTCGGAGGCGAGTCCGAGGTCCGCCACGATGTCCGTGGCCGCCGGGAGCAGGGAGACGATGCGCATGCACCGACTGTAGACGCGCAGTCGGAGGCTCTGGACTTACTAGGACGTCCAACTATATGTTCGTGGCACAAGGTCCGCGGTGCAGGGAAGCCGGTGAGAAACCGGCACGGTCCCGCCACTGTGACCGGGGAGTGTGCTGCCATCCACACGCCACTGACGAGGGCTGTCGGGAAGGCGGGCGGCGCGCGGGGATCCGGGAGTCAGGATACCGGCCGCGGATTGTTCCGTGTTGTCCACGAGGATGGAGCAGACACGCATGGCACCGGTTTGTACCCACGACCCTGGTGATCCGGCGGATCGCGCACACACCACTTCCGCGCGCTCGTAGTTCTCACGGCTCTCCGCAGCGGTGCACCCCTCATCCGGGTGCCGTCCGCCGGTCCGCCGTGCCATCCCCGGATCCAACCTGACGAGAGCAGGCACCCATGGTCCGTGAACTCACCCATTTCATCGGCGGAAAGCACACCACCGGCATGTCCGGGCTCTTCGCCGACGTGTACGACCCGAACACCGGCACCGTCCAGGCGCGTGTGCCGCTGGCCGGCCGGGCCGACACCGAAGCCGCAATCGCCAACGCCGAGGAAGCGCAGGCGGATTGGGGCCAGTGGAACCCGCAGCGGCGTGCCCGCGTACTGCTGCGTTTCCTCCAGCTCGTCGAGGGCGAGCGCGAGAGCCTGGCCCGGCTGCTGTCCGCCGAGCACGGCAAGACCGTCGCCGACGCCCACGGCGACCTGCAACGCGGCCTGGAGGTGGTCGAGTTCGCCGCCGGAATTCCGCACCTGCTCAAGGGGGAGTTCACCGACAACGCGGGCACCGGCATCGACGTGCACTCGCTGCGCAGCCCGCTCGGCGTCGTCGCCGGCATCACCCCCTTCAACTTCCCCGCGATGATCCCGCTCTGGCAGGCCGCACCCGCTCTCGCCTGCGGGAACGCGTTCATCCTCAAGCCGTCCGAGCGCGACCCGTCCGTACCGCTGCGCCTCGCGGAGCTGTTCCTGGAGGCCGGGCTGCCGCCGGGCGTCCTCAACGTCGTCAACGGCGGCAAGGAGTCCGTCGACACCCTCCTCGAAGACCCGCGCGTCCAGGCGCTGGGCTTCGTCGGTTCGACACCGATCGCCGCGCACATCTACGCGACCGCCGCCGCGCACGGCAAGCGCGCCCAGTGTTTCGGCGGCGCCAAGAACCACATGATCGTGATGCCGGACGCGGACATCGACCAGGCCGTCGACGCACTCATCGGCGCCGGCTACGGCTCGGCGGGCGAGCGCTGCATGGCCATCGCCGTCGCCGTACCCGTGGGGGAGGAGACGGCCGACCGTCTGGTCGCCGCCCTCACGGAGCGCATCGCAACGCTGAAGATCGGCCGCTCCGACGACCCCGAGGCCGACTTCGGACCCCTGATCAGCCGGGACGCGCTCGACCGGGTCCGTCGGTACGTCGACATCGGCGCGAGCGAGCGAGCCGAACTCGTCGTCGACGGACGCGGATTCACCCTCGAAGGCCACGAGAACGGGTTCTTCGCCGGAGCCTCCCTCTTCGACCGCGTCTCCCCGCAGATGCGCATCTACCGCGAGGAGATCTTCGGCCCGGTCCTGTCCGTCGTCCGCGCCGCCGACTTCGAAGAGGCACTGCGTCTGCCGAGCGAGCACCCGTACGGGAACGGTGTGGCGATCTTCACCCGGGACGGGGACACCGCCCGCGAATTCACCCGCCGGGTGGGCGCCGGCATGGTCGGCATCAACGTCCCCATCCCGGTGCCCGTCGCCTACCACACCTTCGGCGGCTGGAAGCGGTCCGGCTTCGGCGACCTGAACCAGCACGGTCCCGACTCGATCCGCTTCTACACCCGTACGAAGACCGTCACCTCGCGCTGGCCCTCCGGGGTCAAGGAAGGCGCGAGCTTCACCATCCCGACGATGGGGTGAGCGTCGTGACCATCACCCTCACCGAGGACCAGCTCGCCCTGGCCGAGGTAACCCTCGACTTCGCTCAGGAGCAGCTGGCTCCCCACGCGGTCGTCTGGGACCAGACCAAACACTTCCCCGTCGACGTGATCCGCCGGGCGGCCTCGCTGGGCCTCGGCGGGGTCTACGTCCGCGAGGAGCACGGCGGTTCCGGCCTGTCCCGCAGCGACGGCGTCCTCGTCTTCGAGACCCTCGCCACCGGCTGCCCCTCCATCGCCGCATACCTGTCCATCCACAACATGGTCGCCTGGATGATCGACCGCTACGGCGACGACGCCCAGCGCGAACGCCAGCTCCCCGGCCTGTGCTCGGCCACCGTCCTGGGCAGCTACTGCCTCACCGAGCCGGGAGCCGGATCCGACGCGGCCGCCCTCCGCACCCGCGCGGAGCGGCAGGGCGACCACTACGTGTTGACCGGTGTCAAGCAGTTCATCTCCGGCGCCGGAGCCGCGGGCGTCTACGTGGTCATGGCCAGGACGGGTGAGCCCGGACCGGCCGGAATCTCCGCGTTCGTGGTGGAACGCGAAGACCCCGGGGTATCCTTCGGTCCGAACGAACAGAAGATGGGCTGGAACGCCCAGCCGACCCGCCAGGTGATCCTCGACGGCGTCCGCGTTCCCGCCGACCGACGTCTCGGCGCCGAGGGCGACGGGTTCCGGATCGCCATGAACGGCCTCAACGGCGGCCGGCTCGGCATCGCCGCCTGCTCCCTCGGAGGGGCGCAGAGCGCCCTCGACCGCAGCCTGTCGTACCTCGCCACGCGTGAGGCCTTCGGCACCCGGCTGCTGGACGCCCAGGCGCTCCAGTTCCGGCTCGCCGACATGGCCACCGAGATGGCCGCCGCCCGGGCACTGGTCCGGCAGGCCGCCGAGGCTCTCGACACGGGCGATCCGCTGGCCCCGCGCCTGTGCGCGATGGCCAAGCGGTTCGCCACCGACACCGGATACGCCGTGGCCGACGCCGCCCTTCAACTGCACGGCGGCTACGGCTACCTCAGCGAGTACGGCATCGAGAAGATCGTCCGCGACCTGCGGGTCCACCAGATCCTGGAAGGCACCAACGAGGTCATGCGCGTCATCGTCGCGCGCGGACTCACGGAGAACCTGCGATGACCAACGACGCCCGGACCGGCCCCGACCACGTCCTCCTGCGTACCGAGGGCCGCGCCGCATACATGACCCTCAACCGCCCCGAGGCGCTCAATGCCCTCAGCCACCCCATGGTGCTCCGCATCGAAGAGGCCCTCACGACCTGGGCCGACGACCCCTCGGTCGAGCTGGTCGTCATCGAGGGCGCCGGCGAACGCGGCCTGTGCGCGGGTGGCGACATCCGCGTGATCCACGAGGACGCCCGCACCGGCGGCACCGCCTCGGCGGACTTCTGGCGCGACGAGTACCGGCTGAATGCCTTGATCGCCCGCTATCCCAAGCCGTATGTCGCCCTCATGGACGGCATCGTGATGGGCGGCGGGGTCGGCGTCTCGGCCCACGGCAGCGTCCGCATCGTCACCGAGCGCTCACGCGTGGCCATGCCCGAAACCGGGATCGGTTTCGTCCCCGACGTCGGCGGGACGTACCTGCTCGCCCTGGCCCCCGGCGAACTCGGCACCCACCTGGCGCTGACCGGTGTGCCTGCCGGCGCCGCCGACGCGCTGCTGAGCGGGCTCGCCGACCACTTCGTACCGGCGTCGGCGCTGCCCGCGCTGGCCCGGGAGCTGGCCGTGGACTCCGTACACGCCGTCCTGGAGCGGCACGTGGCAGAGCCTCCCGCCGGGGAACTCCCTGCCGCCCGGGAGTGGATCGACCACTGCTACGCCGCCGACACCGCCGAGGAAATCGTCGCGCGGCTCCTCGCCTCGGGCGTGCCCGCGGCGCAGGACGCGGCGGACACTCTGCTGTCCAAGTCCCCGACCGCGGTGAAGGTCACCCTGGCGGCGCTGCGTCGGGCCCGCCACCTCGGACCGCTGGAACGCGTACTGGAACAGGAGTACCGCGTCTCGTGCGTGGCCCTGTCCTCACCCGACCTGGTCGAGGGCATCCGCGCCCAGGTCATCGACAAGGACCGCACCCCGCACTGGTCCCCGGCCACGCTGGAGGCCGTCACCCCGGCGGGAGTGGACCGGTACTTCGCCCCGCTCGACGCGAACGAGCTCCGGCTCGTCGCGGCCGCTTCGTCCCAGGAGGTCGTCTGGTGAGCAGCACCGTCGCATTCATCGGGCTCGGCCACATGGGCGGCCCGATGGCAGCCAACCTCGTGAAGGCCGGACACCGCGTCCTCGGCTTCGACCTCGTCCCCGACCTGCTGGCCGGCGCGGCAGCGGCCGGAGTCGAGCCCGCGGCTTCCGCTGCCGAGGCCGCCGCGGAAGCCGACGTGGTCATCACCATGTTGCCCGCCGGCCGCCACGTCCTCGCCCTCTACGCCGAGCAGGGGTTCCTGACCGCGTCCCGGCCGGGGACCCTGTTCATCGACTGCTCCACCATCGACGTGGCTGACGCCCGTTCCGCCCATGAGGCCGTCGTCGCGGCTGGTCACCGCGCCCTCGACGCACCGGTGTCCGGCGGCGTGGTCGGCGCCGAGGCGGCCACGCTCACTTTCATGGCGGGAGGGGGAGAGACGGAGTTCGCCGCCGCCGAGCCGCTGCTCGGCGCGATGGGCAAGAAGGCCGTGCACTGCGGCGGACCCGGCGCCGGGCAGGCCGCGAAGATCTGCAACAACATGATCCTCGCGATCTCGATGATCGGCGTCAGCGAGGCATTCGTCCTCGCCGAGAGCCTCGGCCTCGACCACCAAGCCCTCTACGACGTCGCCTCCACCGCCTCCGGCCAGTGCTGGGCCCTCACTGTCAACTGTCCCGTCCCCGGACCGGTCCCGACCAGCCCGGCCAACCGCGGCTACCGCCCCGGATTCGCCGCCCCGCTCATGGCCAAGGACCTCGGCCTCGCCGCGAACGCCCTGCGGGCCGGCGGGGTGGAGGCGCCGCTCGGCCTCATGGCCGCCGAGATGTACACCGCCTTCGCCGCCGCCGACGGCGCGGACCTCGACTTCTCCGCGATCGTCCGCACCCTCCGAACTCAGAACGGACCCCCCGCATGACCGCCCACGAGACCATCCTGCTGGAACGCAAGGGCCGCGTCGCCATCCTCACCCTCAACCGGCCCCAGGCGCTCAACGCCCTCAACCTTCAGGTGATGAAGGAGGTCGTGGCCGCCACGGAGGAACTGGACCGGGACCCGGACGTCGGCTGCATCGTCCTCACCGGCTCCGCCAAGGCCTTTGCCACGGGTGCCGACATCAAGGAGATGCGCCCGCAGAGCTACATGGACATGTACCTCACCGACTGGTTCACGGCGTGGGACCGGCTCGGCGAGGTACGCACGCCCACCCTCGCCGCGGTATCTGGCTTCGCCCTGGGCGGTGGGTGTGAACTGGCCATGCTCTGCGACATCCTTCTTGCCGCAGACACCGCGAAGTTCGGCCAGCCCGAGATCAAGCTGGGCGTCATCCCCGGCATCGGCGGCTCCCAGCGCCTCACACGGGCGGTCGGCAAGGCCAAGGCCATGGAGCTGTGCCTGACCGGCCGCACCATGGACGCCGCCGAGGCCGAACGGTCCGGACTGGTCTCTCGCATCGTCCCCGCCGGCGAACTGCTCGCCGAGGCCCTCGCTGTGGCCACGACCGTCGCCGAGATGTCCAAGCCGGTCGCGATGATGGCCAAGGAAGCCGTGAACCGAGCCTTCGAGACCACCCTCGCCGAGGGCGTCCGCTTCGAACGCCGCCTGTTCCACGCCGTGTTCGCCACAGCCGACCAGAAGGAGGGCATGTCCGCCTTCGTGGACAAGCGCACGCCGCACTTCACCCACGGCTGACCGCACTCGCGTCCGGGGGCGGCAGATCCCAGCCCCAGCCCCCGGACCCGGGTACGGGTCTGAACGGTGCTCGTCAGCGCGGCGGTCCACCGTGGTGCGGGTCCCGGCAACCCGGACACGATCGGGCAGCGCACCACGCTGTTCTTCCTGATGCTCCTTCTGAGCGTGCCGCTCGGTGCCGGGGCGATCATCCTCGGGCGACGGCCGGCACCGCGCCTGGGCAACTGGAACGCCACGCTGACCGCCGGGGCGGGCTTCGCCGTCGCCACGGGTCTGGCCTTCCTGTTCCTTCCGGACAACACCGACGCCGTCGAGCCCGAGTTCCCCGCCGCCCTGCTGTGGGAGTTCCGGGTCGCGTCCATCTCCGTCCAGCTCGTGCTGTGGACCGTGTTCGCCGTCGTCTTCGGCGTCCTCGCCCAGCGGCCTCTGGCCCACCGCACCGATCCCGCAGGTGCGGAGACGGCCGAGCCCCAGTCGGCGTCGACCCTCGGCTGATCCGCGCACCGCACCACCTGCAGAGCCCTGCCACCCCGGACATCCGGAGCGACAGGGCTCGGTCCGTTGCCCAGCCCAAGCCCTTTCAGTCCTGTCGACCGCCGTCGTCGACCGGGTAGGGGACTTGGCTGCTGCGGTCCGGCTCGACCGCCAGGCGGCCGCCGATGGTGGGACGGGCGCGCTGCGCGCAGTCGCGGCGCTCGCACATCCGGCAGCCCAGTCCGATGGGGGTGGCGCCGGCAGGGTCGTCGAGGGCCGTGCCGCGCGAGTAGACCAGGCGCGGGGCGTGGCGCAGTTCGCAGCCGAGGGCGACGGCGAACTCGGCCCGGGGTGCCTGGTGGCCGAATCCGCCTCGGGTGACGGTACGGGCGATCCAGAAGTACCTCTTCCCGTCGGGCATCTCGGCGACCTGGTGCAGGATCCGCCCGGGTGCGGAGAACGCCTCGTACACGGTCCACAGCGGGCAGGTGCCGCCGAGCCGGGAGAAGTGGAAGTCGGTGGCGGACTGGCGCTTGGAGATGTTCCCGGCCCGGTCGACGCGCAGGAACGAGAACGGGATGCCGCGCCGCCCGACGCGCTGGAGGGTGCTGAGCCGGTGGCAGACGGTCTCGAAGCCGACGCCGAACCGGGCCGACAGCAGTTCGATGTCGTATCCCACGCGCTCGGCGGCTTCGTGGAAGGCGGTGTACGGCATGAGCAGCGCGCCCGCGAAGTAGTTCGCCAGCCCGATCCGGGCCAGTCCTACGGACTCGCGGGAGGTGAGCTCCGGCCCCCGCGCGGCGAGGGCGTCCAGCAGCGGCCGGTGTTCCAGCAGCGCGAGCTGGGTGGCGAGCTGGAAGGCACGCCGTCCCTCGGTGAGCCAGGGCGACAGGAACAGCAGACGCTCCTGGCGCGCGAAGCGCCGGGTGTCTCCCGCAGGGAACGGGGCGGCCTGGACGACGGTGACGCCATGGAGCTTTCCGAGGCGTTCCCGCAGCGCGTCCGAGATGCGTCCGGGCAGCAGGTCGAGCTCCGAGGTCAGATCCTCGGCGGCAGTGTCGAGGGGCTCGAAGTGGTTGTGGTGGGCGTAGAAGAAGTCCCTGACCTCGTCGTGCGGTTCCCCGGCCGACAGGGCCGCGCCGTCGCCGCCGGGAGCCAGGGCGGCGGCGCGTTCGACCGTGTCGCGGTAGCGCCGGTGCAGAGCCACCAGGGCCCGCGCGATCTCCGGATGCGCCCGCGCTGCCTCGGTGATCTCCGACGTGTCGGGCAGGGCCGTGCCGCACGCCTCGTCGGCCAGAGCACCCCGCAGGTCCACCGCGAGACGGTCGTCGTCGGTGTCGGAGAAGAACTCGGCGTCCACGCCGAACACCTCGGCGATCCGTAGCAGCACCGCGGCCGTGAGGGGACGCTGACCTTGTTCGAGCTGGTTGGCGTAGCTCGCCGAGATGTGCAGGGCGCGGGCCATCTCCACCTGGTTCATGCCGTGCTCGCGGCGCAGCCGGCGCAGTTTCCCCTGCGCGTAGACCTTCGGCAGTTCCCGCGGCACGACGACCCCTTCCTCAGCCCCGGGCCCCGGCACAGCCAGGAGCGGCATTCGTGAATCTAGCATCCGCAGGATTCGCAAACCTTCGCAGATTCGCAGGTCAGGCCTGTACGAGATCCGCAGTTTCGCTCTGTCGCGACGGGGCCCACTGGCGGGCAGTCTCTTGTTCGTGGGGCGAACCGGCCTCACGTACCGGCTTGTGAGGAGTCCCGTGATCGAGCACCGCGTCCGCGTCCACCCCAGCTCCGACCGGCTGCCCCGGCGGGAGCAGTTGGCCTGGCAACTCGCCCTGACCGCGACCTCGGGCGCGCCGCAGGATCCCCGGGCTGCGGCGATGGCCGTGAACCGGGTCGTCGACAACGCCGCCGTGGCCGTCGCCTCCCTCACCCGCCGCCCGGCCGCCGTGGCCCGGGCGCAGGCCACCGCCCACGCAGAGCCCGCCGGCCGCGGCGCGTCGGTCTTCGGCAGCGGCGCACGGGTCTCACCGGAATGGGCGGCCTGGGCAAACGCCACGGCCGTACGAGAACTGGACTTCCACGACACCTACCTGGCCGCCGACTACTCCCACCCCGGCGACAACATCCCGCCGCTCCTGTCCGTCGCACAGCACACCGGCCGCAGCGGAGCCGACCTCCTGCGCGGGATCATCGCCGCGTACGAGGTCCACGTGGCCCTGGTGAAGGGCATCTGCCTGCACGAGCACCGCATCGACCACGTCGCCCACCTGAGCGCGGCCACCGCCTGTGGGCTGGGAGCGCTGCTGGAGCTGCCGACGGAAACGGTGTACCAGGCGGTGCAGCAGGCCGTGCACACCACGACCGCCACCCGCCAGTCCCGCAAGGGGGAGATCTCCAGCTGGAAGGCGTACGCGCCCGCCTTCGCCGGGAAGGCCGCGATCGAGGCAGTGGACCGGGCGATGCGCGGCGAGGGCTCACCCTCCCCGATCTACGAAGGTGAGGACGGCTTCCTGGCACGGATGCTGAACGGGCCGGACTCCGACTACGCGGTCCTGCTGCCCGAGCCGGGCGAGCCCCGCCGGGCCATCCTCGACACGTACACGAAGGAGCACTCGGCCGAGTACCAGGCCCAAGCCGTCATCGACCTGGCCCGTCGGCTGCGCGACAAGACCGGCCCGCTGGAGCGGGTCCGCTCGGTGGTCCTGCACACCAGTCACCACACCCACCAGGTGATCGGCTCGGGTGCGAACGATCCCCAGAAGTACGACCCGTCCGCCAGCCGCGAGACCCTCGACCACTCCATCCCGTACATTCTCGCCGTCGCCCTGGAGGACGGGACCTGGCACCACGAACGCTCATACGCCCCCGAGCGCGCCGCCCGCACCTCCACCGTCGCGCTGTGGCGGAAGATCACCACGGTCGAGGACCCGCGGTGGACGCGCCGCTACCACGACCCGGACCCGCTGCGCCGTGCCTTCGGCGGCCGGATCGTCATCACCTTCGAGGACGGCTCGGTGGTCGAGGACGAGCTGGCGGTGGCCGACGCCCACCCGGCCGGCGCCCGACCCTTCGACCGGGCCGCCTACGAGCGCAAGTTCCGTGCCCTGGCCGAGGGCATCGTCACCCCGGACGGCCAGGACCGGTTCCTGTCCACGGCGGAGCGGCTGGCCGAGCTGTCCGCCGACGAGCTCACCGGACTCTTCCCCACCGTCGACACCGAAGCCGTCGCCCGGCACGACGCCGGCCTCCCGAAGGGCCTGTTCTGATGCTCCACACCCGCACCACGCCCTCCGAGCGCCGCCGTGCCCTGCGCGCCCGCCTCGCCGAGGGCCGAATCCTCGCCATGCCGGGGGCGATCAACCCCTACTCCGCCCGGCTGATCCAGGAGGCCGGTTTCGAGGCCGCCTACCTCTCCGGCGCGGTTCTCGCCGCAGACCTGGGGCTGCCGGACATCGGGCTGACCACCTCCACCGAGACCGCCGCCCGCGCCGCCCAGACGACCAGGGTCACCGACCTGCCGGTGCTCATCGACGCCGACACCGGCTTCGGCGAGCCGATGAACGCCGCTCGCACCCTCCAGCTCATGGAGGACGCCGGCCTCGCCGGCCTCCATCTGGAGGACCAGGTCAACCCCAAGCGCTGCGGCCACCTCGACGGCAAGAGCGTCGTACCGGCCCAGGACATGGTGCGCCGGCTCCGGGCCGCCGTCGACGCCCGCCGCGACCCCGACTTCCTCCTCATGGCCCGCACCGACGCCCGCGCCGTGGAAGGCCTGGAAGCGGCGATCGAGCGGGCCAAGGCGTACGTGGACGCGGGTGCCGATGCGATCTTCCCCGAAGCCCTCGCGAACGAAGCCGAGTTCGAGGCCTTCCGCAAGGCCGTCGACGTCCCGCTCCTGGCCAACATGACCGAGTTCGGCAAGGGCCCCCTCCTCGGAGCCGCCGCTCTGGAGGACCTCGGCTACGACATCGTCCTCTACCCGGTCACCCTCTTCCGCTACGCCATGGGTGCCGTGGAGGACGGACTGCGCCGGATCGCGGCAGAGGGCACCCAGGCAGGCCTGCTGGAGGGCATGCAGACCCGATCGCGCCTCTACGAGGTCCTCGACTACGAGAGCTACGGCTCCTTCGACGCGGCCGTCTTCGACTTCACCCTCCCGCCCAGCGCCTGAACCCGACATCCGCAGACCCGACGGCCGCGCCGGGCTCCATCAGCCCCGGCACAGCCCCGCTGCCCCTTTCAGCCCCCGGAGGCTCCCCGTGACCAGCACCGCCCCGGAGATCCACCGCGGCCTCGCCGGCGTGGTCGCCGACACCACCGCCATTTCCACCGTGGTCGCCGACACCAACTCACTCACCTACCGCGGTTACCCCGTCCATGACCTCGCCGCCCGCTGCTCCTTCGAGGAGGTCGCCCACCTGCTGTGGCACGGTGAGCTGCCCGACGCCGGACAGCTTCGCGAGTTCACCGCCCGGGAACGCGCCCTGCGCCCACTGGACCGCACCACCACCGAACTCCTGGCCAGACTGCCGCACACCTGCCACCCGATGGACGTGCTGCGTACCGCCGTCAGCTTCCTCGGCGCCGAGGACCCCGCGGAGGACGACGGCAGTCCGGCCGCCAACCTCACCAAGTCCCTGACCCTGCTCGCCCGGCTGCCCGTCGTGGTGGCCGCCGACCACAGGCGCCGCCACGGCCTGGAGCCCATCCGGCCCGACGGGGACCTCGGGTACACCGAGAACTTCTTCCACATGTGCTTCGGCGAGGTCCCCGACCCGGCAGTGGTCCGTTGCTTCGAGATCTCCCTGATCCTCTACGCCGAGCACAGCTTCAACGCCTCCACCTTCACCGCCCGTGTCGTCACCTCTACCCTCTCCGACCTGCACAGCGCGGTCACAGCTGCGATCGGCGCCCTCAAGGGCCCCCTGCACGGCGGCGCCAACGAGGCCGTGATGCACATGCTGGAAGAGATCGGCGACCCTGAGGGGGCGGAGGGCTGGCTGGACGACGCCCTCGCCGCCAAGCGCAGGATCATGGGCTTCGGGCACCGCGTCTACAAGCACGGCGACTCCCGCGTCCCCATCATGCAGAAGGCCCTGGCGGACCTCATCGCCCGCTCGAGCGACCCGGAGACCACCCGCCTGGCCACCCTCCACGCCGCCCTGCGGCACGCCATGAGCAGCCGCAAGGGCATCCACCCCAACCTGGACTACCCGGCCGGCCTCGCCTATCACCTCATGGGCTTCGACATCCCCGCGTTCACCCCCATCTTCGTGATGAGCCGCATCACCGGCTGGACCGCCCACATCACCGAACAGCTCGCCCACAACTCCCTCATCCGGCCCCTGGCCTCCTACGACGGCCCCGGCCAGCGCGAGGTGCCGCTCCGAGCATCCTGAGCCCGGTTCGTCGGCCGGACCTGCCTGACGGGTCCGGCCCCGGCCGAAGCACGCACCGCGGCCCTCGCCCGTCGCGTCTCATTTCCGACGTCCGACATGTGGACCGCTGTACTCGCGCCTCGGTGGAACGGCCTAGGGTGGCCGGTGCAGCTGGTTCGCCCCGTCCGCCAGGCGGGATGCGTCGTAAGAGGGAACCCGGTGGGAATCCGGGACTGCCCCGCAGCGGTGAGCGGGAACGACCGCCGTCATACGCACTGGGATCGGACAACGGTCCTGGGAAGCGACGGCCAGTAGGTGCCCGCCGGGAGACCGGCAGGCGTGCCCGCGAGTCCGAAGACCTGCCCGTTGCCCGTGCGCGGCCGATGCCGTGCGCGGATATCCCGGTGACCTCGTGGGCGGGTCGGCGTACACAGCGAGCGGCACGTGCGGCCTTGATTCCGTTGCGTGGTCCGTGTGTTCTGTCGTTCCCTTCGCGTCCGCGTCCCGTCGCCGGGATGTTCCTGGACACATCTCGCGAAGGAGAGTTCCGTGACAGCGAAGCCCGCAGCCGCGACAGTACGAGCCACCGCGTACGGCTACCCCCGCCAGGGCCAGAACCGCGAACTGAAGAAGGCCGTCGAGGGCTACTGGAAGGGTCACGTCACTGCCGACGCCCTCCGGGGCGCCGCCGCCGAACTGCGCCGCTCGAACTGGCGGCAACTGGCCGAGGCCGGCATCACCGAGGTACCGACCGGCGACTTCTCGTACTACGACCACGTGCTGGACACCAGCGTCATGGTCGGCGCTGTCCCCGCACGCCACCGCGCGGCCGTCGACGTGGACGCCCTGGACGGCTACTTCGCCATGGCGCGCGGCACCCAGGACGTCGCCCCGCTGGAGATGACCAAGTGGTTCGACACCAACTACCACTACCTGGTCCCCGAGGTCGGCCCGGACACCGTCTTCACGGCGGACTCGTCCAAGCAGGTGGCCGAGCTGGAGGAGGCCCTGGCGCTGGGCCACACCGCTCGGCCGGTCCTCGTCGGCCCGATCACCTACCTCCTGCTGGCCAAGCCGGCTCCCGGCGTCGCCGCCGACTTCGAGCCGCTGACCCTGCTGGACCGGCTGCTGCCCGTGTACGCACAGGTTCTCGCCGACCTGCGGGCCGCCGGAGCGGAGTGGGTGCAGCTCGACGAACCGGCGCTGGTCCAGGACCGCACCCCGGCCGACCTGAACGCCGCCGCCCGCGCCTACCGCGAGCTCGGCGCCCTGACCGAACGGCCCAAGCTGCTCGTTGCCTCGTACTTCGGCCGGCTGGGCGATGCGCTCCAGGCCCTCGCGGCCTCTCCCGTCGAAGGCATCGGGCTCGACTTCACCGACAGCGGCGCGGCCAACCTCGACGACCTGGCCTCCGTGGGCGGCCTGCCCGGCAAGCGCCTCGTCGCGGGTGTGGTCAACGGCCGCAACATCTGGATCAACGACTACCAGAAGTCCCTGACCACTCTTGGCACCCTCCTCGGCCTCGCCGAACGGGTCGACGTCGCCGCCTCCTGCTCCCTCCTGCACGTCCCGCTCGACGCCTGGGCCGAGCGGGACATCGACCCGCAGGTCCGCCGCTGGCTCGCCTTCGCCCGCCAGAAGACGCAGGAGATCGCCACCCTGGCCCGCGGACTCGCCCAGGGCACCGCCGCGATCGCGCCCGAACTCGCCGCCAACCGCGCCGACCTGGCCTCCCGGGCAGCCTCCGCCCTCACTCACGACCCGGCCGTTCGGGCCCGCACTGCCGCCGTCACGGATGCCGACGGGCGTCGCGCCCAGCCGTACGCCGAACGTACCGTCGCCCAGCGGGCGCACCTGGGCCTGTCGCTCCTGCCGACGACCACCATCGGGTCCTTCCCGCAGACCGACGAACTGCGCGTCGCCCGGGCGGACCTCCGCGCCGGGCGGATCGACGCCGCCGGGTACGAGTCCCGCATCAAGGGCGAGATCGAGGAGGTGATCTCCTTCCAGGAGAAGACCGGCATCGACGTCCTCGTCCATGGCGAGCCCGAACGCAACGACATGGTCCAGTACTTCGCCGAGCAGCTGACGGGATACCTCGCGACCCAGCACGGCTGGGTGCAGTCCTACGGCACCCGCTACGTGCGGCCGCCGGTGCTGGCCGGGGACATCTCCCGCCCCGAGCCGATGACCGTCCGCTGGACCTCGTACGCCCAGTCCCTGACCTCGAAGCCGGTCAAGGGCATGCTGACCGGCCCGGTCACCATGCTCGCCTGGTCCTTCGTACGCGACGACCAGCCACTCGGCGAGACCGCCATCCAGGTCGCCCTCGCCCTCCGCGACGAGGTGAACGACCTGGAGGCGGCCGGAACGTCCGTGATCCAGGTCGACGAGCCCGCTCTGCGCGAGACCCTCCCGCTGCGCGCCGCCGACCACGCCGCCTACCTGGGCTGGGCCACCGAGTCCTTCCGGCTCACCACCAGTGGCGTCCGGCCGGTCACGCAGATTCACACCCACATGTGCTACGCCGAGTTCGGCGACATCGTTCAGGCCATCGACGACCTCGACGCCGACGTCATCAGCCTGGAGGCCACCCGCTCCCACATGCAGGTCGCCCGCGAACTCGCCGCCCACGGCTACCCCCGCGAGGCCGGCCCCGGAGTCTGGGACATCCACTCTCCGCGCGTTCCCAGCACCGAAGAAGCCGCGAACCTGCTGCGCACCGGCTTGAAGGCGATCCCCGCCGAACGGCTGTGGGTCAACCCCGACTGCGGTCTGAAGACTCGCGGCTGGACCGAGACCCGCGCCTCCCTGGAGAGCCTCGTCGCTGCCGCGCGTGAAGTCCGTACGGAGCTGACGACCGACAACTCCTGATCAATCATGTCGCGGGGGGGGGGGGCCCCCCCCCCCCCCCCCCCCCCCCGCGGCCCGCCGCGCCGCGCCCCCCCCCCCCCCCGGCGGGCCCCGCCCCCCCCGCCCGCCCCCTCGCTCGGCCCGCCGCCGCCCGCGGGCGAGA
Organism: Streptomyces sp. NPDC047917; assembly: GCF_043204345.1. Taxonomy (NCBI): domain Bacteria; kingdom Bacillati; phylum Actinomycetota; class Actinomycetes; order Kitasatosporales; family Streptomycetaceae; genus Streptomyces; species Streptomyces sp. NPDC047917. The sequence continues at coordinate 22,896 of NZ_JBIDCA010000013.1, forward strand.
CCCCCGCCCCCCCCCCACAACAAAACCCCCACCCCCCCGGGGGGCGGCGCCCCCCCCCCCCCCCCCCCCCCCCCCGCGACAGGCCAAGAGAGACGGGACGGACCCGCCACGGCGGGCCGAGCGACGGAAGGTCACCTGTGGCCGGACACAAACCCCGGCACATCGTGGCCGACGGGCGGCCCATGGTGGCGCTGACGCCCAAGGAATACGGTGAACTGGCCGCCATGCGACGCCAAGTCGGCGGAATGGGATCCCGGCTCCGCGTCGTCCGCGACGAACTGGTGGCCCTGTCGGGCTTCCTGGAAGCGCTGGTGCGAGCACTGGAGGCCGAAGGGCCGTCCGCGCGACGGACCGATCCCGACAGCCGGGTTCAGGCACTGCTGGCCACCACACCCCGACTGCTGGGGCAGGCGCGGAGCATCGCCGGTCGACGACGGGGCGGTCCCGCACCGCGCCCCGTGCAGCAGGCGGGTGGGCCGAAACCGGCAAGTCATCCGCTGACGGCCGGCACCCGTCGCGCTCCCGCGCTTTCCGTCACGTCACGCTCGCCCCGCCCGTCCAGCCCGTCCCACTCGTCTCGCTTGGAGAGACCGTATGCCACCGCCAGCAACCTTCCGTCGCGCCGAGGTTCTCGGTGCTCCGGGTCCCCGTTTCGAGGAGATCCTCACCTCAGCGGCCCTGGACTTCCTCGCCCGGCTGGATTCGGCCTTCGCGAAGCGGCGCGCAGACGTCCTCACGGAGCGCCGCCACCGTTCCGACCGGCTCGCCTCGGGTTCCCGCCTGGACTTCCCCCGAGCCACCTCGGCGGTACGCGACGACACGAACTGGCAGGTCGCTCCTCCCGCACCCGGCCTGACCGACCGCAGAGTGGAGATCACCGTGCCGCCCGAGCGGGGTGCGGCGCTCGACGCCCTCCACTCGGGTGCGCAGGTGTGGACGGCCGACTTCGAAGACGCCACGTCCCCCACCTGGGAGAACGTCATCGCGGGCCAGTTGACGCTGCTCGATGCCGTAAAGCACCGGAGCGACTTCGCGCCCTCGGAAGGAGGGGAGGACCGGCTGCCCACCATCATGGTCCGCCCGCGAGGCCGGCACCTGGACGAGGCGCACCTCACGAACGACGGACGGGCGTTGCCGGCCGCGCTCGTCGACTTCGGCCTGTACTTCTTCCACTGCGCGGTGCGGCAGATCGACCAGGGCAGCGGCCCGTACTTCTACCTGCCCAAACTGGAGAACCGGCACGAGGCACGCCTGTGGAATGACGTGTTCGTCCTCTCCCAGGACCTCCTCGGGATCCCGCAGGGCACGATCCGGGCCACCGCGCTGATCGAGACCGTCCCGGCGGCCTTCGAGATGGAGGAGATCCTCTACGAACTGCGCGAGCACTCCGCAGGGCTCAACGCCGGACGCCGGGACTACCTGTTCAGCCTGCTCAAGACCTTCGGATACGGCACCGACTTCCTGCTCCCGGACCGGACCGCCGTCACCATGAACGCCCCGTTCATGCGGGCCTACGCGGAACTCCTCGTCCGTACCTGCCACCGCCGCGGCGCGCACGCCATCGGCGGCATGGTCACCCACGTGCCGGGCGACGACCCGGCGAACCACCGTGCTGTGCGGGCCAAGGTGCGCCTCGACGCCGGGCGCGAGGCTGCGGAGGGCTTCGACGGCGCGTGGGTGGGACACCCCGCACTGGTACCCGTGTGCCGCGAGGCATTCGACGGTGTGCTCGCCGGCCGGCCCCACCAGATCGAGGACCGACGAGCGTCGTCGGACATCCAGCCGTCGGACCTGCTCTCCGTCAGGCGGGCCGTTGTACCCCCGGTCCCGGAGGGCATCCGTACGAACGTCGCAGTCGCACTCAGGTATTTCGATGCCTGGCTGCGCGGACGCGGAGCCGTGGCTCTGGACGGACTGCTGGAAGACACGGCCACCGCCGAGATCACCCGCACCCAGCTCTGGCAGTGGCTGCGGCACCGGCTGATCGGCCGAGACGCGCTGCTCGGACTCATCGATCAGGAGTGCTCTGCCCTGGTCGGCGAACGCCCTGACGCACGGGTGGCCGAGGCCCGCGAGATCCTGGAGCACACGGTCCTCAGCCGGGAGCTGCCGGCCTTCTTCACCACCGAGGCGTACCGTCGGCACCTTGTCCACCGGGCGGAGTCTCCATCATGAGCACCGCCGTACACAGGTCCGACCGCCGCCGCGGACGCGGCGCCGTCGAAGGCCTGCCCGACTGGGACCGCTGCGCGGTGATGGGCGTCGTCAACGTGACCCCGGACTCCTTCTCGGACGGCGGCCACTGGTTCGACACGGCCGCTGCGGTCAAGCGCGGCCTGAGCCTGGTGGCAGACGGCGCCGACCTGGTGGACGTCGGCGGCGAGTCGACCCGGCCCGGTGCCTCCCGCGTCGACGAGGACGAGGAAATGCGGCGGGTCATCCCGGTCGTCCGGGAGCTGGCCGCCGAGGGAGCACTGGTCTCCGTCGACACAATGCGCGCCACCGTCGCCCGGTGTGCCGTCGAAGCAGGAGCAGTGCTCGTCAACGATGTCAGCGGAGGACTCGCCGACCTTGGCATGATCCCCACCGTCGCTGACTGCGGCGTCCCCTTCGTGCTGATGCACTGGCGCGGCTTCAGCCACGACATGAACAGCCGGGCCGTCTACGGCGACGTGGTGGCAGAGGTTGTCGCGGAACTCCAGGACCGCGTCGACGCCGCGCTCGCCGCCGGCATCGCGGCGGAGCGCCTGGTGGTCGACCCCGGCCTCGGATTCGCCAAGGAGGCTCGCCACGACCTTGCCCTGGTGGCAGGACTGGCCGACCTCCGCACCCTCGGCCGCCCCGTCCTGGTCGGCGGCTCCCGCAAGCGGTTCCTAGGACACGTCCTGGCGGGGCCGGACGGCACACCACCACCAGCTCGTGCCAGGGACGCGGCGACATCCGCGTTGTCCGCCATCGCCGCCCACGAAGGCGCCTGGGCCGTCCGCGTCCACGCCGTACGGGCGACAGCGGACGCGGTCCGGGTCGCCCGCGCGCTCACCCCTCCGGAATGAGGCGTCGATCGGCTCACCTGGCGGTCCGGGCTGCTCCGACACAGCGCTGTCCTCCGTCCGTCCAGGCCTCGACTTCCCCACGGTGTGGCTGCCTACTGGGGTTGCAATTCCCCGTGCGGCGTGTCATCGATCTGCTCGGCTCGAATCAGGTGATCAGCGACTTCGAGGTCGGTGCGCCCGCGCACCACGACCGGTATCTGACGTTCGGCTCGGACGGCGGGATCATGCTCCGGGACGGGGCGGTGACGGCGATCCTCTTCCATGTCCAGCCCACCGGGGCGGCGCCGCGCGGCTTCACGGGGCTCAGCACCCTGATCCCCGGGCTGAGTCGGGGCGCAATCGAGAAGCCGGGTCGAGGCTGATCCGCCTGGAGACCGCCGAGGTGAGGCGGTACGAACGTGACGGCGAGGCCTATCTGTCCCGGCTTCAGGAGGCGATCAACCGCACCTGGACGAGCTGCGACGATCCGTGGCGCTCGCGCGACCTGACGCGCAGCGGGATGTCGGACGAGGAGGCCATCGAGGCGAGCCCGGCCGCAGCGCGGGAGGAACAGGCGTGAGCAGCCGGAGCGTCATCCCGCCCGAGACGGTCGCGCGGAGGAGAGCACCCGCCGAGCGGTGGGACGACCGGCACGGGACCGGCAACGGGAACCAAGTCCCCTCGCGCGCCCCGGACACCGTGCCGCGTCGGCGGGCCGTTTCCGGCCCGCCGCGTGGTCACTTCACCGTGACGGCGTCGCCGGTGGCGACGACCTTCATCGTCGTGGTCGTCCCGAGGAAGGCCCAGCGCCAGCTGCCCGAGGCGGTGGCCTTCACCGTGGCCCGGAGGTGGCCCTTACTGTCCGTGGTCGCCGTCTTCACGGTGCTGTACCTGCCACCGGGCTTCTTGTACTGCAGCTTCACCACCTGCTTGGTGAACGCGTGGTACTTCAGGTCCGTCCAGTTGGCCCGCGACAGCTTTCCGGTGACGGTCAGCGTGCCGCCCTTCCCGACCGGTTCGGGCGTGGCGACCGTGGTCAGGGTCGCGGCGCGCTTGACCTTGAACAGGGCGATGCGGTCGGAGATCCAGTAGCTGCTGTCGTTGGCCTTGACCGTGGCGTTGACCTGCCAGGTCCCCGCGACCGCGTTGGCGTCCCAGCCCTCGTTGCCACTTCCGTAGAAGTCGATCCAGGTGGGGTCGATCCGCATCGTCGCGGTGCACACGGACGTCGTCGAGCTGGTCTTCCGGCACGTCGTCCCGAGGTGGTCCACGGGCCCGTGACCACCCTTCGTGGTGAACGCGGACACGTCGGTGACCCCCTTCACCCCCGAGTTGTCCTTGATGGTCATGGTGATCGGGAACTGCTTGGGGGCCTTGACCCCGACGATCACACTGTTTCCGCCGTTCACCACGGTCTTGACGACCCGGATGTCGCCCCGCCCCTCGGCATGCGCGGCCGGCGCCACCGTCATCCCGATCGCCACCGCCGCCATCACGGAGGCCACCTGCATTCGTCTGTGCATGTCCCACCCCTGTTCTCCCCGCCCGATGGCAGGGAGGGACAGATTAACGATCACCTCGCTCGGGCCGCGCCGGCCCCGGCCGTCGGACCGCGCCCCAGGTCAGCGCGGCCCGACGACCGGGGAGCCCGTTGCGGTCACCCTGGGGCCTCTCGTTCGGATCACGCCGGGCTCGTGTGGCCCGGTGCCGCGCCCCGCCGCGTTGTCGTCGGTCGCCAGGGCGCCACCCCGACTCCCTCCTCCGCCCTGCGATGCACGACACCGGGCCCCGTTCCCTGATCCGGCCTGATCCAACGACGGACCCCGGAGGTAGGCAGGTGCACCGCAACGGGCCCTCCGGGCACCCGCGCACGCACCCCTGGGAGATGTCGGTGCCCGCACGTATCCTTCGCGTGAGTAAGTCGCCAGGCGGGGAGGTGCGCACAGCATGGCGGACGCCGACCCGGGGCTCTTGGGGCCCGAATCCGTGACCTGGCAGATGCACGGCGACCCGATGACGTGGATCGCAGGGGTCCGGGCGCTCCGCCTCCAGGCGCTGCATCCGCGCGCCGTGCGCGGCGGCACGCAGAACCCGGATGCGCGGGCCCCGCTGTGGCGGCGCGTCGCGGCACTCGCCCACCGGTCACTGCTCCCGTACGCCCACGAGCTCCACGGCAGCCCCGTCGCACCGGTGCACACCGTCGACCGCCGTCCGCGCACCGCCGGAACCGTGCGGGGCCGCATCCCCGCCCGGCGCCGCCGGCGACTCCCGACCGGTCACATTCCGAACGCGATGGCCCGGCTGGGTCCCGGCAGCCGCCCCACCCCGTACAGACTGCGCGGCGGGGCCGCCATACTGGACGGGCCGGGGAGGGCGCAGCAGCAGACAGCAGGCAGAACAAACGGGGGCGACAGCAGGCGATGGCGGACACCAGGCTGATCCAGAGCCGGTACCGACTGCTCGATCTGATCGGGCGCGGAGGCATGGGAGAGGTGTGGCGCGCCCGCGACGAATCGCTCGGCCGCCATGTCGCCGTCAAGTGCCTCAAGCCCATGGGGTCCCAGCACGACCAGTCCTTCACCCGCGTCCTGCGCGAACGCTTCCGCCGCGAGGCCCGGGTCGCCGCCGCACTCCAGCACCGGGGCGTCACCGTCGTCCACGACTTCGGCGAGCACGAGGGCGTCCTCTACCTGGTCATGGAACTCCTCGACGGGCGCAACCTCAGCCAGCTCCTGGAGGACAACAAACAGCACCCGCTGCCGGTGCCCGACGTCGTCGACATCGCCGAGCAGGTGGCCGACGCCCTCGGCTACACCCACCAGCAGGGCATCGTGCACCGCGACCTCAAACCCGCCAACATCATGCGGCTGGCCGACGGCACGGTGAAGATCTGCGACTTCGGTATCGCCCGGCTCGGCCACGACATCGGCTTCACCTCCCGCCTCACCGGCACCGGCATCGCCATGGGCACCCCGCACTACATGTCGCCCGAGCAGATCAGCGGCGGCCAGATCGACCACCGCAGCGACCTCTACTCACTGGGCTGCGTGCTGTACGAGATCGCCACCGGGGTACCGCCGTTCGACCTCGACGACGCCTGGGCCGTCCTGGTCGGACACCGCGACACCCAGCCCCGGCCGCTGCGCACCCACCGGGCCGAACTCCCGGGCTTCTTCGACCGTGTGGTACTGGAACTGCTGGCCAAGACCCCCGAGGAGCGCCCCTTCGACGCGGGCGACCTCCGGCAGCGGATCGCCGTCGGCCGTACCGGTGAGCAGCCGCACCTGCCGCCCACCGGGCAGGTACCGCTGGCACCGCCCGTTCCCGTCGTACGGCCGGGGCAGCAGCTGCCGGCCTGGGCCCACTCCATGACGATCGGTCACAGGGCGACCGGCACCCACCCCGGGTTCGCCCCGCCCGATCACTGGGCCGGGCTCACCGGCGAGTGGACCACCGGCACCGATCTGCGCGGCCCGACCGGTGAACTGCCGCCGGCCGGGGCCGAGCGGCCCACCCCGTCGCCGGAACTGCTGTCGGTCCTCGCCAGCCGGCACAGCGCGGGACTCAACCTGGGCCGCCTCGGCCACTGGGAGGAGGCCGGCGAAGTACACCGGGCGGTCGCCGCCGAACGGGAGCACGCCCTCGGCCCCGACCACCCCGACACACTCGCCAGCCGGTACGAGATCGGCTTCACCCTCAGCCGCACCGGACGTGTCCCGGACGCCCTGCGGGAGTTCGACCGCGTCGCCCGGGGCCGCGAGCGCGCCCTCGGCCCCGACCACCCGGAGACCCTGGCGGCCCGCCAGGAGACGGCGTACGTGCTGGGCCGGCTCGGCCGGCACTTCGAGGCCCATCAGGTGTACGCGACGGTTCTCGCCTCCCGGGAACGGTCGATGGGCCCCGACCACCCCGACACCCTGCGCTGCCGCCACAACCTCGCCTTCAACCTCAGCCGCCTCGGGCGCCTGGAGGACTCGTACCGGATGGCCAGGGACGTCGCGTCGGCCCGCGGCCGGCTGCTGGGCGCCGACCACCCCGACACCCTGGTCACGCTCTACGAGGTGGCGTACACCCTGGGACGGCTGGGGCGCTGGACGGAGGCCCTGCAGGCGTACCAGGAAGTCGCCCGGGCCCGGTCGCGGTCGCTCGGCGCCGACCACCCCGACACACTCTCCGCCCGCTACGAGGTCGGCATCAGCCTCGGCCGGCTCGGCCGCAGCGCGGAGGCCCTGGAGCTGTACCGCGCCCTCGTGGCGGACCGGACCAGGGTCGGCGGTTCCACCGACCCGGAGACGCTCCGTGCCCGCCACGGCCTCGGCGTCAACCTGGGGCGTCTCGCCCGCTGGGAGGAGGCGCTGGCCGAAGCGCGCGACGTGTGCGCGATCCGCGAACGTGTCCTGGGCCCCGACCACGCCGACACCCTCGTCAGCCGCCGAGAGGTCGCCGTCGGCCTCGGCTGGCTCGGCCGCTGGGCCGACGCCCTCACCGTCTACCGCACGGTCGCCGCGGCCCGCGACCGGCTCCTGGGCCCGGGCCACCCCGACGCCCTCGCCGCCCGCAACGACGAGGCCCACTGCCTGGAACAGCTCGGCCGGGGAACGGAGGCCGTGGAGCTGTACCGACAGGTCGCGGCGTTGCGCGGCGGACAGCAGCCACCGCACTGAACGGGCACCGCGGCCTCTGGTCAGCGGTGAGCGCGCCGTGCTACGAAGGGTCATGCCCGCACCCGACAGCTATGACGCAGTGATCGTGGGCGGCGGCCACAACGGTCTGGTCGCCGCCGCCTACCTCGCCCGTGCCGGACAGTCCGTCCTGGTCCTGGAACGCTTGGCCACCACCGGGGGAGCGGCGGTCTCGACCCGCCCCTTCGACGGGGTCGACGCCCGCCTGTCGCGCTACTCGTACCTGGTGTCGCTGCTCCCGCGGAAGATCGTCCGCGAGCTCGGACTGGACTTCACGGTGCGCAAGCGGACCGTCTCCTCGTACACCCCGACCGTGCGCGGCGGCCGCGCCACCGGACTCCTCGTCGGCGGGAAGGGAACCCGGGACTCCTTCGCCGCGCTCACCGGATCCGACCGTGAGTACCGGGCGTGGGAGCGGTTCTACGGCATGACCCGGCACGTCGCCGAACGCGTCTTCCCGACGCTCACCGAGCCGCTGCCCGACCGCGACGCGCTGCGCGGGCGGATCGACGACCCGCAGGCCTGGCGGATGCTCTTCGAGGAGCCCGTCGGCGTCGCCGTCGAGCAGAACTTCGCCGACGACCTGGTGCGCGGAGTCGTCCTCACCGACGCTCTGATCGGCACCTTCGCCGACGCGCACGATCCCTCACTGCTCCAGAACCGCTGCTTCCTGTACCACGTCATCGGCGGCGCGACCGGCGACTGGGACGTCCCCGTCGGCGGGATGGGCGCGCTCACCGACGCCCTGGCGAGGGCCGCCCGCGAGGCCGGGGCACAGATCCGGGTCGGGCACGAGGCGACCCGGATCGAGACCGACGGAACACGCGCCGAGATCACCGTCCGCTCACCCGGCTCCGAACACGTCGTCGCGGCCCGCAAGGTCCTGGTCAACGCCTCGCCGCAGGCGCTCGCCGCCCTCCTCGGGGACGAACCGCCCGCCCCGGCCGAGGGCGCGCAGCTGAAGGTGAACATGCTGCTCACCCGGCTGCCGCGGCTCCGCGACCGCTCCGTCGACCCGCGCGAGGCATTCGCCGGCACGTTCCACATCGCCGAGGGGTACGGGCAGCTCGCCGACGCCTACCGGGACGCGGCTGCGGGGCGGCTGCCCGCCGCCCCGCCCTCCGAGATCTACTGCCACTCGCTGACCGACCCGTCGATCCTCGGTCCGGATCTGGCCGCCCGGGGCTACCAGACCCTCACCCTCTTCGGTCTGCACACCCCCGCCCGGCTCTTCGCCGCCGACAACGCGGCGACCCGCGCCGAACTGCTCGCCGCGACGCTCGCCGAGCTCGACGCGCACCTGGAGGAGCCGGTCACCGACTGCCTGGCCCGCGACGAGAACGGGGAACCGTGCATCGAGGCGAAGACCCCGCTCGACCTGGAGCGGGACCTGCGGCTGCCCGGCGGCCACATCTTCCACCGGGATCTGGCCTTCCCGTACGCCACGGAGTCCACCGGCCGGTGGGGGGTGGAGACGGCGCACGCCAATGTGCTGCTGTGCGGGGCCGGTGCGGTGCGCGGCGGCGGGGTCAGCGGGGTGCCCGGCCACAACGCCGCGATGGCGGCGCTGGGCCGGTGACCGTGGTGCGCTACCCGCCGAACACGCCCCGCAGCGCGCCGAGCTTGCGCGGCAGGTCGTACTCGGCGCCGCCCTCGTGCCCGTTGTACGGGAACACCTCGATCTCGGCCGGACCCGCATAGCGGTGGTAGGCGGCGAACACCGTGGACGACGGACAGATCTTGTCCATCAGACCGACCGAGAACCACGCCGGGGCACTCGCCCGCGCCGCGAAGTTGACCCCGTCGAAGTAGGACAGCGTCTCCATCGCCTCGTCGATCCGGAAGCGGTGCCCGGACAGCCAGCGGGCGATCTCCGCGTACGGTCCGGCGTCCGTGATCTGCGAGGCGCGCCGGTAGTGGCAGAGGAACGGCACATCGGCGACGGTGGCCGCGATGTCGTCCCGCAGTCCGGCGACGGCCAGCGCCAGCCCGCCGCCCTGGCTGCCGCCGAGGACGGCCACCCGGGAGGCGTCCACCGCCTCATGGGCCTTCGCCGCGTCGACCGCCCGCACCGCGTCCGTGATCAGCCGCCGGTAGTAGTGGCGGTAGGGGTCCTCGATGCCGCGGGTCAGGAAGCCGGGCGAGGAGGAGCCGTGCCCGTCCGGACCGATGTCCGCAGTGTCCGCGGTGTTCTTGCCGCCGCCGCCCTGGCCCCGGTTGTCCATCACCAGATGGGCGTAGCCGAGCGCGCTCCAGGTCAGCCAGGAGTACGGGATGCCCCGGCCGCCGTTGTAGCCGATGTACTGCACCACGGCGGGCAGCGGTCCGGAACGCGTCTTCGGCAGCATCAGCCAGGCCTTGACCGGCTGCCCGCCCCAGCCCCGGAACGTCACGTCGAACACGTCGGTGGTCGCGAACCCGGCGTCGTACGGAACGAACTGGGCGTCCAGGTCGTGGCGGGCCGTTTCGGTGAGCGTCTTCTCCCAGAAGGCGTCGAAGTCGGCCGGCTCCTCCGGCTCCGGCCGGTAGTCGCGCAGCCGGTCCAGAGGCATGTCGAACAGCAAGGGTCTAGCTCCTCTTCAGGGTGAGGTTGAGGGTTGCGCCGTGGCGTCCGGCGGTGTCGGCGGTGATCCTGATGCCGTTGCCCCTGGGCGCGGCGCTGACTCCGGGATCGGCGGAGACGAGGCTCAGGCCACGCTGTGCCAGGTCCAGCACGACCGAGGACCGCAGTTGGGTCGGGTCGGAGAGCGACACCTTCACCGTCTTCCCGTCCGGCCGCACCAGCACCGAGGCGGGGCCGTCCGAGGCGAGGTCCCGGACGGTGCCGGCGGTCCAGAAGTTCGCGGCGACCAGCCCGTCCGCGCAGCGCTGCACCGCGTGCACGGCGGTGGAGCGGGCGATCAGCTTCACCGGCGGCGCGGCCGACCACTGCTCGGTCCGCTCGGCCGAGGCGGCCGGGGCCTGGAGCCAGAAGTAGCCGGCCCCGCTCGGTGCGGCACCGTGGTCCTGCCAGAGCGTCAGATACGGGCGGGTGACCGAGGTGTCCGTGCCGTACTTGAGGTTGATCTCGCGCCAGGTCGCGGTGCGCTCCTCGCGCAGACCGTTCAGCGTGGCCGGCTCGGGGAAGACATAGCCGCCGGTTCCGGCCACGTGCAGCCACCGGACCTTGTCGAGGCGGGCCGACCAGCCGGCGTCCGTGGGTGCCGCCACGCCGTTGACCAGCAGGGCCGCCTTCGGGTCGCGCAGTTTCCGGTTCTCCACGACCGTCTCGGCCGTGCCCGCGTCGGCGCCGATGCCCGAGCCGACGCAGGCGATCACGTCGTCCAGACAGAACCAGCTCTTCAGCCCGTGCAGCGAACTGCCGTACGCGCGCAGCTCCATGCCGTACGCGCCGAGCGTGGTGCCGGGCAGCGAGGTGCCGCCGGTCCAGTCGGCGGTACTGGTGGTGCGCTGCCCCGCCGCGTCGGCCGGGCGACCCGCGATGACGGTGGTGCCGGGCAGCCGGGCCGGGTCGACGGTCGGCCAGTAGTCCTCGCTGTAGTGGCCGAGGTCGTCGGTGTAGAGCAGGACCATGCCGTCGGAGAGGTGCCAGGCGTGCAGGTTCTCGTTCTGGATCGACTCGTAGTTGTAGATCCGGGACGAGTACGCCGAGATGCCGAGCGCGAACGACGGCCGGTGGTGGGCCGCCTTGTCCATCCGCGGGTGCTGCTTGTGCGCTACCAGCGGCCCCCGCGCCGGCACCGCGGAGGCGATGACCTGCCGGGCGGCGACCAGCGACGCCAGGTCGGTGACGGCCAGGAAGTCCCGGTAGGTGTCCTCGGCGATCCACTGCTTGACCAGGGAGGTGAAACGGTCGGCCGTCTCGCCGGGGAAGCTCGGGATCAGCCGCACCACCGCCTCGATGACCGTCTGCGCCGACACATGGCCCTGCTTGCTGGGCCGGGCGATCTCACGCCCGCACACCGAGGCCATCACGTCGCCGCGCACCAGCAGCGGGTCGAAGCCCTCGTCGACCCAGCCGCGGATGTTGTCGAGGTCGGGATCGGTGACCGCCCACTCGGTCCCGGCGAGGAGGTTCAGCAGCCGGGACAGGTTGTTCAGCAGCTCCTTGCCGTACCCGCCGTTGTACGGGTGCTTGTAGTGCTGGAGGAAGGAACCGTCGGAGTAGAAGCCCTCGCCGGTGCCCTCCGCCGCGGCGCTCGCGTCGTTGAAGGCGAGGACGCTGTTGGCGCCCGAACCCTCGACGTCCGAAAGAGCGTCACGGACCCGGGCCAGGTCGCCGCCGGTCCCGGTGAGCACCGCGTTGACGGCGACCACGGTGGAGATCCAGACCCGGTTGGCACCGGTGGCGATCTGCCGGTCGGCCCGCCAGAGGTTCGGGTCGGGTGTGTAGTGCCGTACGGCCGCGGTGATCCGGCCCAGCCGCTCCGTGCCCAGCACGTCGTACAGCAGCACGGCCGCGTCGTTGAGGGCGAGCGCGGAGCCGATCTCCCAGTCCCAGTCGTTGTCGAACCGGGTGTGGTCGGCGCCGTAGCGGTTGGTCAGCATCCAGTCGAGGCCGGCCAGCAGCAGATCGCGCAGCGCGGTGTCGCCGTACTGCGGGGTACCGGGGACGGCCCAGGCGGTCGCGACCGTGGCGAGCCGCTTGAACGACGTCGTCACATGGTTGGAGAGCGTGGTGCTGGTCAGATCGGGGAACAGCCCGTCGGTCCGGGCCGGGTCGAGACCCTTGACCGAGGTGGTCGCGGCCTTGCCGATCCGGGCCACGGCGGCGGCGATCTGCGGGTCCGTCAGGTCGAGGCCGGGGCCGCCGGTGAGCAGGGTGTGCCAGCGGATGCGCAGAGAGGCGGGGTCGTCGGTGACGGCGGCCGGGGTCGTCGCGTGCGCGGTGCCCGTGGCGGCGGTGAGCGCCAGCGGAAGCGCGGCGGCCGCGCCGAGCGCCGCCGCCCCGGCGAGAACGGTGCGCCGGGTGGTGCCCGGAATGGTGCCTGGAGTGGTGCCTGGGTTCGTCATGCGGCCCTCACAGGAGATCTCGGCGGTCGACGGCCGCTGCCAGCGCGGCGTGACCGGAAGGGTTGGGGTGGAGTCCGTCCCCGCTGTCGTACGCGGGCAGCAGCCGTGCCGGGTTCCGCGCGTCGCGCAGTGCCGCGTCGAAGTCGACGACGGCGTCGAAGATCCGGCCGGTGCGCACCGCCGCGTTGATCCGCTGCCGGACCGCTTCGAGCTCGGGCGTCCAGCGGGTCCAGCCGCCGAACGGGGCGATGGTCGCGCCGACCGTCCGCAGCCCGGCGTTGCGGGCACGCAGCACCAGTTGCCGGTACCCGGCCAGGACGAGCGCCGGATCGGTCTGGCTGGGCGGCTGCTGGAGGTCGTTGACGCCGAGGTGGACGAGGACGGTGCGCAGTCCGGGCAACGACAGCACATCGCGGTCGAAGCGGGACTGTCCGCCCGGCCCGAACCTGGCGTCGTCCAGCAGCAGCCGGTTGCCGCTGATGCCGAGATTGGCGACGGCCGAGCCGGGCAGCCGCCTGGCCAGCTGGTCGGGCCAGCGCAGATCGGCGTCGTCGGGTGTGCCGACGCCCTCCGTGATGGAGTCGCCGAGCACCGCGATCACGGGCCCGTGCGCCCCCGTCACGTCGACGCCCGCCAGCAGGAACACCGAGGTGGTGCGCTCGCCGTCGACGGAGTGCGAGGCGTGGGTGTTGCGGTGGAAGGAGAGCGGACCGGTGGGGCCGGGAAGCCGGGTCTCGACCGTCAGCCGCGAGGCCTGCGGGGCACGCAGCCCGGCGACCGCGTCGCTGGTCAGCGAGGACCCCGCGGCGAGCCACGCCTGCCGCCGGCCGCCGAACGTCACCGGCAGGCCGCCCGCCGTCACCGGGCCGACCAGGACCGGGACCGTGCCGAAGGCGTGTGCGTAGCGCAGCCGGACGTTTCCGCCCGCGGAGAGCCGTACGTTGGCGACGCACGTGCCGTCGGTCAGGCCGGCGCTCGCCACCGTGTCCGTGGCGGTCGGCGCGGTCTGCGCGGTCGCCCACGACGTCGTCCAGCGCGACCGGGCCGCGCCGCCGCCCGACCGCTCGGCCGCCTGCGCCCCGGGCGCCGTGGCCGCGACCGCCGCCAGAGAGGCCGCCGCCGTCAGTACCCCGCGTCTCGCGGGCCCTCGCCCGGTCACTGGGGGCACGCACCCGTCGGGTCGTACTCGCCGCCGTAGGTGCCGACCGCGTCGCCACCGGTGTTGCCGCTCATGGTGTTGGTGCACACCGGACCTTGCGGGGTGCGCATGAACTTGATGCCGCCGCCCGCGTTACCGGTGATGGTGTTGCCGTAAATACTGGTGTTCACGCCGTCGGTCGCGGTGTCACCGCCGAGCCGGATGCCCGAACCGACGTTGTCGTGAATGGTGTTGTAACGGAAGATGTTGCCGCTGCCGCGCGCGTCCAGGCCGCCGGAGCTGGAGTCCTTCTGCCCGCTGCAGTCGTTGTACTCGACGTAGTTGTTGGTCGAGTTCTCCTTCACGTCCACGCACTCGTTGCCCTGGGTGGCGATGGTGTTGTGATGGATGCGGTTGTTCCTGCTGATGTCGGGGGCCGCGTCCGGGGCGCCGTTCGCCCCCTGCTGCTCCGGGGCGGTGCCGAGGTAGATGCCCTCGCCGTTCTTGCCGCCGCCGCCGAACTTGAAGTCGTTGACCCCGCAGTTGGTGATCGTGTTGTCGGAGATGTCCGCGCCGGTCACCAGATAGCGCACCCGGAGGCACTCGTCGGCGGCGTTCTTCAGTGTCATCCCGGTGATGCGCAGACCGCCCACACCGTTGCCGGGAGTCGTGCTCATGACATAGATGAGCTTGAGGCGGTAACCCGACACATCGGTGGACGACCCGTGCAGCCCGTCCACGGTGAAGCCGCTGAGCGTCGTCGAGTCGTGCTGCACCTGGATGATCCGGGCGTCGCCGGCCCCCTTCACCACGGCGTTTGCCGGTCCGGTGACGGTGACACCGGCGCGCTTGGTCACCACGTCCTGCTTGTACGTACCGGCGGCGAGGTTCACCACCGCGCCCGTCGGCGCAAGATCGACCGCCTTCTGGATCGTGGCGAGCGGGGCCCCCGCCGACGTACCGGCGTTGGAGTCGCTGCCGGACGGCGACACGTAGTACGCCGTGGCGGCCTCGGCGGCGACGGACGGCGGCGGGAAGGCGAGCGGCGCGCCGGCGGCGAGCGCGGCGACGAGGGTGGTGCGCAGTACACGGCTCATGGGGTGTGCCTCCTGGGGTCTGCGAAGGACAGAGCGAGCAGTACGGGGATGCTGGGGCCGAGGAGCAGGGGCCCCAGCGGTACGACGAGCGAGATCAGCGCGGCGGAGATCACTGCGCCGAGCAGTGCGGTGCCACGGGCCGCCGACCCGAAGCCGAGGGCCAGCGCACCGCGGGACCAGGCGCGGACCGTTCCGTGCGGCGAGCGGCCCGCCTCGGCCGCCAGCGCCACATGGTGGATGGTGAGGGCGGCTGCGATGCCCACCTGCGCGGCGAGCAGCACGAACGTCCACGGCTCCGGACGGCCCAGCAGATGGACGATGTTGACGGCCAGTACGACGGCCGCTGCGGTGGACGCCAGGGAGTGGCGCCACAGGGACCGCCAGTACTGCGGGAAGGCGGCGAAGGTGTTGGTGAAGCAGCGGCTGTCACCCTCCGCCCGCCACCGCTGGAGGGCGTGCCCCATCGCGGCGAGCGCGGGAAGCCAGGTCACGACACCGAGCGAGAGCACGGTGAACGCGGCCCCGGCGGCCGCCGGGTAGGCCACGAACTCCAGCCGCCGCAGCAGCGTCGGCCAGGTGGACGAGAGGGTTGCCTGCATGGTGATCAGCCGACCTTTCCTGTGTACGGCTCCGGGACGTCGAGCAGCACGCGGCCGTCCAGCTCCAGCCGCGTGGCCGCCACCACGTACGGCGCCGAGCCCTCGGCGCCGAGCAGCACCGCCGCCGCGTTCGCCGACACCGAGGCGGTACGGATCCGGCGGGCGACGGGGGACAGGAGCACGGTCTCCTCGCCGAAGGTGACGCCCTGGCCCTGCGTGCACGACACCCGCTCGGCGGCGGCCGGTGCCGGGCCCGGGACGATCGTGGTGAGGAAGAGTGCGTCCGCCGAGCGCGCGGTTGTCGCGCTCAGGGTGTGCAGGGTGCGGGTGAGCCGCAGCTCCGGCGTGCTGGACGTCGGATTGGCCTCCACCTCGGTGGCCTCGGAGACGACCGAGGCGTCCTGCGGCGCGAACTGCCGCACCAGGGCGGAGGCCGCCCCGGACCGGATCAGCCGGCCGCCGTCCGGCCCCGGCTCGGTGGGCCGGTCGGTCTGGAGCAGGAACGTCCATTCCCGCTCCGTGTCCGCCTGGGCGAGATCGAGCAGCACGAGCCGCCCCGACGGGGTGAACACCAGCGTCCGGTCCAGCCGCCGCACGCCCAGGTCCGGGTCGTACATCGCGGCGATCTCCGCCGTGGCGTGCGCCCACCCGCAGCCGGGACCGGCGAGCACATCGCGCTGCCGGGCCTGCCGCTCGTACGGGATGTCCTTGTAGACGTGGTAGCGGTCCTCGTCCGCGTAACCCTGGCCGTCCACCAGCAGCAGATTGTGGTGCGCGGCCCGCTTGCGGTTGCTGTAACCCTCGTCCACCGCGAGGAACGCGCCCTGCGACACCAGCACGAACGAGCCCGAATCGGGATGGTGGTGGCCCTGGTTGAGGGTCTCCCAGCCCAGCTCCGCCCGGTGCTTCTCGGAGGTCTCCCACGCCTTGTGGCCACCGCCGGGGCTCGCCTTGAACGAGACGAGCGTGGCGTCGTCGTCCCATCCGGTGCGGGCCGCGAGCAACCCGAGGTCCGGGAAGAAGGCTCGTGTCTCCGTGGGCCGGGCGCCGGCCACGGACGGGTCGTACCAGAGGTATTCGAGATACGCCTCCGGCAGGATCCCCGGCCGCACCCCGCTCTGTGCCGCCTCCTGCCACAGCAGCTCACCCGAGGCGAGATCGCCCAGCCACTGAGCCTGGGGAATCCCGTACTGCGCCGCGAGCCGGTAGTACAGGCCGGCGCTGTGTCCGCTGCGCCGGTCGTGGCAGTCTCCGTGGTCCACGTTGAACGCGAAGCCGGGGGCCAGCTGGTGCAGCCGGTAGCGGAAGGTGTTCGTCAGGAAGCCGCCCCGCCCCCACCAGTCGATGCCCTCCGCCTCCTGGAGGAGATCCAGGTGAATGGCGAGGAACGGCACTCCGTAACGCCAGTAGACGACCCCTTCGGCGTGTGAACCGTCGTCGGGCATCAGATCGAGGACCGTGCCGAGATTGTCCTTGGCGCGCTCGGTCCACTCCTCCTTGCCCAGCACGTATCCGGCCGTCGCCAGCCCGGCGTAACAGATCCAGTTGTGGTTCTGCCAGTACGAGGACGACCACCAGCGGCCCTCGCTCGCCACCGCGAACTCGTACATCCGCCGCCCCTGGAGCAGCAGCTTGTACCGCAGCAGCGCCCGCACGCCGTCCGGCAGGTCGTCGCCGATCCACCGGTAGGCGAGCGAGAGATGGTGCAGCAGCCAGCCGGCGTCCAGATCGTGGTCCGGCATATGGGCCTTGCCCCAGTGCGGCAGCCGCACCGCGGCCTCGATCCAGCGCCGGCTCTCCGCCAGATGGGCCGGGTCGCCGCTCACCCGGTGGGCCAGCGCCGGGTTGGAGGCGGCCGGGCCGAGCCAGGTGATGCTGGCCAGGGGATGCGTACGGGGCGGGGTCAGCCCGCGGTGGCGGGCAGCCTCCTCGTACAGCCGGGCCTGCTGCGCGGGGCGCGGGCCGGGCGGCGGGGTCGCCGAGAGCAACAAGGGTCAGTCCTCCGTCCGGAACCGTGCGGTGCTGCCGTCGGTCAGCGAGACCGTCAGTACCCCGTCACCGTCCAGCGTCACGTCGGCCACGGCGGGCCCGGCCGACGCCGCCTGGTACACCGAGGCGAAGGTGACCAGGTCCGACTGGGCGGTGAAGTCGACCCGGGTGCGCACCCGTTGCGGGTCGTCCGCCGGGCCGGGGCCCGGCCGGGAGACCGGACGCACGGCCGCACCGGGGGTGTGGGTGTGCCAGCCGTGCAGGGTCTCGTCGCCGTACCAGGTGGTGCGGACCTCGCCCGGGGCCTGGAGCTGGACGTCCAGCGCCACACCGGGACGAAGCTGCGCGGTGAGGCGCCGCTCCTCCACGGCCCGAACCGTCAGCAGATCGACCAGATAGCTGTCACCGAGGACCACCCGTCGCACCGCGCGCACACCCTCGTACGCGGCTCTCACCTCGGCGGTGACGGACGAACCGTCCGAGCCGAGCAGCCGCCCGGTGCACTCGGCCTGTTCGGCGCCGTCCACCCGGAACGCCGGGTGGGCCTCCGTGGACGCGTAAAGGTCCCGGAACTCCGCGTGCGCGTAGGGGACTTGGCCCGGGTCGGGCTGCCACGGCGTGGTGTCCCCGTACAGATACAGCGACAGCTTGTCCCGATGGCCGTGCGAGCCGCCGTGCGGACCGAAGTCCACCAGCGCGTGGACGCCCGCATGCCGCAGCACCGCGTACCCGGCGGTCGGGAACACCGTCACCGGACCGGGCGCCGGCCGCTGCGGCAGCGGCGGCCCGGCGAACCAGCCGTCCAGCTCGCGATCGAGCCCGTCGTCCTGCGTGCCGAGCTCGGCACGGGCCCGCCCGGCCACCGCTTCCAGTGCCGAAGAGGGCACCAACTGCTGTGCCAGAGCCACGAGTTCGAGCCACTCCAGGGCGAGCGGGTGGCGCAGATACGGGCCGTCGTGCAGCGCCGGCAGGATGCCGCCCGGCGTGGCGATCGCCGCCAGTACATCCGTCATCCCGGCCAGCACCTCCACCACGTCGGACGGCATGGCGGCGGGGTCGGTGCCCCGCAGCGCCAGCAGCGCCGCCCGCAGCACGAACCCGTGGTAGTAGGTGCTGCCTTCCCATTCCCAGCCGTCGTCGGCGACCGCGACGCGCAGATGCGCGTACAGCCCGTGCTCGCCCTCCAGCCACCGCCCGGCACCGTCCCACTCCTGGCCGCGGGCCGCCGCACCGCCCCGGCTCGCGGCCGCGCCGGCCGCGTTCAGCCACGCGGTGTAGTTGGAGGCGAGATGGCCCTGACCGGTGAGCACGTCCCGGGCGTCGAGCGCGGCCTGCTCCAGCGCGTCCAGCAGTGGCAGCACCGGCGCCAGGTCCTCGGTCGACTGCTCGGCGAGCGTGATCACGGCGTGCCCGACGTTCACCGCCCAGATGGCGTCGGTCAGCGCCTGGTGGAAGAGCCGGCCGCGCAGCATCCAGGACTGCGCCTCGCCGTGCCGCTCGGTGGCCAGCGAGGCGTAAAGCCCCGCGTACTCCACCAGCCGCGACACCGACTCCGCGCGCTCCTTGCGGTGGGCGAGCACCCGCAGGTGCCGCGCCCACGCCTGGTGCGAGAGCACCAGCCAGGCGCCGCGCACCGCCTCGTCGTCCACCCGGCAGCCGTACGCGCAGCGCGCACCGCCCTCGGGGAACACCCCGGAGAGCAGATCACCGTGGTCGAGCTCCACGCCGTGCGCCGGGCAGACGTACGCGTGCCACCAGCCGCCCCGCTCCCGGGCGATCCGCCTCAACGCGGCCACACGCCACCGTCGATGTCCACCGTGGTGGCGGTGAGGAAGCCGGACGACGGCGAGGCCAGGTGGACGACCGCGGCGCCGACGTCCTCGGGGGTGCCGGCCCGGCCTACCGGGATGCCGGCCTCCATGGCCTGCTGCGCCTCGGGGGCGGTGAACGTGTCGTGGAAGGCGGTGCCCTTGATGAAGCCGGGCGCGACGGAGTTGACCGTGATGCCGGTGCCCCCGAGCTCCTTGGCCAGGCCCTTGGTGAAGCCGCGCACACCGGCCTTGGCCGCCGCGTAGGCCACCGAGCCGGGGCCGCCGCCGTTGTGGGCGGCCAGCGAGGACATCGTGATGACGCGGCCGGCCGACGACTCCTTCAGATGTGGGACGGCGGCGCGCACGGTGCGGAACGTGGACGTCAGATTGGTGGAGATGACCTGGTCGAAGTGGTCGTCGGACATCTCGGCGATGGTGGCCCGGCCGATCAGATGACCCGCGTTGCAGACCAGCACGTCCAGGCCGCCGAGGAAGCCGGTCGCCTCCTCGACGAGCCGGTCCACATCGGCGGTCACCGTGACATCGGCCTTGAAGGCCTTGGCCCGGCGGCCCAGCGCCTCGATCGCGGAGACCGTCTTCGCGGCCTCGTCGGCGGAGGAGTTGTAGTGGACGGCGACGTCCGCGCCGGCCTCGGCGAGCGCGACGGCGATGGCACGGCCGATGCCGTGACCCGCCCCTGTCACCAGTGCGCGGGAGCCGTTGAGATCAGCAGACATGGAGTAAGTACCTTTCGAGGAAGAACCGTTGGGGCCCGAGCCGGTCACCGGGGACCGGAACCGGTCACTTGAGACCGGCGGTCGCGAAGCCCTGCACGAAGTAGCGCTGGCCGATGAGGAAGAGAATGACCATGGGCAGCGTGGCCAGCGTGGTGCCGGCCATGAGGAAGTGCCATTGGGGGCCGTTCTCCGTCTTGAAGACGGAGAGTCCGACCTGGATCACCCGCAGGCTGTCCGTATGGGTCACCAGCAGTGGCCAGAGGAAGTTGTTCCACGACGACTCGAAGGTCAGCAGCGCCACGGTGATGATCGCGGGTTTGACCTGCGGCGTCATGATCCGGGCGTAGATCCGGAACTCGCCCAGGCCGTCGAGCCTGGCCGCCTCCTCCAGCTCCACCGGAAGGTCCAGGTAGAACTGGCGGAAGAGGAAGACCGCGAAGGGGGTGACGGCGCCGGGAACGATCAGCGCCCACCAGGAGTCCAGCCAGCCGCTGCCGCCCTGGCCGAGGATGTCGTTCCCGCCGGCCAGCGGCATGAAGCGGACGATCAGGAACTCCGGCAGGACCTTGGTGTACGTGGGGATCATCAGCGCGGCGATGAAGAGGTAGAAGATGACCTCGCTGCCCCGGAACTTGATCCGTGCCAGCGAGTACCCGGCCATCGACGCCACGACCACGTTGATGAGGGTGTGACTGAAGGCGATGATGAAGCTGTTGCGCGCGTACGTCGCGAACGGTGCCGCCTTCAGCGCCTCGACGTAGTTCCCGAACTCCCAGTGTTCCGGCAGCAGTCCGGCGTCCTGGGAGGCGATCTCCACCGGGGTCTTGAGCGAGGTGAGCACCATCCAGACGAACGGCACCACCATCAGCAGCGAGACGAGGGTGAGGGTCGCGTAGAGCGCGATCCGGCCGGCGGTGAGCGGTTTGCCGTTCTTCACCGGCCGGGACTTCTTCGCGACCCTTGGCGCGTGCAGCTCAGTTGTGGCCACGGGTGCCTCCCATGATCCGCCGGTTGACCAGGGTGAAGCCCATCAGCAGCACGAACAGCACCAGTGACTGGGCACAGGCGTAGCCGACGCGGAACTCCCGGAAGGCGGACTTGTAGATCTCGTACGTCATCATCGTGGTGCTGTTGGCGGGGCCGCCGTCGGTCAGGATGTAGATCTGGTCGAAGGACTGGAACGCGCTGATCATCGACGTGATGAGGACGAAGAACGTCGCGGGCTTCAGCAGCGGCAGGGTGATCGAGAAGAACTGCCGCACCTTCGAGGCACCGTCCACCGAAGCCGCCTCGTACAGCTCCTTCGGCAGTGACTGGAGCGCGGCGAGGTAGATGAGCATCTTCATGCCGATGCCCTGCCAGATGCCGACCAGGATCACCGAGGGCATCGCCCACGAGGTCGAGGCGAGCCAGGCCGGACCGTCGATCCCGAGGAACGACAGGAGCGTGTTCAGCAGCCCGTTGCCCGGGTTGTAGATCCACAGCCAGACCAGTGCGATCGCCACGGTCGCCGTCACCTGCGGCAGGAAGACCGCGGTGCGGAAGATGCCGCGGGCCTTCAGACCGGTGTGCAGCGCCAGGGCGACGAGCAGCCCCAGCATCATGCCGAACGGCACGGTGAAGAAGGTGTAGATGACGGTGTTGACGATGGACTTGCGGAAGACCGCGTCGTCCAACATCTCGGTGAAGTTGTCCAGACCCACGAACTGCGGCGCCGTCAGCACGTCGTACTTCGTGAAGGCCAGGACCACCGATGCGACGACCGGCAGACCGATCCAGAGCGAGGCATGCAGCAGCGCGGGCGCCACCATCAGCATGCCGGCGCGTTGCCTGCGGCGCCCCGGCCCCGTCGGTACCCGGCCGGTGCGCTTCTTCGCGACCGTGCGTCCGTCCGGGGCGGAGGGCGGCGCGGGGCGCGCCTTCAATACGGATGTAGCTCCCACAGCGACGGGTCCTTACATCCGGCCGATTGCGGCCTCGGCGAGCCTGCCGAGTTCCGCGATGGCGTCCTTCGCGGACTGGTTGCCCACGATCGCGGGCTCCAGCGTGGGCTTGATCTTTTCGCGGATCTCCATCCACGCCGCGGTGCCGCCCTCGGAGCACGCGTCGCCCATGCTCTGCAAGGAGAGGTCGACGAACTTGTTCTCCTTCACGTACGAGGAGTCGCTGAGGTCCTTCAGGCCGGGCACCGAACCGCGCTGCTTGGCCGCGCCGAGGATCGACTCGGGCGTGGCGAGGTACTCGACGAGCGCACGGGCCGCCGCGGGATGCTTGGAACTGGCGGACTGGGTGACGAGCGTGCCGCCCTGGAGCATCGCGGGCTTGCGGTTCGCGAGGATGAACGCCCCGAGCTTGTCGTCCTTGATCAGGTCCGGCGACTGGTCGCCTGCCTGCCTCCACAGCGCGCTGGTCGTCATCATCATCGACGCTTTGCCGGTCTGGACGTTCGACGGGGCGCCGGCGTCCGTCTTCTTGGCGTAGTCGGCGGAGCCGTCCTTGACGAGGTCCTTGAAGAACTGCAGCGCCTCGACGCCGCGGGCGTCGGTGAACAGCACCTTCTTGCCGTCCGAGCTGAACAGCTGGCCGCCGTTGGCGAAGAGGAAGGTCTCCCAGCACTGGCGCAGATCGATGGAGAACGGGTCGAATCCGATCCGGCCGTCCTTGGTGAGCTGCTTGGCCACGGCGCGCAGCTCGGCCCAGTTCGCCGGGGTCTTCTTGATGCCGGCCTCGGCGAAGTGGTCCTTGCGGTAGACGACGATGCGGGTGTCGAGGACGACCGGCAGCGCGTACAGCTTGCCGTCGTACCGGGACGGTTCCAGCACCCGCTTCTCGTAGTCGTGCGCGGTGGCGAACTTCTCGGGCAGCTCCGCGATCGCCTTCTTCGCGGCGAACGGCGGGATCCAGCCCACGCCCATCATCAGCACGTCGGGCAGCAGACCGCCCGCGAGCCCGGTGGTGATCTTCTCGTTGAGCTGGGCGTACGTGGTGTAGTCCACGTTCACCTTGACGTCCGGGTACTTCTTCCGGAAACCGCCCAGTATTTCCTTCTCCAACAGCGTCTTGCCGTCGGCACCTTCGTAGATCGGGGTGAGCAGAGTGATCTCACCTTCGGCGGGACCGTCGGCGGAGCCTGCCGCCGAAGTGCCGGTTCCGCACCCGCTGAGCGCGGCGGCAGCGGTACCGGCGCCGATGGCGGCAAGCAGCGACCGTCTTTTGAGTTGCATGGAACACCCCTTTTGAGGTGGAGGCTGTGGATCGATCCAGCGATGAGACCCAGCCATGGCTGGGAAGTGCTGGTAAATCGATGCACTGATGCTAGGAACGCCTTGAGAGCGACGTCAACAGCTGATGCACATGAATTTTCGGGGATGTTAACGGGTGTACCGGTAAACGAAGTTCAGTAAATCGATACACTGGTATGGTCTAGCGAGTTCCGAACCGGAGGTGGCATGAGCGGGGTAACGATCCATCAGGTCGCGGAGGCCGCGGGGGTCTCCGCGAGCACGGTCTCCAACGTCCTCAATGGGCGGACGGACCGTATGCAGGCGGCCACGCTGGCTCGCGTGGAGCAGGTGATCGAGCAGCTCAGCTACCGGCCCAACCGCGCCGCCCGGATGCTGCGCACCGGCCGTATCAAGGTCATCGGCCTCATCGTGCCGTCGGTCGCCAACCCCTTCTGGGGGGCGCTCGCCCGCGAGCTGGAGGCCATCGCGCTGGCCGAGGGGTACCACGTACTGCTGTGCAACAGCGAGCGCGACGCGGCCCGCGAGCTCAAGTACGGCGAGGAACTGCTCGCGGACGGGGTGAGCGGAGTGGTGCTCTGTTCCTCGCTGCCCTCGCTCGACCACATGACACCACTGCTGAGCCGAGGGCTGAAGATGGTCGCCTTCGACCGCACCGCGCAGGCGGGGGATCCGCCGTCGCTGGCCTCCATCAGTGTCGACAACGCGATGGGCGCCGAGATCGCCACCCGTCACCTGGTCGAACTCGGTCACCGCCGGCTGGCGTTCGTCTCCGGCTCGGTCAACAGTGTCAACCGCCGTGAGCGCCTGCGCGGCTTCCGGGCCGCCCTGGAGGCGGCCGGGCTCGACCCGGCCGACGCGATCGTCTGGCCGGGCGCCGACGCCACCGAGTTCGGTGACAAGGACGCGGCCGAGCTGGGGCGGAACGCGGCCCGGGAGCTCCTCGGCGGCCCCCGCCCGCCCACCGCGTTCGTCGCCATCAACGACATGTGCGCGATCGGGATCTGCCGGGGGGCCAAGGACGCCGGGCGCAGCGCCGGCCAGGACGTCTCCGTGGTCGGCTTCGACGACATCCTCCTCGCCGACCTCTTCGAACCGCCGCTCACCACGGTCCGCCAGCCGCTGCCGGAGATGGCCGCGGAGACCTTCCAGCAGCTGCGGGCCCGGATCGACTCGGCCCCGGCGGCGGGGCGGTCGCTGCTCATCCGGCCGAGGCTGGTCGTACGGGAGTCGACGGCCCCGGCGCCGGTCGGTGCGACCGCCGCGATCCCGGCACCGGGCGTGCCGGAACAGCAGGTCGTGGGCCGGGCGGTGTAGCCGTGGCGGGTCCGGCGGATCATGGGACGCGGACACGGCGCGGCCGCTGCCACCCTGTCGGATCGAAGGTTCAGGGATGGGCGGGTTCGAGTACGACGATGCCGGCGAGGACGGCCGCGCCGGCGGTGAGGCGCAGTCGCCCGAACCGTTCGCGGAACAGGGGCGTGGCGATCAGCGCCGCGATGAGGATGCTGGTCTCGCGCAGGGCCGCGATGGTCGCGAGGTCGCCGTGGGCCTGCGCCCGGATGACCAGGCCGTAGGCGGTCGGCGAGATGACGCCGCCGGTCAGGCCGATCCCGCGGACCGGCTTCAGCTGCGCGAGCAGCGGACGACCCCGCCGGGCGAGCGCCGGCAGGGGCAGAGCGGGGCCCTGGCAGAGGAAGAGCCGGAGGAAGAGCCAGAGGAAGACCCAGGCGATGTAGCCGATGACGGTCTGGGACCGGCGCACTCCTGTGCCGTCGACGACGGTGTAGGCCGCGATGACCGTACCGGTGGCCACCGCCGCGACGAGCGCGGCCAGCTGTGCGCGCCCGGGCCACCCGTCCGCGAAGGCCGGCCCGGCCAGTCCGGTCGAGATGACCAGTACGCCCGCCATCTCGGCGGCGCCGAGCGGTTGGCTCGGTACCGTCACGGAGGCGACGGCCACGAGCGGCGGCGCGGCGCCACGGGTGATGGCACGCCTCCCGTGAAGCCCTCGACGACCCCGCCACCACGCTGACCGACGACCGGTTGGTCGCCGCGGCCACCGCGCTGGATGCCGCGTCCCGCACCGTGGTCGCGGCGGCCGGCCTCTCCGCGGCCGCCTACCGCCTGCATGCCCTCGGGTGCGTCGTCGACGCACCGGCCGACCCGCTTACCGCCCAGCTCGCCGCCGCCCAACTGCTCTCCGGTGCGGTCTGCCGGGCCACCAGCCACACCGGCGCCACCCGGGGCACCGTCGACACCGCTCGCCGTGCCGCCGCGCGGGCGTCGAGGTCATCGGCCTCACCAGCTACGCGCAGTCGCCCCTGAGCGAGACCTGCACGCACACTCTCGTCGCCGGGGGCGGGACCCCGTCTTCGGGCTGGAGACCACGGCCGGCCGGATCGCCCGCCTCGGCACGGTCGGCGCGCTCACCCGGACCCTCCTCACCCTTCGCGCGACCACGGCGGAACAGACCCTCCGGCTCTCCGCCGACCACACGTACTGACCCGGACGGCCGGTCCCGGGGCGTCGCATGTCGAGCGCGTTACACATGCGCCTGAAGATCGACATTCTGAAACGAGTCTCCGGTGCGAGGTGTGACGCGCGAGTCGCGCCAATGAGTGGTGAATCCATCGATAGTGGATCATTTCGCTGCGGATGTCGACTGTTATCGACCTGTTACGGGAATTACAGTGTGGTCAAATTGATCCTTGCATGTAACGTGCGGGCATCTGGTCGGCGGTTGAACCAACCGCACGGCAGTTCCGCGAGAGGGGTCCGTCTTGCCTACCCGCCCAGTCCGCCGCGCAGTAGCGGCCACCGCACTGCTGATCGCATCGTCCACGGCGCTGTCCGCATGCGGAGAAGGCGGCGCCGTCGATGACGCCGCCGCCCCGGCCGGCGATGTCGCCGTTGCGGGTGTGCACGTCACCCGCGACGCGAAACTCCACGCCTCCTTGCCCTCGGCCATCAGGTCCAGCGGCACGGTCCGGGTGGCCACCGACGTACCGTATGCACCGTTCGTCATGTTCAAGACCGAGGGGCGGCCCGAGCTCACCGGGCTCGACCATGACCTCGGCCAGGCGCTCGGCGCCAAGCTGGGGGTGCGATTCGCCTTCACGGCACAGAAGTTCGACGGCATCGTGCCCGGCATCCAGGCCGGCAAGTTCGACGCGGTCATCTCGGCCATGACCGACACCAGGGAGCGCCAGCGCGTCCTGGACTTCGTGGACTACTCCGTATCGGGCTCGGGGATCCTCGTGGCCAAGGGAAACCCGGACCGGATCGCACGGCTCGACGATCTCTGCGGCAAGAAGGTCGCCACCCAGGCGGCCAGTCACCAGCTGGAAGTGCTGAAGAAGCACCAGTCCAAGTGCGCCGAAGCGGGCCGGGGCGCCGTCTCCATCCAGACGTTCCCGAAGGATTCCGACGCCCAACTTGCCCTGCGCTCGGGGAAGGTGGTCGCCGATCTGGTGACGAAGCCCGGCGCCGGCTGGACGGCGAAGACCGCCGACGGCGGCCGTGCCTTCGAGGTCGTCGAGGATCCCGCCGCGGGCGGCGGCTACGAGGCGACGCCCAACGGCATCGGTGTCAGCAAACAGCTTCCCGGGCTGACCGACGCGATCCAGAAGGCCCTGCAGGCACTCATCGACGACGGCACGCTCGGCAAGATCTGCGACAAGTACGGCGCCGCCTCCATCGCCGTCAAGCAGGCCACCAGGAACGCGGCGGTGTCCTGACATGGCCGCCCTCACACCCGCCGGGGCCGTACGCGGCGCCCCAGCCACCGCAGCGCCTGCCCGGCAGAGCCTCACCGGCGTACCGATCCGGCACTGGGGCCGATGGCTGGCCGCCGCGGCAGCCCTCGCCGCCCTCGTCGGCCTGACCGGCTCCCTCGCCGGGAACAAGAACCTGCACTGGGACATCGTCGGGCACTACGTCTTCGCCGACCTCGTCTTCGACGGCCTGGCCACCACCCTGTGGCTCACCGCGGCAGCCATGGCCGTCGGCCTCGGACTGGGCGTACTGGTGGCCGTGATGCGCCTGTCGTCCAACCCGGTACTCCGCGCCCTGGCCCACGTGTTCGTCTCGGTCTTCCGCGGCACCCCGCTCCTGGTCCAGATCATCTTCTGGGGATACGCGGGTGCCCTCTACAAACACATCCTGATCGGCATCCCGTTCACCCACATCACGTTCCTGGACCTGGACACCAACACGGTGCTCACCCCCGCCGTCGCCGCGCTTCTGGCGCTGGGACTGAACGAGGCCGCGTACGCGAGCGAGATCGTCCGAGCGGGCATCCAGTCCGTCGACGCGGGACAGGCGGAGGCCGCCCAGTCGCTCGGCATGCGCCCGGCCCTGACCACCCGGCGCATCGTGCTGCCCCAGGCCATGCGGGTCATCATCCCTCCGCTGGGGAACGAGACGATCAACATGCTCAAGATGACCGCGCTGGTCTCGGTGATCTCCGCCCACGACCTGATGTCCAACATCCAGGACGTGTACGCCCAGAACTACCAGGTGATCCCCATGCTCGTGGTCGCCGGCATCTGGTACCTGATCCTCGTCACGGCACTGGGCCTGCCGCAGTCCTGGCTGGAACGCCGCTACGGCCGCGGCACCGCACCCACCACCCCGGCCGCCGGGCCGCTGCGACGCCTCGTCACGGGCGCCGCACTCCGGATCTCCCGGACCGCCCCCGCCGCAACGACCGACACGAAGGGATGACTGTGGAAACGCCGATGGTGCACGCCGAGGGCGTGCGCAAACACTTCGGGAAGGTCTCCGTGCTCCGGGGCGTCGACCTGACCGTCGAACGCGGGCGCGTCTGCTGCCTGCTGGGCCCCTCCGGCTCGGGGAAGTCCACGTTCCTGCGCTGCATCAACCATCTGGAGAAGATCGACGGAGGCAGCCTCTCCGTCGACGGCGCCCCGGTCGGCTACCGGCAGCAGGGCGACCGGCTGTACGAGCTGAAGGAACGCGAGATCGCCCGCGCCCGCCGCGACATCGGGATGGTGTTCCAGCGGTTCAATCTCTTCCCGCACATGACAGCGCTGGAGAACGTCATGGAGGCGCCCGTGAAGGTCGCCGGCGTCACCAGGGCCGAGGCACGTGCCGACGCCCTGCGACTGCTGGGCCGGGTCGGCCTCGCCGACCGTACCGAGCGCTATCCGGCCCAGCTGTCCGGCGGCCAGCAGCAACGCGTCGCGATCGCCAGAGCGCTCGCGATGAAGCCCAAACTGATGCTCTTCGACGAACCGACGTCGGCGCTGGACCCGGAACTGGTCGGCGAAGTGCTCGATGTGATGCGGCAGTTGGCCGCGGAAGGGATGACGATGGTGGTCGTCACGCACGAGATCGGATTCGCCCGGGAGGTCGCGGACACGGCGGTCTTCATGGACGGCGGTGTCGTGGTTGAGGCCGGTGACCCCCGGCAGGTACTCGGCGATCCCCGGCAGGAACGCACCCGCACCTTCCTGTCGAAGGTCCTGTGATGCCCGAAGCACGGCAGCGGGATACGGCGGCCCTGCTGCTCTCCGACGCCCTCGCCCTCCAGCCCCGTTACCTGGCGGACCTGGAACATCTGGTCTCCATCGACTCCGGCTCGTACAGCCCCGAGGGGGTCAACCGCGTCGCGACATGGACCGGGCGTCGCCTGACCGGCCTGGGATTCGAGGTGGACCGGACGCCCGTCGCCGTCCCCGGCAGGGACATGCGCTTCGGTGACCTGGTGGTGGGGCGGCTGCCCGGCCGGACCCCCGCCGAACAGGGCGGTCGGCGCATCCTTCTCGCCGGGCACCTGGACACCGTCTTCGACGACGGGACGGCGGCGCGGCGCCCCTTCACCCGTAACGGTCCGCTCGCCCACGGCCCCGGAGTCAGCGACGACAAGGGCGGCCTGCTGGCCGGCCTCGCCGCCGTGGAGATCCTGCTGCGCCGCGGGCTGAAGGACTTCGCGGAGATCGTCTTCCTGGCCACCCCCGACGAGGAGATCGGCTCACCGGCCAGCCGCCGGGTGACCGCTGAGCTCGCCTCGGCCGTCGACTACGGGCTGGGCCTGGAGTGCGCCCGGGAGAACGGCGACCTCGTCATCGCCCGCAAGGGGGTGGCGGACTTCCTGATCACCGTCACGGGACGGGCTGCCCACGCCGGCATCGAACCGGAACGCGGAGCCAACGCCGCGCTGGCCGCCGCTCATCTGCTCATCGCCTGCCAGGAGATGAACGGACGGTGGGAGGACGTCACGGTCAATGTGGGGATGGTCCGGGCCGGCAGCCGTATCAACATCGTCTGCCCCGAGGCCGAGTTGCACGTGGAGGTACGGTCCTCGACCCAATCGGGCATCCAGAGGGCCAGGCAGGCCATCGTCGTGGCCGCCGCCCAACTGTCCGTACCGGGCACCCGGGCCACCGTGCGGCAGACGGAAACCTGCCCGGCCATGGAGGACACCCCGGCGGCCCGCGCCGTGTTCGCCCGCGCCCGGGAGGCCGGGGCGCAGCTCGGACTCGACCTGGGGGCCGCCGCCACCGGTGGCGTCGGCGACGCCAACACCATCGCCGGAGCCGGGGTTCCGACGCTCGACGGCCTCGGCCCGGTCGGCGGCGGTGACCACAGCCCGGAGGAGTGGCTGGACGTGACGACGGTCCCGCACCGGGTCGCCCTGCTCGCGGCACTGATCACGGCTCTCGGCTCCACGACGGCAGCCGGCCCGGATGCCCGGAGCACGCCGGTCCACGTAATCTGAACCCCTTCAGAAAGGTGGCACCCGGCCCATGTCCTCACTCGCCGAAGAGATCCGGCAACGATTCGGTGACCTCAGCCCCGCCGAACGCAAGGTGGCCCGGGTTCTGCTCGCCGGCTACCCGTCGGCCGGTTTCGAGACGGTGGCCACGCTCGCCGAACGCGCCGCGGTGAGCGCGCCCACGGTGATCCGCTTCGTCAACCGGCTCGGCTACAAGGGCTTCCCCGACTTCCAGGCGGCGCTGCGGGGAGAACTGGAGGAACGCAGCGCCTCACCTCTTCAGCTCTACAGCACACGGGGATACGGCGCCGCGTCACCGGGCGCACCGGACGCGGAGGGGCGGGACGCGGCGCACCCCGAGGGCGGACCGGACGTGTTCAGCTCCGAGGTCGCCCGCACGCTGCGGGAACTGCCGCCCCACGACGTGCAGGCGGCGATCTCCCTGCTCTGCCACCCCAAGCGCCGCATCATCCTGGCCGGCGGCCGGTTCACGCATCTGCTGGCGCAGTACCTGGGGCTCCACCTCATGCAACTGCGTGACGACGTGGTCGTCCTGCCGGACCGTGACGTGGAGCGGACCGCGGTCCTGGCGGGTCTCGGGCGGCAGGACGTCCTCGTGGTCTTCGACTACCGGCGCTACGAGCCGGACAAGGTCGTCATCGCCGAGATGGCAGCGCGGTGCGGAAGCAAGGTCGTCCTGTTCACCGACGCCTGGCTCTCGCCGGTGACCAGCCTCGCCGACGTCGTCCTGCCAAGCCATGTCGCCGCGCCGTCGCCGTACGACAGCATGGTCCCGACGCTCGCCACCGTCGAGACGGTGCTCGCCGGGGTGCTCGGGCAGCTCGGCGAACAGGGGCGCGACCACTTGGAGCACAGCGAGGACGTGTCCCGCCGGGCAGGCATCCAGCCGGACGACACCGGGCCGCTCTGAGACGGCGGTCGCGCTCTCCCGCACACGCATGCCCGCACGCTCAGGCGCGATTGACGCGGTACACGTCCCGCACGCAGAGGTTGAGGACCGTGGTGGCCACGATGGCACCGGCACAGACCAGGAGTACGGTCCGGTCGGCCCAGGCATGCGCGGCGAGGGCGGTGACGAGGTAGCCGAGTGGGATGGCGATCCGCTCCCCGACGCCGTTGAACGAGCTCATCCGGCCGAGTTCCTCCTGGGGCACGTGCTGTTGGAGCGCGGTGCTCCACGCCACGATGGCGACATCCAGCCCGACGCCCGCCAGTACGGCGGCGAGGAGCACCCAGGGCAGGGCCAGCCCGAAGCCCAGTGCCGCAGGCGGCAGACAGAGCCCGGCCCCGGTGATCACGGCGACGGCCAGCAGCCGGTACGGCTTCCAGCGCAGGCACACCACCGTTCCGGCCAGCAGCCCGAAGGCGAACGCGCCCTGGACGAGCCCCCAGGAACGCGCCCCCGAGTAGTGCTCGTCAGCGATCACGGGACCGAGAAGCTGGAAACCGGCCAGCCACGCGGCGACCACCACCGTTCCGGCGGCGGTGTACGTCCACAGCCAGGTGCGGGACCGGAACCCGGACCACCCCGCCCGCAGATCGGCCAGGGCGCTGCTCGTCGTGACCGGTGCGCTCAGCCGCAGGCCGAGCAGGAGCAGCGCCGCGACGAGAAAGCTGAGCGCGTCCCAGGACAGGGCCCAGGCCGGCCCGCCGACCGCGACGATCACCCCTCCGGCAACAGGGCCGAGCACCTTGACGGCATTGCTCGGAAGCCGGAGCAGCGCGTTGGCCCGTTGTAGATGCTCGGCCGCGACGATCTGCGCCACGACACCCGTCGCGGCCGGAGCCGTGAAGGCCGTGGCGATCCCCGAAACGAAGCCGCACCCGGCGATCGAGGCCGTCGTGGCGTGGCCGGTGGCCACGAGCGTCGCGAGCACACCCTGCGCGGTCGCGGCCAGCAGGTTGCTCAGGAACAGGATCCGGCTGCGGGAGAGTCGATCCGCGAGCACACCGCCCGCGACGATGAAGACGATGGTGGGGACCGAATTGGTCGCCAGCACCACACCGAGCGACCCGGCTCCGCCGCCCTGGCCGATCACCGCGTAGGCGAGTGCGAGGGGCGTCATCGCCGAGCCGGTCGTCGAGACGAGAGAGGCAAGCGCGAACCGCCGGAAGGCCGGAACCCGCAAGGGCGTCGGACGGGTCGCGGGCGCCTCGATGGTGGACTTCATGGTTCTCCTGCCGCACGAGGTCGCGGTGGTCGTTCCGGCTCACGGTGGGGCCGAACCGTCAGCTCACCGTCGGCGCTTCGTCCGGCTCCTCACCGGTCCTCACCCGCGGGGCGTCGTGCTGCGGGCCGATCGCGTTGCGCTCGTCGGTCCACCGGTCGTGGGGGACGGGGCCGGACGGGTATGCCCACCGGATCGGCCGGTTCCCACGCGTGACGCGGCCACACACGGGCGTGCGGCCACGGCAGGAACCTACCCCGGACCCGTACGTCCCGCCTCCGTCACAGGCGTTGCTCGGCCAGATCAAGCCAGTGTTCCACGTCGCCCGGTGCGAAGTGCCGGATGGCCCAGTCGGTCATCCGCAGACTCATGTGGGCCCAGCAGGGGCGCAGAACGTCGTCGGGCAGTGTGTCCAGGATGTCGTCGAGCCGGCGGACCACCCCCGGTGCCTGTTCCTGTGCGTGCAGCCCGAAGCGCAGCGTGACCAGGTCGAATCGGCGGTCTCCCCGCCCGGCGCCGTCCCAGTCGATGACCCCGGTGACCGTGCCGTCCACGGTGAGCAGGTTGCCGTGGTGGAAGTCCTGGTGCACGGCATCGTCCCCGGCCAGACGGGGAGGACGACCGGCGCCGACCGAACGGACCCGGCGTTCGAGGGCGGCGCTGCGCGGGCTGTGGAGAAGCAGTGGCTCGTGAAGGCAGTAGCCGGGACCGTCGTCCAGCAGATACAGGTGCACCGAAGGGATGTCCGCCCGCCCGGCCAGCAGCCCGGCCTGGGATTCGTTGAGGGCGAGAGCCTGATCCAGGCCGTGATGGTCCAGCAACTCCGGCGGTGCGCCCGGCAGAAGCTCCTGGACCAGCACCACCCCTCCATCCACCTGGAGCGCCAGCTCCGTGGACGGGCAGGGATACCCCTGATCGCGCAGCGCCTCGCAGACTGCCAGGGGCCCCGCCCGCAGCGCGTCGAGCCGGGTGCCCGGCCGTCGCTTCAGCACGGACCGGTGGCCGTCGGGCCAACGGACGTACGCGGCACCCACCTCGCCGCCCGGACAGGGCCCCTCGACGACCAGCCGCACGCCGGTCCCGGCGTGCACGGCATCCGCCGTCCGGCCGGCGTCGAGGCGCTCGGCACGTTCCCAGGGCGGCTGCGTCGAGGTGGTCATGGGACCATTCTCCGGGGGGAACGAAACGGGTGCCGGTCAGGGTGCCCGGCTGCGGCGCGACGCCTTCCCCGCTCCGTCCGCTTCGAGTGGGGCGGTGGAGTCCGGTCGGGTCACGGTGATCCGGACGGACTTCCCGGGTGGCCGCCGGGGCCACCGCTTCGGGTGCGGCGCCCCGGCCCCTGAGACCGGCCCGGAGACCGGCCGAAAACCGGTCCGCCCGGTGCGATGCGGGCTCAGTCCGCCGACGCCGTCCAGCCCAGCGCCTCGATGCGCGCGGCGTCGCCGGACCGGCTCTCGTCGAAGAGCGTCCGGTTGCCGTCCTCGACCCGGACGGTGTCCACATACGCCCCGCGTCCGACGTACAGCTGGTCCGTCGTGTACCGCCACCTCAGCCGGACCTCCTTGCCGCGCCAGGCGGCGAGGTCCGCGTCGAGGCGGTGCCATACCCGGCCGGACCAGCCGGAGACCGCTCCGGTGGGATGCGGCTCTGGCTCGGGGCGGGGCCTCCGCGACGTCGGGACGGTGGTGAACGGGACCGGCTGCCAGGTCGCCCCGGCGTCCGCCGACGCCTCCAGGAAGAGGGAGTCGGACCCCGGCTCGGTGTCCCACCACAGCGCCGAGCTCAGCCGGCCGTGCGAGGAGGCGAGGCGCAGCGGGGGCAGTGTGAGCGTGGCCGAGGCGGCGCTCGCCATCCCCGAGAACCACGCCGTACGGCCACGGGCGGGGCGGACCGCGACGGCGCGCGCCATCTGATTCGCGGTGGCGACGCGCGGGGCGCTGCCGGAGCGCCAACTACGCACAGGGTGAACAGAGTTGCCGAGGACGATCAGGAACGAGTCGGTCGTCGGGTCCAGTACGAGACTGGTGCCGGTGAAGCCGGTGTGGCCCGCGGTGCGCGGGGTGGCCATCGCCCCCATGTACCAGTGCTGGTAGAGCTCGAAGCCGAGGCCGTGGGCATCGCCGGGGAACGCGGTGTTGAAGTCGGTGAACAGCAGGTCGACCGATTCGGCGGACAGGATCCGCGCGCGGCCGTAGACCCCGCCGTTGAGCAGCGTACGGGCGAGGACCGCCAGGTCCCAGGCGCAGGAGAAGACTCCGGCGTGGCCCGCCACCCCGCCCAGGCTGTACGCGTTCTCGTCGTGCACTTCGCCCCAGACCAGTCCGCGCTCCAGCCCGGACCACGGCAGCCGGGCGTCCTCGGTCGCGGCGATCTTCGGCTTCCAGGAGGACGGCGGGTTGTACCGGGTGCGGTGCATCCCGAGCGGAGCGGTGATCTGCTCACGGAGCAGGACGTCCTGCGTGCGGCCGGTGAGCTTCTCCAGCACCAGTTGCAGCGAGATCAGGTTGAGGTCGGAGTAGAGGTACACCGTGCCCGGCGGGCTCGCGGGCACCTCGTCCCACAGCAGCTGCAGCTTCCCCTCGCGGGTGGGCGCCTTGTACAGCGGGATCCAGGCACGGAACCCGGAGGTGTGCGTGAGGAGTTGACGGATCGTGATGTCCTGCTTGCCGCCGCCCGCGAAATCGGGCAGGTACGAGGCGACCTTCGCCTCCAGCTCCAGCGTCCCGCGCTCGATCTGCTGCACGGCCAGGATCGAGGTGAACAGCTTCGACACCGAAGCCAGGTCGAAGACGGTGTCCTCGGCCATGGGGATCTGCCGGTCCGGCGGGAACTCCACGCCGGTGTCGGACTTCTCGTCGTACGCCGCGTAGCGCACGGCCTTGCCGACCGGCCGGTGCAGGGCCACCGTGCCACCCCGCCCCGCGAGCAGCACCGCCCCCGCGTACCAGGGGTGCTTCGGGGAGGCGGCCAGGAACTTCTCCGCCTCGACGACCAGTTGGTCCAGGGGCTCCTGGAGCAGCCCGGCGCGTTCGGCCGAACCGCGCCGCAACGTCGGCCTGCCGTGTCCCGGCGCGGCGCCCCCGGCCCCTGTGCTCATGTCCGACGACCCCGCCCCCGACTCCATGGCCGACGCCCGCTCCGCGAACGGAATCGGCGCCAGGGCGAGTGCCCCGCCCAGGGCCAGCATCCCACCGCCCAGCCTCCGCCGGCTGATCCCTCTGCCCGCCGCGTCCTCGGTCATCCGGAACTCCTTCTCACTGCGCGAAAGTAACTTTCGAAAATTCGTCCGGCAATGAAACTTCCTGCCGCCGCAGAGATTACTGTCACCCCCGCCGCCACGGAGGCCCCCTGCGTCACAAAGAATCTGACACTGCATCAGAAAATCTCTTCCCTCGGATGTCGGGCTGAGGCATCCTGCGCCCCATGGAGACGGAGCTGAGCAAGAAACTGGGAGTCGAGCACGCCATCTTCGGCTTCACGCCGTTCCCCGCGGTGGCCGCGGCCATCACCCGGGCCGGCGGATTCGGCGTACTCGGCGCGGTCCGCTACACCGCCCCCGACGACCTCGCGCGCGATCTCGACTGGATGCAGGAGCACACCGACGGCAAGCCGTACGGCCTCGATGTCGTCATGCCCGCGAAGAAGGTGGAGGGGGTGACCGAGGCCGATGTCGAGGCGATGATCCCGGCCGGCCACCGGAAGTTCGTCCAGGACACCCTCGCCGAGCACGGAGTGCCGGAACTCGCCGAGGGCGAGGCGTCCGGCTGGCGCATCACCGGCTGGATGGAGGAGGTCGCGCGCAACCAGCTGGACGTCGCCTTCGACTACCCCATCAAGCTCCTCGCCAACGCCCTGGGATCGCCGCCCGCCGACGTCGTCCGGCGCGCCCACGATCGGGGCGTGCTCGTCGCCGCCCTGGCCGGGAGCGCGAAGCACGCCCGCCACCATGCCGAAGCGGGCATCGACATCGTCGTCGCCCAGGGCTACGAGGCGGGCGGCCACACCGGTGAGATCGCGTCCATGGTCCTGGTCCCGGACGTGGTCGACGCCGTCGGACCGCTTCCCGTCCTCGCCGCAGGAGGAATCGGCAGCGGCGAGCAGATCGCCGCCGGACTGGCCCTCGGTGCCCAGGGCGTCTGGCTCGGCTCCCTCTGGCTGACCGCCGAGGAGGCCGATCTGCACTCCCGCGCGCTGACCCGCAAGCTCCTCGCCGCCGGCTCCGGCGACACCGTCCGCTCCCGCGCCCTCACCGGCAAGCCCGCACGCCAGCTCCGTACCGAATGGACCGACGCCTGGGACGACCCGGCCGGGCCCGGCACCCTGCCCATGCCGCTCCAGGGGCTGCTGGTGGCCGAGGCCGTCTCGCGCATCCAGAAGTACGAGACCGGCGCGCTGCTCGGCACCCCCGTCGGCCAGATCGTCGGCCGGATGAACAGCGAACGCAGTGTGCAGGCCGTCTTCGACGACCTGACCCGCGGTTTCGAGCGAGCCGTGGACCGGATCAACCGCATCGCCGGACGGAGCGCCTCATGAGTCAGCCGCCCAACGGTTTCTGGGCCCAGGCCACCGCCGACCCCGACCGCACGGTACTGATCGCACCCGACGGCGAGAGCTGGACGGCGGGCCGGCTGCACGCCGCCGCCAACCGCCTCGTCCACGGACTGCGCGCGGCCGGGCTCCGAAAGGGTGACGCGTTCGCGGTCGTGCTGCCCAACGGCGTCGAGTTCTTCACCGCCTACCTCGCCGCCTCCCAGGCCGGCCTCTACCTGGTCCCCGTCAACCACCACTTCGTCGGCCCCGAGATCGCCTGGATCGTCGCCGATTCCGGCGCCAAGGTGCTCATCGCCCACGAGCGGTTCGCACCGGCCGCCACCGAGGCCGCCGACGAGGCGGGACTGCCGGCGAGCCACCGCTTCGCCGTGGGCGCGGTCGACGGCTTCCGCCCGTACGCCGAACTCCTCGAAGGGCAGTCCGGGGCAGCCCCCGAGGACCGCACCCTGGGCTGGGTCATGAACTACACCTCGGGCACCACGGGCCGCCCGCGCGGCATCCGCCGTCCGCTCTCCGGACGGCTTCCCGAGGAGAGCCACCTCGGCGGATTCCTCGGCATCTTCGGCATCGGACCGTTCGACGAAAACGTCCACCTGGTCTGCTCGCCCCTGTACCACACGGCCGTCCTGCAGTTCGCGGGCGCGTCCCTGCACATCGGACACCCGCTCGTCCTGATGGACCGGTGGACGCCCGAGGAGATGCTCCGGCTCATCGACACCCACCGCTGTACCCACACCCACATGGTCCCGACCCAGTTCCACCGCCTCCTCGCTCTCCCCGACGAGGTGAAACGGCGGTACGACGTCACGGCCATGCGGCACGCCATCCACGGCGCCGCGCCCTGCCCCGACCATGTGAAGCGCGCCATGATCGACTGGTGGGGCAGGTGCGTCGAGGAGTACTACGCGGCCAGCGAGGGCGGCGGCGCCTTCGCCACCGCCGAGGACTGGCTGAAGAAGCCGGGCACGGTCGGCCGGGCCTGGCCGATCAGTGAACTCGCCGTCTTCGACGACGACGGCAACCGGCTGCCGCCCGGCGAGCTCGGCACCGTCTACCTGAAGATGAACACCGGCGGCTTCAGCTACCACAAGGACGAGACCAAGACGAAGAAGAACCGCATCGGCGACTTCTTCACCGTGGGCGACCTCGGCATCCTCGACGAGGACGGCTACCTCTTCCTCCGCGACCGCAAGATCGACATGATCATCTCCGGCGGGGTCAACATCTACCCCGCCGAGATCGAGGGCGCCCTGCTCGGACACCCCGCCGTCGCCGATGTCGCCGTCTTCGGCATCCCGCACCCCGACTGGGGCGAGGAGGTCAAGGCGGTCGTCGAACCGGCCGAGGGACACCGGGCGGGGGAGGAGCTCGCCGCCGCGATCCTGGGCCACTGCGAACAGCGGCTCGCCGGATACAAGCGGCCCAGGAGCATCGACTTCATCGAGGTGATGCCCCGCGACCCCAACGGCAAGCTCTACAAGCGTCGGCTGCGCGACCCGTACTGGGAAGGTCACTCACGGGCCGTGTGAGCCGCCGTACGGCCGCCGCCCGACGAGCGCCCCCGTACCGGCTCTGGCAGGGTGTGGCCCATGAACGCGAGCGCTACGATCCGGTCGCTGGCGACCCGGTGGACGGTGGTCGTGCCGCTCGTCGCCGCGCTCGCGCTGGTCTTCAGCTGGGGCCGGGAACTGCCGGGGTTCGCCGTCGCCGTGGTCGCGCTCTGCCTGGCGGGCGCCGTCCTGGCCGCCGTGCACCACGCCGAGGTCATCGCCCACCGGGTCGGCGAACCGTTCGGCTCGCTCGTCCTGGCCGTCGCCGTCACCGTCATCGAAGTGGCCCTCATCGTCACCCTGATGGTGGGAGGCGGCCCCAAGACGTCCGCGCTCGCCCGCGACACCGTGTTCGCCGCCGTGATGATCACCTGCAACGGGATCGTCGGACTGTCGCTGCTGGTCGGCGCCGTCCGCTCCCGTGTCGTCGTCTTCAACGCCGAGGGCTCCGGGGCGGCCCTCGCGACCGTCGCCACCCTCGCCACCCTCAGCCTGGTCCTGCCGACCTTCACCGTCGGCAAACCCGGCCCCGAGTTCTCCACCGCCCAACTGACCTTCGCCGCCGTCGCCTCGCTCCTGCTGTACGGGCTGTTCGTCGCCGTACAGACGGTGCGGCACCGCGAGTACTTCCTGCCGCTCACACCCGAGGGCGCGCTCAAGCCGGACGAGCACCACGCGGCGCTGCCCGGGCGCGGCGCCACCGCGCTGAGCCTGGTGATGCTGCTGGTCGCGCTGGTCGCGGTCGTCGGTGACGCCAAGTCCGTGTCGCCGACCATCGAGTCCGGGGTGGAGGCGGCCGGAATGCCCCAGGCGGTGGTCGGCGTCGTGATCGCACTGCTGGTGCTGCTGCCGGAGACCCTGGCGGCGGTACGGGCCGCCCGCCGCGACCGGATCCAGACCAGTCTCAACCTCGCCCTCGGCTCGGCGATGGCGAGCATCGGCCTGACCATCCCGGCCATCGCCCTCGCCTCGATCTGGCTCGACGGACCGCTCCATCTCGGCCTCGGTGCCACCCATATGGTGTTGCTCGCCCTCACCGTGATGGTGGGCGCGCTGACCGTCGTACCGGGACGGGCCACCCTGCTCCAGGGCGGCGTCCATCTGTCGATCTTCGCCGCGTTCGTCTTCCTCGCGATCAGCCCCTGACCGCCCGCCGGACGGGCAGGGGCCGATCGCACCGCGAGGGACTACCGGCGTTCGTGGACCCGCACGACCCGCAGCGCGGGCGAGCGCAGGATGTCCCGCTCGCAGAACCGGGACGTCACCCACCGCTCGGCCGAGTACAGCTCGGTCTGGTCGCTGTAGTGCGCCGAGCCCGGGTCGGAGGACTGGGAGTACGTGAGCAGGGTGCGCGCCACCGGGCAACCGCTGCCGTTCCAGCCGACCGCCTGGATATAGCTGGAACCGGCCGGCACCTCCCGGTAGCCGCCGGCCGCCGCGTCCCACAACGGCTCCGTCTTGTTCCAGATGCCGAGCGACTCCGTGCCGCCGCCGATCGGGATCCGCTTCCCGTTCCGCTCCACCCACTGGTGCCGGCCCAGCGGGGCGTCCAGCGCGATCCCGGCCGCCCGCAGTTCGGCCACCGTGTCGGCGAGCGCCGTGGCGACGCCGGGCGCCGAGGTGTTCAGCGTGTTCGGCGTCCCGACCGGATCGGCGGGGGAGAAGGGCACCTTCCACAGCTCGGCCCCCGCGACCGTGGCCGTCGCCCGGCGCCAGAACCGGTCGAAGAGCAGCGCGCCCCGGCTGCCGGTGTCGACCTTCCGGTCCCAGCGCCGCAGCACGTCGCACGCCGCCGACACATCGACCGCCCCGCCGTCACTGCCGACCGCGTTGCCGCCGGGCAGTGCCGCACAGGCCGCGGCCAGGTCCCCGGCGACCAGATCACCGGCCGGTGCGCGGTTCGCGAACTGCTGACGCTGAAGATCGGCCACGGTCAGCCGGCCCTTCGCCGCCATCGCGGACACGTCCTCGACCGCGCCCCGGGTCCGCAGCGAGCGCTGCGTGCCGACCGCGCCGAACACCCGCTCGTAGCCGGTCATCGGCGCGGCGGCGTTCGTCAGCCAGGCACTGTCGTTGGAGTTCTCCACGTACGGGGCGTTCTTCATGGTGGGCATCCGGCCCGGACCGAAGATGCCCGGCTGCACCGCGTCCCGGTCCGACCCCGGCGCGCAGCCGCTCCGCGAAGCGTCCAGCACCGCCAGCCCGGACGAGGGATACGTCGCCCTGCCCAGCTCGGTGGAACAACGCTCCGCGAGCTCGTCCGTGATCCGCGGCAGCACCTGCGACTGCGAGAAGAACGAGTGCCCGGACGAGTCGGCGGCGATGGTGTTCACCCACGGCAGCCCCTGGGTACGGCGCAGCGCCGCCGCGACGTCCGCGGTGCTGCGCGCCCGGCTGAAGCCGAGACCGGCGTCCGAGAACCGCAGATTCACCGCGTTCGGGTCATTGAGCGCGTACGCGGTCGTCGCCGTCCAGGGCAACGGCAGCCCGCCACCGAGCGAGGTGAAGACGGGCCCGTAGCGGGTCGACCACTGGGTGCGGGTCACGGCCCCGCCGCCCTTCACCGGGACCGAGACCGTGCGCTTCGTCATCCGCTCGGGCCGATCGTCCACCAGATACACCGTCGGATCGGCCGGATCGAGGGTGAGCTGATGGAGGTTGAGCGGCACCCCGGTGGCGACGGTGTGGCTCCACGCGATGTACGCGTTGTGCCCGATCGACACGGTCGGTGCGCCGAGCAGCGAACCGCCCGAGACGTTCAGCTCGCCGGGAATCGTCTGCTGGGACTGCCAGAAGCGACGGCCGCCCTGCCACGGGTAGTGCGGATTGCCGAGCAGCAGGCCGCGCCCGTTCGCCGTCGTGTCACCGCGGAACGCGACCGCGTTGGAGCCCATGTCCGCGTTCTGCGTCGACAGCAGCCGCCGGGCCGCGTCCGCCGCGTCACCCGGCGACGGGGCCTCGGGCACCTGCACCGCCCCGGTGGGAGGCTGGGCGCCGGTGATGCCGTCGATGGCGCGCCCCTGACCGCCGAGCACCGAGAGCGCGAAGCCGCGCGCCACCACGTCCAGCGTCGTCACCGGACGCACCCAGTCGGCGCCCCGGCAGGCCGGGTCCGCGATCCGGTTCTGCGCCAGCCACGCGTTGTAGCCGGCCGCCCAGCCGCGCTCCAGCTCCCTGACGTCCCGGCTCTGACCCGCCGGAGCGGGCGTCCTCAGCAGCTTCTCCAGGGTGTGGCTCTCGCGGACCCCGCGGAAGTACAGGTCGCTGGAGAGGTTCTTCGTCGCGGAGGACAGCGAACCGTCCGGAGCCGCGTCCGGGCCGAAGAACCGGGACCGCTCGCCGCGCAGGGTCACGAAGCCGTCGGCGAGGGTGCACACCTGGTCGGCGGCCTGGGCCCAGCCATTGCCGAAGCCCAGGCTCGCGTAGTCCTTCGCCAGGATGTGCGGGATGCCGTACTCGGTGTACCGGATCGTGGCGGACAGCCCACCGCCCGAAGGATGGTGGGAACGCGGGCCGTCGGCCGCGGCGGGCGGCAGCGAAGCCGAAACGGTGAACAGCGCGAGGCCCGATATCGCGAGTAGTCTCAGACGGTTGCGGAGAGGCAAGGGATCTCCCAACTGCGCGGTTGTGTAAGGCGGTTGCCCGATGGTTCGGACCGCCACGCGCCACTCAGCCAGCACCCGGGCGCCCCTGTCAACTTCCACACCGCCATCAGGCCACTTGACCCCCGGGTGCCAGCCGCACAGGATCACGCCATGACAGGTGTACGGAGCAGCACAGTCGACGGAGTCGTGGCCCGCAGCGCCCGGCGCACCCCCGACCGCACCGCCCTGCGGTACGCGGACAGGACCTGGACGTACGCGGAGCTCGACGCG
Source organism: Streptomyces sp. NPDC047917 (assembly GCF_043204345.1). Classification (NCBI taxonomy): domain Bacteria; kingdom Bacillati; phylum Actinomycetota; class Actinomycetes; order Kitasatosporales; family Streptomycetaceae; genus Streptomyces; species Streptomyces sp. NPDC047917. The sequence goes on from NZ_JBIDCA010000013.1 coordinate 65,143, forward strand.
GCCGTCAGTACCGCGGCCGCCGTCCTCGGCGGCGAGCACGGACTGCGCCCCGGCGACCGGGTCGCCTGCTACGCGCACAACTCCGACGCGTATCTGATCGGCTACCTCGGCTGCGCCCGCGCGGGCCTGGTCCACGTACCGGTCAACCAGAACCTCACCGGCGACGACCTCACGTACATCCTCGAACAGTCCGGCAGCGCCCTCGTCCTCACCGACCCGGACCTCGCCGACCGGATTCCGACGGCGTTCCCCGTACGCCCGCTGCGCGACGCACCGGACTCACTGCTGGCGGCGACCGCCACCCCCCGCCCCTTCGTCCCGGAGTGGGAACCGGGCGCGACGGACCTCGTCCAGCTGCTCTACACCTCGGGCACCACCGCCCTGCCCAAGGGCGCGATGATGACCCACGGCGCACTGGTGCACGAGTACGTCAGCGCGATCACGGCACTCGACCTGCGGGCCACCGACCGGCCCGTCCACTCGCTGCCGCTCTACCACTCCGCGCAGATGCACGTCTTCCTGCTGCCCTACCTCGCGGTCGGGGCGCAGAACACCATCCTCGACGCGCCCGACGCCGACCGGATCTTCGACCTCGTCGAGAGCGGGCAGGCCGACAGCGTCTTCGCCCCGCCGACCGTCTGGATCGGCATCTCCCGGCACCCCGGCTTCACCACCCGGGAACTCGGCGGTCTGCGCAAGGCGTACTACGGCGCGTCGATCATGCCCGTACCCGTGCTGGAACGGCTCCGTGAGCGGCTGCCCGCGCTCGCCTTCTACAACTGCTTCGGGCAGAGCGAGATCGGCCCGCTCGCCACCGTCCTCGGACCGGACGAGCACGAGGGCCGGATGGACTCCTGCGGCAGGCCCGTGCTCTTCGTCGAGGCCCGGGTCGTCGACGAGAACGGCAAGGAGGTCCCCGACGGCACGGCCGGCGAAGTGGTCTACCGCTCACCCCAGTTGTGTGAGGGCTACTGGGACAAGCCCGGGGAGACCGCGGAGGCCTTCCGCGACGGCTGGTTCCACTCCGGCGACCTCGCGGTGCGCGACGCCGAGGGCTTCCTCACTGTCGTCGACCGGGTCAAGGACGTCATCAACTCCGGTGGCGTCCTGGTCGCCTCCCGGCAGGTCGAGGACGCCCTCTACACCCACCCCGCCGTCGCCGAGGCCGCAGTCGTCGGACTGCCCGACGAGCGCTGGATCGAAGCCGTCACAGCCGTCGTGGTGCTGCGCGGCGACGCGACCGCGGCCGAACTCATCGAGCACGCCCGCGCACGGCTCGCCCATTTCAAGGCCCCGAAGAAGGTCCTCTTCGTGGACGAGCTCCCGCGCAACGCCAGCGGGAAGATCCTCAAGCGGGAGCTGCGCGACCGGTTCGCATAGTCTGCCGGCCGCCTGCGCGACCGGCTCGCCGACCGCCTCCGCGTCCCGGGGCGGTCGGCGAAGGAGCGGCGGGCGGGGCCGGCCGGCCCGTCACTCCGGAGCCCCGGCCCCGTCGCGCTCGTCCACGATCCGCCGGAACTTGCCGACCGACCGCTCCAGCGTCTGCGGATCGACGATCTCGACCCCGACCGACACCCCGATCCCGTCCTTGACGGCCGCCGTGATCGACGCCGCGGCCGCCGCCCGCTGCTGCGAGGTGGCCTCCGCGCGTGCCTCCGCCCGCACCGTCAGCGCGTCGAGACGGCCCTCGCGGGTCAGCCGCAGCTGGAAGTGCGGGGCCACCCCCGGGGTGCGCAGCACGATCTCCTCGATCTGCGTCGGGAAGAGGTTCACACCGCGCAGGATGACCAGATCGTCGCTGCGCCCGGTCACCTTCTCCATCCGCCGGAACACCCGCGCCGTGCCCGGCAGCAGCCGGGTCAGGTCCCGCGTCCGGTAGCGGATCACCGGCATGGCCTCCTTGGTCAGCGAGGTGAAGACCAGCTCGCCCTCCTCGCCCTCGGGCAGCACCTCACCGGTGAACGGGTCGACGACCTCCGGATAGAAGTGGTCCTCCCAGATGTGCAGCCCGTCCTTCGTCTCGACGCACTCCTGCGCCACGCCCGGCCCCATCACCTCCGAGAGCCCGTAGATGTCGACCGCGTCGATCGCGAAGCGCTCCTCGATCTCGCGCCGCATCTCCTGCGTCCACGGTTCGGCGCCGAAGATCCCGACCTTCAGGGCGGTCGACCGCGGATCGACCCCCTGCCGTTCGAACTCGTCGAGGAGGGTCAGCATGTACGACGGGGTCACCATGATGATCTCGGGGCGGAAATCCTGGATCAGCCGGACCTGGCGGGCGGTCATGCCGCCGGAGGCGGGGATGACCGTGCAGCCGAGCCGTTCCGCCCCGTAGTGCGCGCCCAGCCCGCCGGTGAACAGCCCGTACCCGTACGCGACATGGACCTTCTGCCCGGGGCGCCCGCCGGCGGCCCGGATGGAGCGGGCCACCATGTCGGCCCAGGTGTCCAGGTCCCGACGGGTGTAGCCGACGACGGTCGGGCGGCCCGTCGTCCCGCTGGACGCGTGGATCCGGCTCACCTGTTCCTCGGGGACGGCGAACATGCCGAAGGGGTAGTTGTCCCGCAGGTCGGCCTTGGTCGTGAAGGGGAAGCGGGCGAGATCGGCGAGCGTGCGGCAGTCGTCCGGGCGCAGCCCGGCCCGGTCGAACGCCGCCCGGTAGTGGCCGACGTTCTCGTACGCATGGTGCAGGGTGGCCCGCAGCCGCTCCAGCTGGAGTGCCTCCAGCTCGTCCCGGCCCAGCCGTTCCGCCTCGTCCAGCAGGGGCGTCATCCGGGTCTCCCTCTCCCGAGCAGGCGACCGATCATTCGGTCGATCTTTCGGTAGCAGTAATTCAGTATGTTCCGTCCGATGGCAAGAGGGGAGACGGAGCTGATCCACATCGCGGCTTCGCTCGTACCGAACACGGCTGCGCCGCCGCTCGGACGCTGTTTGGATGACGGGCATGCCGATCTTCCACGCACACGACGGGACCGAACTCGCCTACCGCCTTCTGGGGAAGGGCGCACCGCTGATCTGTCTGCCCGGCGGACCGATGAGGGCCGGTGCGTACCTGGGGGACCTCGGCGGACTCCGTGCCCGCCGGCAGCTCGTGGTGCTCGATCTGCGCGGCAGCGGAGACTCCGCGGCACCCGAGGACCCGACGAGCTACCGTTGCGACCGGCTGACCGACGACATCGAGGCGCTGCGGGAACACCTCGGCGAGGAGCGCATCGACCTGCTCGCCCACTCGGCGTCCGGGAACCTGGCCTCGCTGTACGCGGCCCGGCACCCGCAGCGGCTGCGCACCCTCACACTCGTCACCCCCGGCACCCGGGCCGTGGGCATCGAGGTCACCGACGGGGACTGGCGCGAAGCGAGCGAACTCCGCCGCGGTGAACCGTGGTTCGCGGACGCACGTGCGGCCCTGGACGGCTTTCTCGCGGGCCGCGCCTCGGACCGGGCCGCTGTCGCACCGTTCGCCTACGGCCGCTGGGACGAGACCGCCCGGGCCCACGCCGCGGCGGGCCCCGGACAGACCAACTCGGCTGCCGCAGCCGTGTTCTACCAGGACGGCGTCTTCGACCCGGCCGCCACGAAAGCCGCCCTGGCCGCGGTCACCGCGCCGGTCCTCGTCCTCGCCGGGGAGTACGACGCGGGACCGACTCCGGACCGGGCCGCCGAACTGGTCGCGCTCTTCCCGGACGCCGAATTCGTCGTGCAGCGCGGCGCCGCGCACTTTCCCTGGCTGGACGACCCGGGCGCCTTCGTCCGTGCCGTGGCGGCCTTCCTCGACCCGGAAGTGCACAGTGTGCAGGCCGGCGGCACCAGGCTCGCCCACCGGGTGTGGGGGGATCCGTCGGCGCCGCCCGTCGTGCTCGCCCACGGCCGCTGCGGCGACAGCCGCACCTGGATCCCGATCGCCGAACGCCTCGCGGCCGAACACCGGGTGTACGCCTTCGACTTCCGCGGCCACGGGCTCAGCGACTGGCCCGGCCGCTACTCCTTCGAGCTGTTCCGGGACGATCTGCACGCCTTTCTGGAGGCCCGCAACCTGGCCGGAGCCACCGTGATCGGGCATTCCATGGGCGCCGCTGCCGCCTGTCTGCTCGCCGCACGTGAACCCGGGCTGATCGGCAGGCTCGTCCTGGAGGAGATGCCGCCGCCGTTCCCGCTCGATCCACCGCGCGCCCGCGCCGAACGGCCGGGCGGGGAACTCGACTTCGACTGGCCGGTGGTGCCGTCGACCGACGCCCAGCTGAACGCACCGGATCCCGACTGGTCGGAACGGCTCGGCGGGATCACCGCTCCGACCCTCGTCATCGGCGGCGGCCCCACCAGCCAGATCGCCCAGGAGGAGCTGGTCCGGCTGGCGGGGCGCATACCGGACGGCCGGTTCGTCACCATCGACGCCGGGCACCTCGTACATACCGACCGGCCGGAAGAATTCCTCGCGGAACTGAGGGCGTTCGGCCTGTCCTGAGTGTGCCGCGGGCGCCGGCGCGTCAGGAGCGGTGCAGCAGGGTGGTCAGGACCTCGTGGAGGGTGCTCTCGGCATCCGCCGCGGGGCCCGTCGACCGCCAGGCCACGAAACCGTCGGGGCGCACCAGCACCGCACCCTGGGCCGTCGTCCCGTGGAGCTCGGCCCAGTCCGCGCCGTTCTCCGGCTCCAGATCGGCGCCCGGGCCGATCCCGTACGCCTGGAGCCGTACCTGGAGCCGGTCGGCGACCCGCGCCGCCGCCCGCCGCCACGCCACGTCCGCACCGTCGGTGAGCAACACCAGTGTCTGCTCGTACAGATCCAGCGTGGACTTGCGCTCACCGTCCTGATGGACCCACAGATGCGGCGCGCGACTACCCGGTTCACCGTTCAACTGCACTCCCCGCGGCACCACCGGCTGCTCGGGATCGGTGTCCAGCACCGCGCCGCGGACATAGCGGTAGCACAACGCCACACTGAGCATGCCGCCCTGCTTCCCGCCGCCCACGCCCGGAGCCGCCGAGTACCCCGGGTGGCTGTGCTCGCCGGAGCGCGCCGAAGCCCGTGCGCTCGTCGCCCGGGCCACCGGCAGCCGCTCCGCCTCGTAGGTGTCCAGCAGGCCGGGGCCCGCCTCGCCCTTGAGCACGGCGGCGAGCTTCCACGCCAGGTTGTGCGCGTCCTGGATGCCGGTGTTGGATCCGAACGCCCCGGTCGGGGACATCTCGTGCGCCGAGTCACCGGCGAGGAAGACCCGGCCCGAGGAGTACCGCTCGGCCACCCGCTCAGCGGCGTGCCACGGCGCCTTGCCGGTGATCTCGACGTCGATGTCCGCGGCGCCGACCGCGGTACGGATGTGCTCGGCACACCGCTCGTCGGTGAAGTCCTCCAGGGTTTCCCCGAGTTGGGGCTTCCACGGAGCGTGGAAAACCCACTCCTTCTTGTTGTCGACCGGCAACAGGGCACCGTCCGCCTCGGGGTTGGTGAGATAGCAGACGATGAACCGCCGGTCGCCCAGCACATCGGCGAGCTGCCGGGAGCGGAAGGTGATGCTGACGTTGTGGAACAGGTCTCCGGGGCCCGTACGGTCGATGCGCAGCTGGTCGCGGATGGGGCTGCGCGGCCCGTCCGCCGCGATCAGGTAGTCCGCGCGCACACTGATGTGCTCGCCGGTCTCCCGGTTCTTCAGCGCCGCGTCCACCCCTGCCGGGTCCTGGTCGAAGCTCTGCATCTCGGTGGAGAACCGCAGGTCACCGCCCTGCTCCCGGGCCTGTTTCAGCAGCACCGGCTCCAGATCGTTCTGGCTGCACAGGCACCATCCGGTCGGGCTGAACCGGGCGATCCCGCCCCCCGGGTCGATCTCCTTGAACAGCCACTCCTGGTCGTCCCCGGTGAGCGAACCGGCTTGCAGGATGCCGTGGTTGTCGGCGAGGACCGACGCCGCCTGCCGGATGCCCGCCTCGGCGCCCGCCGTACGGAACACCTCCATCGTGCGGACGTTGTTGCCGCGGCCGCGCGGGTGTGTCGAGGTGGCCCGGTGTTTCTCGACCAGCAGGTGCTCGATGCCGAGCCGGCCGAGGAACAGGGAGGCGGACAGACCCACCAGGGAGCCGCCCACGATGAGGACCGGTACGCGAATGTCGACGTTCTCGTTCATCAGTTGCTCCAGCTCGGACGCTGTTCGGATGCATTGTTCAATGCCCTGGTGAGAGCGGTTCGGACGCCCGCTCACCTGAACGGTTCATAAATCTCGCGCCACCCGGACCAGCGTTTCACGATCGGTCACGGAGACGACGCCCGCGGTCATGGGGGCGGACCAATCACATCCGCCGGGAGAGTCCCCGCTCCGAATCCACTCGCCAACCGACGGTTGACGGCCTGCCACCCGGCTCGATCACGAAACCGTCTCGAAGGAGATCGAAAGATGACCACCACCCTCTCGGAACGGATCTCCCAGTCCGCCTTCGACGGTTCCCGGCTGCGTGTCGTGCTGCTGCTGGACCTCTACGACGGGGCCCAGAAGGAGTTCCTGGAGGCGTACGAACACCTGCGCAATCAGGTGGCATCCGTCCCCGGGCACATCAGCGACCAGCTGTGCCAGTCCATCGAGAACCCTTCCCAGTGGCTGATCACCAGTGAGTGGGACAGCGCGCCCCCGTTCCTCGCCTGGGTGAACAGCGAGGAGCACGTGGCGACCGTCCAGCCGCTGCACAACTGCGTGCGCGACACCCGCTCGCTGCGCTTCAGTGTGCTGCGGGAGACCGGGAGGGCCTTCGAGATGACGCCCGAGCCGGCCAAGGGCCGCCTCCAGGCGTCCCCGCGCCTGGGCGACGGAGTGGTGCGCCACGCGCTCACCTTCACCGTCAAGCCGGGCACCGAGGACATCGTGGCGAAGATCCTCGCCGACTACGACTCCCCCAACGCACGGGTCGACGAGGACACCCGACTGCGCCGCACCTCGCTCTTCATGCACGGAAACCGCGTCGTGCGGGCCGTCGAGGTCGAGGGCGACCTGCTCGCCGCACTGCGTCACGTCGCCCGGCAGCCCGAGGTCAGGGCCGTCGAGGAGGCGATCAACCCGTACCTGGAGCAGGACCGGGACCTCAGCGACCCGGACTCCGCCCGGATGTTCTTCACCCGGGCGGCGCTCCCCACCGTCCATCACGTCACCGCCGGCCGGCACAAGGCCGAGGACGTCCGCCGGCACGCGCTCTTCTACCAGGCCAAAGAAGGCTGCGGCATGGCACTCGCCCGGCTCCTGGCCGAGCACGACGAGGAGGCGGCCGACGACCCGGCGAGCATCATCGACAGCAGCACCATCTTCCAGCGTGACGACGTCGTCGTCCGTCTGCTCGAAGCGGTCGAACCCATCGACGCACAGCCCGCCCAGGCGGTGGGCATCGACGGCGCCGGCAAGGTGGCCAGGCTCGGGCGTCTCCTCGACGACGGCGACAACGCCGTGCCCACGGACGAGCAGAGCATCTCGCGCTTCCTCGGGCAGTCCGAGATGACCCTGATCACAGATCGGCGGGCCTTGGAGTCCTGAACCGCGCATCCGCACCCTGGGGGGTTCTCGCTCAACCCGTCATTACAACGCGCAATGCGCCAGGAGGAAAGCAGTCATGACCATGCACCGGCCACGCATCGTGGACCTCAGTGAGACGCAGCCCAACCGCAGGCGTGGAGGAGACCTTCGTGCCCTGCTCACCCCGACGGCGGTGGGAGCCACCAGCGGCTTCATGGGGCTGGCGATCGTTCAGCCCGGCGACCGCATCGGCGAGCACTACCACCCGTACTCCGAGGAGTTCGTGTACGTCGTGAACGGACTGCTGGAAGTGGATCTGGACGGTGAACCGCACCGGATGCGGCCCGACCAGGGCCTGCTGATCCCTCCCCATGTACGTCACCGATTCCGCAACGTGGGCGATGTCGAGGCCCGCATGGTCTTCCACCTCGGCCCGCTCGCCCCGCGCCCGGAGCTCGGCCACGTCGACACCGAGCACACCGAATCCGCCGACCGCGTCGCGCCTCCGGAACGAACGGAGGCCGCCTCATGACCCGCCGCGTGGCGGTCACCGGCGTCGGCGTCGTAGCCCCGGGCGGCATCGGCGCACCGGCCTTCTGGGACCTCCTCGCGAACGGACGCACCGCGACCCGGGGCATCACGCTCTTCGACCCGGCGGGCTTCCGCTCCCGGATCGCCGCCGAGTGCGACTTCGACCCGGCGGCGCACGGGCTGGACACCGACACCGTCGAGCGGTCGGACCGCTACATCCAGTTCGCGATGGTGGCGGCCAGGGAGGCCCTCGGTGACGCGGGCCTGGACCCGGAGAAGGTGGACCCCTGGCGCATGGGGGTGTCGCTGGGCACCGCCGTCGGCGGCACCACCCGGCTGGAGCACGACTACGTCGCGGTCAGCGAGAGCGGTGCGCGCTGGGACGTCGACCACCTGCCGGCCGGTCCGCACCTGGAGCGGGCCTTCTCACCCAGCTCGCTCGCCTCGGCGGTCGCCGAGCAGGTCGGTGCGCACGGCCCGGTGCAGACCGTCTCCACGGGCTGCACCTCCGGCCTGGACGCGATCGGGTACGCCTTCCAGTCCATCGAGGAGGGCCGCGTCGATGTGTGCATCGCCGGGGCGTCCGACTCACCGATCACCCCGATCACCGTGGCGTGCTTCGACGCGATCAAGGCCACCTCGGCGAACAACGACGACGCGGAGCACGCCTCCCGGCCGTTCGACGCGCGCCGCGACGGCTTCGTGATGGGCGAGGGCGGGGCGGTCCTCGTCCTGGAGGAGCTGGAACACGCCCGGGCCCGCGGTGCCACGGTGTACTGCGAGATCGCGGGCTACGCCACCTTCGGCAACGCCTACCACATGACCGGGCTGACCGCGGAGGGCCTGGAGATGGCCGAGGCGATCAACCGGGCACTGGGCCACGCCCGCATGGACGGCTCGCAGATCGACTACGTCAACGCGCACGGCTCGGGCACCAAGCAGAACGACCGGCACGAGACGGCCGCCGTGAAGCGGGCTCTGGGCGCCCATGCCTTCGACATCCCGATGAGCTCGATCAAATCCATGGTCGGCCACTCGCTGGGGGCGATCGGCGCGATAGAAATCGCGGCCTGCGTGCTCGCCCTTGAGCACCAGACCGTGCCGCCCACAGCGAACTACGAGAGCCCCGACCCCGAGTGCGACCTCGACTACGTGCCCCGCACCGCACGCCCGATGAAGCTGCGCAGCGTCCTCTCGGTGGGCAGCGGCTTCGGCGGCTTCCAGTCCGCGGTGGCCCTGACCCGAACAGGTGGGAGGACACCATGAGAACCCGCAAAGCCCGGCGTACCGTCGTCACCGGCATCGGTGTGGTCGCCCCCAACGGCAACAACACCGAGGCCTTCTGGAAGCGGACGCACGAGGGAATGAGCGTCCTTGACCGGGTCACCCGCGAGGGCTGCGAGCACCTGCCCCTGCGGGTCGCGGGCGAGGTGCGGGGGTTCGAGGCGGTCGAGCTGATCGAGGAGCGTTTCCTCGTCCAGACCGACAAGTTCACGCACTTCGCGATGGCCGCGGCGGACATCGCGCTGGACGACGCGCGGCTCGGCCGCGCCGACTACGAGAACACACCCTTCGACGTCGGCGTGGTCACCGCGGCCGGGTCCGGCGGCGGCGAATTCGGCCAGCGGGAACTCCAGCGGCTGTGGGGACAGGGCTCCAGTTATGTGGGCCCCTACCAGTCCATCGCCTGGTTCTACGCGGCCAGCACCGGCCAGATCTCGATCCGCGGCGGCTTCAAGGGGCCGTGCGCGGTCGTGGCCAGCGACGAGGCCGGAGGCCTGGACGCACTGGCGCACGCCGCCCGTTCGATCCGCGGCGGCACCGAGGCGGTGGTGGTCGGCGCGGCGGAGGCCCCGCTGGCGCCCTACTCGGTCGTCTGCCAGCTCGGGTACGAGGACCTGAGCACCGTCGAGGACCCCACCCGCGCCTACCGGCCGTTCACCTCGGACGCCTGCGGCTTCGTGCCGGCCGAGGGCGGCGCCATGCTGGTGGTCGAGGAGGAGCAGTCGGCGCGCCGGCGCGGCGCCAAGGTACGGGCCGAGATCGCCGGGCACGCCGCGACGTTCACCGGGGCGTCCCGGTGGGAGGACTCCCGGGAGGGCCTCGCCCAGGCGATCATCGGCGCCCTGCGGGAGGCCGACTGCGCGCCGGACGAGATCGACGTCGTCTTCGCGGACGCCCTCGGCGTACCCGCGGCCGACCGCGCCGAGGCGCTGGCGATCGCCGACGCACTCGGCGCGCACGGCAAGCGGGTGCCGGTGACGGCGCCCAAGACCGGGATCGGCCGGGCCTACTGCGGTGCGCCGGTGCTGGACACGGCCGCCGCGGTGCTCTCCATGGAGAACGCGCTCATACCGCCCACACCGAACGTCTTCGAGGTGTGCCACGACCTCGATGTCGTCACCGGCTGCGCCCGCCCCGCCGAACTGCGGACGGCGCTGGTGCTCAGCCGCGGGCTCATGGGCTCGAACGCGGCGATCGTGCTGCGGTGCTCCACCGACCCCCGAACGTGAGAAGGAGATGTCCTCATGACCGACCGACTGACCTACACGGAACTCGCCGTCCTGATGAAGAAGGGCGCCGGAGTCACCGTCGACCCGCGCGACATGGAGCAGCGGCCCGGTTCGGCCTTCGACGAGTACGGCCTGGACTCGCTGGGCCTGCTCGGCATCGTCGGCGTGCTGGAGAACCGGCACGGCCGGGCGCTGCCGGCCGACGCCGACCGCTGCAAGACCCCCCAGGAATTTCTCGACCTCGTCAACAACAGCCTCATGACAGGAGCCTGACGTGCCCGGACACACCGAGAACGAGATCACCATCGCCGCCCCCCTGGACCTGGTCTGGGACGTGACGAACGATCTGGAGAACTGGCCGCGACTGTTCAGCGAGTACGCCGCGGTGGAGATCATCGAGCGGGACGGCGACAGCACCACCTTCCGGCTGACGATGCACCCCGACGAGAACGACAAGGTGTGGAGCTGGGTCTCCGAGCGGACCGTGGACCGTGCCGGGCGCACGGTCCGCGCCCGTCGTGTCGAGCCCGGTCCGTTCCAGCACATGAACATCCGCTGGGAGTACTCGGAGGTGCCCGGCGGCACCAGGATGCACTGGACCCAGGACTTCGCGATGCGTCCCGACGCCCCCGTCGACGACGCCTGGATGACCGACAACATCAACCGCAACTCCAAGGTCCAGATGGAGCTGATCCGGGACAAGATCGAGCAGCGCGACCGGGAGCGCCGCACCGCCCCGGTCGGGGCCCGCTGACCCGCCGTCCGCCCACGGCCCGGCACCCCGCCCCAGGGCCGGGTGCCGGGCCGGGAACCAGAAAGGCATCTCCCGATGCACCATGCTCTGATCGTCGCCCGGATGGCACCGGGTTCGGCGCCGGACATCGCCGAACTGTTCGCGGCCTCCGACAGCGGCGAACTGCCCCACCTCGTCGGTGTGACCAGGCGCAAGCTGTTCCAGTTCGGCGATGTGTACCTGCATCTGATCGAGTCGGAGCAGCCGCCGGGCCCCGAGATCGCGAAGGTGACGCAGCACCCCGAGTTCAAGGACATCAGCGACAAGCTCACCGCCTACGTCAGCGCGTACGACCCGCAGACCTGGCGGAGCCCCAAGGACGCCATGGCCCACGAGTTCTACCGGTGGGAGCGCGGCACCCCCGCCTGAGACGGACGATCGCCCCGGGTCCGGCCCTTCGGCCGAACCCGGGGCGATTCGCGTGCCCGGGGAGGAAGGGTCAGTCGGGGACCACGCACTCGAAGGCGTGCAGGTAGGGGTTGACCGCGACGATGTCGCCGATCAGCAGCCCGGCGTCCGAGATCCGGGTGACCAGGCTCTCCCGGGTGTGCTTGGCGCCGCCGACGTTCAGGAGCAGCAGCAGGTCCATCGCGGTGGTGAACCGCATCGAGGGGGTGTCGTCGACGAGGTTCTCGATGACGACGACCCGGGCGCCCGGACGGGCCGCGGCGACGATGTTGCGCAGCGTCCGGCGGGTGCTCTCGTCGTCCCACTCCAGGATGTTCTTGATGATGTAGAGATCGGCCTGGACGGGGATGGCCTCGCGGCAGTCCCCGGCGACGATCCGGGTCCGGTCGACGAGCGCGCCCTCGTCCCGCAGCCGCGCGTCGGCCCGGGCCACCACGCCCGGCAGGTCCATCAGCGTGCCGTGCAGCGACGGGTGCTTCTCCAGCAGGCTCGCCAGCACGTGCCCCTGGCCGCCGCCGATGTCGGCGACCGTGGAGACCCCGGCGAGGTCGAGGAGTTCGGCGACGTCCAGCGCGGACTGCATGCTGGAGGTGGTCATCGCACGGTTGAAGATCTGCGCGGACTCGTGGGCCTCCTGGTGGAGGTAGTCGAAGAACCCCTTGCCGTGCACGTCCGCGAAGACGCTCTTGCCGGTGCGTACGGCGTCGTCGAGGCGCGGCCAGACGTCCCAGGTCCAGGGCTCGGTGCACCACAGCGAGATGTCGCGCAGGCTGTGGGGGTCGTCCTTGCGCAGCAGGCGCGACATCTCCGTGTGGGCGAACTCCCCGTCCGGGGTCTCGGTGAAGATCCCGTAGCAGGCCAGGGCGCGCAGCAGCCGCCGCAGCGGCGCGGGCTCGGCCTTCACCAGCGCCGCGAGCTCCTGCGCGGAGGCGGGCGTCTCGCCCAGCGCGTCGGCGACGCCCAGACGGGCGGCGGCGCGCACGGCGGCGGCCCGGGCCGCGCCGAAGACCAGCTCACGCAGTTGCATGGCCGGCTGCGGGGGAGTGACGGGGTGCGGGAGGGCGGCGTGTACGGGGGAGGGGGTGGGGTTGGGGCTCACAGTGGTCATGCTGTTTCGCTTCTCCTCGTGCGGGGGTGCACCACTCAGCACATGCCGGTCGGTGCGGACTTGGCGCAGACGTTGTCGGTGAAGGTGTTGCCCTTGCCGGTGTCCCCATTGGCGAGGTCGGCCGGCTTGTTGCCGAGCACGACGTTGCCGCTGATGGTGTTGCCGGTGTTCTTCGTGCCCACGAAGCTCTTGAACAGGACGACGCCGCCGGACATCGGAGTGGTGCCGGAGTTGTCGCGGATGGTGTTCGAGCGGACCTTGGTGTCCGCGGCGCCGGTGAGCACGAGGCCGGAGCCCTGGATGGCCGACAGCCGTTCGGTCGCGGAGCAGAACTTGTTGTTGCCGGTGATGTTGTTGGACTCGATCGTCATGGCGCCGGCCTGCGGCTTTCCCTCGTCGCCCACGACGAACACACCGGTGCAGTTGCCGGAGACCGTGTTGTCGTGGACCGACAGGTTCCGGACCCGTCTGGCGGTGAATCCGATCCGGTTGTCCTTCAGCGCGTTGTCCCGGACCTCGGTGCCCCGGGTGTCGGTGGCGCCGCCCTCCTTGTCGACGGTGTTCGCGACGAAGATGCCGGCGTCGCCGTTGGCACGGGCGGTGTTGCCGATGAACGCGCCGCGGGTGGAGCGCTCCTGGGCGATGCCCCAGACACCGTTGTGCTCGGAGGTGACGCGGTGGACGGTCAGCCGGTCGGTCCAGGAGGCCCAGACGCCGTTCTTCTTGAACCCGGACAGGGTCAGCGATTCCACGCGGACGCCGTCCACGGTCTTGCCCGAGCGGCCCTGGACGCAGATTCCGCTGCCGGCCTTCGCGCAGGCGTCGGTGGCCTTGGTGCCCGCCTCGGCCGGCCGGATCACGGTCCTGCTGCCGGAGCCGCGCAGGGTCAGTTCGGGCTTGGTGACCAGGACGCTCTCCCGGTACGTGCCGGGCAGCAGGACGATGGTGTCACCCGGCTGGGCGGCGTCCACCGCTTTCTGGATCGACTCGCCCGGACGGACCTCGTGCGAATCCGTGGCCGAGGCGGAGGACATTCCGCACCCAGCAGCTGATAGAGCCAAGATCGGGACAAAAGCCCTGATGTTTCGTTTCTTCATGAGCCGAAACTATGGGCGATCTCCCCCCGTTGCCACATAGGGTGAGCGGATGGGTCCGCAGCGTGCCCGAACGGGTGACGCGGGCTCCGCCGCTCGGTGACCCGGGCCCGGTCCGCCCGCGCGGCCGGGCCCGCCCTCATTCCCCGGCTTCGGGCCCGGGCGCGACGACCGAGCGGGCCCAGCGGTAGTCGGCCTTGCCGCTCGGCGAGCGCTGGATCCGGTGGGCGATCACCAGCCGGCGGGGGATCTTGTAGCCCGCCAGCCGGGTCCGGCAGTGGGTCTGGAGATCGTCGAGCGAGGGCTCGGCCGCTCCCTCGCGCAGCTGCACCACCGCGGCGACACGGTTGCCCCACCGCTCGTCGGGCACCGCGGCGACCAGTACGTCGTACACGTCCGGGTGGGCCTTGAGCGCCTGCTCGACCTCCTCGGGGTACACCTTCTCGCCCCCGGTGTTGATGCACTGCGAGCCGCGGCCGAGGACCGTGACGATGCCCTCCTCGTCGACCGTCGCCATGTCCCCGAGCAGGACCCATCGCTCCTCGCCCCGCCGGAAGAAGGTCTCCGCGGTCTTGCCGGGGTCGTTGTAGTAGCCGAGCGGCACGTGCCCGCGCTGGGCGATCCGTCCCGGTTCACCCGGGGCCACCGGCTCGTACGTCGTCGGATCGACCACCGCCGTACGGGAGTTGACCCGGAGCCGGAACCCGTTCTCCGGGCCCGAGTCGGCCGTCGCCGTGCCGTTGAACCCGGACTCCGAGGAGCCGAAGTTGTTCAGCAGCATCACTGTCGGCACCAGTTCCTGGAACTCCGCGCGCACCGAGTCCGACATGATCGCGCCCGAACTGGACACCGAGAACATCGACGAGCAGTCGGTGCCCTTCAGCGGGCCCTTCAGCGCGTCGATCAGCGGCCGCAGCATCGCGTCGCCCACCAGCGACACACTGGTGACCTTCTCCTTCTCGATCGTACGGAGCACCTCGTGCGGTACGAACTTGCGGTGGACCACGACCCGCTGCCCGAAGTTGAAGCCGATGAAGGCGGTGAGCGTCGAGGTGCCGTGCATCAGCGGGGGAGTGGGGAAGAAGGTGATCCCGTCGCCGCCCGCGGCGACCCGCTCGGCCAGCTCCTGCGGTGATTTCACCGGCTCACCGGTCGGCGCGCCCCCGCCGAGGCCGGAGAAGAAGAGGTCCTCCTGCCGCCACATCACACCCTTGGGCATTCCGGTGGTGCCGCCGGTGTAGATGATGAACTGGTCGTCGGCCGAGCGCGGTGGGAACCCGCGCTCCGCGCTGCCGGCCGCCTCCGCGTCCGTGAAGGAGACCGCGTCCGGACCACGGACACCCGCCTCCGGCACCCCCACCCGCACGAGATGACGCAGGCCCGGCGCCTTCGGCGCGGCGGCCGCGACCCGCTCGTCGAACTCGGCGTCGAAGACCAGTGCGGCGAGATCGGCGTCACGGTAGAGGTAGATTAACTCCTCTTCCACGTAACGGTAGTTCACATTGACCGGAACGATGCGGGCCTTCAGGCAGGCCAGCACGGTCTGGAGGTACTCCACCCCGTTGTAGAGGTGCAGCCCCAGGTGCTCGCCCGGGGCGATGCCCGCCTCGATCAGGTGGTGGGCCAGGCGGTTGGCGGCCGCGTCCAGCTCCGCGTACGTCAGCCGTCGCTCCGCCCCCGTGCCGGGATGGTCGAGGTAGACGAGCGCCTCGCGTTCCCCAACCGCGTCGACGACCGACTCGAACAGGTCGGCAAGGTTGTACTCCACCGTTCCTCCTGACCCCGGAAGCTGACTGGCCCGGCGGTCATTAGAGCGCCGGGAGGCGCAACTGGGAAGGGTGCCGTCGAAGAAATCTGACTAGCTGTCAGAAAACTATTGAACTGGGCCACCACCTACTGCAACCTGTTCTAGGTCTTTAGACGGGAGGCGGACAATGGGTGGTACGGAACACCTCGTCGTGCGGCGCGAGGGCGCCACACTGGTGCTCACGCTGAACAGGCCGGAGGCGAAGAACGCCCTGTCGCTGCCGATGCTGGTCGGGCTCCACGACGGCTGGCTGGCGGCGGACGAGGACGACACGATCCGCTCGGTGATCCTCACCGGCGCGGGCGGCTGCTTCTGCGCGGGCATGGACCTCAAGGCCCTGGCGGGCAAGGGAATGGAGGGCGAGCGGTACCGGGACCGGATGACCGCCGACCCCGATCTGCACTGGAAGGCGATGCTGCGCCACCACCGCCCCCGCAAACCGGTCATCGCCGCCGTGGAGGGCCACTGCGTCGCGGGCGGCACCGAGATCCTCCAGGGCACCGACATCCGGATCGCCGGAGCGGGCGCCACCTTCGGGCTCTTCGAAGTGCAGCGCGGCCTCTTCCCCATCGGCGGTTCCACGGTCCGGCTGCCGCGCCAGATCGCCCGGACGCACGCACTCGAAATGCTCCTCACCGGACGCCCGTACAGCGCCGCGGAAGCGGCCGGCATCGGACTGATCGGCCGGGTCGTCCCGGACGGCACCGCGCTGGAGGAGGCCCTCGCCGTCGCCGAGCGGATCAATGCCTGCGGACCGCTGGCCGTCGAGGCCGTCAAGGCCTCCGTGTACGAGACCGCCGAGATGACCGAGACCGAGGGGCTGGCCGCAGAACTGAAGCGCGGCTGGCCGGTGTTCGCGACCGAAGACGCCAAGGAGGGCGCCCGCGCCTTCGCCGAGAAGCGCCCGCCCGTCTACCGGCGCACCTGAGCCCAGGAGGCAACCGTGCCCGAAGCCCTCAGCGCACCGCTGGTGGTCGAATTCCCCTTCACCCGCTCCCTGGGCCCCGTACAGAGCGCCTTCCTCACGGGACTGCGCGAACGCACCGTGCTCGGGGTCCGCACCGCCGAAGGAAAGGTTCTGGTCCCGCCCGTCGAGTACGACCCGGTCACCGCCGAGGAACTCCGCGAACTGACCGAGGTCGCCACCACCGGCACCGTCACCACCTGGGCCTGGAACCCCGCACCCCGTCCCGCCCAACCCCTCGACACCCCCTTCGCCTGGGTTCTCGTCCGCCTCGACGGCGCCGACACCGCGCTGCTGCACGCCCTCGACGCCCCCGGCCCCGAGGCGGTGCGCACCGGCATGCGGGTACGGATCCGCTGGGCCGCCGAGCGCACCGGCGCGATCACCGACATCGCCTGCTTCGAACCGTACGACGGCGGTGACACCGGGCATTGCGCCCCGCACGACGGCGAGTTCACCGACCCGATCACCGGCATCGTCACCCCCGCCCGGCTCGACTACCGCTACACCCCCGGCCGCGCCCAGAGCGCGTACCTCGACGCGCTCTGCGGACAGCGGATCGTCGGCGAACGCTGCCCGTCCTGCCACAAGGTGTACGTACCGCCCCGCGGCGCCTGCCCCACCTGCGGGGTCGCCACCACCGAACGGGTCGAGGTCGGCCCGCGCGGCACCGTCACCACCTTCTGCATCGTCAACATCAAGGCGAAGACCCTCGACATCGAAGTCCCCTACGTCTACGCGCACATCGCCCTCGACGGCGCGGACCTCGCACTGCACGCCCGCATCGGCGGCATTCCGTACGACCAGGTGCGCATGGGCCTGCGCGTCGAACCCGTCTGGACCGAGAGCGGGCGGCACCCCGACCACTACCGGCCGACCGGCGAGCCGGACGCCGACTACGACGCGTACAAGGAGCTGCTGTAGATGCGAGACACGGCGATCGTCGCCTTCGCGCAGACCGACCACGTGCGCCACACCGACGAGCTCTCCGAAGTCGAGATGCTGATGCCCGTCCTGCACAAGGTCCTCGACGCGACCGGGCTCAAGGCCAGTGACATCGGTTTCACCTGCTCCGGCTCCAGCGACTACCTCGCGGGCCGCGCCTTCTCCTTCACCATGGCGCTCGACGGCGTCGGCGCGTACCCGCCGATCTCCGAGTCCCATGTGGAGATGGACGGCGCCTGGGCGCTGTACGAGGCCTGGGTGAAGATCCAGACGGGGCAGGCGGACACCGCGCTCGTCTACTCCTACGGAAAGTCCTCGCCCGGCGAGGTCCGCGACGTCCTCACCCGCCAGCTCGATCCGTACTACGCCGCCCCGCTCTGGCCGGACTCCGTGGCGCTTGCCGCCCTCCAGGCCCGGGCCCTGATCGACGCCGGCGACACGGACGAGGCCGCCCTCGCCGCGATCGCCCACCGCAGCCGCGCCGCCGCGGCGGACAACCCGCACGCCCAGCTCGGGGGGCCGGTCCCGGCCGGCGAATACGTCGTGCAGCCGCTGCGCACCGGCGACTGCCCGCCGGTCGGCGACGGCGCGGCCGCCGTGATGCTCGCCGCCGGTGACACCGCACGGGCCCTGTGCCCCCGCCCCGCCTGGATCCGCGGCATCGACCACCGCATCGAGGCGCACTCCCTCGGGGTGCGGGAGCTGACCGAATCACCCTCCACCCGGCTCGCCGCGACCCGCGCCGGGGTCTTCGAACGGCCCGTGGACACCGCCGAACTGCACGCCCCGTTCACCTCCCAGGAGGTCGTGCTGCGCAAGGCGCTCCGGCTCGACGACAGCGTCGACGTCAACCCGTCCGGCGGCGCGCTCGCCGCCAACCCCGTCATGGCCGCCGGGCTGATCCGCCTCGGCGAGGCCGCGGCCCGCATCCACCGCGGCGAGTCCGACCGGGCCCTCGCCCACGCCACCTCCGGGCCCTGCCTGCAGCAGAACCTGGTCGCCGTCCTCGAAGGGGAGAGCGCTCATGTCCAGTGAGCCCGTGGCCGTCGTCGGCATCGGCCAGACGAAGCACGTGTCCGCACGCCGGGACGTGTCCATCGCGGGACTCGTCCGCGAGGCCGCCGTCCGCGCCCTCCAGGACGCGGCCCTGACCTGGGCGGACATCGACGCCGTCGTCATCGGCAAGGCACCCGACTTCTTCGAGGGCCTGATGATGCCGGAGCTGTACCTCGCCGACGCCCTCGGCGCGGTCGGCAAACCGATGCTCCGGGTGCACACCGCGGGCTCCGTCGGCGGCTCCACCGCACTCGTCGCCGCCAACCTGGTCTCCGCGCGGGTGCACCGCACCGTCCTCACGCTCGCCTTCGAGAAGCAGTCCGAGTCGAACGCCATGTGGGGGCTCTCGCTGCCGATCCCGTTCCAGCAGCCCCTGCTCGCCGGAGCGGGCGGCTTCTTCGCCCCGCACGTGCGGGCGTACATGCGCCGCACCGGCGCGCCCGACACGGTCGGGTCCCTCGTCGCGTACAAGGACCGCCGCAACGCGCTGAAGAATCCGTACGCGCACATCCACGACCCGGACATCACCCTGGAGAAGGTCCGGTCGGCACCGATGCTCTGGGATCCCATCCGCTACTCGGAGACCTGCCCGTCCTCCGACGGGGCCTGCGCGATGATCCTCACCGACCGTGCCGGGGCGGACCGTTCGCCGCATCCGCCCGCCTGGGTGCACGGCGGCGCGATGCGCAGCGAGCCGACGCTCTTCGCGGGGAAGGACTTCGTCTCGCCGCGGGCGGGCCGGGACTGCGCCGCCGACGTCTACCGGCAGGCGGGCATCAGCGAGCCGCGACGGGAGATCGACGCGGTGGAGATGTACGTACCCTTCTCCTGGTACGAGCCGATGTGGCTGGAGAACCTCGGCTTCGCCGACGAGGGGGAGGGCTGGAAGCTCACCGAGTCCGGCGTCACCGAACTCGACGGCGACCTGCCGGTGAACCCGTCGGGCGGTGTGCTCTCCACCAACCCCATCGGTGCCTCCGGCATGATCCGCTTCGCCGAGGCCGCGTTGCAGGTACGGGGACGGGCCGGCGAACACCAGGTCGCGGGGGCCCGGAAGGCGCTCGGCCACGCGTACGGGGGCGGGGCGCAGTTCTTCGCCATGTGGCTGGTCGGAGCCGAGCCGCCCAGCAGCTGACACCGCTCGGTCCCGGGCCGCCGGAAGCCCCCTGCGCGCCCTGTCCGGGACCGCCGGGGGTGACTAGCCTTGGCCCGGGACGACGAGCGGGAGGAGCCGACGTGGCGGAGCGCACCACGACCCAGCAGCCCTTCGCGGGCTGGGACAAACCGGATCTCGATCTCAGCAACGCGCAGTGGAGATCGGGAAGTCGGGGCGTGGGGGACGTCCAGATCGCCTTCGTCGAGGGATTCATCGCGATGCGCAACGCCGGGAAGCCCGGCAGCCCGTCGATCGTCTTCACCCCGGCAGAATGGCGCGCCTTCGTGGTGAACGCCCGCGACGGCGAATTCGACCTCACCTGAGGGCGAGCCGTGCCGTGATCCGGTGTCCGGCCGTGATCACCCGATCGGCGGCACGGCGGTGCGCGGTGCCGTCCACGGGGATCGCGCACCGTGGACGGTACGGGCGCCGGGAGTGGCCGGACCCCGCCGAGCGGACCGCGACCGGGGCCGGACCGGCCGCCGGGTCCTCGCGGCCGTGCCCGGCGGTGCCGTGCCGGTGGCGGCCGGGCCGCTCGCCGACGCGACGACCTGTCCGTTCCGTGCGACGGGCCGCACACCCGTCGGCGCCCCGGCCTGCGCGGACCCGGCTCCGCAAGGTGAGCCCGGACACGTAACATGTCTGCATGTCCTTCCTCCGCCGCCGTAGCGCCGCCACACCCGCGGGCCCCGACTTCGACGTCCTGGCCATGGACCCGGGGGACTGGCCCGGAAACCTCGGCGCCGGTCTGCTGCCCGCGCCCGACGGAAGCTGTCAGGGCGTCTTCCTGCGCTACGACCTGTTCGGCGGCCGCGGCCCCGCGATGATCATCGGCAACCTCCCGGAGGGTTCGCCCGCCCGCGAGACCGAGGAGGGCCAGGTCCCGTTCGAGGTCGCCCAGCTGCTGCTCGCGCTGGAGAACGACGAGCCGGTCGAGGTCACCGGCACGGAGGACATGCCCGTGATGCAGGGCGACAACCTGCTGATCGTGCGCCGCGTCAAGCTCTCCGAGAGCCGGATCTCCTGCGTCCAGTTCGACCGCAGCGACGGCGTGCTCGTCACCATCGCCAGCTGGGACCGGCCGATCACCGACGACCTGTACACCCTGCTCAAGCCGCTGCCCGCCGAGCTGTTCCAGCAGGGCTGAATCCGCCCCTCCCGCCCGCAGGCCGTCCGCACCTACCGGGCGGCTGCGGGGCGCGTATCCCGAGATCCGTCCAAGTGCTCGCGGCCTCCGTCCAAGAGGCCGCTTTGTCATGCTCCTTGTCGGGTCAGTCGTCGGACCTTTACCGTCGGCCGCATGACATCCGGGATCACGCGACGTACCACCGTGAAGACAGCGATAGGAGCAACCGGTGCGCTGGCACTGGGAGTTCCGGCCCTTTCCGGCACGGCTGCTGCTGCCGGTACCTCCGATGAATCAACGGGAGGCGCCCACTCGAAGAAACAGGCGGAACCGACGCTCCGGTACGACGCGCCCGCTGCGGACTGGGAGCGCGAGTCGCTGCCCATCGGCGGTGGCGCCCTCGGCGCGAGTGTCTTCGGGACGCTCGCCTCCGAGCAGCTCACCTTCAACGAGAAGACCCTGTGGACCGGTGGCCCCGGTTCCGCCCAGGGTTACGACTTCGGGAACTGGACCGCTCCCAGACCCGGCGCCCTCGCCGGAGTGCGGCAGCGTCTCGACAGCGAGGGTGCGCTCGGCCCGGACGCCGTCGCCGCCGAACTGGGCCAGGCGCGGCGCGGCTACGGCGCCTACCAGGTATTCGGCGACCTCGGACTGGATCTGCCCGACGCCCCGGCAGCCCCCGACGCCTCCTACCGCCGCACCCTCGACCTGCGCAATGCCCTCGCCACCGTGACCTACACCCACCAACAGGTCTCCCACACACGGGAGTTCTTCGCCTCCCACCCGGGCAGAGTGATCGCGGGGCGCCTCGCCGCCGACCGTCCGGGACAGGTGTCCTTCACCCTGCGCCACACTTCGCCCCGCGACGACTGCACCGTCACCGCGGACGGGGACCGGCTCACCGTACGCGGCGCCCTGAAGGACAACGGCCTGCGCTTCGAGGCCCAGGTCCGCGTCCTGACCAGTGGCGGCACCGTCACCGCGGGCACGGACGGCACCCTCACCGTCACCGGCGCCGACAGCGCCTGGTTCTTCCTGGCCGCGGGCACCGACTACGCCGACAGCCACCCCGCCTACCGGGGCGCCGACCCGCACCCCGCGGTCACCGCCGCCGTCGACCTGGCCGCCCGGACGCCGTACGAGAAGGTCCGCGACACCCACGTACGCGACCACCGCGCCCTCTTCGACCGGGTCGCCCTCGACATCGGCCAGGAACTGCCCGACCTGCCCACCGACCGGCTGCTCGCCGGCTACACGGGCGGAGCGAGCCCCGCCGACCGGGCCCTGGAGGCGCTGTTCTTCCAGTACGGCCGCTATCTGCTGATCGCCTCCTCACGTGCCGGGTCGCTGCCCGCCAACCTCCAGGGAGTGTGGAACAACTCGACCACCCCGCCCTGGTCGGCCGACTACCACAGCAACATCAATCTGCAGATGAACTACTGGCTCGCCGAGGTCACCAACCTCGCCGAGACCACCGCGCCGTACGACCGCTACATCGAGGCCATGCGCGCCCCCGGCCGCAGGACGGCGAAGGAGATGTTCGGGACCGCCGGCTGGGTGGTGCACAACGAGACCAACCCGTACGGCTTCACCGGCGTCCACGACTGGTCCACCGCCTTCTGGTTCCCGGAGGCCGCCGCCTGGCTCACCCAGCAGCTGTACGAGCACTACCGGTTCGGCGGCTCCACCGGCTACCTGCGCTCCACCGCATACCCGGCGATGAAGGAGGCGGCCGAATTCTGGCTGGCCAATCTGCGCACCGACCCGCGCGACGGACTGCTCGTCGTCACCCCCAGCTACTCACCCGAGCACGGCGACTTCACCGCCGGTGGCGCGATGTCCCAGCAGATCGTGCACGACCTCCTCACCAACACCCTGGAGGCCGCCCGCACCCTCGGTGACTCACCGGCCTTCCGCGGCCGGCTGGAGACGGCCCTGGAGCGGCTCGATCCCGGACTGCGGATCGGGTCGTGGGGCCAGCTCCAGGAGTGGAAGACCGACCGGGACGACCCGGCCGACACCCACCGCCATGTCTCGCACCTCTTCGCCCTCCACCCCGGCCGCCAGATCGAACCCGGCAGCGCATGGGCACGGGCGGCCGAGGTCTCCCTCGGGGCGCGCGGCGACGGTGGCACCGGCTGGTCGAAGGCCTGGAAGATCAACTTCTGGGCGCGGTTGCGTGACGGCGACCACGCCCACCGGATGCTCGCCGAGCAGCTGAAGAGCTCCACCCTGCCCAACCTCTGGGACACCCACCCGCCCTTCCAGATCGACGGCAACTTCGGCGCCACCTCGGGCATCGCCGAGATGCTGCTGCAGAGCCAGCACGACACCGTCGACATCCTGCCCGCCCTTCCGTCGGGCTGGCCGGACGGATCGGTGCGCGGGCTGCGTGCCAGGGGAGGGTTCACCGTCGACATCGAATGGGCCGCCGGGCAGGCCCGCCGTGTGCTGATCACGGCGAGCCGCACCCGCGAAGTGACCGTCCGCAGCACCCTGTTCGCGAGCGGCGAGAAGGTCTTCAAGGCACGCGCGGGCGGCCGCTACACCCTGGTCGCCGAGGGCTGAGCGAACAGCGCGGTCACCCGCGCCGCCGAGACACCGATCCCCGTGGGACCGCTGATGTGCCACGGGGTTCCGGTGCCGCGCAGCAGATCCTGCTCGCGGTAGCGCCGGCAGTCCCGGTGCCAGATCAGGATGCCCGCGAGCCAGTGCCTGAGTTCCAGCACATACCCCGCCAGCACCTCCCGCGCCTCAGCGTCCAGCCCGAAGTCGTCGTAGAGCACGGGGAGTTCCTGCTCGGCGACGTGCAGGAACTGCCTCAGCCGCGACTTCATCAGGTCGTACACGATCGCCACCCCGGTCGGATAGTCCACCCCGAAGAAGTTCTGCACGACCAGGACGCCGTTGTGCACCTCACCCTCGAACTCGATCTCCTTCTGGTACGAGAACAGGTCGTTGAGCAGACAGGCGTAGTCCGCCGCCGCGTTCTCCAGGGAGCGCAGCGGCCCGCTGTGATAGATCTCCGGCGGAACCTTCCTGCCGTGGCCCAGCCGGCACAGGCTCATCGTGAGGTCGGAACCGAACGTCATGCGCCGCATCTCGACGTAGTCCACCGGGTCGGGGATACGGTTCTGCGCCTGGTTGGCGAGCTCCCACACCCAGCTGGCGGTCATGTCCTCGACCGCCTTCCGGAACGCCCGGCGCCCGTCCGCGTCCATCGGCGCCGAGGTGCGCGCCCAGAGATCACCGAGCCCCCGCTCCAGGGCGTTGACCGGCTCGGGCGTCCCGCCCCCGTCCAGGGGCATGAACAGCGACAGGCGCTCATTGGCCAGTTTGGCCCCCGTCAGATCGCGGGCCCGCCCGTGCACCACCGGGAACCAGTCGTCGCCGTACGTTCCCCAGGTCAGCCACTGCGAGGACAGGTCCAGCTCCTCGGGTGTCGCGTCCGGGTGGATCCCCGCCGCGCACAGCGGCAGATCGATCGCGATCAGTCGTCGCTCGTCCCAGATGTGCGAACCGGGCACCCCCGGCTGCGCCTCCAGGATGCCCATCCGGCCCGCCCAGTCGACGATGCGGACCCGCGCGCCGTCCAGATGCGGACTGAGCGTCGTGCCGAAGGGCAGCTCGATGTCGGGCAGCAGCGACGGGCCGACGCGCTGGTGGGGCAGATGGGTGTGGCTGCGCAGCCGGGCCGTCTCCGATCGCGATGTGAACCGGATCGACGCCGCGGCCATCCCGAAGCCGGTGGCGGCCGCCTCGACCGCGCCGTCGTTCATGTAACGGCTGGAGCGCATGTGCCACTCATGGCCGCCGGACTGCCAGTCCTGCAGGCCCTTGACGTACGCGAGCACCGCCGCGGTCCGCGCCGGGTCGAGTCCCTTCTCGGCGCAGAGCGGCCCGAGTTCGGTGAGCGCGGTGTTCTCGAACTGGTGGAGGCGGGAGGTCAGCAGATCGTTCACCGCGTCGGCGGCCTCCTGTGTGGAACAGCCGAGGAAGTGCTCCAGGACGAGCACACCGTTGCTGTTCTCACCCTCCTCCTCCACCTCCCGCTGGTACGAGAAGAGGTCGTTGCGCAGATGCACGCCGTCGGAGAAGGCGTCCCGCAGCACCCGCAGCGCACGCTCACCGGCCACCGCCTCGGGGACCTCGGCGCCCGCCGCGTACTCCACGAGCCCCGCCGACCAGGGGGCGCCGCCCACCTTGCGGCGCATCTCGATGTACTCGACGGGGTTCGCGATGCGTCCCTCGTTGATGTTGGCGAGCTCCCACAGCGACTCGTTGAGCAGGTTCTCCGTCGCCTCGGCGAACCTGGCCCGCCAGGCGTCGGACATGTCCGGCACCGTCCGTGTCCACAGATCGGCCAGCCCCGCCTCGACCGGATTGGTCGGCTCCGGCATCGGCGCCCCGCGTTCCATCGGCATGAACGCGGGCAACCGGTCCAGATAGTGCTTGGCGCCCTCACGGTCGGGGTTGCGCTTGAACAGCTCCAGGAAGTGGTCGTCGAAGAAGAAGACCCACACGTACCAGTCGGTGACCAGCGAGAGAGCCTCGGCCGAGCAGTCGGGATGGGTGTACGCACACAGCAGCGCGTAGTCGTGGGAGTCGATGTCCTTCTCCTCCCAGATGCCCGACCCCTCCACCATCCCCATGGTGCGTGCCCACTCCTTGGTGTGTACCCGGGCCTCCTCGACATGGACGTTGAGCCGCGCCGGATACGGAACATAGAAGTCCGGCAGTGTGAAGGGCTGAGCCATGTGCGTACGGCCTTCCTGGGGCGCCGCGCGGACATCGCGCGGACGTGATCGTGTCGGCGCGAGCACTACCCTTCGGCCGTTCGGGGTACGCACATTCCGGATCAGTCACATAAAAGGATCGGGTTTTGGTGGTGCCCGGGTGCGCCCGGCCGGATCCCGGGAACGTGCCCGGGACGCGGACAACAGGCCTTTGGCAATGACCGGTTGAATCTTTCCCACGCAGGTCAGACACCCTGCCAGTGGTCTGGTCCACTGGCTCGAACCGTGACCTCCACGGATCCCTTGACGCGCTGTCATCTCAGGTCGGAGAGTGTGCGCGCACAGCGGATCAGTGGGATCGGAACACGCACGGCTCCATCACGCACGGCTCCAGGAAGGGTTGTCATGACGTCCAAGCAGAGGACCGGACTCGCACTCGCGCTGACGGGTGTCGGCGCACTGAGCATGACGCTGCTCAGCCCCGTGACGCAGGCCGGTGCGGACGGGGTGCGACCGGAATGCCCGCGCAGCCTCTCATGCGACTGGGTACCGGCGGCCTACCAGCAGACGGGTGACCCGGCCGACAAGGAGACGTACGGGAACTACGACACCGCGGACCGGCCGCACACCAACAAGGTCAGATTCATCGTCCTGCACGACACCGAGGAAGACTTCGACACCACCCTGAAGATCTTCAAGAACCCGCTGAAGCAGACCTCGGCCCACTACGTGGTGCGCTCGGACGACGGGCACGTCACCCAGATGGTCAAGGGCAAGGACGTCGCCTGGCAGGCCGGCAACTGGTACCTCAACAGCCACTCCATCGGCATCGAGCAGGAGGGCGTCGCCGTCGACGGCGCCAAGTGGTACACCCCCGAGATGTACCGCTCCACCGCCAGACTGGTGCGCTACCTCGCGGCCAAGTACGACATACCGCTCGACCGCCAGCACATCATCGGCCACGACGGGGTGCCGCCCACCAGTGCGGCGGGCACCAAGAACATGCACTGGGACCCGGGCACGTACTGGGACTGGAACCGCTTCATGGCGCTGCTCGGCAAACCCACTGTGCCGAGCGCCCCCAGGAGCAGCGAACTGATCACCGTCAGCCCGGACTTCAAGAGGAACCAGCAGGCGTTCCGAGACTGCGAGAAGGGCGTCGACCTGCCGGTCCAGGGCTCCAGCGCACTGCCGCTGCACACCGCGCCGTCCACCGAAGCACCCTTCTTCTCCGACCCGGGCCTGCACACCGACGGCTCGCCCGGCACCAACTGCGTCGCAGACTGGGGCAGCAAGATCAGCGCCACCCAGCAGGCCGTGGTCGCCGACCACGCGCCCGGCTGGACGGCGATCTGGTGGTACGGCAGCAAGGCCTGGTTCGAGACCCCGGCCCGCAGCCGGAACACCACGCCCACCTCCGGTCATGTCGTGAGGCCGAAGGCCGGCCGCACGGATGTACCGGTCTACGGCGTCGCGTACCCGGAGCAGTCCGAGTACCCCGCCGACTTCACGGACAAGCGGGTCGGCGCGCCGCTCCCGTACACGATCAAGGCCGGACAGTCCTACCCCGGGGGCGGCGAGGCGCCCACGGGCTTCTTCTACGCGTCCACGATCGACTCCTCGTACCCGTTCGACCACACGTACTTCGCGGGCGGGGAGAAGTACGTGACGGTCCAGATCGGCCACCGGATCGCCTTCGTGAAGGCGTCCGACGTGGACATCGTGCGCACCCGCTGAGATCGTCCCGGCCCTCCGCCGCAGCGACGACGGAGCGCCGGGAACCCGTACCACCGGAAATCCGCACCCCCGAGAAGGAGGCCTTCATGCACAAGCCGACCAGGACCGCCGCCACCGCCGCCGCGGGCGTCGTCATGGCACTCGCACTCACCGGCGCCGGAGCCGTCGCCACGACGGCGACGGCCTCGGCCGCCACCGTGGCGTCCGGGACCGGGGCGCAGGGCTGGGACGTCTCCGGCTCGTTCGACACCCAGCAGGAGTGCGTCGCGGCCGGGGACGCCGGCGTCGCCGACGGGAGCTGGGCGCAGTACCGGTGCGTGCTGTTCGAGGCGCGGTGGGACCTGATGACTCCGGCCTGACCGTCCGACGAGTGCCCCTCCTCACGCCCCGGGGCGTGAGGAGGGGCACTCCGTCTCATCCCGCGACCAGCCGATTCACCTGCGCGGGAGACATCGCGTGCTCGATGGCGAGGATCCCCGCTCCCACCGCCGCCGCGTTCTCGCCCGTACGGCTCGGCTCGATCCGCAGCAACTGGGTGGCCAGCGGATGCGAGCGCCGGTACACAGCCTCCCGGACCCCCGCGAGCAACTGGTCGTGAACGGCGGCCAGCGCGCCGCCCATCACCACCGTGTCCGGATTGAAGAAGTTCACCAGGCCGGCGAGCACCTCACCGACCGCCCGTCCGGCCTCCCGGACCATCCGCACGGCGTCCCGGTTCCCGGACCGCACCAGGCGCACGACATCGCTGCCCGATGTCGCGTCCAGCCCCAGGGCCACCAGCTTCGCCGCCAGTGACGCGCCTCCCGCGACGGCCTCCAGACAGCCCGAGTTGCCGCACCGGCAAGGATCGTCGAGATCCCCGACCCGGATGTGGCCGATGTCGCCGGCACACCCCTGCGCGCCCCGGTGCAGCCTGCCGTCCGCGACGATTCCGCAGCCGATCCCCGTACCGACCTTGATGTACAGCAGATAGCGGCAGTCCGGGAACGCGCGCCGCTGCTCGCCCAGCGCCATCACGTTCACATCGTTGTCGACCAGTGCCCGCACCCCGAACCGGGAGGCGAAGAACTCCGGGATCGGATACTGGTGCCAGCCCGGCATGATCGGCGGATCGACCGGACGGCCGGTGGAGAACTCCACCGGACCCGGCACCCCGACGCCGATGGACCGCAGCGTCCTCGGCTCCCTGCGGGTCTCCTCCAGCAGGGCGCGGACGGTGCGCTCCACATGCCGCAGCACGGAATCCGGGCCGTCGCCGATCGACAGCGGTTCCTCGTGCGAGGCGAGCATGGTCCCACCGATGTCCATCAGCGCCACCCGGCAGTGCGAAGCACCCAGATCCACCCCGGCCACCGCGTGCTCACGGGTGCGCAGTGCCAGCCGTCGCGGGGGCCGGCCACCGGTGGAACCGCCGTCGGCGTCCTCGTCCACGAGGCCGTGCGCGATCAGTGCGTCCACCCGCTGGGAGACCGTCGAGCGGGCCATCCTGGTGACCCGGGCGATGTCGGCACGGGTCGTCACCGCCCCCGAGCCGATCAGCGCGAGCACCTCGCCCGGCGAGTGCGACGCGGCAGCGGAATTGCGATCCGACGGCGAAGACATGGCAGTCACCCTAGGGACGACTTCCGCTGCTCACAAGGCATCAATTGTTCGGCCATCGGCGTAAGTGCATGCCAAGTCACCCTGAAACAAGGGCGCTTGAGCCCTTGACACTCCCAATGCCTGTCACGACTCTGCTCTGCAGACCACTGAGCGAGGAGCAGTTCGATGCTGACGATGCAGGGTGTGTCCAAGAGCTTCCTCGGGGTGCGTGTGCTCGATGGGGTGGGGCTCGACCTCGAAGCCGGAGAAGTGCATGCCCTGGTGGGGGAGAACGGCGCGGGAAAGTCCACCCTGATGAAGATCCTCGCGGGGGAGCACTTACCCGACGCGGGGACCATCACCATCGACGGCACCGACCACTCCTTCGGCCACCCGGCCGAGGCCCAGGCCGCCGGAATCGGCATCATCCACCAGGAGTTCGCGCTCCTTCCCCACCGCACGGTCGCCGAGAACGTCTTCCTCGGCCGCGAACCGACCAGGTACGGACTGGTCGACCGGCGCGCCATGGAGCGGCGCACCGCCGAACTCCTCGCCGAACTCGACGAGACCGGCATCACCCCGCGCACCCCCGTCCACGAACTGCCGGTCGCACGCAGACAGACCGTGGAGATCGTCAAGGCCCTCGCGTCGGACGTCCGCATCCTGGTGATGGACGAACCCACCGCCGCGCTCGCAGACCACGAGGTCGAGCAACTCGGCTCCCTCGTACACCGCCTGACCGCCCGCGGCATCGGCATCCTGTACATCTCGCACCGCCTGCGCGAGGTCTTCGACCTCTCGCGGCGCATCACCGTCCTCAAGGACGGCCGCCGCGTCACCACCCTCGACACCCGCGACACCGACGCCGGCACGGTGGTGCGCGCCATGGTCGGACGGGAGCTCGGCGCCTACTACCCGCCCCGGGCGAGCCCGGGAGAGAGCGGCGAGGAGCGGCTCACGGTGCGCGGCGGCGGCAACTCCAGGATCTCCGGCATCGACCTGACCCTGCGGGCCGGCGAGGTCGTCGGCGTCGCCGGTCTCCAGGGCTCCGGCCGCACCTCCCTGGCCCGCGCGCTCTTCGGCGCCGCCCCCTTCACCACGGGCGCCATGACCGTCGGCGGGGAACCACTGCGCCCGGCGACCCCCCGGGAAGCCGTCCGGGCCGGAATCGCCCTGGTCACCGAGGACCGCAAGGGGGAGGGCCTCGCGCTCCACCAGTCCGTGGCCGACAACGCACTGCTCGTGACGCGTGCCGTCCCCGCGCGCGGCAGACCGGCCGCGAACCGTGACGCGACCGCGCTGCTGGAACGAGTACGCCTGCATGCCCATGGCGAGGACCAGCAGGTCCAGTACCTCTCCGGCGGCAACCAGCAGAAGGTCGTCATCGCCAAATGGCTCGCCGCCCGCCCCCGGATCCTCCTCTTCGACGAACCCACCCGCGGCGTCGACGTCGGCGCCAAGGCGGCCATCCACACCCTCGTACGGGAACTGGCCCGCGAGGGCCTCGCCGTACTGATCATCTCCTCCGAACTGCCCGAGCTGATCGGGATGAGCGACCGGATCCTGGTCATGTCCGAAGGCAGTCTCGCCGGTGAACTGCCCGCCGGAGCAACGGAGGAAGCCGTCATGCGTGTCGCCACCGGCGGTGCCGGCGCGACGGAGGGAGCGGCATGACCGCCCTCCGGCCCGGCCTCGGCACCCGGCCCCCCGCCGCCGCACCGCGCACCGCCCGCCCGCGCCTCACCGGCCCCGTGGCCGGGGTCTGGCTCGCCGCGCTCGCCGTCACCGTGCTCGGCTGGATCGTCGTCGCGGCCCGCGGCGGGGACTTCCTGAGCGTGACCAACGTGGTGACGATCCTTCAGAACTGCGTCGTCCTGGGCCTTGTGGCCGTCGGCCAGTCCGTCGTCATTCTCACCGGATCGCTCGACCTCTCCGTCGCCCACCTCATCAGCCTCGGCACCCTCGTCGCCGCGGAGACGATGCAGAGCGGCAGCGTGCCCGTCGCGGTCGTCGCGGTCCTCGCCCTCAGCGCCGCCGTCGGCCTGGCCAACGGGCTGATCGTCACCGGTCTCAAGGTCAACGCCTTCATCGCCACCCTCGGCACCGCCTTCATCCTGCGCGGCTGGATCGAGGACAACTACACCGGCCCCGCGGGCAAGGTCCCCGCCTCCTTCCAGCACCTCGGCTACGACCGGATCGGACCGGTCCCCGTCTCGCTCTTCCTCCTGCTCGCGGTCGCCGCCGGGCTCTGGCTGATCACCCGCCGCACCCGGCTCGGCCACCACATGTACGCGACCGGCGGCGACGAGCACGCCGCCCGGCTCTCCGGCGTACGCACCCGGCGCACCGTCGTCGCCGCACACCTCCTGTGCTCACTGTGCGTCGGCGCCGCGGCCCTCTTCCTCGCCGCACGGCTCGGCGCCGGAGCCCCCTGGGCGGGCACGGAGGCCCGCTACGACCTGGAGTCCATCGCCGCAGTGGTCCTCGGTGGCACCGCGCTCGCCGGGGGACGCGGGGGAGTGGCGGGCACCCTCGGCGGAGTCCTCGTCCTCGCCGTGCTCGACAGCGTCTTCAACCAGCTGTCCGTGGACCCGTTCTTCAAGAACGTCGTCCGGGGCGTCGTCATCATCGCCGCCGTCGCCCTCTACGCCCGAGGCCGCCGCACCCCGAAGGAGCGGACCGCATGACCACCGCCCAGGCACCCGCCGGACGCCGCCGAGTCCTGCGCGTCCTCAGCACCGGCACACCCGTCTATCTCCTGCTCGCCGCGCTCCTCGCCGCGCTCGCCCTCACCGATCCGGGCTTCTACGAACCCGACCGCTTTCTCGCCTTCGTCAAGCGCGCCGCCCCCCTCGTCATCCTGGCCGCCGGCCAGTACCTGGTCATCGTCTGCGGCGAGTTCGACCTCTCCGTCGGAGCGATCGTCACCGCCGGGGTGGTCGTCGCCGCCGAACTGTACGGTTCGTTCCCGGCTGCGCCCTGGCCGCTCGTCACCGTGGTCCTGCTGCTCGCCGGAGCCCTCGCCGGACTCGTCAGCGGCCTGATCACCACCCTGCTGCGGGTGCCCTCGTTCATCACCACGCTCGGCATGATGCTGATCCTCGAAGGCGCCGTCTTCTTCTGGACCGGCGGCTCACCGCACGGCGCGCTGCCCGCGGAGTTCCGCAGGCTCGGGCGCGGCACCGCGTTCGGCTGGCTGCCGTGGGCCGTACTGGCCTGCACCGTCGCGGGTCTGCTGGCGGTACGCCTGATGCGTTCCGACTTCGGCCGTACTCTCCTGGCCACCGGTGACAGCGAACGCGCCGCGGCACTGGCCGGAGTCCGGGTCGCACGCGCCCGGACCGTCGCGTTCGTCCTCTCCGGCGCCGCCGCCGCGCTCGCGGCCGTACTGGTCGGCGGGTTCTCCGGGGTCTCGGCACAGGCCGGCCGCGGCTACGAGTTCGAGGCGATCACCGCCGTCGTCCTGGGCGGCGTGGTGCTCGGCGGCGGCCGGGGCTCCGTCGTCGCCGCGATGGCCGGGGCGTTCTCGCTCCAGGCACTGTTCACCCTGCTCAATCTCCAGGGCGTTTCCGGAGCCCTGGAATCGACCGTGCAAGGCGTCATCGTCATCGCCGCCGTCGCCCTCGGCGCAGCCGACTGGTCCAGGCTGCGCCGCCGCGGCACCGAATCCCCGGGAGCGAAAACCTCATGAGTACGCGAAAGCTCGGACACGTCCTCGCGCCGGTCGCCGCACTGCTCGGCGCGGCCCTGCTGGCCGGCTGCACCAGCGACGCCCCGCCCGACGCGCCCGCCGCCGGAGCGAGCGGCGGCACGGGCGCCCCGGGCACCGGCAAGCAGTCGCGGTTCTTCGACCGGGCCGAGTACGACCGCCAGCTCGGCCTCGCCGAGGTCACCCCGCAGGGACCCGCCGGAAGGCCGTGGGAGCAGATGCTCAGCCCCGAGCTCGTCGACACCGGCCAGTACAAGAAGAAGGGCTCCGGCGGAATCCATCTCTGTTTCTCCAACGCAGGGGTCTTCAACCCCTGGCGTCAGGTCGGCCTCAAGAACATGCGGGCCGAGGCCGCACTCCACGAGGAGATCACCGGATTCACCGTGCTCGACGCCCAGGGCAAGGACGACAAGCAGATCTCCGACATCCAGGAGCTCGCCGGCCAGGACTGTGACGCGCTGATCGTCTCCCCGAACACCACCGCCACCCTCACCCCCGCGGTCGAGCAGGCCTGCGGCAAGGTGCCCGTGATCGTCTTCGACCGGGGCGTCGAGACCGACTGCGCCGTCACCTTCATCAACCCGATCGGCGGCTACGGCTACGGAGCGGTCGCCGCCGACTTCCTCGTCGGAAAGGTGAAGCCCGGGGGGAAGGTCCTCGCCCTGCGGATCTCCCCCGGCGTCGATGTGCTGGAGACCCGCTGGTCGGCGGCGAAGCTCGCGTTCGACAAGAGCGGACTCGACGTCGTGGACGTGAAGTTCACCGACGGCGACCCGGCGAAGACCAAGGCGATCGTCACCGACGCCCTCACCCGCAACGGCGACATCGACGGCGTCTGGATGGACTCCGGGGCCACCTCCGTCGCCGCGGTGGAGGCATTCGAGGACGCCGGACGGGACGTGCCGCCCATCACCGGTGAGGACCAGCAGGACTTCCTCCAGGCATGGAAGGAGAAGAAGCTCACCGCGATCGCCCCCTCCTACCCCACCTTCCAGTGGCGCACACCGGTCATCGCCGCGCTGAGGATCCTCAAGGGGCAGCAGGTCCCGAAGGAGTGGAAGCTGCCGCAGCCCACCGTCACCCAGGAGACCCTCGACCGGTACTTCGAACCCGGCATGCCGCCACTGCACTACGCGATGTGCGGCTGCGAGAACCTGCCCGGATTCCCCGAGAAGTGGGGAGGCAGGAAATGACCGTCGCCCTGCCGCTCGGCGCCAACCCGTGGATCTGGCACTCGCCGGTGACCTACGAAACGCTCGGTGACGTGCTGCCGAAGCTGTCCGCATGGGGCTTCGACTGTGTCGAGATCCCGCTGGAGAACGAGCGGGACTGGGCACCGGGATCCGTCGCCAAGCTGCTCGACGCCTCCGGTCTCGCCCCCGCCGCGGTGATCGCCGTGATGCCGCCCGACCGCAATCTCGTCCACACCGACCCGGCGACCGTCCGGGTCACCCAGGACTATCTGTACCGGTGCGTCGACGCCGCCCGGGCTCTCGGCGCCCCCACCGTCGCCGGACCCATGTACGCGGCGGTGGGCCGTACCTGGCGGATGGACCGTGCCGAACGCGCCGCCGCGTACGAGGAGTTGCGGGAGAACCTCGCCCCGGTCGTCGCGCACGCCCGCGCGGCGGGGGTGCGGCTCGCCGTGGAACCCCTCAACCGGTACGAGACGAGTCTGCTCAACACCGTGGACCAGACCCTCGAAGCGCTGACCGGCCTTCCCGAGAGGACCATCGGCCTCGCGCTCGACGTGTACCACCAGAACATCGAGGAGCGCTCGCTGCCCGAGGCCGTGCACCGCGCGGCGGGCCGCATCGTCCACGTCCAGGTGTGCGCGAACGACCGGGGTACCCCCGGCGCGGACTGTCTCGACTGGCCGGGCTTCCTCGCCGCGCTCACCACGTGCGGCTACTGGGGCCCGCTCTGCATCGAGTCGTTCACCGCGCACAACGACGCCATCGCGGTCGCCGCCTCGGTCTGGCGCCCGCTCGCCGGCACCCAGGACAGCATCGCCGTCGACGGCCTGGCCTTTCTGCGCCACGCCCTCGGCACCACCGCCTGACCCCGCTCGTCCGCAATCCGCAGAGAGGACCCGCTCGTGAGCCGTCACCGATTGTGCTGTCATGTCCGCGACATGCGACGTACGTTCATCGCGCTGCTGGGCGCACTGCTCCTCGCGCTGACCGCACTGCCCGCGACCGCAGCCACCACCGGCAAGGCCCCTGCCTTCCGCGCACTGCTCTTCACCCGCGCCGTCGGCTATGTGCACGCCTCCATCCCGGCCGGCATCCAGATGTTCAAGGAGGAGGCGGCCGCCGGCAATTTCGAACTCGTCGAGACCGCCGACCCCGCGGTCTTCGACCCGGCGAAGCTCAAGGACTTCGACGTCGTCGTCATGCTCCAGAACTCCGGCATGGTCTGGGACACCGACGGCCAGCGCGAGGCGATGCAGTCCTACGTACGCGGCGGTGGCGGCGTCGTCGCCCTCCACAACACCCTCGACATGGGCATCGAGGACACCTTCCCCTGGTGGGACGAGGCCATCAACGGCGGCGTCCACATGCCCGCCCACTCACCCGGCGTCCTCCAGGGCACCGCCAAGGTCGCCGACCGGGTCCACCCCTCCACCGCAGGGCTCCCCGAACGCTGGGAGCGCCCCGAGGAGTGGTACAACTTCGACCGGAACCCCCGCGGTGACGTCCACGTCCTGGTCACCGCCGACGAGACCACCTACGACCCCGGCGGCTCCGCGATGGGCGCCGACCATCCGATCTCCTGGTGCCGCAACACCGAGGGCGGCCGGGTCTGGGCGACCGCCATGGGCCACGACACCGCCTCGTACAGCGAAGCCGCCTTCCGCACCCATGTCATGGGCGGCGTCAGGTGGGCCGCGGGCAACAAGCCCGGCGACTGCGGCGGCACCGTCTGGAGCGGCTACGAGAAGGTCGCTCTCGACGACAACACCGCCGACCCGATGGAACTCGACGTCGCCATGGACGGCCGGGTCTTCTACGTCCAGCGCAGCGGCGAGATCAACATCTACGACCCGGCGACCCATGCCACCACCACCGCCGGAAAGCTCGACGTCTACACCGGCGGCGAGGACGGCCTGGTCGGCATGGAACTCGACCCGGACTTCATGAGGAACCACTGGATCTACCTCTACTACGCCCCCGCGGGCGCCACCGAGGACGTCAACCGGCTCTCCCGCTTCACGGTCGAGGGCAACACCCTCGACCCCGCCAGCGAGAAGAAGGTCATCGACGTCCCCGCCTACCGCGACCGCAGCTTCCCCGAACCCGGACACACCGGAGGCGCCGTCGAGTTCGGCCCCGGCCGCACGCTCTACCTCGGCGTCGGAGACGACACCCCGCCCAACCTCGACCCGAACTGGCAGGGATACGCCCCGCTCGACTGGCGCGAGGGCAAGCAGATGCTGGACGCCGCCCGCACCGCTGGCAACACGAACGACCTGCGCGGCAAGATCCTGCGCATCAAGCCGAAGGACTCCGGCGGCTACACCGTCCCCAAGGGCAACCTCTTCGCCCCCGGTACGGCCAGGACCCGACCCGAGATCTACGCGATGGGCTTCCGCAACCCGTTCCGCTTCACCGTCGACCCCAGGACGGGCTACGTCCACGCCTCCGACTACGGCCCCGACCGCGGACTGCCCACCACCGACCGGGGACCCGAGGGCCTCGTCGAGTACAACGTCATCAAGAAGGCCGGCAACTTCGGCTGGCCGTTCTGCCACGGCAACAACCAGGCCTACGCCCCGTACAACCCCGACACCAAGGAGGTCGGCGCCAAGTTCGACTGCGCCAAGCCCGTCAACCCCTCACCCAACAACACCGGTCTGACCCAACTCCCGCCCGTCCAGCAGCCGGAGATCTGGTACGGCTACGGCGCCTCCGAGGAATTTCCCGAGGTCGGCAGCGGCGGCTCGGCCCCGATGAGCGGCCCCGTCTACCACTACGACGGGAAGAATCCCTCCACCACGAAGTTCCCCGCCTACTTCGAGGGCGCGAGCTTCTTCTACGAGTGGTCGCGCGACTTCGTCAAGGAAGTCCGCTTCGACAAGGACCAGAAGGTCCTGAAGATCAATGACTTCCTCGCCACCCAGAAGTTCAACAAGCCGATGGACATGACCTTCGGGCCCGACGGCTCGCTCTACGTCCTCGAATGGGGCAGCTCGTTCGGCGGCGGCAACAACGACTCCGGGCTCTACCGCATCGACTACGCCCAGGGGCAGCGCGCCCCGGTGGCCAAGGCCGCCGCCTCCGCCACGGACGGCCCCGTACCGCTGAAGGTCGACTTCTCCAGCGAGGGCAGCAACGACCCGGACGGAGACACGCTCAGCTACGCGTGGGACTTCGACGGCGACGGTACCTACGACTCCACCGAGGCGTCGCCCAGCCACACCTACACGGCCAAGGGAGACTTCGCCGCCCAGCTGAAGGTCACCGACTCCACCGGCAAGTCCGGCTACGCCAACATCCCCGTCACCGCAGGCAACACGGCGCCGAAGGTGACCATCGAATTCCCGGTCAGCGGCAGACTCATCGAGTTCGGCGACAAGATCCCGTACAAGGTCACGGTCACCGATCCCGAGGACGGCCCGGTCGACTGCACCAGGGTGACCGTCAACCCGGCCCTGGGCCACGACGACCACGAGCACCCCACCACCGACATCCCCGGCTGCGAGGGCACCGTGGACACCGGTGACCTGGGCGGCCACCCCGAAGGGGCGGACCTCACCTACGTACTCAACGCCAAGTACACCGACAAGGGCGGCGACGGAGTCTCCGCACTGACCGGCTACGGCCGCGCCGTGCTCCAGCCGAAGCACAAGCAGGCGGAGTACTACGACGCGCAGTCCGGCACCCGGATCGTCGCCCAGGAGGGCGCCGAGAACGGCAAGCGGATCGGCGACATCTCCGACGGCGACTGGGTCGCGTTCGACCCGATGAGTGTCGAGGGAATCGGCACCGTCAGCTACCGGCTGTCCTCACCGAACGGGGTCGGCGCGATCGAACTCCGCGCGGACTCCGCCGACGGCCCGCTGCTCGCCACCACCCCGGTGCCCAACACGGGCGGCTGGGACAACTACGAGGCGACCCCGCCCGTGCCCGTCCAGGAACTGAAGGGAACCCACAAGCTGTACCTCGTCCTCACGTCCCCGCAGGACAACTCGTTCGACATCGACGCGGTCGACTTCAAGAGCCCCTGACGTACCCCGGCGCGCTGCGGGCCCGGTGTGTCGGCACCGGACCCGCAACGCGCATCCCCGGCAGGGTCAGCGGGTGCCGACCGCGGCACGCACGGCCCTGCGGGCCATCGCGCAGTCGTCGTGCAGCCGGCGCAGCAACAGCCGCTGCTCCTCGCTCGACGACAGCGCGCCCGGGCGTTCATGACCGGCGCCCGAGGCCGTCGAATCCCGCATGGCCCGCTGGACGGCCGTCTCGTACGTACGGATCTCGCGGGTCAGCACCAGCATCAGGTTGACCAGGAACGCGTCTCGCGCGGCCGGTCCGTTGGCCTGCGCCAGCTGGCTGATCTGACGCCGCGCCGCCGGTGCGTCACCGAGGACCGTCCACAGCGTGGCCAGGTCGTACCCGGGCAGATACCAGCCCGCGTGCTCCCAGTCCACCAGCACCGGACCCGTCGGCGACAGCAGGATGTTGGAGAGCAGGGCGTCACCGTGACAGAACTGCCCCATGCCCTGCCGCCCGCCCGCGTGCGCCAGACCGTGCAGCAGCTTCTGCAGATCACCCAGGTCGCGGTCGGTGAAGAGCCCCAGCTCGTGATAGCGCGCGATCCGCGAGGCGTAGTCGAGCGGGGCGTCGAACAGCCCCGGCGCCGGCCGCCAGGCGTTGACCCGGCTGATCGCGCCCAGCGCGGCCCGGACATCGGCACGGGGCGGAGCCTCCGAGGGATGCCGGGTCAACGCGGCCACCCGGCCGGGCATCCGCTCGATCACCAGTGTGCAGTTCTCCGGATCGGCCGCGATGAGCCGCGGCACGCGCACCGGCGGACGGTGCCGGACGAACGCACGATATGCAGCTATTTCGTGACGGAACCGCTCCGACCACGCCGGCGAGTGGTCCAGTAAGCACTTGGCGACCGCGGTGGCCCGGCCGGTGGAGCCCACGAGCAGCACCGAACGGCCGCTGCGGCGCAGCACCTGGACGGGGTTGAACTCGGGGCAGATCCGGTGCACCGAGGCGATCGCCATTCTCAGCTGCGCCCCCTGCGGGCCGGACAGGTCCAGCCGGCCGCTGAGCGGCGGGCCGACCGTCCCGGCCGGCCGGCGGGGCCGGACCGTGCCGGGCGCCGGGGGAGCGGCGTGCGGGGAGAGGTACGGACCGCCGCCCGCCCCCAGGGGACGGAGCGGCCGGGGCGGGGCGGTCACGGAGGACGATGCTGTGTACATGGGCGAGACAGATCCCTTCGCGCGCCGACAAGTTGCGTGCACCGCCCCGGCCGGCGGCCGTTCGGCACCCTGGGGAGTACCTAGGGCTGCCGGGCGGGGTGGCGCTTTCCTACCTGACACCGGCAGGCGGGTGGCAGACCAACTGGCGGACCCTGGCGAACCCTGGCGAATTGTCGCAAGGCCTCTGACAGGGGGTTACTGTCGACACAGCCGAGAACCTGGGGGCTTGACGTGACCGGAGAACCCAACACCCGCCTGTCCGACCTGTTCGGCCTCGCCGGCTGGTCCAAGGGCGAACTCGCGAGAATGGTGAACAGGCAGGCGGCGGCCATGGGCCACCCGCAACTGGCCACCGACACCTCGCGGGTGAGGCGCTGGATCGACATGGGGGAGTCCCCCCGCGATCCCGTGCCGAAGGTGCTGGCTGCCCTGTTCACCGAGCGGCTCGGTCGTGTCGTGACCATCGAGGACCTCGGGTTCGGCCGACGCGGGCGTGTGGGGAAGCGGCGGGAGGCCGGGACGCAGGACAATCCCGACGGACTGCCGTGGGCGCCCGAGCGGACGGCAGCGGTCCTCACCGAATTCACGGGAATGGACCTCATGCTCAACCGACGCGGCTTGGTGAGCGCGGGCGCCGCGCTCGCCGCAGGATCGACCATCACCGGCCCCATGCACGACTGGCTGCACTCCGACCCCGTACTGGCGGCCGACGCGCCAAGGATCGAAGACCCGCTGCACGCGGACCCGGCCGGTTTCGACCGGTACGAGGCCGCGCCCATCGGGTCGGACGAGATCGAGGCGCTCGAACGGTCCGTCGAGGTGTTCCGCGCCTGGGACGCCTCACGGGGCGGCGGACTCCAGCGCAAGGCCGTGGTGGGCCAGCTCAACGAGGTGGGCGGCATGCTCGCCTACCGTCACCCCGATCATCTCCAGCGCAGGCTCTGGGGCGTGGCGGCCAACCTCGCGGTACTCGCGGGTTGGATGTCCCACGACATCGGCCTCGAACCCACCGCCCAGAAGTACTTCATCATCGCGGCCCACGCGGCGCGCGAGGGCGGCGACCGTCCCCGCGCGGGCGAGGCGCTCTCCAGGGCGGCCCGTCAGATGGTCCACCTGGGGCGTCCCGACGACGCCCTGGATCTGATGAAGCTCGCCAAGTCCGGTTCCGGGGACATGGTTCTGCCCCGCACCCAGGCGATGCTGCACACCATCGAGGCCTGGGCACAGGCGTCCATGGGCCGCGGCCAGGCGATGCGGCGCACGCTCGGGAAGGCCGAGGAGCTCTTCACCTCGGACAAGACCGATGTGCCGCCGCCCAGTTGGATGCAGATGTTCGACGAGGCGGACATGCACGGCATGCAGGCCCTGGCCTTCCGTACGCTCGCCGAACACGATCCGTCGGCGGCGATCGTGGCCCAGCGTCACGCCAAGCTGGCGCTGGAGCTGCGGGCCAACGGACGCCAGCGGTCCAAGATCTTCGACTACATCTCGCTCGCCTCGGCCTGCTTCATCGCCGACGATCCCGAGCAGGCCGACCGTTACGCGCGACTTGCGCTGGTGACGATGGGGGAGACCTCCTCGCACCGTACCTGGGACCGGCTTCGCGAAATGTACCGGCTCACGGGCCAGTTCGCGGGCTACGCGAGGATCGAGGACCTGCGGGAGGAGATCAAGCTCTCCCTGCCGCAGAGCTCCATCATCAAGCAGCGCAGGCGGTCCTCGGAGATCTGACCTGCGGGCGCCGCGACGAAGGGGCGCCCGGCACTGACCATCCGACCACCGTCTTTCCTGCTACCGGCCGTCCGAGCACCGCACCCGTGGGCGGGCACGCCCTCCTGCGTACTGCGTCGTGTCCGGTGTTCCGTGTGTCCGTGATCCTGTACGCATGCCGTCGTGCGCTATGCCCCGATGCGGGCGATCAGCACGCAGGCGTCGTCCAGGCGTTCGACGCCGCCGAACTCCGCGACGACGGTCCGCAGGCACTCCTGTGCCGAACGGGCCTGCGCGAACCGCGGTGCCAGAGCCGGCAGCGTGTCCGGGCCCGCACCCCGGTCGCTGTGACGGTTCAGTCCGTCGGTGTGCAGTACCAGCACGTCGCCGGGCAGCAGGCGCACTTCGTCCTGCTCGTACGCGACCCCGGAGGCCGCGCCGAGCAGGACCCCGTCCGGCGCGGGCAGCGGACGCCCCACACCGTCGCGGAACAGCAGCGGCGCGGGGTGTCCGGCCTGTGCCCAGACGAGGGTGCCGGTGGCCGGATCGACACGGCAGCACACCGCGCTGCCGAGAGCGGGCTGAACGGAGGACTCCAGTAACTGATTGAGGTGCCCCATGAGAGGACCCGGCTCGATGCCGGCCACGGCCATGCCGCGCAGCGCGCCCAGCAGCATCGCCATGGCCGAGGTGGCCTGGACGCCGTGCCCGGTCAGATCACCGACCGTGAGCACGGTCCGGCCGTCCGGCATTTCCAGCGCGTCGTACCAGTCGCCGCCGATGAGTGAGCTCGACTCCGACGGGAGGTAGTGGGCCGCGATGTCCAGGGCGCCGGGCCCCTGCGAGGGAAGCCGCAGCGAACCCCGCCACGGCGGGAGCACGGCCTCCTGGAGTTCGACCGCCAGACGGTGCTCGGTCTGCGCCCGGTGCTCCCGGCTGCGCAGCGAGTCATGGGTCCGGCGCACCGCCTGCTGGCTGCGCCGCAGCTCGCTGACGTCACGCAGGACGGCCCACATGGAGGCGGTGCACCCGTGTGAATCCAGGACGGGCTCGCCCATCATGTGGAGCGTGCGTACCCGGCCGTCGGTCCGCGTGATGCGGAACTCGCCGTCTATCGGCTTGCCGTCCACGAGGCAGTCGGTCACCAGAGCGGTGAGCAGGGGCTGGTCCTCGGGAAGGAGCATGGACGGGAGCTCGTCGAGCGAGAGCGGTCCTGCCGCGGGGGGCCTGCCGAAGATCTGGAACAGTTCCTCGGACCAGCTGACGTCGTCGGTGAGCAGGTTCCACTCGGCGCTGCCCACCCGGCCGATCAGCGAGCCGGGCTTGGGCTCCTCGTAACGCTCCCGCGGGTCCTCCCGCGACGACGTGTCCTGCGCTGCTCCCGGCGCCGGGATCCGTGCGTGGTGCTGCGCGGTCCTGGGCGGCAGGCCCTCCCTGAGCTGTCCCAGGTGTGCCCCGAGGTCGTCGAGATGGTGGACCGCGAGATCGCAGAGCGCCCGCTGCCAACGGAGCTGCGGGTCTTCCTCGTCGATCAGCACCGTGTCCCGCCGCACGGCATCCACGTCGCCACGGAGCCGGAGGGTCCGGTTGATCAGGGCATCGACGGTGTCGCGCTCGGGCGGTTGTGGGGCGGGGCGGTCCGCGGACAGAGGGGACGGCATCTCGTACTCCGATACAGGCGCGGCACGACCAGGTCTGAAGGGTGGGCCGAAGATGACTGTGGCACAGCCTGCGGGAGCCCGTAAGTGATTTGGCAACACTCGAGACGTTGTTGCTTCTGGCATATGTCACAGGCTGCGCAGGGCGTCGGTCCGTCGAACACCCTTGCTCTCGACGGACGTTGGCGCAAGTCATCCGGCGTGTGGGGACGGTTGTGCGCCCGCGTGCGGCGTCCTCTCACCGCACGCCGGTTCCGGTCGGGGGCATATGCGGGGCGCCGTCGCCCGGCGGCGGGAATGCGGCGGTGAGCCGTCGCGTTACGTCAGCAGAACGAAAACGACACCCATTCCCATCGTGGGGAGTGGGGTCGGTGCGAGAGTCTGGAGGTGCCCATGGCACGCAGTGGGACCCGCCCTGTCGTGACGCTCCGGTCGACGGCCGGAACGGGGCAGAGCTATGTGACCCGCAAGAGCCGTCGCAACAACCCCGACCGGCTGGTGCTGCGCAAGTTCGACCCCGTGGCGGGTCAGCACGTGCTCTTCCGTGAGGAGCGCCGACCGTGAAGTCGTAGGGGGTGCAGGGGGCGCGTCCCGTGCTGTGGATCACAGTGCGGGGGGCGCGTTTCCGGGAACGGGAAGTGGTGGTTTATCGTTCACCCATATGTGGATGCCGCGCACCGCGCCCACCTTTGAGCCGCCCCGGCTGGATTCCCCCGATCCGGCCGGGGCTTTCCTCTGTCCCGGGAATCGTCGCAGGTCAGCTCCCTGAGGTCCGCCGGTGTGCCAGCTCTGCGAGCAGTGCGCCCGCTGCCGGGACCGCCGCCACCGCGGCAGCCGCACCGGGCCACAGGCGCACGGTCAGCGCGGTCACGGCCGCGCCCGCCACGACCGCGACCAGCCGGCCGGCCACCCAGTGGTCCCCCCGCTCCCAGGACCGCAGCGCCGCCCGGCCGACCAGGGCGGTGAGCGTGCCGGTGAAATAGTTCGTGGGCGTCGCCCGGATCCGGCCCTGGACTCCCATGGCCACGGCGATGAGTGCCAGCAGCCCGAGCCGGTCCCCGCCCGAGGCGATCAGCCCCAGCGCCCACAGCACGGCCGCGGCCGCCAGCAGGACCACCTCCACCAGCAACATCACCGGCAGTGACCACCGCAAACGCTCGCTCATCCGCGCACCGCAGCCGACGCCGACGGCGTACGCGACCAGCGCGGTGATCACCCGCAGCGCCACGCCTTGCTCTCCGGCGCCGGCGGCGGAAGCTCCGAGCAGCACCAGATTTCCCGTCATCACCCCGGCGAAGACCTGGCCGACGCAGATGAAGACGAACGCGTCGGCCGCCCCGGAGGCGGCCGACAGGAGCAGCAGGGCCCATTCGCCCCATCGGCCGGGCCCGGCACGGCGGGCGGGGGCAGGGCGACGCTCGGGAGTGGACACGCCTGCATTCTCGTTTCGAGCCCGCACCACCGCGATGTCGACGTACTCGGCCGTGGGGCTCTAGAGTCCTCCGCCGTGAACAGGCACCTGGCATTCGAGCGACTGCACAACTTCCGCGACGTCGGCGGCTATCCGGGGGACGGCGGCCGACCGGTCCGATGGGGCCGGCTCTACCGGTCCGATTCACTGGGCAAGCTGCGCGGCGCGGACGAGGAGCGCTTCCGGGCCCTCGGGATCGGCACGGTCATCGACCTGCGGTACGACTGGGAGATCGCCGCCAAGGGCCGAGTGCCCGAGGCGCCGGGGCTCCGCTACCACAACCTCAGCATCGAGCACCGGCCCTACGACCAGGCCGCCCTGGGGCCGGAGGTGGAGACCGGGCGCTTCCTGGCCGACCGCTACGCCGAGGTCGCCCACGACGGAGTGGTCGAACTCCGCCGCGCCCTGGAAGTGATCGCCGACGAGAACAGCGGTCCCGTCGTCTTCCACTGCGCGTCCGGCAAGGACCGGACCGGGCTGCTCGCCGCACTCGTCCTGTCCCTGCTCGGTGTGGCCGAGGACGACATCGTCGCCGACTTCGCCCTCACCGGGCTCGCCACCGAACGGCTGCTGGCCGACTGGCGGGCGGACCATCCGGGCCTGGAGCCCCGCTGGCCCGGATACGGCACGGCGCCCGCCGACATCATGCGGTTCTTCC
Organism: Streptomyces sp. NPDC047917; assembly: GCF_043204345.1. Lineage (NCBI taxonomy): Bacteria > Bacillati > Actinomycetota > Actinomycetes > Kitasatosporales > Streptomycetaceae > Streptomyces > Streptomyces sp. NPDC047917. Next base: position 109,818 of record NZ_JBIDCA010000013.1, read on the forward strand.
TGGCCGACCTGACCGCCACACACGGCTCCGTCCACGCCTACGTCACCGAATTCCTCGGTACGGACGACAAGTTGGTGGCCGCACTGCGCGGAAGGCTGCTCGAACCCGCCGGGTGAACCCGGCCACCCGGCCACCCGTACGCCGTGGAACCACCTCGAAGGGGCGGCCCCCGTTCGGACCATTGCCGATTGCGGGGCGCCGCCACCCGGCCCAGCGTGGGGAGACGTCGTACGCGCCGACGGCGTACGGACCACCCGCCGACGAGGAGCGACATGGCCGACGCCCAGTGGAGTCCGGGCCCGAGGGCATGGACCGCCGCCGAGTGGCTGCCCGTGCTGGACATCGTCGAGCCGCCACGGCAGCGCCGGCTCACCGTGCTGGTGCGGCTGCTGATCCTGATCCCGCACTTCATCGTGCTGTTCTTCCTGCACATCGCGGCCGTGCTGACCGTCATCGTGGGCTGGTTCGCCGCCCTGGTCCTGGGGCGGCTGCCCGAACCGCTCTTCCGGTTCCTCGCCGGATACCTCGGCTACCAGGTGCGGGTCGGCGCCGGCAGCATGCTGCTCGTGGACCGGTATCCGCCGTTCGCCCTCGACCCCCCGCCGGACTACCCGGCCCGGATCGAGGTCAGACCCACCGCCCTCAACCGCCTGGCCGTCCTCTTCCGGCTGATCCTGATGATTCCGGCGGCCGTCGTGCAGAGCCTCGCCGTGGCCGGCTGGTGGACTGTGGCGATCATCTGGTGGCTGATCACCCTGATCCTGGGACGCATGCCCCGCCCCCTCTTCGAGGCCACGGCCGCCGTGCTCCGGTACGAAATGCGCTTCTGCGCCTACGCCATGATGCTCACTCCGGCCTACCCCAAGGGCTTCTTCGGCGACGACGACCTCTCCGTACCGCAGCAGCAGCCGCGCTCCGCCACGCGACCGCTCGTCATGGGCGGTGCGGGAAAGTGGCTGCTCATCCTGTTCCTGGTGCTCGGGGCGGCCACCTCCATCACCACGTCCTCCACGACCGACCGGTCGAGCGGGTCCACCGACGGCAGGTGAAAACCCTCCACGGCCACGTGGCGGGCGAGGCATGATCATGGCATGACATGGACAGCACCCGAGGTTACGCGCACATCCGGTTCACTCGTGGCCGGCGAGCGGGAGATGCTCACCGGCTACCTCGCATGGTTCCGCAGCTCCCTGCTTCACAAATGCACGGGCCTGACCGGGGAGCAACTCGCCCGACAGACCGTGCAGCCTTCGAACCTCACCCTGCTCGGGCTGATCCGCCACATGGCGAAGGTCGAACGGGTCTGGTTCCGGGAGCGGTTCGCCGGGCAGTCGTTCGACTCCATGTACGACCCGGCGAAGGGCAAGGACGCGGACTTCGAGGACCTGGACCCGTCCCGCGCGGCCGAGGACTACGCCCGCCTCGTCGAGGAATGCCGGCTCGCGGACGAGATCGTCGCCACCGCTTCGCTGGACGACACCTTCGTCCATGGCGGCGAGGAGTTCTCGCTGCGCCTGATCCACCTGCACATGATCGGTGAGTACGCACGCCACACCGGCCACGCCGACCTGGTGCGGGAGGGCGTGGACGGCGCGACGGGGTGGTGACGCGCCACTGGACGGAGGCTCCGCGCCGGCGGTGCGCGGGCCGGTGGGCCCGGCCCGTCGTCCGGCCCGTCGCCGGGTGCGGCCGAGGCGCCGCCCGCCCGGCGAGGGGTGGTACCGAATGTTGCCGGGCTCCTTGACGTGAACGCGCCGATGGGTATGGTCTAGTCCAAGTGCAGGGCCCTGCCGGACGTCGCGAGTCCCGGGCGTACGCGGCAGGTTCCTGCCGTGCCCTTCGCACTTCTTGGCCCCCACACTGGAGAGGCCGGTCTGCCACCCCCGGGCCCCCACAGCCCGCTCGTGTGCGGCGACGCCTCATGTGAAGGAGAAGCATGCACGCGAAAAGGAAAACGGCCGCAGTCATCGGTGCCTTACTCGCCCCCGCACTGGTCCTGAGCCTTCCGGTCGGCTCCGCCAGTGCCCACGGATACATCTCGTCGCCTCCGAGCCGCCAGGCCCAGTGTGCCGCCGGAACGGTGAGCTGCGGGGAGATCAAGTACGAGCCGCAGAGTGTGGAAGGCCCCAAGGGGCTGACCAGTTGCAGTGGCGGCAACAGCAGGTTCGCCGATCTCGACGACGACTCCAAGGGGTGGCAGGTCACCCCGGTGGGCCGGAGCACATCGTTCCAGTGGGTCCTGACCGCCCGGCACGCCACGAGCACCTGGCAGTACTTCGCGGGCGGCCGGAAGATCGCGGAGTTCAACGACAACGGTGCGCAGCCCGGCTCCACCGTCACCCATCAGGTCGACTTCGGTGGCCTGTCGGGCAGGCAGAAGGTTCTCGCGGTGTGGAACATCGCGGACACGGCCAACGCCTTCTACGCCTGCATCGATGTGAACGTCGGCTGACCGAGGGGCCCGGCCGACGGTGCGCCGAAGCCCTCGCCCACTCGCGCGGGCCTCGGCGTACCAACACACGGAATCGCCGCCGCCTGCACCGGTGCAGGAGCATCGAGCAGCTGAGCGTGCCCGTCAAAACGACCGAGGTCCGGTTGCGCGTCCTCGGCGCCCGTGCCAACCCGCACGTGGCGAAGCCGGTTCTGTACAAGGCCTCCTGACCCGGACGATCCAGGGTGCGGGGCGCGACGGACGACCTCCGCCGCGCCCCGCACCCGCACCGCCGGCCCGGTGGGACAGCGGCTATGTCGCGCGGTCCTCCCGGTCATGGACACGCCGGGCCTGCGGCACACAGCAGTGGGCGGCGGAGGGGGCGGCGGGCGTGCTCCGGGCGATGTGCTCGGCCCGTGTCCGGTACTCCGCATCGTCGGTGACCGGGTGCATGTCGGTCCAGTAGATGCTGAGCATCGTGCGCAGCGTCGTCGGATCCTGCCCGGGGCCGGTGGGCACGGTCAGCCGGTCGAGGTGCCGCCACAGTTCGTGGTCCGCCGGCTCGGCGCCGCCGCCGTTGCGGGCGTGGACCGCCTGATGGCGTTGCACGGCGACGGCCAGTTCGCGGAGCGTCTCCCGGCTCTGCTGACCGGAGTTGAGGCTCTGCGCACGGTTCACGTTGCGCTGTTCCTGGCCCAGTTCGGAGATGGCTCGCTGGACGCGCTGGTGAAAGTTGGCGGTGCGGCGCCGCAGCGATTCGAATTCGGCCCGGGTGGCGAACCACTCGCGCTTGCCGGCCTCACCCCGGGCGAAGCACTCGATGCGGAACTCCTCGCGCTCCGTCTTCCGGCGGCGCAGTACGCTCGCGGTGCGTTCGTGGACATGCGTGAGGATCTTCCGGGCGCGCGGCAGATTGTCGGGATGCGTGATCGCCGCCCACGTTCTGGCGTCGCGGGTGGGCGGGTGAATGTTCGAGGTGAGAATCTGCTCGAACTCTTTGTCGGCGAGCTGCGCGAGGTCCTGGGCGTCCACTACTGGCCTCCAAGCCGGTGTTGGGCGGTATGTGCCCAGCGTGGCGTATGTCACTGACAAGAACGTAGAAATCCGGAAATAGAACGCACCGAGGTGGAGGCGTACGCAAGCCATGTTTCTGACGATGTGTCAGGTGTGGTGATTCGGTCCGCTCCCGGCCGCAGTGGTCAGCGGGCACGGTCCACAGGAGACCGCCGGGTCGCCGAACCGGTCGTCGGTGCGCCGAGGCCGCCGGGTGCGGACGAGCCAACACGCCGGTCCCGCAACGGAACACGGCCATCCTGCGCATGTCCGAAACTGGATGCCACGAGTCAACGGGCCCGGCCGGTGCTTGCTCCTTCCTGACCCGCTGCTCGTACTGGTCCGCTGCTGATACCGGCCCGGGTCGGGCCGGGACCTGGGGACATCGCACGGCGCTATGCTGCAGCCCATGACCCGGAGCCCTCTCGAACTGGTGATCTTCGACTGTGACGGTGTCCTCGTGGACAGTGAACGGATATGCGTCAGGGTGGACGCGACGGTCATGGCCGACCTGGGATGCCCGTTCACCGAAGCCGAGATCATCGAGCAGTTCGTCGGCTCGTCCGGCGAGGTCTGTACGGCGGCCGTCGAGCAGCGGCTCGGGCGCCGGCTGGAGAAGGACTGGCAGCAGAAGTACGAGCATCTGTACCGTACGGCGCTGGACGCCGAACTGACCGCTGTCGAAGGCGTCGCCGAGGTACTGGACCGCCTCACCACCCCCGTCTGTGTCGCGTCGAACGGCGATCACGACGGCATCAGGCGCAACCTCCGGCTCACGGGGTTGAGCGACCACTTCGCGGAGAACATCTTCAGCGCCGACGATGTCGCGACGGGCAAGCCGGCCCCCGACCTCTTTCTCCACGCCGCCCGCTCCATGGGCGTGGACCCCGGACTCTGTGCGGTGATCGAGGACAGCGCGTACGGGGTCCGGGCGGCCCGCGCCGCCGGGATGAGGGCCTTCGGCTACTGCGGCGGTCTCACACCGGCCTCACGGCTCGAAGGGCCACGTACCACCGTGTTCGACGACATGGCCCAACTCCCCGGGCTGCTGGCGGCCGTCACCCACTGAGGCAGGGCGTGATCAACCGGTCGTGGCGGAGGAGAGGCTGCCTCGCGCCGAGAAACCCACCGGGCCCGTCCTCAGGAGCGCCACAACGGCGCGCGCACCACATCGTTCTCGGAGACCCCGCAGTTGATGCCGTTGACGACCTCGTCCGCCTCGATGTCCCAGCCCACGACACCGTTGCCCTTGCGCCCCAACTCCACCAGACGAGCGCGTTCATTCCCCTCTCCGGTGTTCACATCGCATTCCACAACACTTGTCCAGGAGCGGCCGTCCACCGCCCCGGCCAGCGCGATCAACGGAAGCACCACCCCGGCCAGCAGCAGGGCGGCCACGGCCGCGGCGTCGGCGGAGTGCTGGAGCCGGCCTGAGGGGGAGGTACGGGTGCGCTTGCCGCTGCCGCGCTCGCGACGTCCGGTGCGGTACTCGACGATCACGCCGAGCCGCAGCGCGTACGAGGCGACGGCCACCGCGGCGCCCCACCACCATCCGTGGAAGGCCCCGACCACCAGCGCGAAGGTGAGGGGGACGACGGCGGCCACCAGCAACGTGTGAACGACGGAGCTGTCCGCGTGCACCCGGGCTCCGCCCTTCGCGGCGAAGTACGCGTATGTGGTGCGCGAGACCACTACGGCGAGCACCGAGGCGAGCAGCGCGGTGTTGAGGAGCATGCCGATCAGCACGTCCGGCCAGTTGGACGGCTCCATGGCGACCAGCGCCTCGCTCGCCTCGCCTCCGCCGCCGAGCGTCCAGGCCAGCTTGAGGACGGGCACGGCGAAGACGACCGCCAGCAGGATGATGTGGCCGGGGCCGCCCTTGAGATCCTCCGCCTTTTCGTTGTCGCTCATGGCGCAAGTCTTGGCCGCGTCCGGGCGGTCGGCGAGGCGACCTGCCGGGGCCGTCGCCCGCGCGGTGCGGCACGGCCGCCCCGGATGCCACCCGAACGGCGTACTCCGGGCCGGTCCGTCACATCGCCGGGAAGTCTGTGACGCGGTGCAGGGCAACGGCCGCCGGCGTTGGGTGGTCGCCCGCGCCGTTGCGAGACGGGATGGGCGTTGGTCTAGTGAAATCACCTGTCGATGGGGGCCACGGGGCGACTGCGACGCGCCGCGGTCCCGGGCACCTCACGTCCGTGTCCGGCGCAGGGCGATCCCGGCAGGCGTACCGCTCGCGCTCTCCACTACCCACCCGCACTCACTGGACGGTGACCATGACCATGTCCTCCTTCGGCTCCTTCGGCGGCCCGGACCCGTTCAACGAACTGCTCAACCGGTTCTTCGGGATGTCCCCGGCATCCTCACCGCCACAGGTGCAGCGGGTTCCCATCGGGCGGCTGCTGACCGAATCCGCCCGTGAGCTGATAGGCCGGGCGACCACACGTGCGACCGAGGACGGCAGCCGGGACCTGGACACCGAGCACCTGCTGTGGGCCGCAACCCAGGTGGACCCGGCGCGCACCCTGCTCGCACAGGCCGGGGCGGACCCCGACGAGCTGGGCAAACGGATCGCGGAAGTCCTGCCGGGCGAGAGCGCCACCCCGTCCGCGGAGCCGAGCCTGACCCCGGCCGCCAAGCGTGTACTCCTGCAGGCCTATGAGCGTTCGCAGGCGGCCGGGGTCTCCTACATCGGGCCCGAGCACATTCTCGGCGCGCTGCTGGACACCCAGGAGTCCGGGGCGGCCAAGCTGCTCGGTGCCTACGGCACGGACACCGGCAAACTGCGGCGCGAGGCGGACAACGCGGCACGGGCCGACGGCACCCCGGCGGGCGGAACGAGCGACACCCCGACACTCGACCAGTACGGACGCGACCTGACCGAGGAGGCGAAGGCCGGGAAACTCGATCCCGTGGTCGGCCGGGCCGAGGAGATCGAGCAGACCGTGGAGGTCCTCTCGCGACGCTCCAAGAACAACCCCGTGCTGATCGGTGAGCCCGGCGTCGGCAAGACCGCGATCGTGGAGGGAATCGCCCAGCGCGTCGTGGCCGGGGACGTCCCCCGCACCCTCAAGGACAAGCGGGTGATCGCCCTGGACCTCTCCGGCCTGGTGGCGGGCTCCCAGTACCGGGGCCAGTTCGAGGAACGGCTCAAGAACGTCATCGACGAGGTCAGCGCCGCCGCGGACTCGACGATCCTGTTCATCGACGAGCTGCACACCGTGGTCGGCGCCGGAGCGTCCGGCGAGGGCGCCATGGACGCGGGCAACATGCTCAAACCGGCCCTGGCCCGCGGTGAACTGCACGTCGTCGGCGCGACCACCATCGACGAGTACCGCAAGCACATCGAGAAGGACGCCGCGCTGGAGCGCCGTTTCCAGCCCGTCATGGTGCCCGAGCCGACGGTCGAGGAAACCATTCAGATCCTGGAGGGCCTGCGGGACTCCTACGAGGCCCACCACCAGGTCCGTTTCGCCGACGACGCGCTGGTGGCGGCGGCCGAGCTGTCCGACCGCTACATCAGCGACCGTTTCCTGCCGGACAAGGCCATCGACCTCATGGACCAGGCGGGCGCCCGGGTGCGGCTGCGGTCGCTCGGCAGGTCCACCGAGGTCGTCTCCCGCGAGGACGAGCTCGCCAAGCTGAAGCGGGAGAAGGACGAAGCGGTCGCGTCCGAGGACTTCGACAAGGCGTCCGGGCTGAAGCTCCGGATCGCGGAGACCGAGGCCGAACTCGCCGGTGTCGAGGAACGGCGCGAGGGCGTCATGGACGTCACCACCGCCGACATCGCCGAAGTCGTGTCCCGCCGCACCGGCATCCCGGTCACGCAGCTCACCGCCAGCGAGAAGGAGAAGCTGCTCAAGCTGGAGGACGCGCTGCACTCCCGTGTCGTCGGCCAGGACGAGGCGGTCACCGCGATCGCACAGGCGGTGCGCCGCAACCGGGCCGGAATGGGCGACCCGAACCGCCCCGTCGGCTCCTTCCTCTTCCTCGGGCCCACCGGTGTGGGCAAGACCGAACTGGCCAAGGCGCTCGCGGAGTTGCTCTTCGGCGACGAGAACCGCATGGCCCGCTTCGACATGAGCGAGTTCCAGGAGAAGCACACCGTCTCGCGGCTCGTCGGCGCACCGCCCGGATACGTGGGCCACGAGGAGGCCGGCCAGCTGACGGAGAAGGTGCGCCGCCAGCCGTACAGCGTGCTCCTGTTCGACGAGGTGGAAAAGGCGCACCCCGACGTCTTCAACACACTGCTGCAAGTTCTCGACGACGGGCGCCTGACCGACGCGCAGGGGCGAACGGTGGACTTCCGCCACACCGTCGTCATCATGACGTCCAACATCGGTGCCCAGCGCATCCTCGCCCACAAGGGCGATGTCTCCGAGATCCGCGACGACCTGATGGGCGATCTGCGGGGTCACTTCCCGCCGGAGTTCCTCAACCGGGTGGACGAGACCATCATCTTCCACGGCCTCGACAAGGAGGACCTCGGGGAAATCGTCGACCTCATGCTCGACGGCAGCAAGCGCCGTGTACGGGCCCAGGACATGGAGCTGGAGGTCACCGAGGCAGCGAAGAAGCTCCTCGTCGCGCACGGCCACCAGCCGGAGTTCGGCGCCCGCCCGCTGCGCCGCACGATCCAGACCGAACTCGACAACCGGATCGCGTCCCTGTTGCTGAGCGGCGAGGCGGAGCCGGGTGACACCATCGTCGCCGACGTGAAGGACAACGCCCTGGTCTGCTCGACCCGGCGCCCGGAGACCTCTGCCGCGGCGGAGACGGAGGCCGGGGCCGGTACCGGGGCGGTCGCGGCCGAGTAGGCTCCGACGCCGCAGATCCCCGGCTCGGCATCCCGGGCTCCCGGGCTCCCGGGCTCCCGGGCTCCCGGGCTCCCGGGCTCCCGGGATGCCGGGATGCCTGGACCCCGAGCTGTCCGGTTCCCCCGGCTCCCCGGTGATGGCAGGGCTTGTCGCACAGTCCCAAGAACTGTGCGACAAGCCCTGTGCGGTGTTCCGGCAGCGTCCGCGCGATTCGGACCGGCCGATCACGGAACCCCGGCTCCGATCTGCGCATCCTCCTCCACACGACGCGCGGCCACCGGCCACGCAATGTGTCCTGGGGGGACCACATGTTCACGTTCAACAGGCGTTCCGCGGCCGCCGCGCTGGCCGCCTCCGTCCTCGCCGCGGCCGGTCTCGCGGCCACCGCGACTCCTGCCGCCGCCGTCCACGGCGGGCAGAACACCACCGTGGTGGACCACCCGTACGCCATGCTCATCGAGACTCCGGACGGCGAGCAGTTCTGCGGCGGCACGCTGGTGGCAGCCACCAAGGTGCTCACCGCCGCGCACTGCATCGAGGACGCCCCCGAGCCCCGCGACCTGCTGGTCATCGGCGGGCGAACGGACATGAGCAGCACCAAGGGGACGGTCCGGCACGTCGCGTCGGTAAGGATCCACCCGAAGTTCGCCGCGGCCACCCTCACCTACGACGCGGCGGTGATCACCCTCTCCGAGCCGATGCCGTACGCGTCTCTCAAGCCGGCCGGTCCGAAGGACTCGGCTCTCTATGCCGCGGGGAAGACCGCGAAGACCGTGGGCTGGGGCAAGACCGCCACCGACACCCCCGGGAAGCGGCTCAAGTCGGCCACGCTCACCCTGGCGCCGCTCAAGGGGTGCGCGCCCTTCACCGAGCCGGGCGAGTCCGCCGCGCTCAAGGTGTGCGGGATCCCGGCCGCCAAGACCCACGACAGCGTCTGCCGGGGCGACTCCGGCGGCCCTCTGGTCGCCGGGGGCAAGGTGATCGGTGTGGTCTCCACGGGCAACAAGTACTGCGACGACCAGTACCCGGTGTCCGTCTTCACCCGGGTCAGCGCGATCGCCGCGGGGCTCGGTCTCCCGGTCGGGTGATCGCAGGCCGGTACCCGGCGGGCCGGAACGGCTGTCCACGCCGCGCTGCCGGCCGCTAGCCTCGCTCCCATGAACCGGCGGCGGCGCAAGAAGCTCTCCCAACACCTCGGCACAGCAGTCCTCATGGGCCGATCCGGCCGGGTGAAGACGATCCTCCGGGCCGGGGCCGACCCGGATCGGGCGGACAGCGAAGGCGTCACCCCCCTCTACCTGGCATCCGTGAACGGCGAAGCCGAGATCGCCCGGTTGCTCCTGGTGTCCGGGGCCTCACCGGACACCGAGAGCGGCGGACTCGGCTCGGAGGGCACGCCCTTGTGCGCGGCCGCGTGCTGGGGACACACCGAAGCGGTGCGCGAACTGCTGGCGCACGGAGCCGATCCGAACCTCCGCGAAGATCACGGCGCCGGCCGCTCGCCCCTGGACTGGGCGCAGGCCGGCCCGCATGCCGCAACAGTCGCCCTCCTCATCGCTGCGGGAGCCGTCGCGCGTACCTGAGGAGTGCCCGGACCACGACCGTCTGAGCCTTCTCCTCCGAAGACCGGGGAAGCCGGGGGCCGGGGGAGGGGCGGTCGGAAGAGGGGCGGTCCGCGCCCTTGCCGGCAATGGGAAGTGTGTTCCGGGGGTGAACCTCGCGACCCGTACGGGTGATTGACCCCTCCGTCGCCGCGACGGCGCGCCGAGCTGCGGCTAACTCTGCTGCTTGTGATTCAGAACCTGCTGCGTACCGCCACGGCGGTCGCATTCACCGCCCTGCCCCTCACCCTTGCGAGCCCGGCGCTCGCCGGAGAAAGCTCCGGCGCACCACGGACGAGCTCCGGCGCACCACGGACGAGCTCCGCCGCGCCGCAGTCGAGCTCCCTTGCTCCACAGGCGAGTCCGTGTGCTGCCGTCGTGGCGCCCGTCGGGCAGTTCTGTGTGCCGTCGCCGAAGCAGTGCTTCACGACGCCGTGTCCTCAGTACGATCTCGTCGCCATCCCGTTCCACCCCCTGTCCCCGGGCAGTGAGGCCATGATCTCCCCGGGCCCCGCGCGCACTTTCTGACACCCGCCTGGCGGGGGCGCCCTCCGCTGTTCGCCGGCCCTTGTCGCATGCGGACGACGCCTCACTCCGGTGCTGAAACGTTGATGCCCTGCCGCGCGGCCACGACCGCACTTCGACGGTCGCGGCCGTGCGGTGGGGCACACCCATGTCCGGCCGAGGGCGGTGGACGAGGCGGTTCCGCGGCCGCGACCGGGCATTGTCAGTGCCCGTAGGTATGTTCGGTCGTGTCCTGCCGTTGTGGCGAGGAAGTCGCCCTGGTGCACATAGGAGTGGTGCGTTGTCAGACTGGGAGAGGTCGAGCACGGCACGGGTGACAGCGCCCGCGCGGCCGCGCAAGCTGGCCAAAGTACCGTTCGTCGAACTGGCCGACGGACGCCTGCAGGGTGTGGTGTCCAGCGGCTCGGACATCGGGCGCGTCTACGTGTCGTCGGTCGCCGCGGCCACCTACACATTCGCGTGCAGCACCAACAACAACCGTCCCTGCGGCGGAGCGCGGGGATCGTTCTGCAATCACATCCGGGCCCTGATCAACGAGGCGGTGCTGCAGTACGGCGCCGAGCGTGTCGCACGCTACCTGAGGGTCGAGCCGTCGGACGGGGAGCCGAGCGCGCATACCATCACCGACGGCATGGGCGCCGCACGTCCACCGCAGGGGGACACCAAGGCCGCCGCGCCCGTCTTCAGCCGGTTCCTGCGCCATCTCGCCTACCTGGAACTCACCCCGACCACGGCACCACTGCCGGAGATGCAGTGGTTCCCGCCGACCAGGGCGGTGGCGTGATGCGTGCCGACCTGTTCGCGGAGGACATCACCGGGCTCGACGAGGTACTGGCGGCCGTCGACGGCTTCGACCGGGCACTTGTCGGGGGCCTGCTCCGTCCCCAACCCGCCCAGAGCGCCGGTCTGACCGGACTCGCCCATGCCGTCGCAGGGACGCCGCTGGCCGCGAGGGTCGCCGAGGCGGCCGAGAAGGCGGCGGGCGGAGCCGCGAACGAAGACCACTTCGTCGCACTCGCCGCCGCCCGCACCGCGCTCCTCGGCTCCGTCCACGACGCGCTGATGAGCCGTATCGAAGAGGCGACCGGCCGACCCCGCGGCGAGGCGACCGCCCCCGAACCCGCCGGGAAGCAGGTGGCGAACCTGCTCACCGCCGCCCGCTCCTGGCTCTCCGACCTGGCCCGCTCCGGATGGCAGGGCATCGATCACGACCTGGTCTCCGGCGCGGCGCCGGTCGTCTCCGCGATGCTTCCCGATCCAGGACTGCGCCGACTGGCGACGCTTCTCGACGGCTTCGCCGCCGAACTCGCCGCGTCCTGCCCGGGCGCTTCCATGGAACGGACTCCGGTACGCCGCTGGGCCGATCTGTGGTCACGTGCTCTGCTGCTCACGGTGCCCGGCGCGGCCGACGCGCCGATGAACGGTACGGCCACCGGCCGTCTCCTGCCTCTCGGCGTCGACGTCCATGAGCACGCGACCGCCGTACAGGTCCAGGTCCACGCGGTGTTCGAGCCCGCCGACGGCACGGCGCCCCGCCTGGTGCGCGCCGGGATCGCGGTCCCGAAACCCGACACGGTCGTCGGAGCAGGTCTCTGGCAGCTGCTCCGCCCGCACATGTCGTTGCTGACCGCCGTCAGTGAGGGGCGGTCGATGGAGCTCACCGACATGCCGGTCACCGCGGAGGGCGACCTGATCTGGAGCGACGAACGCGCCGGCCGGGGCGAGCCCGCCGACGCCTTCGCCACCGCCCGCGTCGCCCTGCCGGCCGCCACCGACGAGGCGACAGCACCCCTGGACCGGCACCCGGCGCGCATCGCCGTCCCCGTGTTCCTGGAGGGCTACTCGGTCCAGAAGGATGACGGCACACTCACGTTCACACTCCCCGGTGGCCCCCTGGCCGTCGACACCGACCGCATTCCGACCGCCGGACCGCTCACCCCCGAGGCCGTCGCGGCATCCGGCGCCTGCATCGGACTGCTCCGCTGGGACGCCGGGACGTATCACGTGCAGCCCCTGGCCGTCGAGACGACCGTACGGAAGAAGGCCGTCGCGATCCACGCCGGGGGATGGGCCGGCGGTACCACAGACAAGGCCGGCGTCAAGGCCGAGAAGGCCGCCACCGACGCCGTGGCCGTGCTGCGGGAGCGTGCGGGAAGGCTGCTGCGGAAATGACGGACCACAACACGACGGAGCGGACTGCCGGGAACGGGCCGCTTCAGGGCGACGAAGTTGCTCGGGCCCCGCAAACACTCCAGACCGCGCAGGCCTCTCCCGTCCTGCGGACTCCGGAGGCGGATCCCCAGGACAACCGCCGTCAGGTCCTGTACTGGCGGCTGCTGGCCCGGCTCTTCGACTCCGAGGAACAGGGCACGCTGGAATCCGCGAGCCTCGCGGTCGTCGAGGACATCGGCCTGCCCTCCGCGCTGCTGGACCCACAGGCATCCGTCGACTCGATCGTGCAGCGCCACCCGGAGCTGGCCACGGAGTTCGACGGCCTGATGGCACCCGCCTCCGAACCCGTACCCGAACCCGTACCTGCCTCCGACTCCGCTCCCGGCCCTGACCCCGATCTCGGATCCGGGACCGCCGAGGCACGCGACCGGGCCGCCGAAGTGCGGCGGGCGGCCCTGGTGTCGAAGGTGCTGCTCAACGTCTTCGCCACCGGCTCGGGCACGGTCACCGCCGGACAGCTGGCGGGCTGGCAGTCCGACGCGGGCTGGCTGGAGCGCGCACTGGGCTGCCGGCCCGGCGAGCTGCGCGGCGGTCGTGCCGGGGGAGGGGCCGGCGGCCGAGGCGCCGGCCCGACCGGCACCGGCGGCGGGCGCACGACCCCCGACCTCAGCCGGCTGATCCCGGCGATCGGCCCGGAACTCGGCGCCATCGAGGCCGACCTCGTCAAGCGGATGCACCTGCGCGAGGTGCTCGCCGACCCGAAGCTCGCCTCGCAGCTCACCCCGAGCATGTCGCTGATCGAGCAACTGCTCAGGGACAAGAACAACCTCTCGGGCACAGCCCTGGCCAACGCCAAGGATCTGATCCGCCGCTTCGTCGACGAGGTCGCCGAAGTACTGCGCACCCAGGTGGAAAAGGCCACGGTGGGCGCCCTGGACCGTTCCGTCCCGCCCAAGCGGGTGTTCCGGAACCTCGACCTCGACCGGACGATCTGGAAGAACCTCACCAACTGGAGCCCGGAGGAGGAACGGCTCTACGTAGACCGCCTCTACTACCGGCACACGGCCCGCAGGACGACACCCCAGCGGCTGATCGTCGTCGTGGACCAGTCGGGCTCGATGGTCGACTCCATGGTCAACTGCACCATCCTGGCGTCCATCTTCGCCGGGCTGCCGAAGGTCGACGTCCACCTGATCGCCTACGACACCCAGGCCCTCGACCTCACCCCATGGGTGCACGATCCCTTCGAGACCCTGCTGCGCACCAACCTCGGCGGCGGCACCGACGGCACGGTGGCCATGGCACTGGCCCAGCCGAAGATCGCGGAGCCCCGCAACACCGTCGTGGTGTGGATCTCCGACTTCTACGAATGGCGGCACGAGCCGCTGTTCGAGAGCATGGTCGCCATCCACCGATCGGGAGCCAGGTTCATCCCGGTGGGGTCGGTCACCAGCTCCGGCCGCGGCAGTGTCAACCCGTGGTTCCGTGAGCGCTTCAAAGACCTCGGTACGCCGGTGCTCTCCGGCCACATCCGCAAGCTCGTCAACGAGCTCAAGACGTTCCTCGCCTAGAAAGGCCCCCTCATGTCCGACCTGTTGCGCGCCCCCGCCGAGATCAAGTACGCCGAGGAACTGGAGTGGCTGGAGTCCATCGACGACAACCCCAAGCCCTTCTCCTGGCGGCTGTCCCCGAAGATGGTCCGGCTGTTCATCCTGGGCTCCGATCGCTCCGACGGCCTGGACCGGGAGATCTCGCAGAAGTGGTACGGCGACCGCAGTTTCGTCGAACGTTCCATCGTCACCCTGGCCTCCGACCGCGGCCTGCTGCTCATAGGAGACCCCGGCACGGGCAAGAGCTGGCTGGCCGAGCTGCTGTCCGCCGCGATCTGCCGCAATTCCACACTGGTGGTGCAGGGTACGGCCGGCACCACCGAGGACCACATCAAGTACTCCTGGAACGTGTCGATGGTCATCGCCAAGGGCCAGTCCCGGGAATCGATGATCCCCTCGCCGATCATGACCGCCATGGAATCCGGCGCGATCGGCCGTTTCGAGGAGCTCACCCGCTCCACCAGCGACGTGCAGGACGCGCTGATCTCGATCCTGTCCGAGAAGTACATCTCGGTACCCGAACTGGACAGCGACAGCATCGTCTTCGCCAAGCCCGGCTTCTCGATCATCGCCACCGCGAACAGCCGCGACCGAGGCGTCAACGACCTGTCCTCGGCGCTCAAGCGCCGCTTCAACTTCGTCCGCATCCCCGTGGTCACGAACAAGAAGAGCGAAGTGGAGATCGTCCGCTTCCGCACCGAGGAACTGCTGCGCCGCCACCAGATCGAACTGGAAGTGCCGCCGACGCTGCTCGATGTGCTGCTGCAGAGCTTCGCCGACCTGCGAGCCTCGGCGGCCGCGGCCGGCAGCGACGACGAGAAACTGGAGTCCGCCCTGTCCACCGCGGAACAGATCGGAGTGCTGGAGGACGCGGTGCTGCACAGCAACTTCTTCGGGGACCGCGCCCTCACGGCCCGCACGCTGGCCTCCTCGCTCGTCGGGTCACTGGCCCGGCGGGAGCCCGAGGACCTGGCCATCCTCAACAAGTACCTGCACGGTGTCGTCGAGCCGCGCAGCAAGGAAGAGGGCGGCTCCTGGCCGGAGTTCCTGGAGGGCGGCCGCGACGCGATCGCCACCCTGTCATGACCAGCACCCACGAGGGGACCTTCGAAGGACTGCGTGGTCAGCTGCAGGAGGCCGCCGCGACGTTCGCCGACGGACCCGATGCCCTGGAGGGCATCCTCCTCGGCATCGTCGACGACGTCGACCACGCGGTCCGCGAGCCGCTCGAAATCTTCCCCGTCTGTCATCACTCACCCGCCTCGGCCGTCGCGATGGCCCGTCGCCTGCGGGAGAAGCAGCCCAAGGTGGTCTACCTCGAACTGTGCGAGGACATGGCGCCCCTGCTGACCGAGCTGCGCAACTGCAAGCTCCCGGTGGCGGTCCAGTCCTTCGCGACGGAGGTCGACGGCTTCCCCGCCGAGTGGTCGCCGCTCTCGGTGGTCGCACCGATCACCGAGGCCTCCGCCGAATACCAGGCGATCGCCTACGCCCTGGACACCCCGGGCGTGGAACTCGTCCTCGTCGACCGCTCCTCGGACCACGTCTTCCAGTGGGACGCGCGCGCGACGGAGTCCGCCGGGCCGGCCGACCCGGACGCGCCTCCCGCCGAGGAGGAGGCCGCCCTGCACGGTGACGCGGTCGGCGTGGAGATCGGAGACCTGCGACCGCGTTTCGCCGAACTGGAGGAACACCTGCTGCACCACGGCAAGGTGCGGCACTGGTCGGAGTGGTGGCACCAGTACGTCGAGCTGCCGCTCGGCGACAGCGACCACGACACCTACCGCCAGGTCATGCTCCTGATCGGCAGCCTCTTCCGGCGACTCGCACCGGGCGACGCCCACCGGGTCCGGGTGGACGAGGACCGCGAACGCCACATGTGGACCAGGATGCGCGAACACCTGGCCGCGACCGGCACCGATCCCGCGGACTGCCTCTACGTCTGCGGCGCCTTCCACGCGGCCAGCCGCGTCGCCGAGTTCGGTGTCCACGGCACGGACACCTTCGAGATCAGCCCGCCCAGCGCCACCACGTGGCAGCACGGCCTGATCCCGTCCAGCCACGCGGCGATCGAGGCACAATTCGGCCTCGCGGCAGGATCGGTGTCCATCGCCGCGACGGTGTGGGCGAAGAACGTCCGGCGCACCCGCGTGGAGCCCTTCCGCCTGGCCGGGCAGGCGGGGGCGAAGAAGTCGAGAGCCAAGAAGGCCGCAGCCCCGACGGGGCCCGCCCCGGAGCTCCCGCCCTCGGACAGGCTCACCGGATTCCTGCAGCGACCGCCGGCCCTGGACCGGCTCGACGAAGCGGAACTGCTCGGCTGGTCGGTGGAGATCGTGCGCGCCGCCCGCCGAAACGGCTACCTCGCCTCCACGGCCGACGCCATCGCGGTGTTCGAGACGTCGATCCTGCTGGCCGGAATGCGTGACCGGGCCAAGCCCACGCCGTACGACTTCCAGGACGCGGCGGTCACCTGCATCGAGAAGGACACCGTGCCGGGCCGGCGCGATGTGCGGCGCCTCGTGGAGATCATGATGGGCGGCGACCGGGTCGGCCAGGTCGGCTACGAGGCGCTGCCGCCACTGGCCCGTGACGTCCACGACCGGCTCGCCCCCCTGGGCCTGAAGCTCCAGCAGAGCGGCGTACAACGAGCACTGCTGGACATCGCCTCGCGACCCGAACTGGAGCGGTGCTCCGACGCGTTGTGGATGCTTCGCCACCTGATGCCGCAGGGCGCCGCCCGCCCCATCATGGGAGAGCGGAAACTGGGGGAGCGGCCCATCCAGGAATCGTGGGACCTCGCTCTGGGCACCTACCAGCGCGCGCTCATCGAGCTGGGCTACGAGGGCGTCAGCATCGAGCAGGTGCTGGAACAGCGCTTGCGCCGCACGGCCTACGACCGGCGCGCCACCGCCGCGACCGTCCTGGAAGCCGTCGAGGACGCCACGCTGTACCTGCGCAGCCGCCGCCTCGCCGACGAACTGGGCACCCACGCCCTGGAGGTGCTGTCGGCCGAGCGCAGCGTCGACGGTGCGCCGGAGGTACTGCGCCGGGTGCGGCGGCTGCTGGCGTACTACCGCACCAGCGAGCCGGTGCTGCCGCCATGGATCGAGTCCTTCGCCAAGACCGGATACGCCCACTACTGCACTCTGCTGCCGACCGCCTTCACCGACGACGACGCCACCGTCCGCCAGGTGGCGGCCATGCTGGGCTTCCTGTTCAGCATGGAGAGCCTGGCGCTGTCGCTGGGCTGCGACCGGACCCAGCTGGAACTGGCGGTGGCCCAGTCACATCCCGAGGAGCCGCCGAAGACGGCCCTGCTGTGGGCGGCGCAGGTACAGCTCGGCCACCTCTCCCGGGCGGACCTGCGAGCCAAGTGCGACGAGCTGCTCGGCAACCCCCTGGTGGTACCCGCCTACCCGCGCTATCTCAGCGGTTTCGTGCACGCCCTGGAACCGGTCCCGGGCCTCACGGACTTCGTGGTGGAGGCAGTCTCGAACGCGTTCGCACGGCTGCCGGACCCGGTGCTCCTGCCATGGCTGCCGACGCTGATCACCACCTTGCGGTCCGGCGGCTCGGAACTGGCTCCCCTGCTGATCCGTGAGGCCGGACGGACCTTCCCCGGCCGGCTCGCGGCACTGGACGCGTGGGTGCCGCCGTGGCACTCCCGGCCGGACTCCGAGGCCATGCTTTCCGCACACAGTGCCGGAGGCTCCCACGGCTGCACACTCCTCGCCGCGCACCCCGCGACATGCGACGCGGTGGCGGCCCTGCTGGGCTGCGAGGATCCGTGGGAGACGGCGGAGCCCGGCCGCCCGGCAGGCGCGGCACTGCCGGGCCGCCATCCGGAGACGGCCGTCGCACTGGAGGTGCTGCTGACCGGAGCATGACCGCTTCGGTGCGGACACACGAGCGCACGGCGCAGGTGCACACGCGCCGCGGATCCGTCCAGGACGACGAGTCCGGTGCCGGCCCCGGCGGGACCGGCACCGGCCGCGCCGGTCGGCGCCGGGCGCCTACGGCCGTACGGCAAACCGGTAGACGGTGGAGTCACGGGCCTCGAATCCCAGGCGTTCGTACAGCCGATTCGCTGCCCGGCGGGACGGACGAGAGGTGAGATCGACCGTCCGTACCCCCGCCGCGTCGGCCAGGCGAAGCGCCTCCTCGGTCAGCGCCGCTCCCACTCCGTGACCCCGCGCCGCCTCGTCGACCACAACGTCCTCGATGCGGCCGCGCAGCCCCGACGGCAACGGACACACGATCAGAGTCAGCATGCCCACCGCGCGGCCGTCGACCCTGGCCAGCAACAGGGTGTTGGCGTCACTGCGCAGCAATCGGGTCACGGACTCCCCATCGGGCACACCGGCCGTGCTCGAAAGCTGGGGCAGCAGCCGGGCGATCGCTTCCACCACTTCATCGGTCGCCTCGCGGACGACCTGCACCTCGACGCTCATGAACGTGACCCTACCGACAAGTCCCGCGAACGCGGTGCGGGAACGGCCCCGCAGGCCACCGTCTGTGCTGCGAAGTACCTGGTCAGGGTGGTGTTGTGAGAGGTGGTGACAGCCCTGGACGGCGATGCCGGTGCGTGATTCGATGAGGGATGACTTCGTTCTGGGTGGGGAAGCGGATACGTCTGCGGGGGATCGAGCCGGACGACTGGACCGCGCTCATGCGCTTCGCCGAGGACGAGGAGCGGTTGGGAGACTTGCTGAACCCGCCTCGTTCCGCCGAGAGTCATCGTGCCCGGGCGAAGGAGCAGGCTGTTGCCCGTACTGACGGGGACTGTTTCCAGCTGGTGATCGAAGCCGCCGACACCGGGAAGGTCGTCGGCTCCCTGGGCACGTTCCACGCCGATGCGCGTTCGGGCTGGTTCGAGTACGGCATCACGATCGGGGCCGAGTTCCGGCGCAACGGGTACGCGGCGGAAGCCGTACTGCTGTTGCTGCGCCACATGTTCGCCGAGCGGCGGTTCCACAAGTGCCAGGTACGGATCTTCGCGCACAACGGGGCCTCGCTGGCACTTCACCGCCGGCTCGGATTCGTCGAGGAGGGTCGCCTCCGCGATCACGTGTTCATGGCCGGACGGCACCACGATCTCGTCCTGATGGGCCTGATCACCCACGAGTTCACCCAGCTGCACCCGGCCGGCGAACCCCCGGGCCGTCCTCTGGATCCCGCGGCGAACGCGAAGTGAACCGGGCGAAATCCGTCCGACGCGTGGAACACGACTGGCGACGCCTGCGTTCTGCCCCGGCCGGGACGATCAGGGCGGCAGCGGTTATCGTGGTGAGGAGGGCCCAGGCCGGGACGAAGCTGTGGGTGAGGTCCTTGAGCAGGCCGAGGGCGGGTGGCACCGTGACGATGGCGATCTGGTTGGCCGACATGGCCAGCCCGAGGGCGAAGCCGGTTCTGCCCGGTGGAGCGGATTCGGCCACGTGGGCGACCCACGGGCCGTACCAGCCGAAGCCGAAGAACCCGAGCCAGACGAGTACGCAGCAGGCGATCGCCGGTGACCGCCCCAGCGGTGTCATCAGCACCGTCATTCCGATGACTACGGCGACCATGCAGATCATGACGGCGCCGTACCGTCCGGACCTGCTGCGGTCACTCCACGCGGCGAGGCAGATCCGGCCGACGACCCCCGCTCCCTGGGCCACCACCAGGACGAGAGCCGCCGTGCCGGCGCCGACGGAAGCCGCTTCATGAAGGTGCAGCACCGTCAGGATGCCCACGCCGGACTGCACCGAGATCAGGGTCGTCCCGGACAGCATGATCCTCGCCATCGACGGTTCGCGGAGCATTCGTAGCCGGATGCCGAGTCGGGACTTGAGCGGGGCGCGCGGTGTGCTGTCCCGAGGAAGGACGTGACTGGTCTCCAAGGTCTCGGTGGGCGGCCGGCGGTAGAAGCCCATGAAGACGGCGGATCCCAGCAGCGCGACGAGGCCACCGGCCAGAAGCGTCGATCGCCAGCCCAGGGTGATCGCCAGGTGGGGGAGCACCGCAGAGGCGAGTGCGGCGCCCAGTGGCAGACCGGCCTGGCGGATGCCCATCGCGAAACCCCGCTGGGAGGCGTCGAACCAGGACGCGACCGACTTGCTCCCGCCGGGCTGAACCGTGCTGTATCCCGCGCCCACGACCAGCAGGACACAGAGCAGAGCCCCGTAGCCCGGCGCGAGGCTTCCCGCGCACAGGCTCACCGCGACCGCGCAGGCGCCCGCTCCGACGACCCAGCGCTCGTCGTAGCGGTCCAGCAGCTCCCCGGCCACCAGCAGGCCGGCCAGCGGAGCCAACTGGGCTGCCGAGATCAGAAGGCCCAACTGGGCAGTGCTCAAGTGCAGCTGGTTCTGAAGATGGATGCCCATCGCGCCGATGCCCTGCACGAAGAAGCCGGACGCCGCCTGGGTGAAGGTCGCGATGCCGAGGACGACCCAGCGGAAGGAGTGGGCGTGGGGAGCGGAGGAGAGGCCGCGCCGGGTGGTCACGGGCGCCAGTACAGCGACGGGTCGGGGTGGTCGGTGAAACCGAGATCGCGGTACAGCGGTTCGCCCTCGGTGGAGGCGTAGAGATCGACTCGGGCGACATCGCTCTCCCGGAACCAGCCGAGCAGTCCCTGCATGATCCTGCGGCTGTGACCACGTCGCCGGGACCTCGGGTCGGTGACCACGCCGATCACCTGTCCGATCCGGCCGTTGCGCAGGTGCGGACCGGGCAGCCGTTGTTCGATCGTGCCGATGCCGCAGGCGGCCAGGCCGTTCTCACCGTCCGCGACGAGGATGCGCACGGTGCCGGAGCCGCTTTCGGCGCACGTGGTCAGCTGATCCTTGAGTACGGTGGTCAGGGCATCCAGCCAGTCTTCGCCTCCCGATGCGGGGGCGAAGAAGTCGCCGCCGAGGTTCTCGAACAACATCGCCCGCAGGCGCACGAGTTCCGCGATGTCGTCCTCCGTCGCCTGCCGTACAGCGGCTCCGCTCCCAGTGCGTGGTCTCATGACCACCAGACTGGTGTAATGGTCCTATGCACCTCAACCCTTACGGCGAGGATGTCGTGAACCTGGCCGCGGATCTGGCCAACCGGCGCCCGGCGAACGCCGGGGAACTCGCCGACCGCTGCCGCGCGGCCGGCCTGGCCCTCGAACACCCCGTCACGGCACAGGACGTCGACCGCACCCAGGAAGTACTGGACGCGTGGGAGAAGGTCGTCGACGCCGACGACGAGCGTGAACGGGCCGAGTTGCTCAACCGGATGCTGGCAGCGGCCGCCACCCACCCGAGGCTGACCGACCACGCCGACGACGGCTGGCACCTGCACTACCGCGACGACCGGCAGCCGCTCGGCCCCCTGCTGTTCTCGCTGATCTCCGTCGGAACCGCGCTGCACCTGGTGGGACGGGGCATGCGGCGGCTCGGGCGGTGCGCCGTGACCGAATGCACCGTGATCTTCGCCGACACCTCCCGTACCGGACGCAGGCGCTACTGCTCCCAGCGGTGTGCCAACCGCGACGCGGTACGTCGACACCGTGCCCTGCGGTGACCGACAGCGGTTGCTCCGGCACGCTTCGAGCGCCACTGCCGTGTGGCCGGAACCGAAGCGCGCCCCGTGCCGAAAATCGGTGGCCCGGGCGGCTCGGTGCCTCGACACTGACCGGTCATGTCCATCAAATCTTCGCCCAGCCCCATGTGTACCCGTGACTCGCTCACCTCCGACCTCCGCGCAATGGGCCTGCGCGCCGGTGAGACCCTCCTTGTGCACTCCTCGCTCAGTTCCCTCGGCTGGGTCTGCGGCGGCCCTGCCGTCGTCGTCAAGGCGCTGCTCGACACCCTCGGTCACACGGGGACTCTGGTGGCTCCGGCCCACTGCGCCGACAATTCGGACCCGGCGTACTGGACGAACCCGCCCGTGCCCGAGGCGTGGTGGGCGGAGATCCGCGCCTCCACGCCCGCCTTCGACGCGCGGACCACTCCCACCCTCGGCGTCGGTGTCGTCCCGGAAACCGTGCGTAACTGGCCCGGTGCGGTACGCAGTTGCCATCCGCAGACGTCCTTCGCGGCCATCGGCCCACGTGCCGCCGCGCTCATGAACGGTCACGCGCTCGACTGCCGGCTCGGCGAGCACAGCCCGCTTGCCCGGCTGGAGGAGGGCGGGGCGCGGGTTCTTCTCCTGGGGGTGGGCTTCGAATCCTGCACCGCGTTCCATCTGGCCGAGTACCGCGTTCCCTCGCCGCAGGCGGACAATTCCTTCGCGGTCATGACTCCGCAGGGCCGTGTGTGGGCCACCGTGCGTGACACCTCGATCTGCTCGGAACGCTTCGACGAACTGGGAGCGGCCTTCGAGGAGGAACACCGGGTGGTGCACGGCGCGGTGGGCGGTGCGCAGGCCAGGCTGTTCGACCTGGCCGACGCCGTCGCGTACGCCGAGGGCTGGCTGTCCGAGCACCGTCCGCGCGCAGCCACGACGTGACCGGGCCCGGCCCGGGGTGCCGGGCCGACAGTCCGGCCGGGCCCGCTCACCGGCCCCGCCGGTGTGGGATCGGGCGTGGGGGCCGGAGTGCTGAGGTGCGGTGGAGCGGTCCGAGGTACACGGTTGGATCACGAACTCGGCCTGCCGATCGCCAGGACGTCGGTCACCGACGGGCGAACCCCGTACGACGGTCGGTCACGGAGACGGGGCCGAGCCCCTGGTACGGGAGGCGAGCGATCGCGGAACTCACGGCGGACCACGTGGCGGAGTCGTCCACGTGGAGCGAGGGGCGATCCGTGGGGCATCGGCAGCGGCGGACGACCCGAAGGAGCATCGAATGCCGGCCCTCGGAAGGATCAGGCACGCGAACGGCGCTCCCTGCTGGGTGAGCCTGATCGTTCACGATCTGGACTCGGCGCAGGGCTTCTACGCCGATGTCATGGGCTGGCAGTTCGTCGCGAGCACCCTCGGCGGCAACTTCTCCGTGGCCGTGGCACACGACCGGCCCGTGGCCGGGATCGGCTGCTGCTCTCCGGCCGCCGGCACGCCCGCTGTCTGGACCCCGTACTTCGCCGTGGACGACGCCGACGAGACCGCGGACCGGATCAGGGAGCGGGGTGCCACACTCGCCGTCGGTCCGGTGAAGCTGGCCGAGGGCCGCGCGGCGATCGCCGCCGACCGGGACGGCGCCGTATTCGGCATCTGGGAGGGCATGGCCCTTGCCTGGTCGGTGGGGCGGGGCAGCGCACCCGCGCGGCTGGACCTGCAGACACGCCACGCCTTCGAGGCGGCCATCTTCTATGCGGGGATCTTCGACTGGGCCCAGCCTCCAGGTGGCTGCACGGTCGACTACGCGGAGGACCACGTCCGCGTCGGGCTTGAAGGACGCACTGTTGCCACCCTGCGCGGCGGGGGCGTCGAAACCGCCGCGGACCCCAGAATCCGGCCCCGGTGGATCGTCGACTTCCGGGTCGAGGACGGCGCACGCGCCGCGGCCGCGGCCTTCGACGCCGGTGGCGAGTCGTCGTTGGTTCCCGCACTCGACGACCCGTCGCAGAACGCCTTCATCATCCGCGATCCGTACGGCGCGCTCTTCACCGTGTCCGGCCCGTGACGGCGGGCCCCGCCCGTACGAGACCGCGGACGCCGTCCTCCCGCCGCAGCAACGCCTGTTCAGCCCGTCCCGGCCTGCGGCGACGGATGCGGACCCGGTCCACCGGAGCCCGGCTCGCCATGGACCACGGGCGCCTCGCGGAGTGCGGGGGCGGACTGAGTCACCGTCACCCCGGGGCACCGGCCTCCGAGGCTGTCCGACGGAACGGGAACTCGCTTGAGTGATCGGAGCCTGAGGAATGCCTTAAGGCATCCATAAGAATTGCCCGTGGCGGTTCCGGGGGGCCGATTGCCGGGGTTTCCGGGGTTAGGTTGCTGATCGCCGGGCCGTGGAGATGCCGTGCCGAATGGCTGTCCCGCAGGTCTGTCCCCCGGAGATCATCGTTGGTGAGGAGTTCTTCCATGACCGTTCGCCGCAAGGCTGCCGTGTGTGCTGCTGCGGGTGGCGCATCGCTTGCGCTGACTTTTTCGCTGAGTGTTCCGGCGTCGGCCCATGGGTCGATGACGGATCCGGTGAGCCGTGTCGCCGCCTGTTATGCGGAGGGTGTGGAGTCGCCGCAGTCGGCGGCGTGCAAGGCGGCTGTGGAGGCCAGTGGAAAGCAGGCTTTCTACGACTGGAACGCGGTCAACATAGCGAATGCGGTCGGGAAGTCGAAGCAGATCATTCCCGACGGGAAGCTGTGCAGTGCGGCGAACGACAAGTACCGGGGGCTGGACCTGCCGCGGGCGGACTGGCCGTCGACGAAGATGTCCGGGGGCAGTCACACCTTCCGTTACAAGGGCACCGCCCCGCACAAGGGCTCGTTCGAGCTGTACATCACGAAGGCGTCCTACGACCCGGCAAAGCCGCTGAAGTGGTCGGACCTGGAGGCGAAGCCGTTCGTTGAGGTCGCCGACCCGAAGATGGAGAACGGCGACTACGTGTTCCAGGGCGATGTCCCCGCCCGGTCCGGCCGCCACCTCATCTACTCGATCTGGCAGCGTTCGGACTCCCCCGAGGCGTTCTACACCTGCTCGGACGTCGTCTTCGGCAAGGACAGCGGGGGGAACAAGGCCGGCGGCTCCGACGCCCCCGTGCCGACGGCGTCCGCGCCGACCGAGCAGAAGATCGCGGACGGTGCGGCGAAGTCCTCGGTCCAGCACCAGGGCCACGGCACGCAGACCGGCTCGGGTGCCTCGCCCGCGCCGAAGGCGGCAGCCGACGCGGCCGCCGGACCCGGGGCCAACGGCACCGACGGCGCCACCGGACAGTCCCCGAACACCGAACTCGCCGAGACCGGAGGCAGCAGCAGCACGCCCTACATCGCCATCGCCGGGGCCGCCGTGCTGTCGATCGGCGCGACCGCAGTATTCGCCCTCGGCCGTCGTCGCTCGGCGGCAGGCGGCCGCTGACCTCCCCTCGCCCCGTGCCGCGGCGGCCCCTCGCCGCGGCACGCCAAGTGGCAATGCGGCGAGTCGAATCGGCCCGATGCCGCGTGCTCGTGCAGGGCGCTGTTGTCGCGGCCCACATCGCGACGGCGCGCCTGCGCGGGCGGACCGTACCCCACACCCCTCACCCGCCCGTGTTCCGGACGGCAGGAAGCTGCCGGCCCCGGAGGACCTGCGGGCAAGATGCGGTGGTTCAGGAAGGAAGCGTCGTCGTGAACAACAGACCATCCCGAGGTGCCGACCGCCTCGCGGCCATATTTGACGCCCTCCCCGACGGCCTCGTGCTCGTGAACAGCAACGGCACGATCGTCAATGCCAACACCATGGCCCTCGACATGTTCGAAATGCCCGGCACGGTGCTGGTCGGCCGTGGGCTGTTCGACCTGCTGCCGGACTTCGACCCACGCCTTCTCCCGGGCTCGATGCCGCTGCCCGGGGACGCCGGCGGGCAGGGCCGCACCGCGCCCGCACGCATGGTCGCCCGGCGTGCCGACGGCAACGAGTTCGCCGCCGAGGTCACCGGCGTCCACCTGGACGACCGGCACGAGACGTCCGACCCCTACCACGGCCACAGCGACGACCGGCTCCTCCTGCTGGTGGTACGGGACCTCGCCGGCACCCTCGATACCGAGGCCGAACTGGTGCGCTCGCAAAGGCAGTTGGAAATGATCCTGCGGGCAGCGTCGGAAGGGGTCGTCGGCACCGACACCGAGGGCCGCGTCGTACTGGTCAACCCGGCCGCGGCACAGATCCTCGGCTACCGGGCCAGCCAGCTGGGCGGGCAGCAGCTCCACCCGCTGATCCTGCACTCCCGGGCGAACGGCGAGCCCTTCCCGTACGAGGAATCACCGCTCTCCGACACCCTCGGATCCGGCCGCAAGCACCGGGTCCGCGAGCAGGTCCTGTGGGCGCAGGACGGCGAGCCGATTCCCGTCGACATCACCACCGCACCGGTACGTGACGGGGGTCAACTCGTCGGCGCGGTCATGACGTTCACCGATCAGCGCCGCTACGAGCAGCTCGCGCAGAAGCACGAGGAGCAGCTCGCCGACCTCATCGAGCGGCACAACACCGAACTGGGCCAGCAGGAGGAGCGTTACGCCGCCCTGGACGCCCGGCACGCGCAGCTGAAGGCAGTCCTGGACGGAGCCCTGCACGGGTCTCTTGAGCGACTGCGTACCGGACTCGGCACCCTGGCGGCCGACGACGCCTTTCACCTGTGGCCGGAGGCCAACCGGCTCCTGCAGCACCTGTCGGCCGGATACGCCCGGATGACCGCCCTCGTGGACGACGTGCTGGGGTACCAGCGGCTCGACGCGGGCGCGGACGGGCTGCGCAAGAAGGTCGTCCTGCTCGACCAAGTGGTGGACGACGGCATCGACGGAGCCGTCGAACTGATCGGCCCGGGCCGGCTCCGGTTCTCCGTGGACACACCGCCGATCGAGGCGGAGATCGACCCGGAACGGCTCGCGACCGCGCTCACCCACCTCGTCGCGGACGTGGCGGGCATCGACGACGACATGGGTGCCGCGAGTGTCGACCCGACGATCGTCGTCGTGGCAGCGCAGCGGGGAGACACCGTACGGATCGAGGTCCGGGGGCCGCACACCGGCGGCGACCCCGTGCGTCAGCCCATCGTGCGGGGGATCGTCGCCGCGCACGGTGGTGTGGTGCGGGCACGCGAGGTGCGGGAGACGGGCGGGACCGCGTACGTCCTCGAAGTGCCCGTCGCGGCGGGCAGGAGAGCCGCCACCGCGCGGCCTTCCCCGGACGCCCGGCACGCCCTGCCCGCTCCCGGGTCTTCCGGAGAGGTCCCGGACACCGGCGGCAGCGGCCGTCGACATGCCCGGCGCGCTGCCATGGACATGGTCCCGCGCGTTTCGACGGCTCCCGCGCACCGCGGATCCGGACCGACCGGCCGCCGCCGGGGGCGCCCGGCCGAAGGCGTCGTGGTGACCGCGTCCGAGGGCGCGAAGAAGCACGCCGCGCCCGGAGACGCCGTGCATCTGCACGGGGTGCAAGGAGGGGGCGCGGCTTCCATGTACGCGGGCGTGCCGGCCTTCGAGGCGGACGAGGGCGGGTTTCCCGTACCGCTGTCCACCGAGGACGGGCGGCATGTGCTGGTGGCCGCGCAGGAGTGGCCCGCCACGGCCGAGGTAGTGCCCTGGACCCGGTTCGGGACGGCACCGGCCCGGGCGGAAGGTGTCCCCGAGCTGATGCCGGCCCCCTCGGAGTGGCCCGAACCGCCTCCCCCTGCCCCGGCACAGTCCCTGCCGGGCGGGGTGACTCTGTACCACGCACCGGACGCGCTGGACGCATCGGTCACGTAGTTCGGCAGGGCCCCGCATTTCCGCCCGGACTCCGGCCGGCACGAGATCTCCACCGTCACACCGAATGAATGACCACGGCCGGCGGTCGCGCGTCCGGAATCGACGCCCGGTGTCATGAATTTCCGGCAGATGCGGAAAGGGCCGTGAATTCGCGGTGCGTGAACCGTGCGAACCGGTCGGCGTGGAGCGGTTCTTATCCGGTCCGAAAGTCAGACTCAAGAAAACCTTAAGGATCTTCAAGGAAGCCGATGCCGGCCTTTTCGTGAGATTCCAGCAGCTAGGTTCAGCTCTGTGGAAACCCGGGACCATCCTGAAGTGAATATGAACCCCTCCGCATTTCGGCCGAAGGGCGCTCCGGTGGGCCGGCGGCGTGCCTCGCGCACCGGACCGGCGTCCCCCGGTCCGGTTCCCGGCCCCCGGCACGCCGCGAGCCGGTCGGCACCCGCGGAGCCCGCGCGGACCAGGCACCGCGAGCAGCCTGCGCGGTCGCGCCGCGAGCATCTGGCACGAGTCGCGAAGCAGGCCTTCCCCGCCGGGCCCCGACTCCCGGTGCCCCTTCGGATCTCTCCGAAGTCCCTGCGGGGAGGGCTGGTCGCGGGAGTCCTCTGGGTCCTGGCCCTGTGGGCCGTGGGCATGCGGCCGACACTCCGGCTCGACGAGCTGTTCGCGACGTTCGCCCATCTCACCGGCCTGCTCGCCGGCTACGGAGCTCTGGGCATGTTCTTCCTGATGGCACGGGTGCCCGCCCTCGAACACGGCGTCGGGGCCGACCGGCTCGCGCGGTGGCATTCGTGGAGCGGGCGCTGGGTACTGCTGTTGTGTCTGGGGCACGCACTGCTCGCCCTGTGCGGATCCGCCGCACGCCACGGGGACGACCTGCTGACGTCCGCGTTGCAGATGCTCAGCCGTACGCAGCTGGCGCTCGCCACACTGGGACTGGTGCTGCTGTGTGCCGCCGGAGCCGTATCGGCGCGGTCGGTACGCGGCCGGATCCCGCACGAGACCTGGCGGGCGGTGCACCTGCTCACCTACCTCGGAGCCGCGCTCGGGGTGGCGCACCAGATGACCGGCCCGGACCTCGCCGGCAACACCTGTGCCTTCTGGCTGTGGGCGCTGCTGCACGCCGCGGTCGTCGCACTGCTGGTCCGGTACCGGATCGTCGTCCCCGTACGCCAGGCGCTGAAGCACAACCTGCGGGTCGTGGAGGTCAGGGCCGAGGGACCCGATGTGTTCTCGGTCGTGATGGAGGGGGACGGTCTCGGCGAACTCCAGGCGGAGGCGGGGCAGTTCTTCCGCTGGCGGTTCCTGCGGCGCCGGGTCTGGCACTCCGCGCTGCCGTTCTCGCTCTCCGCCCCCGTGCGGGACAACAGACTCAGGATCACCGTCAAGGCGGTCGGGAACCACACCCGGCGGATCCGAAGGCTCAAGCCCGGTACACGAGTGCTGGCCACCGGTCCCTTCGGTGCGATGACGGCCCAACGACGCAAGCGGCGCAAGGTGCTGCTGCTCGCGGGCGGCGTGGGAATCACACCGATGCGGGCGCTCTTCGAGGCGCTGCCGGGCGGACCCGGCGACATCACCCTGCTCTACCGGGCAGGCAGCGAGGAGCAGTTGGTGCTGCGGGAGGAACTGGAGGCCATAGCCGCGTTCCGTCAGGCGGGACTGCACTATCTGCTCGGCCCGTCCGACGCCTCGTTCAATCCGCTCGCCCCGCAGACGCTGCGGAGTCTGGTCCCCGACCTGGCCAGGCGCGACGTCTATCTGTGCGGGCCGCACGGCATGACCGTCGCTGCGGTGGCGGCACTCGTCCAGGCCGGGGTTCCGCAGAAGCGAATCCACACCGAGAGCTTCGCCCTGTGACCGGAGCTCCGGCCCCGGCTCCGGCCCCGGCTCCGGCTCCGGCCCCGGCCCCGGCCCCGGCGCCGGCCGTCCGGTTCCGTGCCGGCCGTGCGGAGAGCGATCCCGTCCACGGGCGGGTCCGTGGACCCCGGGGAGGCGCCGGGTTCTCCGCCCCCGCGCCGCCCCCGCCCGTACATGCCCGTACCTGCCTGCGCATTCGAACGCCGACCACGCTCCGGAGTCGTACATCTACACTGTGTTGACTTCTCGCAATGGCGCGAGAACCTGATCACCACGGGGGCCCCATGGGATTCGGCTTCGGGCAGCGGCGCGGCGGACAACCCCCCGCCGAGCGGACCAGCTTCGTCGGACGTGCCGAGGAGATCTCGCTGATTCAGGCTGCCTTCGGCGAAGTACGGCTGGTCACGCTGGTGGGCCCCGGAGGTGTCGGCAAGAGCCGCACCGCCCTGCGCGCGGCGGAGGGGCTGCGGGAACGGTTCCCGGACGGGGTGTGGCTGGCCGAACTGTCGGCCCTCTCCGACCCGGAACTCGTCCCCGCGACGCTGGCCACCGTGCTGGGAGTCCCGGACCGGGCCGGGATGGAGCCACTGGACGCGGTCGTCGACCATCTCAAGGGGCAGCAGCTGCTCATCGTGCTCGACACCTGCGAGCACATGGTCGACGCCTGCGCCGTACTCTGCGACGTCCTGCTGCGCGAGGCCGCCGAGGTGTGCGTACTGGCCACCAGTCGGCAGCCCCTCGACGTGTCCGACGAGCGGACGATGCCGATCACACCGCTCGGAGTGGACGACGCCGTGGAGCTGTTCACACAGCGGGCCGCCCGGGTGCTGCCCGGCTGGACCGTCACCGAGGCCAACCGGACACAGACGCTGGCACTCGTCGAACGGCTCGACAGAATCCCGCTCGCTCTCGAACTGGCCGCCGTACGCCTGCGGGTCGCACCGCTTGCCGAGCTGGTGTCCCGGCTGGACCGCCGGTTCGAGGTGTTCACCGGCGGGCAGCGCGCGGCCTGCGCCCGGCACCAGACGCTGCGTACGACCATCGGCTGGTCCCACGAGCTCTGCACCCCGGCGGAGCGCCTGCTGTGGGCACGCCTGTCCGTCTTCGCCGGCCCGTTCGAACTGTCGGCCGCGGAACGGGTGGGCGGGGGCGACGGGCTCCCGTCCGACGCGGTCCTGGAGGCGCTGTTCGGCCTGGTGGACAAATCGGTCGTGCAACGCGTGGGCGAGGACGGGGCGCGCTACCGACTCCTGGACACGATCCGCGAATACGGTGCCGAGCGCCTCGACGAGGAGAGCAACGCGCCCGCCGTGCGCGGCCGGCACTTCCAACACCATCGCGACACGGCCGGCCGGCTGTGGGCCGAGCTCATCACTCCGGCCCAGACGGAGCTTCATCGAGCGGTACGCGGCCAGATCGCCGACATCCGGGCCGCGATGAAGTACGCCTTCACCGCCCCGGGCCGCGCGGCGGAAGGGCTGAGCCTCGCCGTGCGGCTCGCCCCGCACTGGCGGGCGACCGGCACCCTGTCGGAGGGGCGGTACTGGATCGACAAGGGGCTCCGTCTGGTGCCCGAGGACTGCGCGGAGCGGGCCTGGGGCCTGTTCATGTCCGGCGTGTTCGCCACCTGGACCGCCGACCTAGCGGAGGCGCCGACCCTCTTCCGGGAGGCACGGGAGGCGGCGCTGAACTGCGACGAACAGCGCGTGGCGATGTTCACCGAGCCGTACATCGGGGCGATGAGAGCGCTCTGCGGCGAGATCGAGGAGGGACTGGCCGAACTGGAACAGGGGCGCCGGCGGATCGTCGCCGTGGGCGACTCGCTCGGCATCAGCATGGTCCACTACGAAGGCGCGCTGCTGCGGGCGGTGCTCGGGGACACCGACGGGGCCCTCGAACTGTGCGAGGTGGGGCTGGCCCATCTGCACGGCACGGGCGATCGCCAGTTCTACGGATCCACCCTCATGGCCGAGGGCCTCATCCTCTGGCTCGCCGGACGCCACGAGGAAGGCGCCGACGCGCTGCGGCAGGCCCTCGACGCCATGAGCGAGATCGGAGACGTGCTGGTCGCCGCGCTCTGCTGTCTGGGCCTGGCCTGGCACGCCGCACAGCAGGAACGCCACGTGAGGGCGGCATGGCTGCTGGGATACGCGGAAGGCGCGCGGCGGCACGGCGGTGACCCCGTGGCCATGCTGACGTCCGTGCTGGAACAGCAGGAGGCGACCCGGAACGCCGTGCGGGAAACGCTGGGAAACACGGAGTACGAACGCTGGTACGGCGTGGGGGCCCGGCTGTCGGGGACCGAGATCCTGGACGCGGTCCGCGCGGACACCGACAGCCCACTGGCCGGGCAGCGACTGCCCCGCAGCCGGTCGGGGTCCCCGGTGACCGAGGTGCTCACCCCGCGGGAGCGGGAAGTCGCCACGCTCGTCGCACAGGGGCTGTCCAACCGGGAGGTCGCCGAGCGGCTCGTGATCTCCAAGCGGACCGCGGACACACACGTCGAGCGCATCCTCACCAAGCTCGCGATCGACTCACGTACCGAGATCGCGTCGGTGCTCAGTCCTTAGGTTCTTTCGTTTGGATCGGGCCGGAACAGCCGGTGTTCCGGTCGAACGGACCGCCGTGCGCCAGTGTCCGACGACCCGTTCGACGGTCCTGCGCGCCGAGGAGCCGGCGGCCGGCCGGCGGACCCCTGACCGGCCGTGCCCGGCGGGAACAACCCGGCCGGCCGCATCGTTGATCCACTCGCTCTGCACCACGACCCGAGGAGTACTGTGCCCGGTACCGCTTCCACCAGCACCACGGTCGGCCCTCTCCCGTCGCTCGCCGCTCAGGCGGAGCGACTGAGCGAACTCGGGGTGACCGAACTCGCCGGCATACCCGCCGACGAGGTGCGCGCCTTCGCCGAAGGCGCCGGCGACGACCGTACGGACGCACTGCTCGTCGTCCACCCGGACCGCGCCCCCGCCTCCGCCCTCGCGCCGCTGCTCCGACGTGACGGCAAGCCCGGATTCGTCGTCGTCGACATGCCCGACGTCGACCGGTTCGCCCCGGTGGACATCGAGTTGCCCGAGGCCTCCCTCTACCTCGTGACCGGCATCGACCGCGGCGACGACAAGGCCGACTGGAGCCCGGAGGAGGCGCTGCCCGCCCTCACCGGGGAGGACCGCTCTCCGCTGCTGCTCACCGAGGGCATCCACTGGGTGCTCCAGCAACCGGGGGCCCTGGAGCGCAACCGCTGCTTCATGACCATCGGTTCCCGGCTGCGCAAGGCGAACGGAGGCTTCGACGCCCGCACCCCGGCGATCTGGATCAGCAACGGCACCGGGAGGGACGGCAGCGAGCGGCGCAACGCCCCGAAGGTCGGCTGGTGCTGGTGGGGCAACCGCCACACCTGGCTGGGCTTCGCCTCCGCCACCGGCCGCGAGTCGGTGTGAGCCGAGGGACGGGCCACGTGCCAGCGCCTTCCGGGACGGTGTCCTGGAAATGATCTCGCGTGGTGGATCATGGACGGGTGACACGGCGCCATGAACTGACGTGCGCCGAGCGGGTGTTTGTCCGGACGCCGCCGCCCGCACCGTCCACCCGCCGCCGGGAGGCAACCCGGTGCACCGTGCCGTCGTCCTCAACGGCGGGTCGTCTCAGGGAGGTCATGCGGTGGGTACGCACGCCGACATCGTCAGAACACTGCCGGAACTGCTCCGGGACCATGCCCGGCGCCTCGGGGACAAGGTCTGTTTCCAGGACGTGGTCACGCGGGTGACCTACCGGGAGCTGGAACTCAGGACCGCACGGCTGGCCGGCCACCTGGCCGGACTCGGTCTGGTGCGCGGTGAGCGGGTGGCCGTACTGCTCGGCAACCGGGTCGAGGCGGTCGAGAGCCTGCTCGCCGTCACCCGGGCGAGTGGCGTGGGCGTACCCCTGGACCCCGGGAACCCGGACGAGGAACTGACCCGCCTGCTGGACGACAGCGGGGCCCGGGTGCTCATCACCGATGACGCCGGCCTGGCACGGCGGCCCGCGTTGCCGGGCCGGCCCGGACTGACCGTGGTGGCGGTCGGGGGCGGCCACGAGGGAGAGACAGGAAACCCGTCCACGCGCACGGGTTCCCAGGGACCGGCGGACGAGGACGGCGGCACCGGGGGCGGGCCCGCCCCGGTCGCGGGTGGCGTTCTGCGGTACGAGGAGCTGGCGGGCACGGAGCCGATGACGCCGGCCCGGGACGATCTCGCACTGGACGAAGTGGCCTGGCTGCTCTACACCTCGGGCTCCTCCGGCGCGGCCAAGGGCGTTCTGTCCACCCAGCGCAACCGCCTGGCCCCGGTCTCGGCGGGCCTTGTCGGTGCCCTGGGCCTGTCCGAACAGGACCACGTGCTGTGGCCGTTGCCCCTCCACCACGCGATGAGCCAGATCGTGTGCTTCCTCGGGGTGACGGCGGTCGGGGCGAGCGCGGTGCTGCTGCCCCGGTTCTCGGTGGCGGGAGTGCTCGGCGAACTACGGGACAAGGACGCCGCGTTCACCCTGCTCGGCGGCGTCCCGACCACGTACTCCGCGCTGCTCGACACGGTGCGCGGCGAAGCGGGCGCCGAGGGCGGCGGCGGTCTCGGCGCGCCCGCGCTGCGGGGCTGCGTCAGTGCGGGCGCCGCGGCGGGGCCCGGGTTCCGCGAGTCCTTCGAGGCGATCTGCGGCGCCCCCTACCTGGAGCACTACGGCAGCACGGAGGCAGGCCCGGTCACCATGCCGGCGCCGGGTGAGGCGACATCGTGCGGCCGGGTGCTGTCCGGCACCCGGGTCCGGGTCGGCGGCGGCACCGACGGCCAGGACACCGGAGAGGGCGAGCTGTGGGTCACCGGACCCGGGATCATGGCCGGATACCACGGCAGGCCAGAGGCCACCGCGGAAGTACTGCGCGACGGCTGGTTCCGCACGGGGGACCTGGCCAGGATCGACGCCTCCGGCGAACTGACGATCACAGGCAGGGCGAGCGACCTCATCATCCGGGGCGGGGTGAACGTCCACCCTTCGGAAGTGGAAGCCGTGCTGCGACGACTGCCGGGGGTGGCGGACGCCGCCGTGGCCGGACGCCCGCACCCCTCCTTCGGTGAGGTACCGGTCGCCTATCTGGTCGCCGGGCCCGGTGACGACGCGCTGGACCGGGGGAGTGTCCTCGCCGCCTGCCGTGCGGAACTCTCCGGACACAAGGTGCCCGCCGAACTCTTCGAGGTGGCGGAGATCCCCCGTACCGGCTCCGGGAAGATCGTGCGGCGTGACCTCGCCGGCCTGCCGGCGCGGGCACTGGGCGCAGGGGCCGCCGGGCAACCGTCGCGGGACCTGCTGACCCTGGTGCGGAACGAGGCGGCGGCCGTGCTCGGCTGCCCGGCCCGGGAGGTGGAACCGCGCACGGCACTGCGGGACCTGGGCATGGACTCCCTGACGGCGACGGTGCTGCGGGAACGACTGTCGGCGGTGACCGGCCTGCCGCTCTCCGAGGCCGTCGCCTTCGACTTCCCCACCGTCTCCGCGCTCGCCGCCCACCTCGGTGAACGGAACGCCGCCGCGCCGGCCGACGCCGGGCCCGTGAACCGGAGTCCGGCCCGCTCGGACGACGACCCCGTGGTGATCGTGGGAATGGCCTGCCGCTACCCCGGAGACGTGACCTCTCCCGAAGAGCTGTGGCAGCTGGTGGCCGACGGGAGGGACGCCATCGGCCCCTTCCCCACCGACCGGGGCTGGGACACCCGGGAGCTGTACGACCCGGACCCGGGGCGCTCCGGACGGACGTATGTGCGCGAGGGCGGCTTCCTCTCCGGTGTGGACCGCTTCGACCCCGGCTTCTTCGGCATCTCGCCCCGCGAGGCCCTGGCCATGGACCCGCAGCACCGACTGCTGCTCGAAGTGGCGTGGGAGGCCTTCGAACACGCCGGTCTCGTCCCCGGCACCCTGCGCGGCTCGCCGACCGGGGTGTACGTCGGGCTGATGTACAGCGACTACGCCCGCCACCTGACGAGGACGCCCGAACACGTCGAGGGCTATCTCGGCCTCGGCAACGCCGGAAGCGTCGCCTCGGGGCGCATCGCCTACACCTTCGGTCTCGAAGGCCCGGCCCTCACCGTGGACACCGCGTGCTCCTCGTCCCTGGTGGCCCTGCACCTGGCGGCCCAGGCGCTGCGCCGGGGCGAGTGCGCCTTCGCGCTGGCCGGCGGTGCCACGGTGATGTCGGGGCCCTCGTCGTTCGTCGAGTTCAGCCGTCAGCGGGCACTGTCCCCGGACGGCCGGTGCAAGGCGTTCGGCGCTTCCGCCGACGGCACGGGATGGGCCGAGGGCGCCGGCATGCTGCTGCTCGGCCGGCTGTCCGAGGCACGCCGCGCGGGGCTGCCGGTGCTGGCCGTGGTGCGTGGCTCGGCGATCAACCAGGACGGGGCGAGCAACGGACTGACCGCACCGCACGGACCGGCGCAGCAGCGGGTGATCCGGCAGGCCCTCGTGGACGCGGGGCTGGACCCCGGCGACATCGACGCGGTGGAGGCGCACGGCACCGGCACCCGGCTGGGAGACGTCATCGAGGCGGAGGCCTTCTTCGCGACGTACGGGCGCCACGAACGGCAACACCCCCTCCGGCTGGGCTCGGTGAAGTCCAACATCGGCCACACCCAGGCCGCAGCCGGCGTGGCCGGCCTGATCAAGATGGTGCAGGCGATGCACCACGGAGTGCTGCCGCGTACGTTGCACGCCGACGAACCGACCCCTCGTGTCGACTGGTCGACAGGGCGGATCGAGCTGCTGAGCCGGGCGGTGGAGTGGCCCGCCACGGGCCGTCCGCGCCGGGCGGGGGTGTCCTCGTTCGGCATCAGCGGCACCAACGCCCACGTGGTGCTCGAAGAGCCTCCGCGCGCCGTGGCGGAGCCGGAAGGCACGGCACGTCCCGGACCGGCCGCGGTGGCCGTCGCGGTGTCGGCCAGGAGCCTGCCGGGGCTGCGGGCCCAGGCACGACGGCTGTACGACCACACGGCCGCAGCCCCCGACGCAGCCCCGGCGGACATCGGGTACTCGCTCGCCACCACACGCGCGGCCTTCGACCACCGGGCCGTGCTGGTGGCCCGGGACCGTGCCGGACTGCTCGGCGCCCTGCGGGCCGTGGCCGAGGGCGTCGACCGTCCCGGCGTGCACACCGGCAGCTCCCGTCGGCACGGCCCGACGGCCGTGCTGTTCACCGGCCAGGGCAGCCAGCGCATCGGCATGGGCCGGGAACTGTACGAGGCGCGGCAACTGCACCCGGTCTTCGCCGAGGCGTGGGACGAGTGCTGCGCCCTGCTCGACACACTGCTGCCGGTGCCCCTGCGGGACGTCGTGTTCGCCGAGCCCGGTACGCAGACGGGCGCGCTGCTGCACACGACCAGGTTCGCGCAACCGGCTCTCTTCGCCCTGGAGACCGCCCTGTTCCGGCAGTTCGAGGCCTGGGGGGTACGCCCCGGCCTGGTGGCCGGGCACTCGGTGGGCGAGGTGACGGCGGCACATGTCGCCGGGGTGCTGTCCCTCGGGGACGCATGCACACTGGTGGCCGCCCGGGGCCGGCTCATGGACGCACTGCCGCCGGGCGGCGCGATGGCCGCCGTGGCCGCCGACGAGGACGAAGTGGCCGCACACCTCGCCGGGACGGGGTGCGCGGTGGAGATCGCCGCGGTCAACGGGCCAACCTCGGTGGTCGTCTCCGGCGACGGGACCGCGGTGGACGAGGTCGCCGCGCATTTCAGGGAGCGGGGCCGTTCGGCGACGCGTCTGCGGGTCGGTCACGCCTTCCACTCCGCTCGGATGGAACCCGCGCTGGCCGACTTCGCGAACGTGGTCCGGAGCCTGTCCTTCGCCGCGCCGCGGCTGCCCCTGATCACCGCCGTGCGGGGCCGGGCGGCCACCGACGAGGAACTGCGCACACCGGAGTTCTGGGTGGACCATGTCCGCCGGCCGGTCCGCTTCGCCGATTCGGTGGCGTACCTGGGTGACCGAGGAGCGGCACACTACGTCGAACTGGGGCCGGACGGGGTGCTCACCGGCCTGGTCCGGGACTGCCTCGCCCCGGCCGGCCCGGACACGGTCGGGACGGGCGGCGGCGGGCGGGGCCCGGCACCGCTGGTCCTGCCGACCTTGCGCCGGAAGCGGCCGGAAGCGGACGCCCTGCTCGACACACTGGCCGCGCTGCATGCCCACGGCACACCGGTCGACTGGCGGACAGTGTTCGCCGGGCGCGGCGGGCGGCGCGTCGCACTGCCCACCTACCCCTTCCAGCGCCGCCGGTTCTGGCTGGAGCCCGAACCGGGCCGGCCGGTCGTGTCCCCCGCGGCCGGGGCCACCCATCCGTTCCTGCGGTCGGTCACCCGTACGGCCGACGACGACGGGGTACTGCTCAGCGGGCTGCTCTCGGTGCACGACCAGCCGTGGCTCGCCGACCACGTGGTGGCGGGGGAGATCCTGCTGCCGGCCACCGCCTTCGTCGAAATGGCCCTGCACGCCGGTGAGTCGGCGGGCGCCGCCGAGCTGGACGAGCTCGTGCTGACCGCGCCGCTGGCACTGCCCCCGGACGGCACCGTCGAGTTGCAGGTGAAGGTGGCGGGACCGGACGGCGCGGGTCGGCGGACCGTGCTCTTCCACTCCCGGCCGTACACACCGCAGGGCGACCGGCCCTGGCAACGGCACGCCGGCGGTACCCTCTCGCCGGCCCGGCCGCCCACAGGCCGGGAAGCGGCCACCACCGGTACCGGCGGCGCCCCCCGGCGGCACACACCCTGGCCGCCGGAGGCGGCCGTACCGCTGAGTGCCGGCGATCCGGCCACCGGACCGTACGAGCGGCTGGCCGCCGACGGGCTGCGTTACGGCCCCGCCTTCCGGGGCATGCGCGCCGCCTGGAGCCACGGGGAGGAGCTGTACGCCGATGTCGTACTGCCCGAAGCGGCCCGCGCCCCGGGGCAGGAGGCGGACGGCCCGGGATTCGTCCTGCACCCCGCGCTGCTCGACGCGGCGCTGCACGCCCTGGCCCTGGACAGCCTCGTCACGAACGGCTCCGGGACAGCCGGTCCGGCGGCCGGCGGGTTGTCCCTGCCGTTCGCCTTCAGCGGGGTTCGCGTGCACCGCACCCGCGTACAGGGCTTGCGGGTGCGGACGACACCCGGGACCGACGGGCAGACCCGAGTGGAGCTGACCGACGGGACGGGCTCACCGGTGGCGACGGTCCGTGCACTGACGCTCCGGCCCCTGCCGCGCACCGGATCGGCGACCGACGCCCTCACCGGTGCCCTGCACCGGACGGACTGGACACCGCCGACCGCACCGCCCGTCCCCGCGGCGATGCCCCGCTGGGGAGTTCTCGGCACGGCCGGCACCCGGCTGGTGGACGTCCTCGCGCCCCTGGGGTCCGGTGTCCCGGTGTACGCCGGACCGGCGGCGTGCGACGAGTCGTCCACCGTGGTCGTGGCCCCGTGCCCGACGCCGCCCGCCACGACCGGCGACGCGCAGGACCAGGCCGCCGAGTTGCTGCGGGCGGCGGACTGGGCGCTGGGGCTCGTCCAGGAGTGGCTCGCCCAGCCGCACCTGTCCCGCTCCCGTCTCGTTCTCGTGACGTCCGGCGCAGTCGCCCCGGCCGACGACGGACACGGGGGCGACGGCCCATCCGGCGAAGAGCCGTCCGTACCGTCGCACGCACCGGTGTGGGGCCTGGTCCGCTCGGCCCTGCGCGAGAACCCCGGCCGCTTCGCCCTGATCGACGTCGACGGCCACCCGGACTCCTGGAACGCCCTGCCCGCCCTGCTGGCAGCCCCGGCGCCGGAGACAGCCGTACGCCGGGGGGCGGCGTACGTGCCGAAGCTGACGCCACTGGCCGGGACGGACCCGGAGCCGCGGAGGCGGCGGTCCCTCGACCCGGAGGGCACAGTCCTGGTCACCGGCGGCACCGGTTCCCTGGGCATGCTGGTGGCACGGCACCTGGTCACCGCCCACGGCGTCCGGCATCTGCTGCTCGCCGGCCGGCGCGGGCCCCACGCGCCGGGAGCCCGGGAATTCGTCGCGGAACTGCGTGCGGCGGGCGCCGAGGTGGCCGTCCACGCCTGCGACGTCGCGGACCGGGCCGCGCTCGCCGCCCTGCTCGACGCCGTACCGGCCGCCCACCCGCTGACCGGAGTGGTGCACAGCGCGGGGGTGCTGGACGACGGCGTCGTCGCGGCGCTCACCCCCGACCGTCTGAGGCGGGTGCTGCGCCCCAAGGCGGACGCCGCTCTCGCCCTGCACGAACTGACCAGGGAACACGACCTGGCGGTGTTCGCGCTGTTCTCCTCGATCGCGGGTACCTTCGGCTCCGCCGGCCAGGCCAACTACGCCGCTGCCAACTGCGTACTGGACGCCTTGGCACGACACCGCGCCCGGCTCGGACTGCCCGGTACGTCGATCGCCTGGGGCCCCTGGCAGCAGGACGACGGCATGATGGCGCACCTCGGTGACGCGGACCGGCGGCGGATGGCCCGCTCCGGATTCGGCCCCCTCGGGCCCGAGGAGGGTCTGGCCCTCCTCGACGCCGCCGTGGCCGGTGACGAGCCCGTGGTGGTCGCGGCCCGTCTCGCCCCGGCCGCTCTCCGTGCCGGTGACCCGGCTGCGAACCGGCTCCCGATGCCTGCCGCCGAAGCGGGTGGCGGGAGCGGGAACCGACCCGGCCGGGCCCCGGCCGCTCCCGCGGAGCGGGGCGTGGCGCTGCTCGCCAGGATCCGGACCCTGGCGGCCCGCGTCCTGGGCCACGGGGACGAGGCGAGCGAGATCGACGAGGACGCCCTGCTGGCCGACCTGGGGCTGGACTCCCTGGCCGCGGTCGATCTGCGCAACGAACTCGCGGCGTCGACGGGGCTGGCACTGCCGTCCACGCTGCTGTTCGACTTCCCGACACCGCGCGCGCTCGCCACCGAGCTGACCCGCCGCCATGCCGCCGACGCACCGTCAGCGGGCGCCGCGCCCGACGCCCCGGCACGGCCCGACACCACCGGCGGGGCAGGCGCACCGCCGGTCATCCCGGCGCGGGCCGCCGAAGCACCGCATGCCGGGGGAGCCCCGGACTCCCTGGGCGCGCTCTTCCGCACCGCATGCGACCGGGGACGGGGCTGGGACGGCATGGTGCTCCTCACCGTCGCAGCCCGTCTCCGCCCGGTCTTCGACAGGACCGGGGCGCCCGGCGCCGCGCACGAACCCGTCGTGCTCGCGGCGGG
The DNA here is from genome assembly GCF_043204345.1 of Streptomyces sp. NPDC047917. Classification (NCBI taxonomy): domain Bacteria; kingdom Bacillati; phylum Actinomycetota; class Actinomycetes; order Kitasatosporales; family Streptomycetaceae; genus Streptomyces; species Streptomyces sp. NPDC047917. The sequence goes on from NZ_JBIDCA010000013.1 coordinate 150,449, forward strand.
TGGCACGGGGGCCCGGCTCGTCTGCGCCCCCGCGCTCAGCGCACTGTCCGGACCGCAGGAGTACGCACGCTTCGGTGCCGGGCTTCGCGGACTGCGACCGGTCTCCGCGGTGCGGCACCCGGGGTTCGAGCCCAGCGAGGCTCTGCCCGCCTCGCTGGACGCCCTCGTCACCGCCCAGGCCGCGGCCGTACGCGCGGCCGCCGGCGAAGGCCCTCCGGTGCTGCTGGGGCGGTCGGCCGGTGGCTGGGTGGCCCATGCCGTGGCCGAGCGTCTGGAGGCCGAGGGCGCAGCCCCGGTGGCCGTCGTCCTGGTGGACACCTATCCGCCCGGTCACGACGACCGGGACGAGAGGCTCTCCGCGATGACGTCGGACATGCTGCGCCGGGCGGCGGAGTTCACCTCGGACGACTCGGGCCGGCTCACCGCCATGGCCGGATACTTCGAGCTCTTCAAGGGCTGGAAACCCGCGCCACTCGCCTGCCCCACCCTGTACGTACGGGCCCAGGACCGGCTGCCGGGCACCGAACCCGCCCCCGACTGGCTCCTGCCGCACGCCGGGATCACCGTGCCCGGGGACCACTTCACCATGCTGGAGGAGCACGCCCGCACCACCGCACTCGCCGTCCACCGATGGCTCGGCGACCTGGGCTGAGGACACCCCGGGAGGGCGCGGGTGCGACGCGAAAGGAGGCGCAGAAGTCTCTTGCGCCCGCGGATCCTCCTGGAATGGGCTGTTCCCATGAAGAAGCGAAGCATTGCGGCCCTGACCGCGGCCCTGGCCGCGGCACCCCTGCTGGCGACGGGTGTGCCGGGGCAGCCCGCGGTGGCCGCCGACTCCGGGCCGACGCTCCTGCGCGGAGTGGACCTGGACACGGTGACGATCCCCGAGCTGCAGGAACGCATGAACCGGGGGGCCCTGACCTCGTCGGAGCTGACCCTGTCGTACCTCCGGCGGATCAAGGCCGTCGACCCGAAGATCCACGCGGTGCTGCGCACCAGCCCGACGGCCCTGCGCCAGGCGGCCGCCAGCGACGTCAGGCACCGCCTCGGGAAGGTCCGCGGTCCGCTCGACGGCATCCCCGTCCTGCTGAAGGACAACGTGAACACCCGCGACATGCCGACGACGGCCGGGTCGACGGCACTGGCCGGGAGCCCGCCGTACACGGACGCGGACCTGGTCGTGAAGCTGCGCGCGGCAGGCGCGGTGATCCTCGGCAAGACCAACCTGTCCGAATGGGCCAACTTCCGCGCGGCGAAACCGACGTCGGGCTGGTCGGCGGTGGGCGGGCAGACGAACAACCCGTACGTCCTGGACCGGAATCCGTGCGGATCGTCCTCCGGATCGGCCGCCGCGCTCGCCGCGTCGCTGGCGCAGGTGGCGATCGGTACCGAGACGGACGGTTCCATCGTGTGCCCGGCCGGGATGAACGGGATCGTCGGCCACAAGCCCAGCCTCGGACTGGTCAGCCAGTCGGGCGTCGTCCCGATCTCCGCCGAGCAGGACACGGCCGGGCCCATGGCGCGCAACGTCATCGACACCGCGATCACCCTCTCGGTGCTCAGCGGCGGCGACGCCGCGCGCGCCCTCGGCCTCACGGACGGGGCCCCGCGACCCGCCGGTCTGCGCGGCAAGCGGATCGGACTGTGGCGGCTCCCCTCGCTCGGCGCCGGGACGGACGCGCTGATGACCCGGACCGCTGCGCGACTGCGTGCCGCCGGGGCCGAGGTCGTCGAGGTGACCCCGCCGTACCAGGACAGGCTCGCGGAACTTGAGTTCCCGGCGTTGCTGAGCGAGTTCCACCGGGACATCGACGCCTATCTGGCCACCCGCAACGGGCCTCGCGACCTCGCCGGGCTGGTCGGATTCAACCGCACGCACCCGGCCGAGCGGACCTGCTTCGCCGGGCAGGAGCTGTTCGAGCAGGCCCTGGTCGCGCCGCCGACCACGGATCCGGTCCACCGGGCCGCACGCGCCGAGCTGAAGGACCTGTCCCGGCGCTCCATCGACGAGACCATGGCCGCCCACGACCTGGACGCCATCGCCTCCCCGGCGAACCCGCCCGCCTGGACGACCGACTGCGCCCGGGGCGACAACGACGTGATCCCGTCCTCCACCCCGGCCGCCGTCGCCGGGTACCCCTCGCTGTCGTTGCCCGCCGGGTTCGTCGGCGAGCTGCCGGTCGGCCTGCTCCTGATGGCCGGCGACCGCCAGGACGCCGAGCTGCTGTCGCTGGGGGCGGCGGTGGAACGGCGGCTGGACGCCTGGCGGGCACCGCGGTACCTGCCTTCGGTGCCGTCCGACGCCACTCGTTGAGGCGACCGGGGACGAACGCGGTACCTGCCTTCGGGCGCCGTCCGGCACCACTCGTTGAGGCGGCCGGCGACGACACCTTCGCCGGCCGCCGGGCTCCGACGACGGACGGGGCGAAGAGGGGGCGCGGGAGGGGGCGCAGAGAGAGCGAAGAGTGGGGCGGGAGACGGGGCAGGGCCGGGCCGCGACCCCGGCCGTCTTCCCCGCGCCGCCCCTGTCGCCGCCGGTCCGACCGCCCCGCGCCGCCCGGACCAGGAGGTATCCGTACGCATCGGAACCCGGCGCCGGTAGAGTGACCGGCCGAACCAGGGGGAGGCGCCGATGCGGACGCTGTCAGGGATACGGAGGCGGAGCGGGACGTTCGGGGCCCGGGTGGGCACGGCACTCGCGTCGCTCGTGCTGCTCGGCAGCGCCGGAACGGCCGTCGCGGCCGAACCGGGCACCGCGCCGGGTGTCACGGCAGCGCCCGGGGTGACCGCCACCACCACGCCGGGCGGTCGGCCCGCCGACGGCGCGACCCAGTCCGAGCACCTGGCCGCGGAGCTGCGCCGGAACCCGGTCTACGTCTCGGCCGACCGTCCGCGCAGACTGCCCCGTTCACTCGCCCCGGACATCGCCGCCCTCGCCGAGCGCACCGGCGTGCCCACCTATGTGCTGGCGCTGCCCGCGGGGGACGCCACGCTGCTCGGCCTGGTGCACGACCGGCTCGGCGAGGACGGGCTGTATGTGCTGATCAGCGACCACAGCCGCATCACCGCCTCCGCGTTCGGCGTCGACGTCCCGGTCGAGGAGGCCGGCCGCATCGCCCTGTACGGCACCCCGTACGGGGCCGGCCCGCTCGCCGCGTTCGAGTCCTTCGCCGACGCGATCGCCTCCGGCCACGACCGGGCCGCGGCCAGGGCCGACGAGCTGTACGACCGCTACCACGAGGACGGCTCGCCCGACCTGTACATCAGCTCCACCGACCGGCAGAACCAGAACCTGCTGCTCGGCCTGGCCGTGGTGGTGATCCCCGGCCTGGTCCTGGCCCTCGGTATCCGGCTCTCCCGCCGCCGTTCCGACCGGCCGGAGCCGACCGGCCCGAAGAGGGCAACCGGCTCGCGGGCCCCGGCCGTCCGCCTGGAGAAGGACTCCGGGAAGGGACCCGGGAAGGGACCCGGGAAGGGATCCAGGAAGGGATCCGGCGAGGATTCCGGAACGGACCAGGGCAAGGGATCGGGCAAGGGGTCAGGTACGGGATCGGGCAAGACATCCGGTACGGGATCGGGCAAGGGGTCCGGCAAGACCGCTGCGAAGTCGAAGGCCCCGGCCCGTACCACTTGGCCCGCCTCCCGACGACGCGGTGTGCTTCCCGTGACGGCGGTGGCCACGGTGGCCGCCGCGGTCGCCGTGGTGCTGGCCGCGCCCACCGTCTTCCCGCAGACCGTCGACAGCCCGTATCTCGAAGTCACCCAGGACGACCTGAACGCACGGGTGGAGGAAGCAGCCGCCGGGCTCGCCGCCGGACCGGTCTACCAGGACCCGTCCACCGCGTACGTGCTGACCGCCGCCGACCTCCCCACGATCCGGCAGCGGATCGCCGAACTCGCCCCCAGGGGCCCGGTGCACGTACTGGTCACGACGACCGGCAGCGACGACGAGAGCGGCGGCATCAGCAGCACCCTGCTCGCCCGGGTCCACCAACGCACCGGCCAGAACGGCGTCTACGTGCTGATCGACCCGGTGTCCGGCCGGATCGACCTGGAGACCTTCGGCACCGACCAGGACTCCTCACGCCGCTTCATGCGTCTGCCGTCCGGCGTCCGCTACCCGGAGTACCGCAGGGACGGCGACCTGCGGATCGTGCCGCGCCTGGACCAGACCCTGGACGCCGTCGCCGCCGCCCGGCCGGAGCAGGGCTACGACTCGGTGCCCCAGGACACCGAGCTTCCCCCGCTCCATGACAACCGGCTGCCCGCCCTGTTCAGCAGCGACTTCGGCCCCGGGCTCATGCTCGGAACGATGCTGCTGGGCGTGCTGCTGCTGATCGCCTGGCTGGTGATCGCCGTCGCCCGGGCCGTGCTGCGTTCCCGCCGCGCGGGCGCGGCCGACCCCTCGCCGCCGCCGCAGCACTCCGGACCCGGGCACGCCACAGCGCTGCCGTCCGTCCGGCAACTGCGCTCCTGGGCCACCGCCGACGTCCGCGAACTCACCGGGCAGCTGGCCGCCGCCGACCAGGACGCGCCCGGCCGCGCCCGCGCCTGGGACTGCCTGGACGCAGCCGGACTGCTGGCCGACTCCGGTGACGAGCACCCGGACGTCACCACGGAGGCGGGCAACCTGGCCGCCGTCGCGGTGCTCGCCCGGGCCGGGCTCGCCGCCCTCCAGGGGCAATCCGATCCCAGCCTCTGCCGGCTCAACCCGCTGCACGGCGCGGCCACCGGGGGCAAGGCCCCCGGATGGCTCGCCGACATCGGCATCGGCCCCAGGCCCGCACGACTGTGTCCCGCCTGCCACCACGCCCTCCGCGGCAGCGGCGCCGGCCGCAGCACCGCCGACCGGGCCGCCCGCGAACGGGAAGCCGCGGAACGGCTGCTGAGCCTGCCTGGCGCGGACAGCCGTTCCCGGACCGCCTGGGACGAGGCCGGGCAGGTCCTGCCGGCCGCCCGCGAAGGGCTCGAAGCACTCATCCTCAGGGCCAGGGAGTCCGCCAGTGTCCAGTGACCGACCGACCCGTCACCGCCCGACCGGCGACCGGTCGACCAGCGACCACCTGAGCAGCGACCGCCCGGGCAGCTTCTGCCCGAGCAGCGTCCGACCGGTCGGCGCCCTCCGGGGCCGCGCCGCCGGACTGCTGACCGCGCTGCTGCTGGCCTGCACCTGTCTGCTCGGCACCGGCGCCCCCGCCCGGGCGGCGACCGCAGGTACGGGACCGACCGCCGCGACGATCGCCGAGTCGCTGGCCAAGGACCCCGTCCACGTCGACCCGTCCTACGCGGCCGCGGTCGACCCGGCCCAGGAGCAGGCCCTCGTCGACCGGATCGCCGCGACCGGCCTGCCGATCAAGGTGGTGCTGGTCCCCCTGAAGAAGGGCGACGCCTTCGACGGCGACGCCCGCACCCTCGCCGCGGTGGTCAAGGAACGGCTCGGCGAGCAGAAGCTGATCCTGATCACCACCGACGAGTACGGGAAGTGGCTCAACGGCACCGAGTGGCCGACCGACACCCACCAGACCCGCGACGCCGTCTCCGCCGTCGGCTTCCTCAAGGAACTCGACGACGCCGGCCTCGCCGCCCGGGTCGCCAAGGCCGTGGAACTGATCAAGGCCGGCAACGGCACCGAGGTCTACGAGGCCGAGACCGCCAGGATCGACAAGGAGTACTCGGCCCGGCCGAAGGACGAGGAGCACGCCTCCGGCGGCGGCTCGACAACCCTGCTCACGGTCGTCGCGGTGCTGGTCCTCGCCGTCGCCGGCGCCGCCTTCGTGGTGCGCCGCCGCCGCTCGCCCCGGCACACCGTCTTCAGCTTCCCCGACGCCGTCTTCGCCGCCGACCAGGCCGCCGACGAGGCGGGGCTGCGCCGCCGGGCCGCCGCCGAGCTGCTCGCCCTGGGCGAGGCCGTGGACCAGGCCGACGGTGCCGACACCCCGGGCCTGAGCCGTGCCCTGGACGCCTACGACGCGGCCGGCCGGGTGCTGGACGCGGCTCGGGGCCTCCCCGACCTGGTCGGAGTGCTGGCCCTGGTCGAGGAAGGACGCTCCGCACTGGTCCCGGCCCCCGGCCTCCCCCTGTGCTTCTTCGACCCCCGGCACGGCACGGCCGTCCGCCGGACCACCTGGCGCCCGCTCGGCCGCCGGGAACGGGTGGATGTCGCCGTCTGCGAGGACTGCGGCCAGGCCCTGCGCGCCCGCCGCTCGCCGCAGGTGCTCGCGGTCCGGGACCGGGGCCGCACCGTCCCCTATTTCGAGGTGCCCGCCGAACGCAGCCTGTGGGCCGCCACCGGTTACGGCTCCCTGCTCTCCGGCCCCGACGACACCCTCGCCGCCCGGGTCGGCACCGGTGAGTTCAGCCGCGCCCGGCAGCAGTCCGAGGACCACGACGGCGCGGCCACGGACTGATCCCGACGAACCTCTGTACATGGCGAACCGCTGATCCCGACGAACCGCTGAACATGGCGAACCGCTGACGGGCCGCCGGCTCCCGGCTGCCCCGTCCGCCGGCCGAAGCGGCACATCGGCGACGGCTACCGGCGCCGCTCCCGCTCCCAGTCGGCCCGGACGAGGTCGTACTCGACGTCACCGTGCTCGGAACCCGGGATCGTCTCCGGCCAGTCCTCGGTGAAGGTCCGGAGGAACGACAGGCCGGCCTTCTCCATCACACGCCGGGACCGGGTGTTCACCGCCATCGTGTTCGCGGTGACCCGCTGTACCCCGAGATCCGTGAACCCCTTGTCGATCAGGGCCCGCGACCCCTGGGTGGCGTACCCCTTGCCCCAGGCCGCCTTGTTCAGCCGGTAGCCGAGCTCGACCACGAACGGGCTCTGCTCATCGACCGGGCGCAACGCGAACCAGCCCAGGAACGTCCCGGTGGCCTTCTCGTCGGCGGCCCAGTAGCCACGGGTACCGAAGCACGGATGGTCGTGGAGGAGCCGCGGCAGAGTCTGTGCCCGGATCGCCTCACGGCTTGTCGGCCGGCCGCCGTTGATGAAGCGCATGACATCGGGGTCGTTGTCCAGCGCGAACAGAAGATCTACGTCGCTGCTGGTGTCGGTGAACGGGCGCAGCACCAGCTGCTCGGTCTCCAGGAAGACATGCATGCCGTGATCATCACCACCGGCGGTCGTGCCGGCCACCCAATATCCACGGCGGGCCGATGAGCGGCGAGCGGGCTCGGACCCGGACGAGGACGAGTCACGGTCGCGCCCCGCAGTCGTACGTACCTCTGCCACCTCGCCGGTACGTATGCCGACGCCATCGGGGTGAGACGGGTCCGGCGGCACAGATACGTGTACCGACCTGCGGTTCAACGCACGCCGAGGCGCCGTTTCGTGCGGCAGGCTGGTCGTGCCGCTGGGGAGGTGGAGTTACTGCGCAGCGTCGGCGGACGAGGCTGTCGCAGACCCGAGTGCTCCTCACCCCCAGCGGCGCCGGAAACATGTGCCCGCGCTGTCGGCGGTGCAGGCGCATGATTCCGGCTGCCGGGCCCGGGCGACGACCTCGGCCGCCACCCGCTCCGCAGGGACGGCCGGACACTCGCCCACCCGGCCGCGCGGCTGTGCGGAGCAGCACTCTCCGCCTCGTCTACCGGCGCCGTGCCTCGACCATGAAACAGCCGAATTCGACCGCACGGACGTGCACGAGGGCCACTTGCGGATCGGAGAAGACCTCGTGCAGCGCGTCGTCCACCTCGGCCGCCCGCTCCTTCGGGATCTCGATCAGCCGCCCGCCGAGGATGCGTCCCTGGCCGTCGTAGGCGCGCAACACCCGGCGGGCACCGTGGAGTTCGACCGGGTAGCCGGTGCCGGAACCGGGTCCGTCGCACTCGTCGGCGTGGACGAAGACCGGACCGCACTCGTCGTACGGGCCTGGCTCGGCATCCGTCATCGCCGCCCAGCGCCGCAACGGCGCGTACGAGACGAGGACGATCCGCTCACCCGCCTCGCTGTGCCGCAGACAGCAGCGCAGCGGGGCACCGCCCTCAGGATCGGTGACGGGCGTCCGGGCACGACCGGCGTCGTCCCGCTCCCGAAGCTGCTTCAGTACGGTGGGGTCGATGGCCCGCACCTCGTAAGTCGTGGTCATGGCTCCAGCATCCGCAGCCGCCCGTCCCGGTGCTGGCGGAAAACGGACGCGGCCCTGTCGGGCATCGGCCGAGCAGGCCGGTCGGAGTGTCCACCAGTGCCGGGTGCCGGGTGCCGGTGTCGAGCAGTTGGGCCGGCAGCAGGAAGACCTGTTCCCGGCCACCACCTGACGGCCGGACGACTCCGTCGGGGCCCGACGCTACCCGGCCGGGCCCAGGGCGTCGCGGACGATCGCGGCGGATGCCCTGGCCGCCGCGAGGACCGGAGCCGTGTCGTGGGCCGCGCGGCCGAGCATGAAGGCCCCTTCCAGCAGGGCGATCACCGAACCGGCGGTGTCCCGGGCGGTCTGCGCCTCGATGCCCGCCCCGGCGTAGAAGGCGGCGAGGGCGTCGACCCACGAGGCGAAGACGTCCGCCGTCGCGCGACGCAGCCCCTCGTGCGTACTGGCGACCTCCAGCGCCACGGTGGCGATCGGGCACGGGTCGGTGAAGTCCAGTTCCCGGAGAGTCTCGGCCGCGCCGGTGAAGGCGGCGGCGGTGGCGGCTGCCGGATCCGCCTCGGGGTCGGCGAACAGACCGCCGATCAGCTCCAGATACGCGGCTCCGGAGGTACGGATCACCTCCTCGCCGAGCTGGCCCTTGCCACCCGGGAAGAAGTGGTACGCCGAGCCGTACGGAGCCCCGGCCGCCGCGACGATCTGCTTCATGCCGGTCGCCGCGTAGCCCTGCCGCCGGAAGAGTTCGGTGGCGGCGGTGACGATCCGCTGCCTGGTGTCGCCGGTGGTCCTCATGCCGGATAGTCTCTCACTAGATCGGTCTATCAAGTCACGGTCATGGGGAGGCCACGCGATGCCGGAGATCGAACTGAGCGCCGGAACCATCGAGTACACCGACACCGACACCGATGCCGAAATCGATGCCGACACCGGTGTCCATGCGGGCACCGGGGACGGAGCGAGGGAGACCGTGGTGCTCGTCCACGGTCTCGCCTTCGACGAATCGGTCTGGGACGCGATCGTGGCGGAGCTGCGCGAGGACTTCCGCGTGGTGGTCCCCGTCCTGCCGCTCGGCAGTCACCGCCGCCCGATGCGGCCGTCGGCGGATCTGTCGGCCCAGGGGGTCGCGGACCTGCTCGCCGAATTCCTGGAGCGGCTGGACCTGCGTGCGGTCACGCTGGTCCAGAACGACGCGGGCACCGCTCAGCTCCTGGCCGGCGTGCGCGACGAGCGCGTCGCCCGGCTGGTACTCACCTCCTGCGAAGCCCTCGACAACTACCCGCCGGGCATCCAGGGCCGCACCCTGCTGGCGGCGAGCCGGGTGCCGGGCGGGCTGTTCCTGCTGCTCCAGTCGTTCCGGGTGCCCTTCCTGGTGTCGATGCGCAGCTCACTGGGCGGCATGACGGCGCACGGGATCCCGTACGAGCGGGTGCGCCGCTGGTACCGGCCGCTGCTCACCGACCGGGCCGTCCGCGCGGACCTCGCCCGCTTTCTGCGCTCCACCAGGAAGGACACCTATCTGCGGGCCGCCGAACGGCTGCGGCACTTCGACCGGCCGGCGCTGGTGGCCTGGGGCGCGCAGGACCGGATGATGCCGCACAGGACCGGCCGGCGCCTGGCCGAACTGCTGCCGCGGGGGCGATACGTCGAGATCCCCGAGGCCGGCACGCTGGTCCCCATGGACAACCCGGCGGCACTTGCCCGGGAACTGCGCCGGTTCATCGAGGAGGACGCCTGAGCGCTTGTCCACCGGCCACCGCGGGGCAGCCCGTAGTCTGTACGGAGCGATACGTGCGCGGGCACGAAAAGAGGAAGCACCATGTCCTTCGCTCCCCTCGGCCGGCACAACGGCGAGCACAGCGACTACTGCAACACCAGCCTGTGCTGCCGCTGTCAGCAGCGGAACTGGACGACCCAGCAGGGCAACGAGCGGCTGTGCGGGCCGTGCGCGGCCTGCTGCCGCGAATGCGGCAGAGCGCCCGCGTCACACCTGGACGGACTCAACGACGGGATCTGCGTGGACTGCCGCGGACTGTGCACCCGCTGCCACGGCCCGCTGCCCGACGGGGGAGCCTGCCACTGCCAGCAGTGGAAGCAGAGCCCGGGCAACGACCCGATCCGCTTCATCATGCAGGGCTTTCCCCAGCCGCTGCTCCAGGCGCTCGGGCACCGGGTTCCACGCACCCTGCCCGACATCCTGTTCGAGGAGCTCAAGCACCGCACGGCCGCCCAGCTCCTCGACCGTATCGAGAGGCGCTGGAGCAACCGCTGGTCGCACGCGATCCATGAACGCGACGAGGAGAACCGTCGCCGTTGGGCGCCCCAGGAGATCGCCGAGGCGCTCGTATGCCCCGGCAGCTGTTCGAACCGGGCGTGCGAGGACGGCTACCTCCTCGCCGACGGAGGGCCCTGCCCCTACTGCCGCCGGCCGGCCCACCGCTTCGTTCCCGCCACGGCAGAGGCGATCTCCACCTCGGAACACGCACGGGCGACCGCGGCACAGATCCGGCAGGCGCTCATCGGCAACCGCTCCACCGGAAGGAAAATCAGCCGCGGAGCGCCGTCGGGCGCCCGGCCGGCCTCTCCCACCGACTGACGGCCGAGAGCACCGGCCCGCACCGATCGGCCGATCGGTGCGGGCCGGTGCCCTCGGCGCCCCTGCGGGATCAGTGCGTCGACTCCGCCGCGGCGGCGTTCTCCTGCGCGAGCCGTTCCATGCCGCTCTGCGTCTTGAGCGGCTTCTCCTTGATGAACAGCACTGCGACCAGAGCGAGGAACGCGAAGGGGGCTCCGATCAGGAAGACATCCGCGGTCGCGACCCCGTACGCGTGCTCGACGATCTCCCGGGCCGGTTCGGGAAGCTTGGAGAGGTCGGGAACGCCGTGGCCGGCGCCCCCGTTGTCCGCCGCCCCACCGAAGCCCTTGGCCATCTCGCTCGCCACCCGGTGACTGAGCACGGCACCCAGCGCGCTCGTGCCGATCGCTCCACCGAGGCTGCGGAAGAACGACAGCACCGAGGTCGCCGCTCCCAGCTCCGAGGCGGGTACGTCGTTCTGGGCCGCCAGCACCAGGTTCTGCATCAGCATCCCGACGCCCACACCGAGCACCACCATGTAGACGCTGAGCAGCCCGAACGAGGAGTCCGCGCTGATCGTGGACAGCAGGCCCATGCCCGCGGTCATGATGATGCCGCCCGCGATCAGGAAGCCCTTCCACTTGCCCCGGGCGGAGATGATCTGCCCGGCGACGGTCGTGGAGATCATCAGACCGAGGATCATCGGCAGGCTCATCAGGCCCGCCGCGGTCGGCGTCTTGCCGAGCGAGATCTGGAAGTACTGGGAGAGGAACACCGTGCCACCGAACATGGCCACGCCCACCAGCAGGCTCGCCACGGTCGTCAGTGCCACGGTGCGGTTGCGGAAGATGTCCAGCGGGATGATCGGTTCCTGGACCTTGGACTCGACCAGTACCGCGGCGAGCAGCAGGACCACACCGGCCGTGACCAGTGCGGCGGTCTGCCACGAGGCCCAGTCGAACCGGTTGCCGGCGAGGGTCACCCAGAGCAGCAGTGCGCTGACCCCGCTCATGATGAGGACGGCGCCGAGATAGTCGATCTTCACTTCTCTGCGGACTGTGGGCAGCTTCAGGGTGAGCTGGAGCAGCACGATCGCCAGCAGAGCGAACGGCACGCCGATGAAGAAGCACCAGCGCCACCCCAGCCAGGAGGTGTCCACGAGCACACCGCCGATGAGCGGCCCCGCGACGGTGCCGACGGCGAACACGGCGCCGAAGATGCCGGAGTAGCGGCCGAGTTCACGCGGCGGGATGATCGCGGCCATCACGACTTGGGCGAGCGCCGTGAGGCCGCCCGCGCCGATGCCCTGGACCACACGGCTCACGATGAGCAGGCCGACGCTGTGCGAGAAGCCGGCGACGAGCGAGCCGACGACGAACATCGAGAGGGACAGCTGGATGAGCAGCTTCTTGTCGTACAGGTCGGACAGCTTGCCCCAGATCGGGACGGTCGCCGTCATCGCCAGAAGCTCGGCGGTGACCACCCAGGTGTACGAGGACTGGGTGCCGTTGAGGTCGGCGATGATCCGGGGAAGTGCGTTGGAGACCACGGTGGACGCCAGGATGGCCACGAACATGCCGGCCATCAGGCCCGACATGGCCTGGAGTATCTGACGACGCGACATGGCTGGTGCGGCCCCCTCGGGCGCACCGGCCGTGCCGGCTTCGGGTGTGACGGCAGCGCTCATCGGCTGGCGTTCCTCATTCTCTGGATTCTCGGGTGAACGGCTCCGGTGCGGGGCCTTCGAATGTGCTTCAGTCGCCCAGGCCGGCGGCCAGTGAGGCGAACGCCTCGTGGTAGATGCTCTGGAACGTACGGGTACGGCCCGAGGCCACCCAGAGCTCGACGGCGGCGCGCACGGCGGCGAGCGTCACGTGTGCGAGGAGCCTGGGGTGGAGATCGGACTCGGGATCCTGGCCGAGGCGCTCGGCCACGGCGGCGATCAGCGCGCGCTCGTCCGCACCCCGGGCGGCCAGGAAGCCGGGCAGCAGCGAGGGGCTGGTCCTGAGCACCGCCATCTGGAGCTCCCAGCGTTCGTGGTCCTCCTCGATGTGGGCGAGCTCCTGGCCGATCGCCCCGCGCAGGGCATCGAGCGCCGTGAGTTCGTCCGGCGCGTCGAGCACCGCCCGACGGATCCGCTCGGCGTTGTCCTGGGCGGGGCGGGTGATCGCGTCCTCAAGGCCTGCGAAGTAGTTGAAGAAGGTGCGCACGGATACGCCGACCGCATCGGTGACCGCTTCCACGGTCACGTGCTCGATCCCGCGGTCCGCGGCCATGCGCAGTGCCGCGTCCGCCAGCGCGTTGCGCGTCGCGCGCTTCTTGCGCTCGCGCAGCCCGAGGGCCGTGTCGTCGGCGCTGGCGGGGTTGTCGGCACTCATGAAGTGCATGCTATGCAAATTTGCGTGATGTGCAAAATTCTCTGCCTGGGGTGCGCATGCCCGGTCGGGCCGCCGGGAACCGGAACCCGGGTGTCACGGCCGGAGGGAGGACCCCCTGCCGTGGCGCGTCATGACACTCCGGGTGGTCGGCGTGCCATGAACTGGGCACTCGCGACGCCGGGGAACCGGGCACTCCCGTCGCGCGGCCCGACGGGCTCGACGCCTCACGCCTGCCCTCGGGCCGGCGGGCGGGCAGCACTCTTCCCGGAGGGCCCGACATCCGCCTCGACAGCCGCGCCGCCCGGCGCCGGCTCCGTACGGCCCTGCGCGGCGCCCGTCGGTTCCTCGCCGGAGAGGTCCGAGCCTGTGTGCCGGGACGGGCGGCGCGGAGGAATCCCCTGCCGCCCACCCGCCCCACGACCCCACTCGGGGAGACCGGAGCGATCAGGGAGTCTCGTGTGCCGAGGCCGGGTACACCGTCCCGTCCACGGACAGGAGCTCGTCGATCCGCTCGGTGAGGTCCTGCGCGAGCAGCGGACCGCCGTCCGCCGAGCGTATGCCCGGGGTCTCACCCGTCAGTACCCGACCCACCCGGTCGCGCCCGGCGCTCAGCACCTCGCCCGTGACCGGCACCCCGTCCGCGAGCAGCGCGGCCACCACCGGCGCGACCGCCTCGGGCGGCGCCTCCTCCCGCATCCGCTCCAGCACCTCCGGCGGGACGCCCTCGGTCGCCGCCGACATCCGCGACCAGGCCACCGGGGCCACGGCATTGACGCGGATGCCGTACGCGGCGCCCTCGGCGGCCAGTGTCCGTGTCAGCCCCACGATCCCCGCCTTGAGCAGGGAGTACGCGGCGTTCCCCGCCATGCCGTAGAGACCCGCCGCCGAGGTGACCAGGACGATCCGGCCCCGGCCGCGTTCCGTGAAGTGGGGCCAGGCGGCCCGTACCAGTCGCCAGGCGCCGAGGGAGTGAATGGCCGTCATCCGCTCCAGCAGCGCCTCGTCGATGTCGGTGAAGTCCAGTCCCGGCCGGTAGATTCCGGCGTTCGCCACGATCCCGTCGACCGATCCGAACTCGGCACGTGCCAGAGCGATCAGGGAGCGCGTCCCCTCGACGCCGCTCGCGTCCGCGGTGCTCGCGACGGCTGTTCCGCCGGCCGCCCGGATCTCCTCGACGACCTGCGCCGCCGGGCCCGCGTCCTGGCTCCCAGTGCCGTCCGTAGCCGTCCCCAGGTCGTTGACGACGACACGGGCGCCGCGCCTCGCGAGATCCAGGGCGTAGGCCCGGCCGAGGCCCCGGCCCGCGCCGGTGACGACGACGGAGCGCCCGTCCAGCCTCAGTGTGTCCCGCCTCATGCCGAGCCCCCCGTACCGAGAGCGAAGCCCCGGTAGCCGGACCGCGCGACTTCCTCGCACCGTTCCCGGTAGTGGTTGAGCCCACCCGCGTACGGCATGAACACCCGTGCCTTTCCCTCCACGTTGGCACCCACGTACCAGGAATCGGCGCGCGGGTAGAGGGTCGTGTCGGCGACCTCGTTGACATGGGCGACCCAGGAGTCCTGTGCCTCGGGCCGCGCCTCGATCCGGTCCACCCCGTCCTCGCGCAGCCACCGCAGACAGTCCACGATCCAGTCGACGTGCTGCTCGACCGCCCGCACCATGTTGACCAGCACCGACGGGCTCCCCGGTCCGGTGACCGTCAGCAGGTTGGGGAAGCCGGCCACCGCGAGGCCCAGGTAGCTGCGCGGTCCCGAGGCCCACTGCTCCTTCAGGGCCCGGCCGCCCGACCCGCGGATGTCGATACGGGTGAGCGGCCCGGTCATGGCGTCGAAACCGGTGGCCAGCACCAGCACGTCGGCCGGGTAGGTGCCGGCTTCGGTGCGGATGCCGTTCCCGGTGATCTCCACGAGCGGTTCGGCCCGCAGGTCGACGAGGTCGACGTTCTCCCGGTTGTACGTGGAGAAGTATCCCGTGTCGACGCAGATGCGCTTGGCGCCGATGGGGTAGTCCAGGGGAACGAGCTTTTGTGCCGTCTCCGGGTCGTCCACGGCGTCCCGGATCTTCTCGCGGACGAACTCGGCGAGGTGCTCGTTGGCCTTCCCGTCCGTCAGTATGTCGCTGAAGACCGACATGATCTCGGTCCCGCCGATCGCCCACTTGCGTTCGAAGACGGCCCGGCGCTCCTCCTCGCCCACATCGAGGGCCGAGCGGCCGGTGGAGGCGATGTAGAAGCCGGAGAATCCGGAACGGGCATACGTACGCAACTCCTCCAGCTCCGATTTGGCCCGTCGGCTCTCCCGGCCCGACAGAGGCCGGTTGCGGGCCGGGAGGCTGTAGTTCGGCGTTCGCTGAAATACCGTCAGGTGACGTGCTTCCGCAGCGAGTTCGGGTACGGCCTGAATGCCCGAGGAGCCGGTGCCGATGACGGCTGCGCGCTTGCCGGCCAGATCGACGCCCGCCTGCGGCCAGCGGCCGGTGTGGTGCACCTCGCCGCCGAAGCTGCCGAGACCGGGCAGGTCGGGCACGCGGGATGCGGACAGGCAGCCCACGGCGGTGACCAGGAACCTCGCCCGGGCACGGCAGCCGTCATCGGTGGTCAGGAGCCAGGTCCTGGTCTCCTCCTCCCAGACGGCCGAGGCCACCCGGGTCCTGAAGGAGATCATCGGCCGCAGGTCGAAGCGGTCCGCGACGTGTCCGGCGTAGCGCAGGATCTCGGGCTGGGTGGCGAAGCGTTCGGACCAGTCCCACTCCGCGTGCAGCTCGGGGGAGAACGAGTAGCAGTAGTCCAGGCTCTCGACGTCGCAGCGGGCTCCTGGATAGCGGTTCCAGTACCACGTGCCGCCGACGTCGTCGCCCGTCTCGAAGGCGTGGCAGCTGAACCCGTGCGCGCGCAGCCGGTACAGGGCGTAGAGGCCGCCGAATCCGGCGCCGACGACGAGTGCGTCGTACTCCGGCACGGAGGTTGCTGAGTCGGTCATGTGCGGCTCCTTGCGGGGGAGTGGGGTGCCGTCAGGCGGAGAGGCCGCGGCGCAGCGCGCCCAGCGCGCCCTCGGTCATGCGGCGGGTCACGGCGGTGTCGGGCACGAAGCCCGCCGCGCCGTGGAAGGTGCCGGGAAACAGGTGCAGTTCGGTGGGAACACCGGCCTGTACGAGACGCCGGGCGTAGTCGAGGCCCTCGTCGCGCAGCGGATCGAGGTCGCTGACCGCGACGTACGCGGGCGGAAGCCCCGTCAGGTCCTCGGCACGGGCGGGCGCGGCATAGGCCGGTACCGGGGCGCCGGGGTCGCGGTCCGCCCCGAGATAGGCCCGCCAGCTGTGTACGGCGTTGGGACGGTTCCACACCGGTGTGCCGGTGAACTCCCGCATCGAGGGTGTCTCCAGGCGGTCGTCCAGTTCGGGTATGTCCAGCAACTGGAAGCACAGCGCCGGTCCGCCGCGGTCCCTGGCCAGCAGGGCGAGTGCGGCGGCCAGACCGCCCCCGGCACTGATCCCCGCGACGGCGATCCGGGCCGGGTCCACCCCCAGACCCGCGGTGTTCCCGGCCAGCCACTCCAGAGCCGCGTAACAGTCGTCGGTGGCGGCCGGATAGGGGTGCTCGGGAGCCAGGCGGTAACGTACGCAGACGACAACGGCACCCAGGTCGGCCGCCCAGCGCGCGGCGAGGGCCCGGTCCCCGTCCCCCTCCTCCAGGATGAACCCGCCGCCGTGCACATGGAGCACGGCGGGCAGCGCGGTCCCGGTCCCTGTCGGACGGAAGACCGTCAACGGAACGTCGGGGGCGTCCGGCGCCCCCGGAACGCGGTGCGCGCTCGCCTCGACGCCCACGGGGACGACGAAGGGCGGCGCGGCGGCGCCCATCGCCTCGACGGTGGCCCGCGCGGCGGCGGCATCACCGACATCGAGAGCGGGCAGCAGGGCGAGCCACGGGGCGAGTTCGGGATCCACGGGCAGGGGAAGGGGCACGGGGGCCTCCGGCGGACGGCACGGAGCGGCCCCGGACGGAGAACTGGACCGCCCGGGAGAACCGCTGCTGACGTCCGTCAGTCTGTGTCCGCCGCCCCGACCGGGTCATGAGCCGGGTGGCGCGCGATCCGCCCCCGTCCGAGCCGGTTGGCGGCTTGCGCCGGGGAGAGGAAGGGGACAGGGACACGTCCGTTCGGCGACCTCCTCTTCCCTCCCCTTCCTCGGCCCCCGTCTTTTCTTTCGCTTCCTCTTCCACCCCGTCCTCTTGGCTCTCCGCCGCGCCGCCTGCGTGGTCGGCGCTACGCCGGGTTGTCCCGCAGCCGGCGCAGGGCGAGGGCCAGCGCGAGGCGGAAGCGGCCCACCGTCTCGCCCAGTCCGTAGCCGAGCGCGGCCTCCGCCCGGGCGACCCGGACGGCCACCGAGTTGTGGTGCAGGTGCAGATCCCGCGCCGCCGCGCGCAGCGAACCCGCCTGCACCAGGACCTCCAGGGTGGTCAGCAGCTCCGTGCCGCTGCCCGGTTCCGCCGCGAGCGCGTCCAGGACGTCCAGGTCCCCGATGCCCGCGATGGCCGGCCCGGACAGTTCCCTCGCGAGCACCTCGAAGGCGCCGAGCGAGGAGTGGTAGATGGCGGGCTCCTCCGCGACCGGGGCCAGCCCCGCATCCGAGCGCGAGGTCCCCGCGAACCGCAGCGCCCGCATCGCGCCCTCCCAGGAACGCGGCGCCTCCGTCGCCGTGACCTCGGGGCCGACCCCGATCCGGAAGCCCGCTGGGGCGAGCAACCGCTCGGGCAGCGGGCCCGCCACGGCCACCGCGTGCACCGGGCCCAGCGCGGCCGTGCGGCGCCGCCCCGCCGGGGCGGTGGGGAGCCGTTCGAGGACCGGCACCAGCCCCTGCGGGCCGTGCCCGCCGTCGACGGCCAGGACAGTGAACGGGCCCGAAGGCGCGAAACCCAGCAAACGCAGTGCGCGTGCCCGCTCGGGCAGCGGGGCGGTGGAGCTGATGGCAGTCTCCAGCAGCGCCGGGTCGAGCGGCACCGCCTCACTTCCCCGACGGCTCAGCACGGTGTCGCAGGCCAGTGCCAGCCGCTCCAGGAACAACCCGTCCAGGGGCTGGGACCCACCCTCGCGTGCCAGCCAGGCACACTGCCCGCCACGCAGCTCCCGTACGGCCGCGCCCGGAGGTGGCCCGCCCGGCCGGGTACCGCCGTCCGGCCGGGCTGCCAGACCGTCGGAACCGGGCCCGGCCAGACCGACCGGA
The DNA here is from genome assembly GCF_043204345.1 of Streptomyces sp. NPDC047917. Taxonomy (NCBI): domain Bacteria; kingdom Bacillati; phylum Actinomycetota; class Actinomycetes; order Kitasatosporales; family Streptomycetaceae; genus Streptomyces; species Streptomyces sp. NPDC047917. Next base: position 168,706 of record NZ_JBIDCA010000013.1, read on the forward strand.
CACCCGGCGACCCGGGCTGCCGTCCCCAGCACCCCGTCGAGCCCCAGCCGCTGTTCGACGAGGGTGTCGAAGAAGCCGATCAGCCGCATGGCGCTCTCCGCCCCGGCATTGAGCCCGGCCAGCCGCAGTACGAGACCCCGCATGTGCCCACCCCGATCTCCCCGTCGCAGAGTGTTCTGATCTTGCGACGAGTGTCGTCCACGGCGACGGGCCGGGGAAGAGGCATGGGCCCGCCGGGGCCACCCGGTCAGTGCCCGCCGGGTACTCGTCGAACCGGGTGGAGCGCCGGCCGCGCCGTGCTTCGCGAGGCCGCCGCCCTCGCGCGGAGGGTGGGGGCGCTGGGGGCGTACGCCGAGCGGCGGATCACCCAGAGACTGACCACCGAGACGGACACCGCCCTGGTCCTCGCAGATGGACCCGCGGGGCGAGCACCGCATCTTCGAACGGATCAAGTCAATCACCGGCGACCGCATCACGGTCGTCGTCACCCATCGGCCGGAGAACACCAGGACAGCCGATCACATCGTCGTGATGGAGGACGGCCGGATCACCGAACAGGGCCGGTACGAGGACCTGGTCCGCGCCGACGGCCCTTTCGCTGAAATCCTGGCACTCTCGCAGGAACGCTGACCGACCCCAGGACTGCCGACCGGTCTGTCAGTCCGCGGTGACGGGCAGGTGCGGGCAATCGTCACCCGCGCGCTCCTCCTCCGCCCGCTCACGGTCCGGGCAATCGGGCGGCGGCAGTTCCACCACGGCATGACCGAGCCGGGGGCGGATCCACTCACCGTCACGGGTGATACCGAGCACGCCCCCGAGAAAGGCCATCCGGCGGTCCCCGGACGGCGTCTGCCAGCGGAACGGGACCTGTGAGAGGTGCGAGGGAAACTCCTCCTCCACGGAAGTCCCCGGACCGAACGACTCCTTCGGAACGGGGCCGTCGTCGGTGTACCGATGGGCGAAGAAGGCGGTGATCCAACCCGTGACCCGGTCCCCGCCCGACGCCGACTCCCACTTGTACAGCGAACGCCAGAAGTCCTTGTCCGCTCCCCACCCCGAAGCCGTCGCGCTGATCGAGTCCAACACGGGGTGCAGGGCCTGGAACCACGGCCGCAGGCCGTCGAACCACTCCTCCAGTTCACGTACCCGGCCGGCCAGCAGGCGCCAGTCGCGGCCGGAGCCCTCCAGCCTGATCCGGGGGATGCCGCAGAGCGAGATCCACCGGAAGCGGTAGTAGGGGCTGACCGCGTCCATCAGCGCCACCAGCGCGGCAGTGGCGTCGTCCGGGGTGGTGGTGGAGAACGTGGGCTGGAACAGATCGGCCACGTCGTCGCCGATCCGGGTGCGCAACGGCCGCTGGACCAGGTTGACCGAGCGCCCCCAGTCCGACGCCGCCAGATCGTCACGGACGGCGATCTCCTGCCGCTCGCCGGGTGTGCTGGTGAACAGCCCCTCGTACGTACGGGAGTTCAGCCGGATGTGGACGGCCGTCTCGTGCACGATCGCGTACCAGAGCAGGTCCGGCGACAGGCTCAGGGGCAGGTGGGCGGTGAAGCACAGATGGATCGCGCGCAGCAGGAGGCTGGAGGTGGGTTCGTCGGCCTCCGGATCGCGACCGGGCCGGCCGATGAGCCGTTCGGTGCTGCGGTGGTGGAAGTGTGCCGGACCGGGCAGTGCCGCCCGCAGAAAGCGTTCGTTGCCGATCTCGGTGAGCTCGGAAGCGAGCCGGAAAGCATCGGCATCGGCCCTGGCCAGGCCCTCCGGGTCGGCGTCCTCGCCGAGCGGCAGGACGATCTCGACCGCCATCCGCACCCCCAGGAACAACCCTCACCAGCAACGACCGGACCCGATTCTACCGAGCCGGTGCGCCCGGGGGCGGTCGCCACCGCCCCCGGGGCCGGACCCTAGCCGGGGAGCATGGCACGCCGCCCGGGGGCGGCGGAGGACTGCATGGTCATCCCGCCGTCGACGACGAGGAGCTGGCCGGTGAGGTAGCGCGACTCGTCGGAGGCGAGGAACACCATGGTGTGGCCGATGTCCTCGGGAGAGCCCAGGTACGGCAGGGCATTGCCCCTGCGCAGCGCCTCGACGACGTCCTCGGGGAGGTTGTTCTCCAGCGCGGGGGTCATGACCGCGCCGGGAGCGATGGCGTTGCAGCGCACGTTCTGCGGCCCGTACTGGACGGCGATCGACTTGGTGATGCTGACCACCGCGGCCTTGACGGCACCGTAGGAGGTCTGCAGGACGTCGCCGACGAGCGCTGCCACGGAGGCCGTGTTGATGATGGATCCGCCACCGGCGCCGATCATGTGGGGCACCGCGTGGCGGGAACCCAGCAGGGTGCTGCGCACATTGAGGGCGACGGCCCGGTCGAACTCGTCCATGTCCATGCGGAGCAGGTCCAGGTCCCTGCGCGGGTTCGTCCCGCCGACGTGGTTGCACAGGACGTGCAGGCCGTCGAACTCCCTGACGGTCGCGGCGACCATGTCGGCGACCGAGCCCTCGTCGGTGACGTCCACGGTGACCGGCAGCGCCTGTCCGCCCGCGGCCTCGATGATCGCGGCGGTCTCCTCGGCGGCCTGGGTGTTGTGGTCGGCGACCACGACGCGGGCGCCCTGCCGGCTCATCAGTTCGGCGGCGGACCTTCCGATCCCACTGCCCGCGCCGGTGATGACCGCGACCTTGTCCTTGAGGCGTTCCATGGCCATGTCCTTTCGTCGTACCTGTTGGTGCTGTGGTGCTGTGGTGCTGTGGTGCTGTTGGGCTTGTTGGTTCAGCCGGCCCGGTCGGCTCAGTGCTTTCCGGTGGTGGCCCGGGGCTGTACGGCCTCCGTCCCGGTGACCTGCTCCGCGGAGGAGCGTTGGACTCGCGGGATGGCGAGGGTGAGGAGGAGCCCGACGACCGTGGCGACCATCGCGACGACATAGGTCATGCGGAACCCGTGCTCGGTAGGAACCGAGGCCGGGCCGAGCCGCATGGTCATGTTCGCCAGGATCGCGGCCATCACCGCGCTGGACGTGGAGGTACCGATCGACCGCATGAGCGCGTTGACCCCGTTGGCGGATGCCGTCTCGGTCACCGGGACGGCATCCATGATCAGGGCGGGCATTGCGGCATAGGCGATGCCGACACCGGCGCTGACGATCATCGAGGTGATGACGATCTGCCACACCTCCGACATCAGCAACAGGCCGACGCCGTAGCCGATCCCTATGACGCACACGCCGAGCAGCAGCGCGGCGCGGGCACCGTGCCGGGCGGTGATCCGGGCCGAGACGGGCGACAGGGCCATCATGACCAGGCCGCCCGGTGCCAGGGCGAGACCCGCCGCGAGCGTGGACTGGCCGAGGCCGTAGCCAGTGGCCTCGGGCGACTGGAGCAGTTGCGGCAGGGTCAAGGACATCGCGTACATGGCGAAGCCGACGAGCACGGAGGCCAGGTTGGTGAAGAGCACGGGCCGGCGCACGGTGACCCGCAGGTCAACCAGCGGCTGGGAGACGCGCATCTCGTAGACCGCCCAGAGAACCAGGACCACGATGCCGCCCGCGAACAGCCCGAGCGTGGCGCCGCTCGTCCAGCCCCAGTCGCCGCCCTTGGTGACCGGCAGGAGCAAGCACACCAGGCCGACGGCCAGCCCGATCGCACCAGGGGTGTCGAACCGGCCGGGCGCCTTGTTCGGGGATTCGGGTACGAGGGCGGTCACCAGGGCGAGGCAGGCCAGTCCCAGCCCGGCGGAGAGCCAGAACAGGACGTGCCAGTGGGCGTACTGGACGATGGCGGCGGAGACGGGAAGCCCGATCGCACCACCGACCCCGAGGCTCGCGCTGACCAGCGACACGGCACCGCCGACGCGCTCGGCGGGCAGTTCGTCGCGCAGGATGCTGATGCCGACGGGGATGACGCCGGTGGCCAGGCCCTGCAGTACCCGGCCGATGATCGCCGGGACGAGGCTGTCGGACAGGGCGCACACCACGGAGCCGACGACGAGCGCGACCAGGCTGGCGATGAGGATCCGGCGTTTGCCGAACATGTCACCGAGGCGCCCGGATATGGGTGTCACCACGGCGGCCGCGAGGAGCGTGGCGGTGACCACCCAGGACGCGTCGGACGGCTCGGCGTGCAGCAACTGCGGGAGCTGCGGGATGATCGGGACGACGAGCGTCTGCATGAGCGACACCACGACGCCGCTCAGCGCGATCACGGCGGTGACCGCACCCGGTCCCACCGCGCGGGTGGATCTGGCTGACAACTGAGGCTCCTTGAACGGATCGGCGCCCGTCGGGCGCCGATGGACATGAACGGGTGGTTCTACTGCGGTGCGGGTATCCCGGTCGCGGGCGTCGCGGGCGTCGCGGGCGTCGCGGGCGTCGCGGGCGTCGCGGGCGTCGCGGGCGTCGCGGGCATCGCAGGCATCGCAGGCATCGCGGGCGTCGGGGCACCGGCGGACCGGGGATCGATGAGCAGTTCCCGGCGCAGGCGCAGCGCCTCCCTCGGCGAGTTCCAGGCGAGTACGGCGACGGGTCGCCCGTCCAGCCGGTAGACACCGGTGAAGCGGTCACGGTCCGGATCGACCTCAAGGGGCATGAACTCCGCGCCGGGTGCGATCAGGCCGTGCACGACGATCTTGTGCGGTCCCTGATCCGTCCAGAAGAAGGGGACGGAGTCCAGTACCTCCGTGCCGCCCAGCAGATTGGCGGCCACGACCCGCGCCTGCTCGCCGGCCTGCATCCGGTGTTCCAGACGCAGGTGCCCACCGTGGCGTGGGTGGTACCAGGACGCCACGTCACCGCACGCGTACACGCCGGGCGCGGCCCGGCCGCCCGCGTCGCAGCGCACCCCGTCGGACAGGTCGAGTCCGGTTGGATCGAGCCAGTCCGTCGCCGGCTCCGAGCCGATCGCGCCCAGTACGACATCGGCGGGCAGCCGGGTGCCGTCGCTCAGCAGGACGGTCGGGCGCCCGGCGTCGGGAAGCCCGTCCCGCTGGTGCACCGCTCGGACCGTGCGCCCGTTCAGCAGGGTGGCGCCGGCCGCACACAGCCTCTCACCGGCCAGGGAGCCGACGTGACTGCCGAGGACCGCCAGCGGAGTCGCGGCGCGATTGACGAGTGTGACCTCGCACCCCAGCGCAAGGGCTGTCCACGCGGTTTCGGTACCGAGGAAGCCGCCACCCGCGATGACCACCCGTCGACCTGGCCCCAGCTGCTCGGCCAGCGCCCGCGCGTCGTCCAGGGTCTTGAGCGTCCCGACACGGCCGGGCCGTCCGACGTCGCCCGGCTGTCCGTCACCGTCCGACGGCCCGGTACCGGTGAGTCCGCGCGGAGTGACGCCCGTGGCGACGACCAGGTCGGTGTACGTGAGCACGGTCCCGTCATCCAGGGTGACGGTGCGCGAGTCGAGGTCGGCGGCGACCGCCCGGCGGCCGCGGTACATGGAGAGCGCCAGCCGGTCCAGGGCTTCGGGCGCCGCCAACCGGAGCTGCTCTGCGCTCAGTTCGCCGGCGAGGAAGCGCTTGGACAGCGGAGGACGGTCGTAGGGTGGATGGTTCTCCGCGCCGACGAGCGAGAGGTCACCGTCGTAACCGAGGCGGCGCAGCTGCTCCGTGACGGCCAGTCCCGCTGCCGCGGCGCCGACGACGACGATGTGCCGGTTCACCGGCCGTCCACCCGGATGGCCGCGGCGGGGCAGATCCGGGCTGCCTCCTCGACCCCGCCGCGCTTCTGGGCCGGGGGATCCTCGGTCAGCAGGACGGCGACCCCGTCCTCGTCCCGCTGGTCGAAGACCTCGGGAGCGACCAGTACACACTGGCCGGCGCCGACGCACTTGTCCTGATCAATGTCGATCTTCATCGAAGTGGCTCTCCTACCAGGCGACTTGGAGCGAGTTGAAACCGTGGACACGGCTCCGGGTGTTGACATCGAAGTCCTCGAAGTCCTCGAAGCCCTCGGAACCGTCGGGGCGATCGGAACTGTCGGCCAGTCGCAACGCGGGCACCCGGGCGAACAGGGTGCGGAAGGTCAGCAGCAGTTCCAGCCGGGCGAGCGCCTGGCCGAGGCACTGGTGCGTGCCGTGGCTGAAGGCGAGGTGCCCGCGGGCGGTGCGGCCGATGTCGAACGCGTCGGGGGATTCGAACTCCCGCGGATCCCGATTGGCCGACGGCAGCGAGATCAGCACACCGTCGCCGGGCGAGAGGAGGCATCCGGCGACGGTCACCTCGCTCCGGACCGCCAGTTGACGCGGGTGCTGGGCCACCGAGAGGTACCGCAGCAGCTCCTCCACCGCGTTGGCCCCGAGGGTCTCGTCCCCGGCCATGAACAGGTCCCGCTGCTCGGGATGGCGGAGGAAGAGCGCGGTGCCGAGACCGATCATGTTGCCGGTGGTCTCGAAGCCCGCGACGAGCAGCGTCATCGCGACATTGACGAGCTCCGCCCGGTCGACGGTGCCCGGCAGCAGCAGGTCGCGGGCCAGCTGTGACAGGACGTCGTCGCCGGACGTACGCGCCTTCTCCTGGACGAGTACGTCGAGGTAGTCGCCCAGTTCGCGCAGGGCGATCCGCACGTCGGCGGGGTCCGCGTCGCCCGCCAGGGCCCGGGCGGCCGCCCGCTGGAAGAAGGCGTGGTCCGCATAGGGCACCCCGAGCAGCAGGCAGATGACCCGTGCCGGAACGGGGCGGGCCACCAGCGCCACCAGATCGGCGGGCGATCCCGCGTCCAGCAGGTCGTCGAGCGCGGAGTCGACCACCTGCTGGATCTCTGCGCGCATGGCCTGTACCCGCTTGACCGTGAAATGCCGGGTCAGCCGACGTCGCCGGGTGAGGTGGTCGGGGTCGTCGCTGCGGATGAGGCTCTCGACCCGGTCGTCGCGCTGCTGAACGTCGCCCGGGCTGAAGAGAGGGAAGCCGGGACTGTCCAGCCGCGCGGAGAACGCCGGGCCGGCGAGTACGGCCCTGGCGTCCTCGTACCGGGTGATCAGCCAGGGACGTGCGCCCTCCAGCGCGCGCGTGCGCGGGAGCCCGGGGAGGGCACGGAGCCGGGTGAATTCGGCGGGCGGGTCGAAGGGGCAGGTTCGTGCGGTCGGATACGTAACAGCTGTTTCATCCTCGGGCTGGTCTGCGCTCATGCGGGACTCCATGCCTCGGGTGCGTCGAGCAAGTGGGCTGTGCGGTCAGTGCCGACCGGTGTAGGCATCATGCACATAATGTTCAAGATACACATGATGTGCATAGTGCACAAGCTTGGTCCGCGGTGTCCTCCGGGACGGGGCGGGAATGCGCGATGATGAGTGGGAACCGACGGTGGAAGAGGACCAAGTACATGAGTGAGCAAGCGCACCGGCTGAGCGATCTGGAACGGGAGCTGACCTTGCTGTCCCGGCACTTCATCGCCGCACGGGGCCCCCGCATAGGCCAGAGCCTGGAACGTTCGGCCTACGTCCTGCTCACCCGACTCGAAGTCGGTGATCCGCTCACCCTCAAGGAACTGGCGCACACCTTCCAGGTCGACGTGTCCACCATCAACCGCCAGGTCAGCGCGATGCTCCGCAACGGCCTGGTGGAACGCATCCCCGACCCCGAGGGCGGGATGGCGCGCAAATTCCGCCCCACCGCACTCGGCCTGGAACGCCTGGAGGCGGATCGCGCCATCAGCCGGGCGGGCACCACGCGCCTCATCGAGGCGTCGGGGTGGACGGGAGAGCGCACCGAGCAGTTCCTCACCCTGCTGGTGGAGTTCAACCAGAGCATCGAACAGCTCGAAGGCCTCACCTGGTCCCGCGCGGGCCGACCGGACATCCCCTCGTCGGCGGCGGACTGACAAGTACCGCACTCCTGGGTCGTTCCGGTCGTTCCCGTCGACCGATTCACCGGTTCGGGTATCCGCCCGCCGGGACTCGCCGTGGTCGGGCAGGGGTGTCGACGGGTCGGCCGGGCCCGTGACCGGAGTGGCGTTTCGAGTGCGTCGCCCGGGCCGGCCGGTCGCGACTCGTCGGAGTTCCGGTGGGGGAGGAGTCCGGTATGTGGGAGACCGAGGAATTCGGCGACGAACACGAGGGCCGGCCCGGCGTCCTGCTGGCCGACGGCACGGAACCGGGCCCGGTGTACTTCGACGCCGGGAGCGGGCCGACGGTGCATCAGAGCACTGACTGGTACGTCTGCGACGGCACGCTCGGAGCTCCGGTCGCCACCGAGATGCGCGGTGCGTGTTCGTGCGGCTGGCGCGGCACGCCCCGCTACCCGCTCGACTGGGAGGGCGTCGAACGGCGGAATCCGTACCCGTTCGACACCAGCGGCCCGGAAGCCGACTGGGACGCCCACATCACCGACGTACAGGCCCGCGCGGTTCCCCTGCCGGTCGACCTCGCGGCCCTCCTCGACCAGGTCGAGACACGTCTCACGGCCCCGGCCGCCGATCAGCCACTGGCCGCGATCCGGGCAGCCGCCACCCTGGAACGCATGACCCGGCGCGCAGCCGCGGCTGCCGCGTACAGCCTCGACACCGTGGACGGGCCGGACTGGGACGGTGTCGCCATGGCCCTCGGGGTCGGCCGGCGGACCGCCCGCTCCCGCCTGACCCGCTACGCACTCCGCCGCTGACGGGGTTGGTGCGCCCTCTGCGGTGCTCCCCCTGTGGCCGTGGCGGCTTCAGCCCTCGCGGTCGACCTGCAGGGCCTTCTCAAGGAGCGTGAACGACTTGGGTATGCCGCCGGGTTGTTGCTTACCGGCCTTGTGCCCGACCACCCGGTAGCCGTCGTTCACGTAGTAGGCGCTCAGGGTGGTATTCCCGGCCAGGCAGTCCAGACGGACGAACGCCCGCCCCGCCGCGGCCACCCGCTGCTCCGCGGCTCGCAACAGCCGCAGCCCCGTACCCGGCCGGGCGCCGACGCGATCCACCATCAGCCGGTGCACATACCCGGCCACCGGCGGTTGCGGCCCCCAGGCGTCCTCGTCCGCCCACCACAACTCCCAGGCCCCGGCCGGGCGGCCGTCGGCCTCGGCGATCCAGACCTCACCATCCGCCATGATCCGGCGGAAGTGGCCCTCGTCCAGCTCGCCGGGCTGCCACTGCCCGGTGATACCCCGGGCGAGCATCCAGCGGGCGGCGTCGTCGCGCAGCCGGACGAGAGTGGGGAGGTCGGTTTCGTCAGCTAGGCGGAAGCGGAGATCGTTGTTCATGTCGAGATCCTCGCACCGTGCGGGGCCGGCACCGCACGGTGCGCTCCCGAGTCCGTGTGCGGAACAACGCTCCCACAACAAGCCTCGAAGGCGTTCCGGAAACGACGACCCGGACAGCCCTCAGGATCTCCCGCGGAATTCGTGGACGAGCCGGATCTCGCCGACGATATGGGCGTTGAACTCGTCGAGCTCCCCGGCCGGCACCCACAGCTCAAGGATCGTCCGGCCGCCGGCCTGCTGTACGGGGTAGCGGCACAGGAACTCCGAATCGACCTCGAAACGAGTGACGAACCCGGCACCGTCGTGCTTCACGTTCCAGTCCCTGGCGATCCGGACCGCATAGTCCTCGTTGAGAACCGGGTAGAAGATGGGCTGCTCGGGAAGACGAGGTGGCCACGCGCGCCAGTTCAGTTCCCGGACCAGATCCAGCTCCGCGGGGCCGGTCGGGCGCCAAAGGGTCGTCGTTGCCTGCCGGCTGCTCATCGGAATCGCTCTCTGGGGACGGGGCGGAGGCCGCCGGAGCGGCTCATCCGGGGAACCGGACGATACCCGCACGACAAGGCGGTCGGCCACGACGTTTCCGCACCCCGGCCGGCCCTGCGGCACCTGGCGCTGCCGGCCTGACGTCAGGCCAGCACCTCCCGCAGCCAGGCCCGTTCCGCCCGGCTGGTGGCACGGGCGATGGTGAGCATGCCTCGGCGGTACGGGTCGGCGGTGTCCTCGACACCGAGCGGGACGTCGCCGTCGTGGAAGAAGCTCGCGGGCTGTTCCAGGAATACCAGCCGCCGACGCAGCACCGCGTGCTGGTCGGCGGTGTCGGGAAGCCGGGAGAGGAAGGCCAGGACCGTGAAGTACCGAGTGCCGTCACTGATTTCCAGGCCGTCGGCGTCCCGCAGCCGACGCAGTAGTTCGGTGTGGCCGGCGGTGGTCAGGCTCAGGGTGTACCGCTGGGCGGCCGAGGCGCCCGGCTCCGCCCGCCGGTCCAGCAGCCCGGCCCCGACCAGGCGGTTGATCGCCGGGTAGAGGCTGCCGTCGCTGACCGGCCGGACGTGACCGGACAAGTGTGCGATGCGGCGGCGGAGTTGATAGCCGTGCAGGGGGCCTTCGGCCAGGAATCCCAGGATCGCAAGTTCCAGCATCCTGCTACTCTCGCACATCGAAACGAGGTACATCGATTCGAGGTAGGGGCGATGTTCGAGGCGGGGGAACGATGATGGAGTACACCGAGGAATGGGTGACCGCGCGGGCGCGCGACGCCTACGAGCACGGCCGGGCATCGTTCGACGTACGACCGGAGCGGACGGCGCTGCTCGTCATCGACATGCAGGACGAATTCGTCAGGCCGGGGTGGAGCCCCTACTGGGTACCCGCGGCCACCCGGATGGCGCCCGGACTGCATCGACTGGTCGAAGAATGCCGGGCCGCCGCGGTCCCGGTCATCTGGACCATTTTCGACGACACACATCTCGGCCTGGACCGGCCACGGGCTCTGAGCCGGCTCCCTCACGCCGACACCGACTGGCGCAGGCCCGGCCCGGCCGAGGTGTGGGCCCCGATGGGGCGCCGCCGCGACGAGGCCCTGATCCGCAAGCCGTCCTACGGCGCGTTCCACGACACCCCGCTCGACACGATGCTGCGCAATCTCGGCCGCGACACGGTCGTCGTCACGGGGACACTCACCAACTACTGCTGCGGCACCACGGCCCGGCAGGCGTATGAACGTGGCTACCAGGTCGTTTTCGGAGCCGATGTCACGGCCACCGACGACGAGTCCCGCCAGGAGCCCGAACTCGCCGTCCTGCGCAAGGGATTCGCCCTGGTGCTGACCGCCCGGGAGATCGCGGACCGACTGAAGGCCGCCGCACCGGCGCCGGAGGACGGAGTCAGCGGCGAGGGCCGCTTGACGCGGCACCCGGGCCGGGACAGGCATGGCGCGCGATGCGTGATGTGCGCCTGCCCAGTTCGACTTCGCGCTCCGGCAAATGGCGTAACCACCGCTGGGACGCGCTCGTGATGATCAATAACGTGACGCCCGGCGCGTGACCTCGTGCCTGTCGGACAGAGAAGGCGAGCGACTCCCAGTGGAACTCCCGATGTTGCAGCGCATGGCCTCGATCACCGCAGCGGCCGCGCTGCTGACGATGCTCGGCGGTGCCCCGGCCGGAGCGGACGCCGGCCAATGGCAGAAGGTCGGCGGTGACGCCCGTAGCGGAGTCAGCGGCCTCGCGTACGAAGGCCGCACCGCGGACGGAGGAGGGGTGTACGCGCTGGCCGTGCACGACAACAAGCGGTCCGGGCAGCAGCGCCTTTCCCGGATCACCCACCGCGACGGCTCCGACGGCGTCTCCCCGATCACCTGGGACGGACCGGAACCCGTCGATCTGGAGGCCATCGAGGCCGTCCCCGGGATGCCCGGGGAGTATCTGGCGCTCGCCAGTCGCGGCATCGTCTACCGTCTGAAGGTCGCCGGCTCCACGGCGGAAGTCGTCGACTACACGCCGCTGCCCGGGATCGCCGAGGGCGACGATTTCGAGAGCTTCGCACTCGTCGCCCGGGACGGGAAGCTCGCCGCACTGTGGGCCGATCGGGGAGCCGGCGCGGACCGTCCCGCCACACTGAACGCGTCACCTCTGTCGTTCGCCCCGTGGGGGCAGCCGCAGTTCGGTGCCGTGACACGGCGGTCCTACGTCGCGTCGTACCCGACCGGCGAGGGCACCCGGCATATCTCGGACATCTCGGTGACCGGATCCGGCCGGATCGTCGTGAGCTCGGCGTCGGACGCCGGTGACGACGGCCCGTTCGACTCCGCGGTGAGCGACGCGGGCCGGGTGACCGTGTCGGCCGCCGGCCGGGTACGGGTCGCGCTCGCGGAGTCCCCGACGGTGCTCGGGACATTCCCGCAGTACAAGATTGAGGCGGTGGAATGCCTGCCCGGCTCCTCCGACGCCCTCCTGGGCACCGATGACGAGAACCTCGGTGGCTACGTGAGGACCGTGCCGCTCTGCGGACCCTGACCCTGACCCTGACTCGGTCTGCGGCCCCGGCACCGTGTGGTGTGACGTCGGCCCTCAGGATCCGTACGTACGGATCCTGAGGGCCGACCTTGTCGTACGGGAAGGCCGCGGACCGGGTGCCGAGTGGGCGTCGCCCGGCCCGCGATTCCCGAATCCCGACGGTTCTTCGGGCTGCCGGGACCCCCGCTTGTCGCTACTGGGCGGGGACCCTGCGCGCGTAGGTGAGGAAGACAGCCCCGGACTTCAGGACGGTGTGGTCGGTGAGATCCCAGTTGCACGGATCGAACACTGCCTTGTGGGAGAAGAGCGGAATTCCGGAGCCGATTGTCAGCGGGCTCAACTTGATGACCAGCCCGTCTATCTCGGAATACAGCGCACCGGCCAGCTCGGCGCCGCCGACCAGCCAGATGTCCTTGCCGTCCTGCTGCTTCAACTGGCGTACCGTCGCTGCCGGATCGTCGGCGATCAGCTCCACGTCAGGGTCCGGGCTCTCGCTCAGCGTCCGGGAGAACACCAGATGCCGCAGGTGCGGGTAGGCGTTCGTCAGACCGGCCTTGAGCCCGATCTCGTAGGAACGCCGTCCTTCGACGACGGTGTCGAAGTGCTTGCCGCCGTCAGTGAGGGAAAATGCGGCACGGGCCGGTCCGGGAAGGGTCTCCGGGTACTCGGTGACGAGGTGCTGAATGTAGTCCTCGGGGATCGGCCAGAAGCCGTCCGCGCTCGAAGGGTCGGCACCGTCCGGTCCCGCGATGAATCCGTCGAGAGAGGACGCGATGTAGTACACGAGTTTGCGCACGGACGACCTTCCGTTGATCGATTTGGCAGTGGCGATCGGCATGCGGCGCGAAGTGAGGCAAGCCGTAGGCCCAAGTGCCAGAGTCTCCATGATCACTACGTGCTTGTCACGAGCACGAGCACGAGCACGAGCACGAGCACGAGCACGAGCACGAGCACGAGGCCGCAGCCGCAGCCGCAGCCGCGGCCGCGCACAGGAGCCTCGGCTAGGGTCGCCCGCATGACCTGGAGTGAGACGGAGTACGTCGAGTGTCTTCGGGCCGAGCGGCGTCATTACGCGTGGCTGATGCAGCGGCACGGCGAGCTGGCACCGGAAGATGCCTGGGCGGCGGCCTTGGAGCGCTACCCGTACGAGCCGAGTGACGCGCCGTTCCGCGGACTCATCTTCCACGACGAGGCGTGGCACTGGGCGATGCTCGCGATCCACGGAGATCGGTACACCGTGGCGCATCCCGAACTGGCCCAGCCGTCAGCCGAGTACAGGGCTCTTGACTGAACGGCGGCGGACGGAGTGTTTCGGGCCGGCACCGGCCCTCATCGCGGGCACGCGCCCCAGGCCGGCTGCACTCGGCTCCGGGCTGCGCCGGCGAAAGCCCTGTGTCCCGGACCTGGCCCGGCAGGCCCCGTACCCAGCCCGGCAGCATCGCGGCAGGCGGGTCGCGAAGCAAATGATCTGCCGCAGAAGGACCGGGAACGGGGAACGGGGAACGGGGCGCGGGGTGTCAGGGCATCGCGAACTTGGCGACGTATTCGTCGAAGGGTTCGATGCCGACCTGCTCACGTAGGTCGTCCACGCGCTCGGGCTCCTCGCAGGGCCACGGAACCGGTGTCCCGTCCTTCACGCCGGCGATCTGTGTGCCGTAGACCTGTTCGCGGCCCTCGTTGACCAATGTGCGGTCGCGCAGGAAAGCCAGTTCACGTCGGCCGGCCGCGCCTGCCGACACCGCCTGTTCCATCAGATGGAGGGCACGACGCTGAACGTCGAGCTGCCGGTCGGCGTGCTGAGCGATCAACCACGCCGCGCGTGCGGCCTCCTCGCCGACCACAGCGGTCGTCGGCCAGCCGTACTCGTCCATGATCTCGCGGAGCCGGTCACCGTGCCGTGCGGTCAGACGGCGCCATGCCAGCTGCGCGGCCGGGTCATCGCTGTTCGCACCGGCCGAGGACCGGTGATCGGCGGCAGCCATGTCCGTAAGTTCCACCGCCAGCGCGGCAACGTCATGCGTCACTTTCAACTCCCTGAATGGATAGGTGTGTTGTGTTCTTCGATCGCAACCCTAAAGGTGCATCTCGGGCGTAAAGATCATTCTGGAGAACGGTGACAGGTGCCTTCTCGTGTGGGGATAATGGATCTACGGCCGGGGCGGTGGCGGCTGCGCCGGAGGGGCGCGGGGCGGGTATCCGACGTGGGCTGGCAGCATGACCGCATGGATACAGTGGATATGGGCGAGTTCGTCGTGCGCCGTGCGAGTGAGTCGGACGCGGACGCGCTGGTCGGGATCGACGTGATCGCGGTCGAAGGCGACGACGGGCGACAGGCGAGCATCCGAAGGTGGTGCGGACGGGGCCTGGCGGTCGTGGCGGAGGACGCGTCCGGCCTGCTCGGCTACTGCGTGGTTGAGTACACGTTCTTCGAGCAGGGATTCGTTACGATGCTGATGGTGGCGCCCTCCGCCCGTGGCAGGGGCGTTGGCCGCCGACTGCTGGACGCCGTGGCGGCCTCGTGCACGACCCCGAAGCTGTTCACCTCGACCAACGTCTCCAACCAGTCGATGCAGCGGCTGCTCCAACGAGCCGGGTGGAGCCCTGTCGGTCTTCTCCACGGCCTCGATGAGGGTGACCCCGAGCTGTTCTATCTCTGCCAGTGGCAGGCCGCGGCGGCGGCCCCCGACGGTCGATCACCGGCTCCCGACTTCGACTGACCGGATGCCATCCGGGTCGCGGACGCACGGCTCCGTAATTACTCGCTTGCAGGTCGGGAGTCAGGGGGTGATGGTGGCTGTATGCATGACGTGAACCTTTCAGATGGGGTTGTGGTTCTGTCTCCTCCGTGCCTGGACGATGTCGACGCGCATCTGGCCGGCGAGGACGAACTCCTGGTCCGGTGGCTCAGTGGGGAGCCGGCGACCCGGGCCGGCATCGAGGCGTACTTCCGCCACTGCATCGAGCAATGGGCCACGCGCGGACCACTGCGTGCGCTCGGGATCCGTACGGCTGCCCGGCGAACCCTGGTGGGCTACATCGATCTGCGATTCGATGTGGCGGGCCTGGAGCCCGGGCAGGGCAACATCTCCTACGCGCTCTACCCGGCCTGGCGGGGGCAGGGGCTGGTGACCCGTGCCGTCCGCCTGATCTGCCGGTACGCCGCAGCCGAAGGGATGACCCAGGCGGTGATCCGGGTGGATCCGGAGAACCACGCGTCGGCAGCAGCCGCGCGACGGTCGGGCTTCACCTATGACAAGCAGCTCTTGGAGGAGGACGGCAACCGAACCGACTGGTACCTCCTCGGCCTGCCCGGCGAGGGCGTCCTGCCGGGCGCATGAACGCCCCTGGCCGCGTGGATCGCGCAAACCCCTAGGGAAACCCGGTGGTGCCTGCCCTACGCAGAGCGGGCGGCTGGCGTCATGTCCTTGTGGAGACGCCAACAGGCAGGATCCCCGCATGACTTCACAGCGCAAGCGCACTCCGGCCCGCCTGCTGGTCGCCATGGCAGTCCTCGGCGCCGGTGCGGCCCTGGCCGTGCCCGCATCGGCAGTGACCTCGTCCGTGTACGCCGTGGACCGGCCGGCTCCGGCCCAGCAGGCCTCGATCGACGACACCCGAATGCGACCGGCACGGGCCGGATCCATCGTCTCCTCCCGGCAGGTGGCTGATCTGACGGCACAGCAGGTAGCCGCGGAACTGCGGGGAAAGGTCGACTCCTCCCAGGTACGCCACGGTGTGACGGCATACCAGGTCGTCTACCGCACCACGAACAGCGCGGGCGAGCCCACCACGGCGAGCCAGCTTCTCGTGCTGCCCAGGACCTTCGGCCGTCATCTGCCGACCGCCGCCTGGCTGCACGGCACCATCGCCTACCGCAAGGACGTCGCGTCGGAGAACCCCGCCTCCAGCGACCGGCTCGCCGCGTACCTGCTCGCCTCGACCGGCCGCGCGGTGTCGGCGCCCGACTACGTGGGCCTCGGCGTGGGCGAGGGCTTCCACCCGTACGGCGATCCACGGGCCACTGTCGCCGCCACCGTCGACGGGTTGCGGGCGGCGCGCACGTTCGCTCATCGAAGCGGCCGGGAGCTCGACCGAAGGGTCCAGGTCAGTGGGTTCTCGCAAGGCGGGCCCGCGACCATGCTGGTCGGCCGGGCCCTCCAGGAGGAGGGCGTCGACCAGTACTTCCGGCTCGGAGCGCTCGCCCCGGTCGCCGGGCCGTTCCATCTGTCCGTCTTCGAGGCAGCCGCGGCGGACGACAAGATCGACAAGTCCGGCCTCTACCTCGCCTACTTCGCGACGGCCTGGAACAAGACCTACGGCCTCTACAGCTCGCCGAGCGAAGCCTTCCGTGCACCGTACGACCAGATCGTGGAGGGGCTCTTCGACGGCGATCACACGACCGAGCAGATCGCCGGTGCGCTGCCGCCCGCATCCAAGGATCTGTTCACCGAGGACTTCCTGGACAGGATCCGTACCCCCGGCGGTGTCCTCAAGCAGCGACTCCACGCGCTGGACACCACGTGTGACTGGAAGCCGAACGTGCCCGTGAGCCTTTTCCACGGCCGTGGTGACAAGGACGTCGACGCCTCGCATTCCGCATACTGTGCACAGCAGTTGACGGACAACGGTGCCGACTTCCGGCTCACGGACGTCGGTGACTACGACCACAACAGCTCGGTGAGGCAGGCTCTTCCGCGCATCGTCCGCTTCTTCGACGAGACCGCCGACGCGCACTGAGACGTCCCGAGCGGACTCGGAATCGCCGCCGCCCCTGGAACCTTCCCTACCCGTACCGGTTCCATCGGACAGACGGCTTGGACCGATGCCGACCCGGGGCCCCGGGCCGCACTGCCCAAGAGATCTCACTCTCGCGAGCGCATCGCAGATGCGTGCGTGGGCGTGCGGCCCGGGCTTCGGCCCCGCAGCCCGGCGGAGGCGCTGATCGGCCCCTTCGGCGTTGGGGGAGAAGCCGTCGGTATACTTCCTGTACCCCTGCGCGGTGTGGTGGATCGCCCTCCTCCCGGAGCAGAGGGGCGAGACCGATCCGCACTGATGGTGGGTCACCCGGCCCGCCCGGTGATCTTCAGGTCGGCCCGGTGTTCCCGTACGCTGCGGACATGAACGAATACGTCGGCGGCGTGGGACGCCGACCCGGCGGGCAGTGCCTGCCCGTCCGGCGCGAGATCCTGCACGGTTCGGACCACCTGGCCGGCCCGGAGCCTCGGCTCGTCAGTCCCGTTGCCCTGGATACCGACCGGTTCGTGTCTTCGACGGCCGACGGGCAGTGACGTGCTGCCCCATGTCTACCGGATCACCAAATACGACCCGGCCGACCGCGATCAGCACGGCCACTACACCGGTGCCGAAACCGAGACCAGTGACCACGGGCCGGTCGAGGCCGCGTACCTGATGGCCGTCGCCGCCTTCGCCGAGGAGACCGGCATCGGCCGGCTGTCCGTCCGTGAACCGGAGATCAGTGGTTCCGCCCGCTTCGGCCCGGAGCCGCCGGTCGACGGCCGCGGACCGGCAGCCCTCCTCCCGCACGGCCTCGCCGGATTCCACGACGGCGCGCGGGTGTCGATCGAAGCCGGCCTGGAACTCGTCAGGGCCATGCTGCGCGACAACGGCGCATGGTGCCGTCTGGAGGTCGAAGGCAGATTCTCGGTGCACGTCGGGCGGGACCAATACCTGTACGTCGGCAGCAGCCGGCAGTGCGAAGCGGCGCTGGACCGAACCCGCACGCTCGGACTGTTCCCGGAGCGGCTGGACGCATCGCCCTACGACTTCGTCCCCGATCGGCAACACGTACAGCGCCCGGCCGACGCCGACTTCTGGGACCGTCTGCGGTGGGTGTCCGGCTCCTACCGCGCGGCGCTCCTGGAGGAGACCTACGTCGGGAACGCGTCCCGCTGGCACCGCCTCACGTACGAGAACATCGAGACCGTGCGTGCTCGACTCGCTCCCCGCGCCCGACTGACGGTCTGGCCGGACCTGCTGACCGAGGTCGACGAGGCCGTGTCCGCACTGCCCGACGAGGGCACGGTGGTGGTCCTCCGGGAGGACGCGGACGGCCGGATCGACAGCACGATTGCCGACGAGACCCGGTTCGAGGCAGTGACCCGTTGCATCGCCGACGCGCGGGCCGCCGCCGTCCTGCCCGTCACCGGTGACGAGCGGCTCCCGCTCCTCACGGCAGTACTGCCCGACAGCGACGGCGTACTCCGCGCCCGCTGGCGGACCGAGCCGACGCCCAGCGACCGGGACTGGGCCTTCCTGAAGACCCTGCGGCGCGGTCAACTCGTCACAGGCACCGTGAAGTTGATCGCGGACTTCGGTGTCACATTCGTCGACATCGGCGGCTTCACCGCGATGATCAACATTCCGGAGCTGTCCTGGCGTCCTTTCGACCATCCGACGGACATCGTCGGTGTCGGCCAGGAGATCACGGCCGAAGTACTCGACGTCGACATGTCCCGGGAGCGGGTTCCGCTGTCGCTGAAGGCGGTGCAGGAGGACCCCTGGCCGCAGCTCGCGCAGCGGATCGGGCAAGTGGTCACCGGCCCGGTCACGAAGGTCGTGCCGTTCGGGTTCTTCGTGCGTATCGAAGACCGGGACGACGGCATCGCGGCGCTGGTGCACACCGAAGGGCCGGCGGACAGACCTGCCGAGAGACCCGAGGACGCCGTGCGGGTGGGCGACATCCTCACCGTGGAGATCCTCGACGTCGACCGCACGCGCCGCACCGTCCTTGCCCGTGCTCAGATCCCTGCCGCCGGCGTGTGAAGGATGAAGCGGACGCACCGAGGCACCGGCTTCTTGCGCGACTGTTCACAACATCTCTTTCGAAAGAACTGTTGCAGGTCTATTTTCGGTGCATGGCTGCTTCCTCCGCTGAATCCGGCGAGCCCTCGGAGCGGGACATCGAGTCCTCGGAGCGGGACGTCGAACTCGACACCGCCGCCCTGCGTGTACTGGCTCACCCGTTACGCCTGACCGTGCTCACCCTGCTGCGTGAACGTGGCCCCTCCACCGCCACTCGCATAGCCGACGAACTCGGCATCAACCCCGGCGCGGCGAGCTACCACCTGCGTCGCCTCGCATCGGGCGGGCTGATCGGGGAAGAGCCGGGCAGGGGCACCGGGCGGGAGCGATGGTGGAAGTCCGTCCACCGCCAGTCCATCCACGACCCCGCGACCGCACCCGTGGAACAGCGCGAGGCCGGGCGCGCGTACACCCAGGCAGTCGCCGTGGCCGCCGCCGACCGACTGCGCAGGGCCGCGCAGGAGGTGGCCCTGCTCCCTCAGGAGTGGCTTCAAGTCACCTCGTACAGCGACTTCCTCCTGCACCTGACCCCTGCCGACGCGGATCGGATGAAGTCCGAACTCTTCGAGGTGATCGAACGTTACCGCCGCGGAGCGGGCGAGGCGCCCGAAGGCTCCACCCCCGTGGTGCTGCAAATGCAGGCGTTTCCGGTACCGGGTGCGGCCCTGCCGCCGGCCGGCGACGCGTGAGCACATTCGGCGTGGCCGCCGCCGCGCGGCCTGCTCACCGGGATGTCAATGTCCTGCGCTGGCTCTCCGCGTACACGGCTTCGGTCACGGGCGACGTCGTGTACTTCCTCGCGCTGTCCTGGGCTGCCACTCGGTCCGGCGGGCCGTCGCAGGCGGGCATGGTGGTCGCGGCCGGAGCACTTCCCCGGGCGGTGCTGATGCTCGGTGGGGGCGTGATCGCCGACCGGTTCGGGCCGCGCCGGGTCGCCGTCGTCGGCGATGCGGTCCGCTGCGCGGCGATGCTCGCCGTGGCCGTGGCCGTCATGTCGGCCTCGCCGGGCGTGTGGCTGCTCGTCGCGGTCGCGCTGGTCTTCGGCGTGGTCGACGCGGTGTTCATGCCGGCGGTGGGCGCTCTTCCACCACGCATCACAGCACCCGAACAACTCGCCAGGGTCCAGGGGATGCGCGGGCTGTCGATCCGACTGAGCAACGCCGTCGGCCCGCTCCTGGCGGGATCGGTGCTGGCGATCGGCGGTGCGGCCGGTGCGTTCACGGCCGCGGGGGCTCTCTTCGCCATGTCGCTCGTCGTACTGCTCACCGTACGGGTCACCACACCGAGCGAGATGCCTCGCCACGCCTCAGCCTGGCGTGAGTTGGGTGACGGATTGCGTTACGTCCGCCGCCACCGGATGCTCACACCCCTCACCGCGGTGATCGGTCTGAGCGAGATGTGCTTCAGCGGCCCGGTCGCCACCGGACTGGTGCTCCTGGCGGACGAACGCGGCTGGGGCGCTTCGGGGATGGGCTGGGTCGCGAGCGCGTTCAGCGTCGGAGGAGCGGCCGCGGGGACGCTGCTCACCATGTCGTCCCGGATTCCGCGTGCGGGGCTGGTGATGCCCGCGGCACTGCTCGTGACCGCTGCGGGAGCGGTCGCCATGGGGCAGGCGCCCTCGTTGCCCGTCGCTGTGACGCTCGGAGCGCTGATCGGCCTGGCGAGCGGTTTCACCACGGTGGTGACGGGCGCTCTGCTCCAGACGGAGACCGACCCCCGATTCCTCGGCCGGGTCACCTCGGTCACGACCCTGTGCACCTTGGGACTCGCCCCTGCGCTCTTTCCCGTCGTCGGTGTGACGGTGGCCCTGTGGGGTGCCGGTGTGTTCTTCGCCGGATGCGGCGCCGTCTGCCTGCTTGCCGCAGCGCTCGGCCTGGCTGTCCCCGCGCTACGATGCGCCGAACTCCGGCCCGCCGCGCCGAACGGACGGTAACCACCCTGCGGTGTACCGGAGTTCGACCGCTCTCCGCCTCCGGCCCGCCCGCTTGCGCCGGTCACGTCGAGGACCGGGCGACGGCTCCGCGTCGCTCGGTCCGACCACGGGCTACACCGGCGGCAGAAGTGCCAGCGCCTGCTTCGCGTTGTGGTCGGCGACCCCCTGCATGAACGCACGGTCGGGGAAGTCACCGTCGAGCAGACGCAGAGGACCGGCCACCAGCGACAGTCGCATCGCGAGCATGTACAGGTCGAGTCGTCGGGGGTCGAGACCGGGCCGGTCGAGTGCGGCGTACCGCTCGCGGAAGCGGAGCCGGAGGAAGACATGCTCCCACTCGACGTCGAAGTACATCAGGTCCTCGATGTCGATCAGGACGGGGCGCCCGTCGGCATCGACCAGGACGTGGTCGGGTCCGAGTTCGCCGTGGACCAGCCCGTACTCCGTACGAGGACTCACCCGTTCGGCCAGCTCCCGCAGGCGGTCGTGCAACGCGGCTTCAGCCGCCGCGATGCTGCCGTCACGCCCCGCCGCCTCCTTGAGATCCTCCAGGGCACGATCGAGGACCCGGCGCTCGCACGAGACTTCGGACACGCCGTCGCCCCGCTCCAGCAGGTACACACTGCCGTAGTTCCGGGCCGGACTGCGGTGCATCACACCGAGCATCTCGGCAAGATCGCCGAGTGCCCCCGAGGCGCGCGCGGGATCACTCTTGAACAGGGCTTCGAGCGTGCCGCCGGTCACGTCCTCGATCACGGCGACGTCTGCCGGATACCGGCGTCGGCTGTCGTCCGCGAGCAGTACCTGCGGAACCCGAACTCCGATGCCGTGCAAGGCCCGTTGCGCGGCCAGGAACGGGACCATCCCGGAGGCGGGCACGAAGGGGTCGGCCGGATCACCAGCCCTCGTACTCGGCCAGAAGTTCTCGTCCTCGGCCCAGCTGTAGACGATCACGCTCCCGGCACGGGGGCCATCGAGCCGAACCCGGTACACGCCTTTCCTGGTTCCCCCGCGCAACCGGTCCACCGCGACGACGCGGTGTCCCGTCCCCAGCGCATCACGCACAAGTTCCGACAGGTCTTCGATCTCCGCGAAGCGACGCATCCGCAGAAGTTACACAGGACGGTGCCGCGTGCGCCACCGGATACTCTCCGCGGAGAGACCGTTCACCTGTGTCGGCGTGACGCGTCTACTACAGTGGTGCCCGGACCGTGACTGGCGCTGAGGTGGAGTACCACCGGGGAGCGGTCTGACGAAGAGTCGATGCCGTGCGCCTGGGCGAGTGGTCAGCAACGCCTGGAGGCGACGATGTCCCGGACTCAGACGGCCCAGCTCATGGACGGCACGAGCCTTGCCGGACGCATGACCGAAGAAACGGCCGCCCACGCGGCGGACATCAAGCGGCGGACGGGGACCAGTCCCTGTCTGGCGACGGTGCTGGTGGGGGAGGACCCCGCTTCGGTCACCTATGTCCGTATGAAGCAGGCGCGGTGCGCGAAGGCGGGGATCAAGTCCCGGTACATCCGCTTGCCCGCCGAGACCACAACGGCAGAACTGATCGACGTCCTCGCTGGTCTGTCCGACGATCCGGAAGTACACGGCATTCTGCTCCAGCATCCTTGCGGCCCGCATATCGACGAGCGAGCGGCGTTCGAGTCCATCGACCCGGCGAAGGATGTGGACGGGGTCACGATGCAGTCCTTCGCCGCGATGAGCTTCGGCCTGCCCGGCTTCATGTCCTGCACACCCGGCGGGATCATGCGGCTTCTGGAGGCGTACGACGTCGAACTCGGCGGCAAGCTCGCTGTCGTGGTGGGGCGGAGCGCGATTCTCGGCAAGCCGGTGGGGATGCTTCTGCTCGCCAGGAACGCAACAGTGACGTACTGCCACTCCCGCACGGCGGACCTGTCGTCGCTCGTCCGGGAAGCGGACGTCGTGGTGGCCGCCGTGGGGCGGCCACGGTTGATCAGGGGTGAGGACATCAAACCTGGAGCTGTGGTGATCGACGCCGGCTACAACCCCGGCAACACCGGCGACGTGGATTTCGACACGGCGCTCACCCGTGCCCGGTTGATCACTCCGGTGCCCGGCGGCGTCGGGCCGATGACCATCGCCGTCCTGCTCGCACAGACCGTGGAAGCAGCCGCGAACCAGCTCGGAATCCAGCAGGGCTGACCTGCCGACCGGGAGCATGCCGTGACCCGTGACCCGTGACGATGCCGAGCATCGCACATCGCGGGGGAAGCGGTCCGGTCGCGGCCGACGCGAGGGCGTCGATGACGGCTCGGCGCACCGTCGCTCGCGGCCGGGGCGTTCATGGTCGATGCCTTGGTTGATCCGACTGGACGGGGGCGGGGAGGGGGACGGCGTGGGCCGCGTCGCGCCCGCCCCGTTGACCGGTTGAACAGTCGCCCTGTTGCCGCGCCCGCTCGATGTCGGCGACAGGGTACGGGGTCAGTTTGCTCTCGGAGAGCAGCCGACGGTGGAACTCGTCCACAACAGAGGCTGTCCGAGCATGCCGATCGATAACCGTGGCTATGGCGGGTGGGACCTTCGCGGATCTTTCCCCCGCGATCCAGTTGCGCAGAAACGCCCCGTGCTCCGTGCCGCCGCGCAGGTGTGCGGGCAGATGGTGACGGATGAGGTGGTTCGCGACGTAGCAGCCGTCGTACGTGAGGTGGCCGGAGAGGAACTCGGTTTCGGCCTGCGAGAGTTCGAAGGCGGAGCTCAGGGCAAGGCCGAAGTCCGCGAAGTAGATCAACCGGCCGTCGGTCAGGACGTTGTCGAAGTGGGCGTCGAAGTGGACGAGGCCCCGGGAGCTCATGAAGTCGGCTCCACGTATCAGGGCCTCCTCCGCCCACGCGTACCTCGGGGCGTACGGACCTTCCGCTGCGGCCGCCCCGTGGTCGCCGAGCCACGTGCGGAGAGTCTGTGGCACGTGTTCCAGGAAGATCACAAGGCTGGACGAGGATCGACCGATGGCCTCCAGCCGGTCACGCACGGCCCGCGAGCCCTCCCAGTGGGCCACCGCACCGTCGACGCCGCCGAATTCGTCGGCGAATGCCGGGGGAGGGGAGTCCGGCAGGACCCGCCAGTGGTACGTCAGCGGAAAGCCTTCGTGCTCATCGCCGAGAACCCAACCGGTGGTCATCGTGTGCACGGCCAGCTCACGCCATGCGCCGAACCCGGAGGAGCCCGCCCCGTACTGGTAGAACGTCGGCAGCCCGAAGACGTTCGCCGTCGACCGTACGTTCTCCGGCCGCAACTCGACGTCCGTCAGAGGGATTCGCTTGACGAAGACCCGGGTTCCGTCGAGATCGAGCTCTGCGGACCTGCCGCCGATGCCGGACCCGAGAGGGGTGGCCGAGGCCACGACTTCGCCGAGTCGACGGTCGCTCAACAGCGACAAGTGGGTGGAGACGGACACGTATGCGGCCAGGCGTGCCGTGCGCCGTGGGTCCGGACGGTCCATGAACGACTCCTCAATGCCCGAACGCGACATCAGCGAACTCACTGGCGTGATCGATCCTATGCGTGGCAACCGGCTCACGCCCTGAGCGCCGGTGCGCAGGGCCGGGTACGGGTGATCGCCCTGCCGTCTCCAGGAGCGGTCCCGCCACGGCAAGCGGCCTGGCGGCAGCGGGCGAGGCCGCGGTCTTCGAGAACCGCACCAACGCCTTTGTCGCTGCCCGGACGCCAGGCCGGACGGGGCCTCCAGGCGTATCGCGCATCAGCGCGCGGTCACACACGACATGGCTTCCGGCCCGCTGCGGAGCCGCCGTTCTGCTGTCGGCTGACGCTGTCGCGTTCCCGTGGACAGGACGGCAGGATCGTCACATGCAGCCCATCTTCGTTCTCGTCCACAGCCCTTCCGTGGGCCCCTCGACCTGGCAACCCGTGGCCGAACACCTGACGGCTGCGGGATACGAGGTACGGGTGCCGTCCCTGCTGCACATCGGCGCCGGTGCTCCGCCCTTCTGGCCCCGGATCGCCGATGCCGTCCGCGACGACCTGCGGCAGGTACCGGTCGGCAACCCGGTGACGCTGGTCGCTCACAGCAACGCCGGCTTGTTCCTCCCGACGATCCGTGCCGGTCTGGACCATCCGGTTGCCGGCTCGATCTTCGTCGATGCCGCGCTGCCGGCCCGGATCGGGCCGACACCTGTCGCCTCTCCCGAATTTCAGGAGTTCCTCCGCCCGATGGCGGTGAACGGCAGGCTGCCGCGTTGGACGGACTGGTGGGACGAGACGGACGTCGCACCCATGTTCTCCGATCCGGCGGTGCGGAGAACGGTCGTCGAGGAGCAGCCGGCCCTGCCGCTGGCCTACTACGAGCAGCGCATCCCGGTCCCCGACGGCTGGGACGACCACCCCTGCTCCTACTTGCTGTTCGGCCCGCCGTACGAGGACTGCTCCGCCGAGGCACACGAGCGAGGCTGGCCCGTGGCGCACCTGCCCGGCGCGCACCTCCATCAGATCGTCGACCCTGCCGGCACGGCCCGGCACCTCGTGGAACTTGCCGGCTCGACCGGATCCGCCTGATCCGGCCGACATGCCTGATCCGCCCGACGTGCCCGACCCGCCTTGTCCGAACGGTCCGTCCCCGGTAAAGGGCGCCTCCGGCAGATCGTCGGCGTTCGGGCAGTTCGGCGACGGGTACGAAGAAGTCGTCGATATCGGCGAGCTCTCGGCCCTACGGGACGCTGAGGCCGCCACGAAGCCGAGTGAAGGCTTCGGTGAGCAGCGCGTCCGAGGTTTCCGAGCGGGCGGAGTACGGACAGGCGAAGGTACGCGGGTCGAACCCCTCCGCACACGGTCCGGCCGCACAGGGGCCGACCTCGTCACGCAGGTAGGCGTCCGAACCCACCTCGGCCACCCGCTCGGCTGCGTTCAGATGCCGCATGCCATGGGCACCCACCGTGTGGCCGTCCGCGGCCGGTTCGCGCAGCCGGGGCCAGCCCGCCGGCGTGAGCCGGTCGAGCGCGCTCACGAAGAGACTGACGCGCGCTTCGTGTGCGGCGAGCAACTCGCGGGCGGTACTTCATTCGGGCACGAAGATGTCGTCGAAGGTCAGCAGAGGAGGCCGTCGATCATCGGGACAACCTGGCCGCAAGCGTTTACTGCCGACCGTACGAAGACCGTCTTCCGCACCGGCTTCGGCACCCGGACACCGGAAAGGCAGGTGCGCAGCATGCGTCGGCCGTCCCGGACCTCACACAACGAGTTGACTCCCGCGCCGCCGAGCAGTGCCGAGCGGAGTCCGTCGAACGGAGCCCGCGCCACGCACCGGAACGGGCGAGAGCCCGCGTACGTTCACCCTCGAAGCGTGGCGGCGGCCTCGCGTACCAGCGGATCCGGGTCGTCCCGGCTCAACTGCGTCAGCCGCGCGTAGTAGCGGTGGCGCTGCTCCGCGCTGAGCGGTGCGTCGGACAGAACGAGGAGTGCGTGGCGCCGGACGACAGGCAGTGCCGAGGTCAGTGCCGCGAGCGCTGTCCCGGCCTCGTCCGGGCCGATCGAGCAGAGCCCTCTCCCCGGGGCGAGCTGCTCGGACACGGCCGGACCATGGTCCGGGCACACTGCCAGTGCGCTCTCCAGCGGCGCGTAGTCGAGGGGGCCATGGGCACCGTGGTCGCGAAAGGATGTATATGGTGCGGCGAAGCCCTGAGCCGCCACCCCCGGCGGAATAACGTCGAGCCGCTTCACCACCAGATCCATCCGGCCCAGACGCGAGAGCGCGGCCGCGGCCCAGGACCGGTCCGGCTCGTCGAGGTGCTCGTTCGTCATGGTTCGTTCCAGCGCGTCGGACACCCCGTCCGACGCGATGCCGATGTCGGCCAGGAGCTTCGCCCAGAGCCACTTGTCGGGCGAACCGTCCAGACGCGCCAGCGCGGCTGGGACGGCGAGCTCACCGAGCGTCCGAAGCCACTGCACGGCCTGTTCGGAGGGCAGCGGCGACGGGTGTGACCCGACGATCGCGACGAGCTCGGCCACCTGCTGTACCGGGGGCAGCGCGGCCAGTCGGTCCGTCTCGCGCTGCTCGGTGTCCAGCTCGGGGAAGTGCTTGCGTACCTGTGCCCGGGTCAGGCTCAGCGGAATGAGCGCCCACTCCTCGTCCATCGCGACGACGACGAAGTCCCTGCCCACGATCCCTTCGGCCACCAGCTGCTTCCTTGCTGCCGTGCAGGCCTTTGCAGCGGTACGGAGGTAGCGCCGGTGGACCGTGTCCCAGTGCCGGCCGTCCTCTGCCGTCGCGGCCGCCTCCAGCCGGGAGGCCCACTCCTTCTCGATCGCCCCGGGGTCGAGTTGCCATGGCCAGTCCGCCGGGCTCCACCGCAGGGCCCGGGCATCGAGTGCGTCCGGCGCGGCGGCTGCGAGTCCCTCCTCGCTCGCCACGCCGACGAGCGTCCAGGCGATGGTGCCGCCGGACTCGGCGTAGAACTCGTGGACGGCCGCACCGTAGATGTGCTCGTCGGGATGCTCGGCGCACATGCGCCGGACGAAGCCGACGACCTGGTCCCGTATCGCCGCTCGAAGACCGGTCCAGTCGAAACGCATCCGTGGACCCTACCAAGGGCGTAGAGGCAGGCAACCACGCACCTGGAGGGCCTCCGGACCACCGGGCGCGGTGCCTTCCGCGCGGAACGGTCACGCCCATGGCTTCCGGGAACACAGGGGCTTGCGCTCCGGCGGCCACGGTCGCAGCCCGGCTGCTCCAAGTCGGACACCGCAGATCCCCACGATCCTCCGGCCGGGACACGACCCGCCGGCCCTCCCGGCGATCAGCTCCCGTGCCGCGATTGCCCGGTCGGCACACCACCGCGCGGCAGCCGGCTCAGCGCGAGCACCAGCAGCACCACCACGTACGCGCACAGCACCGCGATCCCGGCCCACCACGGAAGCGGGAAGTACCCGGTGGAGGGCGCGTAATGGGCGATGACCTGAGGGTGTTCGACGAGGGTCTGCCGGGCCGCGAAGCCGGCGGAAGGGGTGAGCCGCAGCAGCCACCGCGACAGACCGTCGGGCAGCAGTGGGACGGAGGTCGCGGCGTACGGGCCCACGATCGTCAGTACGGCCACCAGAAGCGCGAGCCGGACACGATGCCGGAGCAGGGCGCCGAGCGCGGTCGCGAGCACGGCGGAGAGCGCGAGCACAGCGGACGTCCCGACGACGACCCGCACGCCGGTGAGCACGGACACTCCGGCGACGGCGGCCCCGTTCTCCTTCAGGTCCGTTACGCCGACCGCGATCACGACGCCCACGGAGAGGAGGCCGGTCACGAAGGCGACGGCTCCGACGACGACCGCCTTCGCCACGAGCATCCGGCGGGTGACCGGCGTGCCGTGTCCTGGTTCGTGGCGGTACTCGGAGGCGACGAACCGTACGGCGACCACGAGCACGACGAGCAGCGCGGGTACCAGACCGCCGAGGCTGCGTTCCACCGGGCGGCCACCCCCCTCGGTACCTCCCGGCCCGATGTCGCCGGTCCCGGTGACGCTGATCGTGCCGTTCTCCCGCACCGCACCGGACGCCCTGTGGTACTTCTCCCAGTCGGTCCGGTTCATTTCGCCGACGGCGTCCGAACGCCAACCCCTGGCGGACGGAGCGTTCTTGAGGACGACCCGGTCGAACGTGCCGCCGGCCTGCGTGAAACGCACCTCCTCGGTGGCGCCGCCGAGGCCGGCCGACCGCAGTGTCAGATCCCCGGGAGACGTGGCGAACAGGCCGACCTGCACGGTCCCGGGCAGGCCGGACAGCTGTGCCGTGCCGACCTTCGTCCAGCGCCGGCCGTCGGCGGACTCGTAACCCGTGATGGTGTCGACCGACCGCGTCAGCCGCAGCCAGCGCGGCGATCCGGCCGAAACCCGTCTGCTGCTCCCCGCGATGTCATGACGGTAGTCGTACTGCATCCGCACACCGTGGCCGCCGGTGAGCATCAACGCCGCGTAGGAGGATCCCTGGCGGACCCCGTCCTTGATGATGACCCCGGCCTTCGCCCACGGCACCAGGCCGGGGACGATCCGGTCATGGTCCGGCGGCGGATAGGTGATCGTGCCCGACATGGACGTCATGCGGACCGTGATACTGCCGTTCTCGCCAAGGTCACGATGCAGGAAATAGAACTGGTCGTTGACGCGGGAGCCGTCCGGCCCGGTCGGTTCGGGCGGGCAGGGACCGTCGCAGGACGCGTGAACACCGAACGCGGGGAGCAGACCGAGGGCGATGACGAGCAGCGCCGCAGCCGCCGTCGCGACCAGCCGACCCGGACGCCGGAAGCCGGCCCACTCCTGGCGGACCTCGCGGATCTGCCGGAGCTGTCGAATCCGTCGGAGAAGTTCGTTCGTCGTGAGTATGTGCATGGCATCGGTTCTACGGACCCGCCCATGACATGGACCGAACCGCCGCTGTCATCCCGCTGTTATGTGCTGTGGGGCAGTCTGGGTGCGGCTGCCGGACCCGGGAAGGAAGGCCACCGGACCCGAGGAGGAAGAGGAACGTGGGAAAGCAGTGGAGTGGGACCGTCGGCCGGCGATTCACGATCCTGTACGCGGCCGGGTTCCTCGGGTCCGGAATCGTGCTGCTCGCCCTGACCTACCTGATGTCCGGCAGCCGGAGAACCGGCGTCGCCCCCGAACAGCCCCCGCCCGGCGGGACCGATCTCGCCGCCGCCGAACAGCAGATCCAGGATCTGGGAAGGCAACTCGCGGATGTGCATGCCCAGCAGAGCCACCAACTGCTGGTCGGCTCGCTGAGCGCACTGGTGGTGATGGCCGGCGTCTCGCTCCTGCTCGGCCGCGTCCTCGCCGGCCGGGTCCTGCGCCCGCTGCGACTGATCACCGCGGCGACACGGCGCATCTCCGCGGAGAACCTGCACCGACGGCTCGCCGTGGCCGGACCCGTCGACGAGGTGAAGGAACTCGCCGACACGGTCGACGGCCTTCTGGAACGCCTCGAAGCCTCATTCGTCGCGCAACGCCGGTTCGTCGGCAATGCCTCGCACGAACTGCGAACGCCACTGGCGACGATGCGGGCCTCGCTGGACGTTGCCGTCGCCAAGCCGGAGCCCGCGGCACAGACCGTCGCGCTGGCCGGCCGGCTGCGGACCGAACTCGACCGGGTGGACCACCTGCTGGACGGATTCCTCGTCCTCGCACGGGCCCAGCACGGCGCCCTCGCCGACCCGGTCTCCGTGTCGCTGGGCGAGCTGGTGCGGGAGGCACTGACCGCCCGGGCCACCGACATCACTGCGAAGAGACTGACCGTCGGCGACGAGACACGACCGGACACCTGGACACGGGGCAACGCCGCGCTGCTGTCCCGGATGGTGGAGAACGTGGTCGACAACGCGATCGTGCACAACCAGGAGAGCGGCTGGATAAGGATCTCCACCGACCATGACGACACCGGGGCACGCCTGGTCGTCGAGAGTGGCGGGTGTGTTCTGGACCAGGCCGGAGTGGACCGGCTGACAGAGCCGTTCGAGCGGCTCGGCGCCGACCGGACCGGATCGGAACGGAGTTCCGGCCTCGGGCTGTCGGTCGTGGCGGCCATCACCGAAGCGCACAGCGGCCGCCTCGTCCTGCTGGCCCGGCCCGAAGGCGGGCTGTACGTCGGTGTGACGCTGCCGACGGCGGCGGCTTCCGGAGAGGTGACACGGTGAGGGTACTGGTCGTGGAGGACGCGCAGTCGCTCGCCGAAGTCGTCGCCGAGGGACTGCGCGATCAGGGAATGGCCGTCGACATCGCGCACGACGGCCTGACCGCCGCTGCCAAACTCGGCCACAATGCGTACGACGTCGTGGTCCTGGACCGCGACCTGCCCGGCATCCACGGCGACACGCTCTGCCAGATGATCACCGAGCGGGACCAGCGTGCGATGGTGCTGATGCTGACAGCGGCCGGGACACCCGGCGACCGGGTCAGCGGCCTCACCCTCGGAGCCGACGACTACCTCGCCAAGCCCTTCCACTTCCCGGAGCTGATCCTGCGCATTCGCGCTCTCGCCCGCCGCAGGCCGAACGCCCGGTCCCGCACACTGCGCGCCGCCGACCTCGAACTCGACCCGGTACGCCGGACGGCCCTGCGAGGCGGCCGCCCGCTGGAGCTGTCGGTGAAGGAGTTCGCCGTCCTGGAGGCGCTGCTCCGTGCCGTCCCCGGCTTTCTGAGCGCCGAGGACCTCCTGGAACAGGTGTGGGACGAGAACGCCGATCCGTTCACCAACACGGTGACCGTCACCGTCGGCCGGCTGCGCCGCAAACTGGGCGGCCCGCCGGTCATCACGACGACCCCCGGCGTCGGTTATCGCATCAGCGAAGCTTCGGCCTCCTGACGCGGCGGAGCGCGCCGGTACCAGGCAGCGAACAACCCCATGTCCCATTTCCCATGACCTCTGCCCGGGCCGAGCCCACCCCGGCCGCCGGTCTCCCCACGTAGCCGGACGTCTGGTGCGACTTCCGGCGTGGAACGCCCGGGGCCCGCATCCGCGGCGGTCATGCCTCCTCGTACCCGCTGATACCGCGCGCACCCCACGGCTGCGGGGTCGATGCCGGGCGGG
Source organism: Streptomyces sp. NPDC047917 (assembly GCF_043204345.1). NCBI lineage: Bacteria > Bacillati > Actinomycetota > Actinomycetes > Kitasatosporales > Streptomycetaceae > Streptomyces > Streptomyces sp. NPDC047917. Next base: position 200,192 of record NZ_JBIDCA010000013.1, read on the forward strand.
GGAGGAGCAAGGATGGAGAGACCATATGATTTTGGATTTTGGAGAATCCGATGAAGTTTATCGATGAGAAATTGCGTGCCCCGCCCGAGCCGGTGCCCCGCGTGCCGGAGAAGACTGCGGTATCCGCCGGTGACTGCGGTCTGCTGCTTGTCAGGATCACCTTCGGTCTTCTCATGGCCGGGCACGGATCCCAAAAACTCTTCGGAATACTCGGTGGCGAAGGCCTCGACGCAACGGGCAGGGGCTTCGCCGCTCTGGGATACCGCCCCGGAGCGCTCTATGCCGCCATAGGCGGTGGTTCAGAGTTTCTGGGCGGCCTGGGCCTGGCCCTGGGGCTCTTCACGCCACTGGCGTCGGCTGCCCTGATCGGTGTGATGATCAACGCCATGGCGACCGTAACCGCGGCACACGGCCTGTGGGAATCGCAGGGCGGCGTCGAGTTCAATGTGTGCATCGCAGTGGTGGCCCTGGCCATCGCCGCCATCGGGCCCGGGCGGTACGCACTCGACAGAGCATTCCGCTGGGGGCGGGGCGGCTGGCCGGAGGCCGCCTTCGCACTGTTCGTGGGCGGCATCGGAGCTGCCGTAGTCCTGAGCCTTTGAGTGCGGCATCCCCGTGGCAACGGGCCGTGCGGTTCGCCCCGGCCGACCGACCGCCCTCGACACACCACCGGCGCGCCCGCCCGGTCCGTCCAATTCTCCGCCCAGTTCGCCGCGTGCTGCCGGGGCGACGACGCCGATCACGGAGCACACGGTCCTGACCGGGGTGTTCCGCCACCTCGCCCTGCCGTATGCCGGGCAGCCGCAGGTGCCGAGCACTCGGGCCACCAGATGACCGGCGCCCACGAGTGCCGGGCGTGGACCAGGACTGCCCGGTCAACGCACATCGTGGCCGGGATGCTTCCGGTCGTAATCGTGTCGGGCTTCGGCGATGGCTGCTCGATGCGCCGAGGACCACTCGGCGAGTGCCTTGACGAGGTGGGTCAGGCTTGCGCCGGTTTCGGTGAGGCGGTAGTCGACCTGGGACGGGACGGTGGGGTAGACCGTGCGCAGGACGAGCCCGTCGCGCTCCAGCCTGCGCACGGTGAGCGTGAGCATGCGCTGAGAGATGCCCTCGATGGCACGCTGCAGTTCCCGGAAGCGGCGCGGCCCGCCGGCGAGCTCCACGATCACGAGGACCGACCACTTGTCGCCGACCCGGTCCAGCACATCCCGGATGCCGCAGTCGGGGTGGTCCTTCTGCCCGCAGGGGTCGAGTTCCGCAGGCTCGGGGGTTACTCCGGTGTGCGTGAGTGACATCGAACTGCCTTCTTGTGGCCGATGGGCGGACGGGTCAGGATCCCATCGTAGTTACTGAAGAGAACCACGAAGGAGACGGCGACCCATGATCCTGGTGACCGGCACGAACGGAAGTCTCGGCGCGCTCACTCTCGCCGCTCTGCACGCCCGCGAGGCGGACGCGACCGGCAGCAGCCGAACGCCCGGCGACGCGACGCGGCTGCTGGACTTCGACAACCCGTCCGGTCTCGACCTGGCCGGTGTCACCACCCTCGTGCTGGTCTCCGCGGGCTACGCGGAGGACGACCGGGTGATCCGGCGGCACGCGGCAGTTGTCGAAGCCGCCGTCCGCGACGGCGTCCAGCACATCGTCTACACGAGCCTGACCGGCGCCGGCGACCACCTCGGCTTCGCGCTCGCCCACCGCGCCACCGAACGGCTCGTCACAGCCGGCGGTCTGAGCTGGACGATCCTGCGCAACGGCCTGTACGCCGAACTCTTCGGCGCCTTGATGACTTGGGACGGCGATACGCTGGAGTCCGCGTTCGGCACGGGCGCACTGGCAGCCGTGGCCCGTGCGGACCTGGCCGATGCGGCGGCGATCGTCGCGGTCGATCCGGAGCGTCACAGCGGACGCGTCTACGACCTCGTCGGCGTACCGATCACGGCGGCGTCCGTTGCCGGTCACCTGGGAACGGGCCACCACACCATCGGGCTGGCGGAGTACCGGCGCAGGCTCCTGGACACCCCCGGGCTCCTGCCGTTCCAGCCGCCCATGCTCTCCTCCATCGCCACGAGTGTCCGCCATGGATTCCTCGGCACCACCAGCACGGACCTTCAGGACCTTCTCGACCACCCCGCACGCGACACGCTGGCCATCGCCGCCGCCGCGGCCGCCGCCGCGCGGCCGGAGTCCAGTTGAACTCCATGCCCACGCCAACGCGCCGCTGCCGTCCGAGGGCCACCGACGACGAGCGCCGCCCGCCCGCCTGTCACGAACGGCTCGCCGCACTGCTGCGCGACCGTGCGGGACGACCCTTCGCGGAGGCACCGGTCCGGCTGCCGAGGCACTACCGCTCGTGGCGTCTACGGGCGAGATGAACAGTGACATCGGCGGCGATCTCGACGGTCCGAGGCAGAACCCGCACGATCCGGTCGAACGTCTGCTTCCGCTCGAAGGGCGGCAGGACGAGGTAGGCGGAGATGGTCGAGAGCTGGCCGATGTATTCATGGGCGCTCATCGTCAAGCGCCGTTCGATCGCGCACTGTTGGACATCGGTGAACCACTCGGACCGCTGGAGCTCCGTACCCGGCCACTGCATTTCACACTCCGGAGGCGTCCCGTCCGGGGACGGGATCTCGTCACTCTCCAAGAACGGTGCTCGTGCCGCACGCACCGCCTCCTTCACGGCGGGGTCGGCCAGTTGGATCGGCCCCCCGAACGAGGCGAACACACCACCCGGCTCCAGCAGCGCGGCCATACGGGTCCATCGGCCCTCCGGGGCCGTCCAGTGCAGCGCCGCCGCCGCATAGACAAGCCCGTACTCCTCGCCCGGCCGCAGGTCCTCGAAAGCGGCCCGCACCGTACTGACGCTCGCCGGAACGTGCTCGCGCAGCTCGTCGAGCATGGCCTGGTCAGGCTCGGTCGCGGTGACCGTGACGCCCTGTCGCGTGAACAGACGGGTGGCCTTGCCCGTCCCGGCACCGATCTCAAGGGCAGACCGGACCGGACGACCCGCGTACGCCATCACCACATCGAACAGTTCCACGGGATACCCCGGCCGGAACCGCTCGTAGGCTTCCGCCATCACCCCGAAGCTTCGCGCGCGATCGGACATGCCGCACATCCTGACACAAGTCGCGACAGCGGTGGCCGCCCCCCCCAAGCCCGCACCCAGGGCAACGGGGAGGCGGCACTCCTGCGGTACGGCCCGGCGCCCGCCCCGGCATCCCCAGGGACGTCGGCGGCTCGCGCGCCTGCCAGGTCGAACATGACTGCGGTACGGGCGGGCCGGAACAGTAGACTCCGGCCATGACCGAAGTCCCGCATCCTCCACCACTGTCGAACCGATGGCGGGCGAGGCAGTCGGGCTTGGCCTACGCGCCGCAGGGTTCCGCGGAACTCCGGCAGAGCCGGCACCGGGCCGCCCTGCTGATCGTGCCCCTGGTGTTGGCGGCGGTCGCCGGTGTCATGGCCTGCGTCGGCGCGGTGACCCGGTGGGGCCAGGAATACATTGAGCTCGCCGGCCGCTCCGGCGCGACAACGGCCTACCGCCCGGCCGTCGTGCTCGCCGGTGGACTGGTCCTGCTGATCGCTGCCGGACTCGGAGCGGCCGGCGTGCGGGCCGTGGCCCGACCACGGAAGCCGGCAGTCGAACTGACGCCGGACGTGGTGCGTTCGAACTGGCTCGGAACAGTGGAGGTGCCCTGGTCCGACGTGGTCGGGGCCGAGGTGGCCAACGGGCCGCACCTGCGGCTCGTCCGGCAGATGGGTGCCTACCGTGTGGCGGGGAGGCCGCGCCGCGAAGACAACGGAACTCTGCTCCGTCTCTACGCGCCGGCGAATGATGTGCTTCCGCTCGTGGAGTGGCTGCGGGCTCATCCCGAAGTGCGTGCGACGGCCCTCGCCCCGGGCACGGGGCTCCTGCCCGCCGAGCACGGCGGCACCGGTTCGTGACCGAGCGGGACCGGGCACCGGGTCGGACGGACCGCGGCCCGGGAGTCCGTGACCTCGTCGGTACCGCTTCAACCGGAACCGGCAGCCGCCTTCCGGGCCCGCGCCCGCTCCCATGACCACGAACCCGCACCCACCAACAGAGCCGTCCCCAACGCGTACACCGGCAGCCAACGTGTCGTCGTCGACGCGAGACAGCCGTTCACGGCCTGGCGGCTCTGCATCAGCTGCGTGTGGGCCAGCGCGTCGCTGTCACGCCCGGCCAGGTTCCCGAGAGCGTTCTGTGTTCTCAGGCTCTCGTACCGGCCCGACTCCACGCACGCCTGACGAGTGCCCGGCATCGGGAACAGCCAGTCCCAGCGCTGTAGCGCCGGTGCCAACGTCAGTGCCACGCACAGACCCACCACCAGTGAGAAGGCCATCAGACTCCACCCGTAGGCAACCCGCCGGTCCGGCGTCCACACCGGTACATGGCCAAAGGACAGGACCACCGCGAGCAGCGTCATCCCGAGATAGGTGGAGAACCACTCCCACGAGCCCTGTGCCAGCGAGAACGCCAGCACCACGGCAAGCGCGGTCCCCAGCACACCGGCATCGCCGGCCATTCGCTTGTCGCCCACGACCACAGGGCCCCGGACACCTCGACGACTGAGCCCGCTCACACGCTCTCTCCCTGCCTGCTTCGGAGCGCCAGCCTCCCGTAGCCGCCCGCTGTGCCACTTCGACACCACACCGGTACGCACCGACCCCACCCGAACAGTCCTGGACGGCTGCTGACCGGAGCTGCGGCTTCCAGCCCGGCAGTCCCACGGCGCGAGGGAGTCCGCCGACGCCGCCACCGGACAACGGTGGTACGCGTGGACACCTCCAGTGCGCTGGGCCCGGTGCCGTCGTGCCGAGCCCCGTCTCCGGAACTACCGAACGAGGTCGAGCCAGTAGCGGTACACCGAGGAGAAGGGCTCGACGCCGTCACGCCCGCGACGGCTCGCCTCCATCAACCACTGACAGGTCTGTCGCGCCCTGCTCGTAACGCTCTCGGGACAGCCATAGCTCACTTGGTGTTCGGCGAACTCGTCCTCGTCCTCGATACGGGATTCCCCGCCACGGTCCCGGACGACGTCGAGATCGAGGTCCACCATGCGCAGGACCGTCCCGTCCGCGTCCCACTCGGGTGCCGTGCACACGTCGCAGTACATCTCCGGTCCCGGGTCCGCGCAGAACGTGGCCGTCCACCACTCGCCGCGCGGGACCAACATCACGTGACGGAACCGGCTCGTCCAGCCACCCGTGTCCGAACCGACGGGGACACCCCGAGCCGTGCCCAACCACACGCCGTGCTCGTCCTCACCGAGTCGGTCAGCGGTCCACCGCGCACTCAGGCTTCCGTCGTACTTCCGGATGTCGACCAGCACCGTGGCATTCCCTGCGATCACGTCAGGAGGCTTACCCGGCGGTGCCGAAGGAATGCCGGAGGGCGGCGCCGGCCGGCATCCGGCAATCGGGGCCGGTTCAGAGGCCGCTCAGCCCGGTACGTACCTTCGTGACCCGGGCGGCGGGGGTCCTCACGAGGCGCCCACGCTGAACAGGGCCTCACGTGCGGCGGCAACGTCGGGGTCGGCCCAGCCCCTCACGGTGATCCGTGCCTCCTCGCCGGGGAGCAGCGTGATCAAGCCCCGGTCCGCCACGGCGTCGGAGGCCAGACGGTCGGGCTGCAGGAGCAGATCGCGGACCAGAGTGCGGGCCGTGACGACGACGTCGACGGCGTCGGCTCCGGTCCGGGCATCGAGGCGCACGTCGTACCGCGGAGCCGGGTAGGCGAACTCCTTGTCGAGCACGGAGAAATGCACCGCCCGAAGCCCGTCCGCATCGGCCACGAGGAATTGCCCGGTGGAGTCCGCCGGCAGCAGAGGGCCCGGCACCGTCAGTCTGGTGACCGATCGCGGGCCCGCCTCCAGGTCCAAGGACGCCTCGTGCAGCACGGATCCCTCCGTGCCGAGTCGACGCAGGACGACCGTCGCCCGCCAGGCGGAGCCGGACTGGTTGTCGAGGGCCAGCACGGGGCCGTCGGCGGTGGGCACGAGGGAGAGCAACCGGTCCGCGTAGAGCCGCCGCAGTTCGTGGTAGAGCGGCTTGAATCGGCCGTCGCCGTCGATGGCCGCCCACGAGCTGACCGGCCAGCAGTCGTTGAGCTGCCAGACCACGGTGCCGGCGCACACCGGCCAGCTCGCCCTCCAGTGCTCGATTCCTGCGGCGACGGCGCGCGCCTGGACGACCTGCGCCAGATAGTGCCACCGGTCGAAGTCGCCCTCGGGCAGGCCGAAGTGATGCTCGATGCCCCGATCCAGTTTGCCGTTGCCGCCCTCCGCCTTCTGGTGGTGTGTCATGCCGGGGGAGTCGGGGGCGAGCCGTTCGCCGGGCAGGGCGCGGTGGAGCGTCGCGAGGGCGGGGGGAGCCTGCCAGCCGAACTCCGCGCAGAAACGGGGTACGTCCGCGCGGTACTCGGCGAAGTCCTGACGGTTCCACACTTCCCACGAGTGGTGCGTGCCGTGCCGGGGATCGTTGGGATGGTGCTCCCACGAGCCGGACCATGGGCTGCCGGCCGTGTACGGGCGGGTCGGGTCGAGCTCGGCGACGATCCGCGGCAGCATGCCGAGGTAGTAGCCCTCGCCCCAGGAATTGCCGGCCAGCGGCTGCTCCCAGTCCCAGTCCCGGAACCCCCAGAGGTTCTCGTTGTTGCCGTTCCACAGCACCAGACTCGCGTGCGGCATCAGGCGGATAACGTTGTCACGAGCCTCGGCCTCGACCTCCCCGCGCAGCGGCTGCTCCTCCGGATAGGCGGCGCAGGCGAAGAGGAAGTCCTGCCAGACCATGAGCCCCAGCTCGTCGCACACGTCGTAGAACGCGTGATCCTCGTAGATGCCCCCGCCCCAGACCCGGATCAGGTCGACATTGGCCTCGGCGGCCTGGGTCAGTCGTGTGCGGTAGCGCTCGGGCGTGACCCGGGAGGGCAGGACGTCGTCGGGGATCCAGTTGACCCCGCGCGCGAAGATCCGTACGCCGTTGACGACGAAGGTGAACCCGGTGCCCCGGGCGTCCGAGGAACGATCGATCTCGACCGTGCGGAAACCGATGCGGCGCGTCCAGGCGTCGAGCCGGTCACCCCGCTCGTCGAGCAGCGTCACATCGAGGTCGTACAGCGGCTGTTCGCCGTATCCCCGCGGCCACCAGAGCGCCGGCTCGTCGACGTCCAGGATCAGCACTGCTTCGTCGCCCTCGAAGGCGATCTCCGCACCGGCACCGGCACCGGCACCTGCACCGGTGATGGCGACGGAGGCGCGCAGCGTCAGCCGTCGGCCGGCGCCGTTCGCGGTGCGTTCCGTGCGCACCCGGAGTTCGACGCGGCCGGTGGAACCGTCGACCGAGACGAGGGGGCGGACGTCGGCGAGGCGAGCGGTGGACCAGTGTTCCAGGCGTACCGGCCGCCACATGCCGGCGGTCACGACAGTGGGGCCCCAGTCCCATCCGAAACTGCAGGCCATCTTTCGGATGTACTGGAAGGGCTCCGGGTAGGCATTCGGGCGCTCCGCGGTCAGGGCACGGACGCGGTCCGCTTCGGCGTAGGCCGAATCGAATCGCACTTCCAGCTGCCCGGTGCGTCCGGTGACGTCGAAGCGGTGAACCCGGTGCATGTTGCGCGTGGTGCCGAGACTCTCGCCGGCGATGACGACGTCGGCGGCGGTGTCGAGTCCGTCGAAGACCAGATCGGTCCGCTCGTGCTCGGTGCCGTGGTGCAGTTCGGTCACGTACGACCAGGCCCGCTGACCCACCCAGGCGATCTCGGTCTCGTTGCGGCCGATGAAGGGGTCGGGAATGACCTGGGCGGTGAGCAGATCGGTGTGGACGCAGCCGGGGACGTCGGCGGGCAACAGAGCGTCCTCGTGGCGCAGGCTCCAGCCCTCGCTCAGCTGGGTGACGTCCTTCATGGTGTACGGCTCCAATCGCCTGGCAGCTGACGGATGCGTTTACGGAGTTGGGCGGCGTGCCCGGTCCGTGCGGCACACATGGGGTTCGGGGACGGCGGACCGGTCACGCGTTCGCCGCACTGTCCATGAACCGATCAAGCTTCGGTCGGCAATGACGGCCGCACGAGCCTGACTTGTGCTGATTGTGGTGCGAGGGAATCGACGCTGGGCAGCGGCCGCGGATCTGAACTTTACCGGTAAAGGTCCGGCTGGCATAGAGCCTCGGCCGGGTGCGACGGATCTCTGCTCAACGCGAGTGCGGGACGCCGCCCGGCGACGGCGGGCCGGTACTGCCTCGCGGGACGAAGCCGGCGCCTTCCATGCGGATGTCCTCCGCCGGCTCACCCGCGACGAGGGACAGGAGCGCGCTCGCCGCGCGGGCGCCGTAGGCCGGGATGTCGCGGGTGATCACCGAGAGCGCGGGGCGGACGACCTGGGTGAGAGGCGATTCGTCCCACGCCACGATCGAGAGGTCTGCGGGAACGGAGAGATCCAGTTCCTGGGCCACGGAGAGTGCCGCGACGGCCATGATGTCGTTGTCGAAGACGATCGCCGTGTGGCGCCGGGGCGAGATCATCAGGCTCCGCGCCGCACGGGCGCCCTCGTCGCCCGTGTAGTCGGTGTGGATCACGGTCGCCTCGGGGATCCCGGCCTCCTGGCATGCCCTGCTCAGGGCCGCGTCCCGCACCGCCGTGTGCGCCAGACCTGCGGGCCCGGCCACACGGGCGATCCGGTGATGGCCGAGTGCCGCCAGGTAGCGGACGATCTCATGGACGCTCTCACCGTCGTCCGACCAGATCGCGGGAAGCCCGCCCGTCACATGAGGCGGTCCGATGGCGACCGCGGGCAGGCCCAGCGCCTCGACGGCGGGCGGGCGGGGGTCATCGGTCTGAAGGTCCATCAGGAGAATGCCGTCGATGCGCCTCTCGCCCCACCAGCGGCGGCACAGTTCGATCTCGCTCTCCTGCGAGTCGACCATCTGCAGCATCAGCGCGTACGACCGCTCGACGAGGACGCTCTCCACCCCGCTGATGAACTCCATGAAGAACGGTTCGACGCCCAGCGTCCGGGCGGGGCGCCGCACGGCGAGGCCCACTGCCTGCGCCCGACCGCCGGTGAGGGCTCGGGCGGCGCTGTTGGGGCGCCAGCCCAACTCCTCGGCGATGTTCTTGATCGATGCGCGAGTGGTCTCGGAGACGCCCGGCAGATCATTGAGCGCGTACGAGACCGCCACCTTGGAGACGCCGGCGCGGCGTGCGATGTCCGCCATGGTCGGCCGCTTCACACGCCGCTCCTGTTCTGCGCCGAGCTGATCCCGGTGGGGGAAGTCTGGGGAGACCCTATCGTTCGGCCGGGCGGCCCCTTGACGGTCCTTGCGGGAGGGCCGCCCGGCTGTGGCTGCTACGAGGCGTCGCCTGCGTCGGCCGTGGCCGTCGGCCGCAGCGGCCCGGCGACACCGCGGCCCTGGTACGCGCCGGTGTTGGGCGGATTGCCGACCGGGTTTCCGTACAGGTCCCGGCGAGGGGAGCCCGGGACGGGAGTGCCCGCGCGCAGGGCGGGGGATCCGGTGCGCAGGCGTAGTCCGCCGGGGAGCGCGCCGGTGGGGTCGGTGAGGCGGGGGTCGGCGGTGGTGCCGTCGGGGTTGCCGGGGGTGTTCCGGGTGTTGGTGAGAGTGTTGTGGGAGAGGGCGACGGCGTTGCTCTTGAGGTTGAAGGTGGCGTCGCCGGTGCCTTCTTTGACGACGATGTTGTTGGTGAAGGCGATGTCGTGCTTGTTGGTGGTGTTCTCGTTGATGACCGTCTGGGTGACGCCCTGGCCGATGTAGATGGTGTTGTTGTGGGCGCGGACGGCGTCGAAGGAGCCGGAGCAGGTTTCGATGCCGCGGTAGTGGTCGTTGCGGCTGATGTTGTAGCGGATGACGGCGTCGGCGAGTGTGCCGGTGGCGGTGCAGACGAGGAAGAAGCCGCCGGCGTTGTCGTGGCTGGTGTTGTACTGGAAGACGGTGCCGAAGGTGCCTTCGTCGATGTCGTAGGCCATGCCGTCGCGGGTGGTCTCGCCGCCGGAGACCTCGTTGTACTGGAAGAGGGTGTTGTCGGCGTTCCACGGCCACATGCCCGCGTTGTAGCCGGCCGAGCGGCGCTGGAAGCCGTCGAGGCGGTTGTGTTCGACGAGGGTCTTGTCGGTGGCGGTGATGACGATGCCGTCTCCGCCGAGGTCCTTGAGGGTGTTGCCGCGTACCACGATGCGGGTGGAGGGCAGGTACGCGGGACCGTCGGGGTCGTAGTCCCCGTGCACCGGGCGGTTGTTCCACGTGGAGGCGAAGTAGATCCCCTCGCGGTCGACGGTGCGGACGGTGTTGCCGGAGACGACCACGTCGTCGAACCTGGTCGGCTTCTTCGAGCCCGTGACGGAGAAGAGGATGCCGGCGGAGCCCTCGGTGCCCTTGGTGTCGTCACCACGGATGTCGTGGATGTCGAGGCCGGTGAGCCGGTAGTGCGTCCCCGTCCCGAAGTCCTCCAGCTGTACCCGTACGCCACGCTTGTTGCGGCCGGGATTCCCGGAGTTGGTGATCTCCAGGTCCTTCGCCTCGACCCACTGGGTGTTCTTCAACAACAGCGTCTCGGCGTTCCCACCGCCATCGATGACCGGTTTCGCACCCCGTCCGTATGCGCCGATCACCATCGGCCTGCCAGGCGTTCCGGTGCCTTGCGGGGCGAGGGTGCCGGTGCAGCGGCTGCCGCGGCTGAGGAGGATCGAACTGCCGGCCCTCAGGTTCAGGCGGTTGACCTGATCGAGAGTCCTCCAGGGCTGGTTGCGCGAGCCGTTCTCCTTTCCGGACGCGGCCCCACAGTCGACGTACTGAACCTGCCCCGAGTTGCCCCGGGCGGTGGTCGGTGCGGACGCGGAAGCGGCCGGTGCTGTGGACGCGGCCAGCGCGACGGCGACGAGCGCTGCGACTGCCGCCCGTACGGTCCCGGAGCGGCGTGGCAAGGGTATGGTCATCTGTCTCCGCTTTCCTTGGTTGCTTGCCCGACGCGGTCGGAGTCGGCCGGCCTGGCGTGGGTTTCGGTTCGCAGGGGCGTGGCGTTGCCCGCCCGGTGTGCTGTTGTGGAGCTGCGGAGCGTCGCGAGGCGGCGGCTCGGAAGATGGCGGGACGGGAAGCGGACGAGTCGCTCCTCTCCGCCCGGCTCAGTGCTCGGCCCGGCTTGGCTCATGCCCGGCTACGCCCCGAACGGCCCGGCTCGACCCGGACGTGAAGGTGGTGCGGGCCGGTGAGCGGCCGCAGGACGTCGGACGAGGCGGGCACGGTCCGGGAGGCCGGCAAAACCAGGCGGCCTCCCGGTGGTCCTGATGCGCCGCGGTGGCATGTCGGCCCGTGTTACCGGATGCTGATCTCGACCCGCAGCGGCCGGTGGTCGGAGACCGTCACGTCCAGCACCCGGGCCCGTCGCGCCTCGACGCCCGACGAGGCGAACACGTAGTCGATCCGCTCCCGCGGATTCACCGAGTCGTACGTGAATCCGTTCCCCTTGCCCGCGGTCGGCCAGGTGTCGGTCAGCCGCTTCGTCACCGAAGCGATCTCGTCGCTGTCCGGTGTCGCGTTGAGGTCGCCCACCAGCACGGTGGGAAGACGGGAGCCGTTCACGATCACGTTGATCGCCGCCACCTGCGTCCGCCGCTCGGCCTGCGAGGTGTCCTCCAGATGTGTGTTCAGAAAACGCATCTTCTTTCCCCGGACCATGAGATCGGCTTCCAGCAGCCCCCGCTGCTCGCCCGTCTCCGAACGGGGAAGGAGCGTATTGCGGGTGTTCACGATCGGGAAGCGCGAGAGGACCGCTGTTCCGTACCGACGTCGTGGGTCGCCCGGCTTCTCCGGATCCAGGTCCAGGTTCGTGCCGTAGGCCAGGTGCAGGCCCAGTCGATTCGCGAGCCACTCCGCCTGATCGGCGAAGTCGCTGCGCGAGCCGAAGTGCCGGTCCACCTCCTGCAGGCCGATCACATCTGCGTCCGACCGCCGTACCGCCTGGGCCACATGATCCAGATTCAGCACATCGTCCGGATCCGCACCATGGTGAATGTTGAACGTCATCACCGTCACGTCACGTCCGGCCGCCGACATCCGGGACGCCGCAGACGTCGCCGACGCCGTCCCGGTAGCGGCCAGAGCCGTCACAGCGGTCAGGGCCGTCACCATGATCAACGCGCATCTGTTCCCTGTACGAGACACACCACACCTCCGAATCACACAGAAAGCGAACGCCAACTCACGGCGTTCCGAAGGTGGTTGAACATAACCGCGCTCAGTCAAACACTCAACTGGCGAATTGTTCAGAGATGACCGTTTCACCATTCAATGGCCTGATGGTCGGATATGGGGGCCCGGATTTTGTTCGCGCCGATCCCTTGACGTCGGGGCCGCTCGCCCCGAACATATCCAAAGTCCTTTAATTAAAGGGTCTTTACTTACCCGGAGGCGAACTCTGTGTCCGAGCCGTTCCTGCCGTCGACCGACCCCCGCCGCCGCGCCGAGCGCGGGCTGGCGCGGGTGTCCGCGCGTCGGCAGCCGCCCGAGCGGACCAAGGCGAGCACGCTGGACAGCAGGATCCACAACCGCGCGCTGGTTCTGGCGACGCTGTACCACCAGGGCGCGATGAGCAGATCGGAGATGGCGCGGACCCTGGGTCTCACGGCCCCCACGGTGTCCGCGCTCATCGCCGACCTCGAAGGCGACGGGCTCGTCGTCGACACCGGTCCCCGCAAGGACAGCCGACTGGGCAAGCCGGCGAGCGTGATGCGGATCGACGACGACGCCGCCCACATCCTCGCCCTGGACCTGTCCGGCAGCGCACACTTCAGCGGCGCGGTCCTCAACCTCCGGGGCGAGGTGGTCCATCGTGCCCGTGTCCAGTACGGGGACATCGTCGGTGAACGTGCCATCGGCCTGGTCCACGAGCTCGTCGGCGAGCTGGTGGACCTCGCGCCGCGCCGCATACTCGGCATCGGGGTCGGCTCGCCCGGCATCGTCGGCGATGCCGGAGTCATCCATCACGCCGCGCATCTCGGCTGGAGCGAACTACCGCTCGCCACCCAGCTCTCGGAACGCTTCGGTGTGCCGGCCTACGTCGGCAACGACGTGAACATCGCCGCGCTCGCCGTACTGCACTTCCGGAACGCCAAGACACAGAACCTCATGGTCATCACCATCGAGCACGGTGTGGGTGCGGGCCTGATCGTGGGCGGCGAACTCGTCGAGGGCGAGCAGTTCGCCGCCGGCGAGATCGGGCACGTGACCGTCGACGAGGACGGCGATCCGTGCGTCTGCGGACATCGCGGATGCCTGGAACCACTGATCGACGCGGCCGAACTGCGCAAACGCCTGGCGGGCCGCGACCCGTCCGAACACGACGACGTACTCGCCGACGCGGGCCGGGCGCTGGGCACCGTACTCGCCCCGATCAGCAGTGTGCTCAACCTCAACGAGATCGCGCTGCTGGGCCCGCCGGACCTTGTGGAGGGCCCCTTCCTCGACTCCGCGGCCGCGGTGATCCGGGCACGCACATACGCGCCCATCAGCGCCTCACTGGCCATGCGGTCACTCGCGGGCGACCCGGACCTCATCCTGCTCGGCGGAGCCAGCATCGTCCTCTCGGGCGAGCTCGGCGTGTGGTGAGACACGAGCCCCTGACCGGCTGCCGGCCCCGCACCTGCTGTCCCTCCCGGAACGCCTTTCTCCCGGAACGCCGTCCTTCCGGAGCCTTCGATCCGGAGACAGTTCCGCCCAGAGCCTGTTCATGTCAGAGCACGCCCTTCTGAACCTGCCCTTCTCAGAACCTGCCCCCGCGGAACCCGCCCTGCTCAGGGCCCACTTCCCAGGGCCATCTCCCCAGGAGTTTCCATGACACATATAGGCAAGCGGTACAGCGCACTTGTGGCCGTCACCCTGACCGCGGCCCTCGGCGCGAGCGCCTGCTCGGGGTCCGCGGGACGAGATTCGGGTGGCGATACGAAGCCCCGGGCGGTCCCCGTGGTCAAGGGTGAGGGCAAGAACCTGACCGTATGGGTGATGGACGGCGACTACTCCGACGCCACGCTCAAGGCGATGAACGAACAGTTCACCCAGCAGACCGGCGCCAAGGTGAAGGTGGAGGTCCAGAACTGGGACGGCATCACCACCAAGATCACCACGGCGCTCGCGACCTCGACCCCGCCGGACGTCATCGACATAGGCAACACGCAGGTGGCGAGCTTCGCCGCCAGCGGAGGGCTGATGGACCTCACCCCGTACACCAAGGATCTCAAGCAGGGGCAGTCCTGGCTGGCCGGTCTCGAAGAGCCCGCGACGGTGGACGGCCGGCTGTACGCCGTGCCCTCGTTCGCGGGTGCCCGCGCGGTGATCTACAACAAGAAGATCTGGGACCGGGCGGGCGTGAAGTCCGCCCCTGCCACCTTCGACGAACTGACCGGTGCCCTGCGCAGGATACGCGCGGCGAACACCGCCGCCGACTTCTCCCCCTTCTACCTGCCGGGCCGCTACTGGCACACCGGTGTGCAGTTCGTGTGGGACGCGGGCGGCGACATCGCGGCGAAGCAGGGCTCCGACTGGAAGGGGTCGCTCGGCTCCGAGGCGGCTCAACGCGGGCTGAACGAGTACAAGCAGTTCCAGAACGAGTTCTCCGCACCGTCCACCCGTACCATCGACACGCTCAACCCCGACCAGACCCGGGTGTTCGCGGACGGCAAGGCGGCGGCGATGAGCGCCACCAATGCCACGATCGCTCTCATCAAGAAGGCCAACCCCGCCTTCAAGGAATCCGACCTCGGGACTTTCCCGTTCCCGGGCAGGTCCGGCAAGTCCCAGCCCGTGATGCTCGGCGGATCCGACTGGGGCATCGCTGCGAAGAGCGCCAACTCGGACCTCGCCCTGCAGTGGGTGAAGATCGCGACCGCACCGTCCGTGCAGAAGCAGTGGGTCGCCGGCCACGACGGCTGGATCCCGAACAGCACGGGTGCGGTGAAGGCCGCCCGAGGCGAGGCCGACCCCCTGTTCCGGGGGTTCTTCGACGCGGCTCTGCGATCCAAGGCCACCCCGGCCGCCGCCGACTGGGCGGCAGTGGAGGGCAACAAGGACATCGACAAGGTGTTCTCCTCCATCGCCTCCGGCACCGGTAGCCCGAAGCAGGCGGCCGAAACCTTCGACAAGACGGTGGGCAGGGTACTCAATGCCCAGCACTGACCAGCCCGTCCGCGGCAACCCGAAGACGGCAGACAACCCGAAGGTGTCCCTCCCGGACTCCGCACCCGGGCCCGCCCCCGATGCGCTGCCGCGGCGCCGCGCCGGTGCCGGAACCCGCGCCGCGGCCGCACGGCACCGCGGACCGTGGGTCGCGTGGTGGCTGCTGACTCCCGCCGGGCTGGTGATGCTGGCCGTCACCGTCGCACCGATCGCCTTCCTCGTCTACGCGTCGTTCACCGACTACGACCAACGCTCCCTGTTCACCGGCGCGTTCGATGTCGTCGGCACCCGCCAGTACACCGACCTCCTGTCGCAGCCGGAGTTCTGGGACGCCCTGACCCGGACCGTTGTGTTCACCGCCGCGATGGTGGCGGGAAGCGTCGCCGTGGGAGCAGGCGTCGCCCAACTCCTCACCCGGCTGGGCACGGCCATGCGCATGACCGTCACCATCGTCCTCATCCTGGCCTGGGCGATGCCGACTGTCGCTTCGTCCCTCGTGTGGAAGTGGCTCTTCCAGCCCGGATACGGAGTGGTCAACTGGCTGCTCACCCGGACCGGCCTGTTCGGCGACATGACCAACACCGACTGGTCGAACAGCGCGCCCCTTGCCTATCTGTCCATCTGGCTGCTCATCGTCTGGCAGGCCGTACCCTTCATCGCGCTCACGCTGTACGCGGCCCTGAGCCAGATGCCGGGAGAGTTGCAGGAGGCCGCCCGCCTCGACGGGGCCGGTGAATGGCGCCTGTGGTGGTCCGTCACCCTCCCGTTCCTCCGCCCGACACTCACACTGGTCACCCTGATGTCGGTGATCTGGGACTTCAACGTCTTCAACCAGATCTGGCTCGTCTCGGCCGGAGGGCCCGACTCCGCGACGACCACACTGGGCGTCTTCGCCTACAAGACCGCCTTCGTGGCATTCCGGGTCGGCCAGGGCGCGGCGCTGTCCGTCATCACGACCATCATGCTGCTTGCCGTCACCGCCCTGTACATCCGACGCCTGCTGCGTTCCGGGGAGGACCTGTGACCAAGCTCCGCACACGCGGCACCCGTTCCATCGCGACCCGGGGCCGGCTGCTCAGCAACGGCATCGCGATCGTGTTCTGTCTCGTGTGGATCTTCCCGGTCTACTGGATGGTCAACACCGCGCTCAAGCCCCGCGCCGAGGCGATGACGGCGACGCCGCACTTCTGGCCCGGCTCACCCACCCTGCACAACTTCGATGTCGCGCTCAACCGGACGGGGTTCTGGACGAACCTGTGGAACAGCCTGCTCGTGGTCGGCGGAACAGTGATCGTCGCCGTCGTGCTCGGCCTGTTCGCGGCGGCCGCGGTCTCGCGGTTCCGGTTCCGGGGCCGGCGCACCGTCATGGTCGCGATCCTCGTGGCACAGATGCTGCCGGGCACAGCGCTGCTCATTCCCACCTTCCTGGTCTTCAACGAGGCCGGACTGCTGGGCACTTACACCGGACTGATACTCGCCTACCTCGCACTGGCGCTACCGTTCTCGATCTGGGTGATGCGGGGATTCTTCGCGGCCATTCCCGTGGAGATCGAGGAGGCCGCCCGCCTCGACGGAGCCTCGACCTGGCAGGTGCTCTGGAAGATCCTCTTCCCGCTGGTGCTGCCGGGCGTGATCGCGTCGAGCATCTTCGCGTTCATCGCCGCCTGGAACGACTACCTGATCGCCTACACGTTCATGAAGGACCGGGGCCAGTACACCCTGCCGGTGTGGCTGGCATCCTTCACCAACCCCGCCAGCGGAACCGACTACAGCGCGCAGATGGCCGGTTCGGTCATCTTCTCCCTCCCGGTGGTCGTGTTCTTCCTCCTCATTCAGCGCAAGTTGGTCTCCGGCATGTCGGCCGGAGCAGTGAAAGGATGATCCGCCCGATGTTCCTCCCTCGCCCCACATCAGTGCAGACCGGCAACGGCGAGTTCGTTCTCGACGCCTCCACCGCGATCACCGCCGCGCCGGAGCTGCGTTCCACGGCCCGCTGGCTGCAGTCGGTCCTGCGGCCCTCCACCGGCCTGGACCTGCCGTTCCTCTCGCACCTGCCCGAGGCACAGCACACGATCGACCTGCGGCTCGGCGAGGGCCTCGGCCCGGAGGCGTACCGGCTCCGGGTGAGCTCCGACGGCATCGTCGTCGAAGGCGGCGACCGGGCCGGCGCCTTCTACGGATGCCAGAGCCTGCTGCAGTCGCTGCCCGCAGAGGTCCACCGCCGCTGCGAGGTGGCCGGGGTGCGATGGGCGGCGCCCGCCGTACGCGTCGAGGACGCGCCGCGGTTCGCCTGGCGCGGCACGATGCTGGACGTGGCACGCCACTTCATGCCCAAGCACGACGTGCTGCGCTTCCTCGATCTGATGGCCATGCACCGCCTCAACACACTGCATCTGCACCTCACCGACGACCAGGGCTGGCGGGTGGAGATCCTGCGGCACCCGAGACTCACCGAGGTCGGTGCGTGGCGGCGGGAGTCCCCGCTCGGCGCGCCCCCCGAGGCGCCGGGGGACGGACGACCGCACGGCGGCTTCTACACCCAGGACGACATCCGCGAGATCGTCGGATACGCGGCACAGCGGCACATCACCGTCGTCCCCGAGGTCGACATACCCGGGCACTCCCAGGCCGCGATCGCGGCCTATCCCGAACTGGGGGTCGGCGGCGAACCGGCGGAAGTGTGGACGCGTTGGGGCGTCAACCCCCGCGTCCTCAACACCGAGGAGTCGACCGTCGCCTTCTTCCGCGACGTCCTCGACGAAATCATGGACCTCTTCCCCGGCCCGGTCGTCGGAGTGGGCGGCGACGAGTGCCCCACGACCGAGTGGAGCGAGGACACGCGCACCCAGGAGTTGATGCGCGAACGCGGGCTGCGCCACGAGAACGAGCTGCGGTCCTGGTTCGTACGGCAACTCGGCTCACACATCACATCGCGCGGACGCCGTCTGCTCGGC
This sequence comes from Streptomyces sp. NPDC047917, assembly GCF_043204345.1. Taxonomy (NCBI): domain Bacteria; kingdom Bacillati; phylum Actinomycetota; class Actinomycetes; order Kitasatosporales; family Streptomycetaceae; genus Streptomyces; species Streptomyces sp. NPDC047917. Next base: position 218,353 of record NZ_JBIDCA010000013.1, read on the forward strand.
TGGGACGACCTGCTGGAGGACGAGGTGCCGGCCGGATCCGTCGTCGCCTCGTGGCGTGGCATGACCGGTGCCGTCACCGCGGCCCGCAGGGGCCTGTACGTGATCGCGTGCCCGGACGACCAGGTGTATCTCGACTACCGGCAGTCCGACCGGTCCGACGAGCCGATCCCCGTGGCCGTGCCCGTCACGGTGGAGACGGCGTACGGATTCGACCCGGTTCCGCCCGAGCTGACGGACGCGGAACGCGAACACGTCCTGGGCGGCCAGGCCAACATCTGGACCGAGCACATGGACTCGCCACGGACCGTCGACTACTTCGCGTTCCCCCGCCTCTGCGCCGTCGCCGAGGCGCTGTGGACCACCGGCGAGCGTCGGTACGAGGAGTTCCGCGGCCGCCTGGACCACCATCTGGCCCGTCTGGACGCCGTCGGCGTCGAGTACCGCCGCGAGACCGGCCCCCTGCCGTGGCAGACCCGTCCCGGCATCGTGGGGCGGCCGTCGACGCTCGCCGAGCGGGAGGCATTCATAGACGGACTCGTGGCCGACATCAGGTCCTGACCACCGCAGTCCGCAGGGCACCGACGATCCGACCGGCGGCCTCGGCGGAGGAGGCCGCCGGTTCCGCAGAAATCACCGGTCGCCCCGGGCCCGGCTCCTTCACTCACGTCCGCGTTCCGCGTACGCCCGGAGCCGGGCTCACCCGGTGGTCCGGCCCACCGGGAGGCGGGCGGCGGCCAGCGCGGTCACCTCCTCCCGTGCCGAGGCCAGCGAATTGGCCGCCAGTGGTTGCTGATGGGCCAGGTGCGGCACCACCGCGGCCATCGTCAGCTCGGCGCTGACGAAGTGGATGTTCTCCTCGGCCACGCCCTGCTTGCCGAAGTAGGCCCGTAGGTACGGCGTCTGGAAGTCCCACGCCTCCCGCGGAGTACCCGGGCCGTAGGAACCGCCCCGCGTTGTGATCACCACAACCCTCGTGGCGTGCAACAGGCTGTTCCCGGTGTCCGGGTGCGTGAACACGCCGGGGAACCCAACCCGGTCGATCCACGCCTTGAGCAGGGCGGAGACCGAGAAGTTGTACATCGGGGCACCGATCACGACGGTGTCGGCGGCCAGCAGCTCGGTGATCAGCGGACGGGTCAGCGCCCACTCCCGCTCCTCCGCCGGGCTGCGGATCCATGCGCCGATGTCGGCCGGGGAAGGAAGACCGTTCCGCTCCAGCCGCCGCCCCAGCGTGCAGTAGGCCGTATCCAGTGGTGGGACCGGATCGGCGGCCAGATCCCGGTAACGACAACGGTCTCCGGCACGGCCGTGCTCAGCGCGCCAGGTCTCGGCGAACAACGCGGTCAGTTCCCTGCTGACCGAATCACCGGAGCGATCGGCACTGGAATCCAGATGCAGCAAGGACGTCATGGGATTCTCCTGTCACCTCGGGCTGCTTGCATTCGTCATAGAGGTGACGAGTAGGGACGAGGAAAGGTGACCGGTGAACGAGAGCGACGGGCTGGCCGAACACTTCGAGGCGCAACGGGGCCGGCTTCAGGCAGTGGCCTACCGGTTGCTCGGCTCACCGGGCGAAGCCGAGGACGCCGTGCAGGAGGCGTGGCTGCGTCTGGGCCGGACGGATGTCGGCGCCGTGGACAATCTGGCCGGCTGGCTGCGGACCGTGGTGACGCGCATCTGCCTCGACATGCTGCGCGCCCGCACGGCACGGCGGGAGGACCTTGCCGAACAGCAGGTGCTCGACCAGGTCTCGGAGCCCGCTCAGGGCAGCCGGCCGGAGGACAGCGCTCTGCTGGCCGACTCGGTGAGCCGTGCGCTGCTCGTCGTGCTGGACGCCCTTGAGCCCGCCGAACGTGTTGCCTTCGTGCTGCACGACATGTTCGCCGTTCCGTTCGGCCAGATCGCGCCCATCCTGGAGCGCACTCCCGTGGCCACCAAGAAGCTCGCCAGCCGCGCGCGCCACAAGGTGCGGGGCGTTCCCGCGGTCCCTGCGGATGAACTCGCCCGTCACCGCCGGGTCGTCTCCGCATTCCTGTCGGCCGCTCGGGCCGGTGACCTCGACGCGATTCTCGCGGTGCTCGCACCCGACGTGGTGCGCCGCAGCGACCCCGCGGTGCTGACCCCCGGCGCGGCCGCCGAGCTCCGGGGCGCGCGGGCCGTGGCGGAGGGGACCGTACTCCTCGCGCACAGGTCGCGTCTCGCGGAACCGGCCCTGGTCGACGGCAGGGTGGGGCTCGTGGTGGCTCCGCGCGGCCGGTTGCTGATCGCGCTCACCTTCACCGTCGAGAAGGACAGGATCGCGGCGTACGAAGTGATTGCGGATCCCGACCGCCTCCACCGCCTCGACCTGGCCGTTCTCACCGAGAGCGGTGTCGACGCCGAGCTCCTTCACCGCACCGGCCGCCGGCAGGGGTGACGGCGGACCGGTCAGTGCGCGTTCTCGGTGGGCCGGATGCCACGGGGGATCCAGGCCCAGGCCGCCGCCGCGGCGACCAGGGCCAGAGCGGATCCGATGGCGAAGGCCGGTGTCATGCCGTGGGTGAAGGCGCGGGCCACCTGTTCCAGGAGCGAGGCACCCTGGGCGCCACCGATTTCCTGGGCGGCATGGGCTCCCTCACCCACCGAGTCGTGTGCCGCGGCCGGGACGGAGGCCGGCAGGCTGCTCCGGTACAGGGCTCCGGCCAGGGAACCGAGCGAGGCCACCCCGAGGGCGGCGCCGAGCTCGTAGCAGGTCTCCTCGATCGCGGCCGCGCCGCTGACGTGCTCGTTGGGCGTGGCGGCCATCAGGGTCACCGAAGCCACCGTCGTGGCGAGCCCGGCGCCGAAGCCGATGAGGGCGAGGGCGGCCGCCATGACGGGGTACCCGAGGTGATCGTCACCGTCCTGGGCCAGCCAGGGCAGGGCCAGTCCCGCGGCCATCAGGACCAGGCCGGATGCCATGACGTGGCGGATCGGAAGGGCACGCATGAGTGCCGGTGCGAGCAGGGAGGTCACCACCAGGGCCAAGGGTGCGGGCAGTACCCGCAGTCCCGCCTGGAGAGGCGAGTAACCCTGCGCGTACTGGAACCACTGCGTGAGCAGGAACAGCACTGCGCCGAGCGCGACCATGCCCAGGAAGAGGACCGTGGCCGAGACGCTGAAGGCACGGCTGGTGAACAGACGCACATGCAGCAGGGGGTGGGCAAGGCGTAGCTGACGGCGCACGAACAGGGTCAGGACGACGGCTGCGAGCGCCAGCATCAGCCAGGGCAGGGGCGAGGCGAGCCCGCTCTTGCCGAGCTGCTTGATACCGGCGGCCAGCGCGATCATGCCGACGATGGACTGGGCGACGCCGGTCCAGTCCCAGCGTCCGGCGCGGGGAGCGAACGATTCGGGCAGGAACCGGATACCGAGGGCGATGACGGTCAGCGCGATGGGCACGTTGAGCAGGAAGGCAGACTGCCAGCCGTAGTCCTCGACCAGGAGCCCTCCCACGACCGGGCCCAGCGCCATGCCGCCTCCCATGACCGCTGCCCACACCGCGTAGGCGAACGCCCGCTCTCGGGCGTCGGTGAAGACGTGCCGCAGGATCGACAGCGTGGTGGGCATGATCGCGGCGCCGCCGACGCCGAGCAGCGCGCGGGCTGCGATCACATGCCACGCCTCGGTGGCTGCCACCGCGCCCAGCGAGGCCGCCGCGAACAGTGCGAAGCCGACCAGCAGGAGTCGCTTGCGACCCCATCGGTCACCCAGCGCACCGGCGGTCACGAGAAGTCCGGACAGGGCGAGCGCGTACACGTCGATGATCCACAGCTGCTCCACGGCACCAGGCTGAAGATCGGCGACCAGCGAGGGGAAGGCGACGTTGAGGATCGTGGTGTCCATCGCGATCAGCAGCAGGCTGCCGGAGAGGATCGCCAGGACGACCCAGCGGCGCGCGTGCACACGGTCTGCGACCGGGGTCACGGCGGGGCGGGACATTGAGACTCCAGAGGGTTGGGTAAGACGTATGAGTCTTAATTGAGACGCCAATGTATCACTCGCGCTGTGGTCGGACAATGGACGGTGATGCCGGACGCCGCTCCGGTGGACCGGTACACACGGCCGCCGGCCGTGTGTCCCAAGGAGACGTACCGTCCACGCGGGGCCCTTCGTCACGCTCGGTACGCCGGCTCCGACGAGCGTCTGCATCCGCGAGGCGCTGTCCAGAGGCCTCGCCGTCACGTATGCGGCGGGACGCGTGCGGAACCCGGGAGCCGGCTACCGGCACGTGAGGGTGGTCGCGGAATCTTGCCGAGCCGACAGCGTCTCTTGAGCTCGACGGCTCCGGCCGGGGGGTTGCGCCGGATCGCCCGCCTCGGCCGAACCCTCCCGCCGACCTGCCGGTAGGCTCGCCGGTCATGCCCCTACCGAGACTCGCATGGATCACCCCGCGCAGGGTGACGGCCGCCGCCGTCCTGGCCGCCGTATTCGCATCAGGCTGGTACCTGGGGCAACCCGTCCGGCTCCCGGCGTGTGACGCGCCGATGAAGACCGTGCGCTACAGCGACTACCTGGCAGCCGACGGTGTAGGGGACTGCGACGAGAAGCCGAGACTGCTGGCCTGGCTCACCGGGAATCTCCGCTGAGGGCAGGAGATGCGACGGCCGTGGCGGCGACCTTCGGGCGTCGGCGTCGGCGTTGACCTTGGCAGTGGCAGTGGCAGTGGCCGTGGCCGTGGCCGTGGCCGTGGTAAGAGCCGGCCTGCCCAGGATCCAGCGAATCTGGGACGGCCCGCGTGTGCGGCCTGCCGGTCGGCCCGACGACCTGGCGAACACGCCGGACTCGTGCGAGACCGGGCGATCTGCGGGGCCTGCTCGACATCCTCGCACCGGGCGTCGTCCGGTCGGCCGACGGCGGCGGAATCGCGCAGCCCGCGCCGGTGTCCACCGTCGGTACCGACGAGGCGGTCCATGCCTTGGGCAGGACCGCCGCCGGTCGGTGCGGTCCTCCGGGAGCGGCACGCGGGCCGATGCACGAGCGACCCGCTCAAGGGGCACCGTGATGTCGCGGCCCGCCACGGCGAACCGGTCGTCCACCACGAGGTGACTGGGCAGGTCGCAGCCGGCAACGTGTGGCTGCGATCACTCGCCGCCCATGCGGCTAACGGCCCTCACCGCACTCCGGGTTGAACGCCTGAGCAACGGCGAGACTGTCTTCGTAGACATGGTGACGGGTGACCAGACCGTGCTCGACCGTGAGGTGCAGTGCGAACCGCGCACGATACGCACGCCCGGTGGGCCGGGCGGTTTGGCGGATTTCGCCGAGCACGACCGCATCATTGCCATCGACGAGGACGCGCTCGACCTCGGTTGCCTCCCGCCCGGGCACATGGTGCTCCGCGAGTTCGCGATAGTGGGCCGCGGCGTCGCTGCGTGTGCGCCGATGCCGGATCCACGGGGTGGCAACGCGGCCGTGTTCAGACTCCGGCCAGTCCAGCTTCCAGTCGCCCCGCTCGGCATAGAGTTCGGCGATGCGATCGGGGTCGCCCTCGCCGATCCGACGCAGCAACTCCTCCACCACGGAGCGCGTGGTCGTGGGTGTGTCCGAGGGCATGGCCGTTCCTTCCGTTGCGGAACCGCGTATCGACGCGGGGAGATCGCATTCTTTCCAGCCCTGGGGCCTTCGACGATTACCTCGCGGGTAATGGCCACCCCGACCCATTTCTGCAACAGCCCAGGTGCCGCGGCAGGTGGGGCCCGCCGCCCAGTCTCCCGTGACGCGCGCAGCGGCCGAAGTCCGCAGTCGGCCGACGAGGCCGAAGCCGGCGGCAGGAGAGTGCGGCCCGCCGTCCGGCGCAGCGTGTCACCGCCCCCGTCCGGACCTGGTGAACAGCGATGCGACCTCGGGCGAGCCGGCCTGGAACCGAGCCCGGACTGCTGGTGCGGTCCGGCTCGGACTGGACGCCGCGGTCAGCCGTCCGTCCTGAGCCGGAGGACCAACACCGCGATGGCCACCTCTGCTCACGTGGCGCCCCGGTCGGCGACCTGGCCCGATACCCGGGGCGGTCGAGATCAATTGTGAGACACGGCCCAGTGACCCGGGTCGGAGCCCCGCCGGCAGTAGTGGGCGACGACATCGCGGACCTTGCCGACGAACAGCGGGTCCGTGGACCACTCGAAGGCCCGAGCCCGGCGCGGGGCGAGTGTGAGCGCCCGCCGGATCTGTGGGTACGTCGGCTGGGACATCCTCGCGGCCGCCGCCATCGGCCTGGTCGAGCGACGCTTTGACCAGGGGCGATCGGCGGCCGGCGCCGTGGTGTCGGTGGCGTCTCGGGGCTTGTCGGTCGGATGTCGGTGGGCGCTGGCACCTTTCGAGAGGTTCGGCCGGGTGCCCATCCGGCTGTGGGTTCGGGATCCAAGGAGCGCATATGACGATCACTGTCCGACCGGGAAGCACCATGATGTTCACCGGTGATTCGATCACCGACTGCCAACGGCTGGAGAGCGAGGACGGTCTCGGTTTCGGCTATCCGCTGCGCGTCGCGGGCGAGTGGGGACTGCGGCATCCCGATCGCCCGGTGACCTGGCTGAACACCGGGATCAGCGGCAACAAGGTGATGGACCTCGAAGCCCGCTGGCAGGCAGACGTACTCGACGCGCGCCCGGACGTGGTGTCGATCCTCGTCGGGGTCAACGACATGGGCTGGCACACGCTGGACCCGAAGGGGTACGTGATCCCCGTGGAGGATTTCGCGGCGGGCTACGACCGCCTCCTCGCGCCCCTTGCCGGGGCGGGCACGGAACTGATCCTCATCGAGCCGTTCCTTCTGCCGGTCCACGGCGTCGTGGAGGCCGGTGCCATGCGCATCGGAGAGAAGGAGCGAAGGCAATGGCGTACCGATCTGGACCCGAAGATCCAGGCCGTGCGCAGTCTCGCCCGCTCCTACGGCGCGCAACTGCTCGCCGCCGACGCCATGTTCGCCGACCTCGCCGCGACGACCGGACCGGAGTACTGGAGCGCGGACGGTGTACACCCGACGCCGGCCGGCCACGCCGCACTCGCGGCGGCCTGGCTGCGCCTGGTCATGTGATCGGCCTCGTGACCACTCGCGAACCGGTGCTGTTCACGGCCCGCCCCGGCGGGCGACCGCAGTTCGGCGCCGTCGCGGTCCGATCGCCGGGCACCACCCGGCGTACGGGCCGCGACGGACGCGGCCGGAGCCGACCCGTACCCCGCGTCGCCGGAGCGCGTCCCCTCGCCCCGGCCCGACGAGCAGACCCATAGCATCCCCTGTCATGGTTACAGTGATCTTGACCGTCGGGCTCGCGTTCATCGGCTACCTGGCGACCTACCTGAACGGCCTGCGCCTTGCGCAGAGGCAGGCCCGGCTCGCGCGCGTCAATCAGCAACTGAGCGACTTCTACGGGCCGTTGTTCGCCCTCATGGAAGCCAACAGCCGCACCTACGACACGTTCTCCGAGAGGTACGCCCGACCGGACGGTCGTGACCCGTTCCGACACGACACGCCACCCACCGATCAGGAACTCGCGCAGTGGCGCACCTGGGCCACCACCGTCTTCATACCGAACATCAAGACCATGCGGGACGTGGTGGTGACAAGGGCCGACCTTCTCATCGAGGAGGAGATGCCCCAGGCCCTCCTCCAGCTCTGCGCCCATGTAGCGGGCTACGAGATCACGGCTGCGCGGTGGGCCCAGGGCAACTACGAAGAGCACCTGTCGCTCATCCCCTTTCCGGGGCGGGACCTCAAGGAGTACACCTGCGACAGGTTCACACGGCTGAAGAGCGAGCAGGCGCGGTTGCTGGGACACACTCGTACCGGCGGCGGAAGCCGGTGGACCCTCCTCGTCGGGCGATGAGACGCGACGTCCGTACCCGTATCCAGGGTGGACGGACGCCGTCCCGTGCCGCGCCGGACGACGCCCCATCCCGCTGTCCGGTCAGACGCTGCCGGCCCCGGCAACGAGCGCCTTTGTCATGAAGACTCGGCCGGCCCCCGGCGGATCGCAGGGCACCTCTCCCAGGAGCCTCCAGCCCTGTTTCCGATAGAAGCCGGGTGCCTGGAAAGTGATCGTGTAGAGCACGGCCGCGCGGCAGCCGCGGGCGCGGGCCTCGTTCTCGGCCTGTCGAAGGATCTCTCCACCCAGTCCGCTGCCACGAAGCCCAGGAGGCAGGAAGAAGAGGTCGACGAAGAACAGCCCGAGCGAGGTACGCCCGGTCAGTCCGCCGATCACCTGATGTGTCTCGGGATCACGGACCAGAACGGCAAGCGGTCTGCGGTCGTCGATTCCCGTCCTCTCGGTGTTGAACCGGTCCAGTGCGTCGGAGATCACCGCGATGTCCGCAGGCATCGGGGAATCGGTGACCACGAGATCTGTCCGGGGTTCGGGGCACGGCGGCACGCTTACGGGCGGCTCGGACGCGGGCATGGTTCCTCCGGTGTGTGAGCGGAGGCGGCGCGCCTCCGGCCCAAGGGCGCCTCGGGCATCCGGTGACGCTATGGCGCGGACGCTTCGACGGGCATCGAACCGAGGTCGGCGACAATTGGCCGCATGGACACTCAGCGCGCAGGTCGGGACGTGGGCGTCGATCTGGCTGCCGTGGCCAGGCTGCTGGCCGACGGGACCAGGGCGGCCTTCTGCCTGGCCCTGCTCGACGGCCGGGCATGGACCGCGAACGAGCTGGCACGTCATGCCGGGGTCGCGCCCTCGACCGCGACGTCGCATCTGAACCTGCTCGTCAGCGGCGGACTCCTGGCCGAGGAGCGGCACGGACGCCATCGCTACGTGCGAGTGGCCGACCACCGGGTGGTCGAGCTGATCGAGGGCCTGGCCGCGCTCGCCCCGCAGCGGACCGCCCGGCCGCGTTCACTGTCGGCCTCCGGCCGTCAGCAGGCACTGGCCCGTGCCCGACTGTGTTACGACCACCTCGCCGGAACCGTCGCGCTGGCGATCACCGACGCCATGGTCGGGCGGGGCCTGCTGGAGTGGGGGTCCGAGCCCGGACTGACCAGCAGGGGAGTGTCCTGGCTGGCCGAGGTCGGCATCACGGTGCCGAGTGGCTCACACCGCCCGCCGGTGCGCGCGTGCCTGGACTGGACCGAGCGCCGGCCCCACCTGGCAGGCGCGGTAGGTGCCGCGCTGTGCAGCCACGCCCTCGCCGTCGGCTGGGTCACAAGGATCGGAACGACGCGCGCGCTCGCCGTGACCTCCACCGGCCGCCGGGCATGGAACGACTACTTGGGCCTGCCGCCGGAGCAGCTTGGCGCAGCGCGCCGCTGAGCGGATTCACTCGGCCGGCGTGCCGATCCGCAGGCGGTTGCCGTCAAGGTCCTGAAGCTCGATCTCACGTGCCCACGGTGCGTCCTCCACGTGTACGCCGAACTCGGCGGCGACAGCTTCGACATTGTGGACACGCATGTACACCAGCGTGTCGGGGCGGGCGTCGCCCGAGTGTTCCGACAAGAACAGCCGGACCTGGCCCCGGGCGATCTCGACGAACGCGGGCAGTCCCGGTTCGAAGCGATGTTCCCACTGTTTGGTGAAGCCCAGACGGCCGTACCACTCGACCGCTGCCGCAGCGTCCTCGACGCGAAGAATGGGGATCACTTGCTCGTCCATGTGCCCATCGTCTCAGGCCGGTCGGGCGAGGCGGACGCCGCTCGGTCCGGCACCCGGCCACAGGTGGTCCGCCGGTCCGGACGGTGAGCGGACCGCCCCGGCCGAGGCGGCGGCTCAGGTCGGGCCAGGCGGTGGGACACAGGGCGAGCGTGTGGTGGACCGGGACGAGGCCGACCCGGCCGCCACAGACCTCCAGGTACGGCTCGTACCCACCATCCATGGGTACCCCGTCCCGCAGTGGGATGTGCACGATGGTGTGCCGGGAGCAGGCGGCGAAGGAGAAGAGCGCGGCGAGCCGCCACAGACCGTCGTGATCGCCGACCAGCCGGCCGAAGCCGGTCGGGCCGGCGAGCGCGGTGTGCGGCAGCGGGTGCCACGGCTGCAACACCCGGTACTCCCGTGGCCCGATCCGCGGTCGGATCTGTCGCAACTTCAGCCGCATGTGCACGCCCGCGTGGTGCCAGGGATGTCCTGAGCGAAGCTCCGGCGAAATGCCGTATTCACCGCACCCGGTCGAGCACGGTCTTGAGGCGAACACCCGGAATTCGTCCGGATTTTCCGGCCGCCGCCGCATGATCTCTCACCGGTGCCGGAGCCCGATGCGCGGATCGGTCCGTCCGATGACATGCCCCAGCGGAAGCGGTACTGACCGGGCCTTCAGCAACGGGGTGTGATCGCGTCGGCCCAGTCGTCGACGGTGACGACGTCCGCCCACTGCGGGAACAGCCTCTCGGTGAGGAACCGGTGCACCTCCGGGTCGGTGTCCAGACAGGCGTCGGCGAGGACGGTGAGGCCGAAGTCCAGGTCGTTGGCCTGGCACAAGGTGTGCAGCACCACGGCGCTGGTGGCGATGCCCGTGAGGACCAGGCTGTCGATGCCGTGCGCCCTGAGCACCACGTCCAGGTCGCTCCCCGAGAAGGCGCTCGCTCGTCTCTTGGTGACCACCACCTCACCCGGCCGCGGCGCGACATCCGGGTGGATCTCGGTGCCGGCCTCGCCCTCGACATGGAGTCCGGCCCGCGCCACGGCGGTGAGAGCCCTGTTGCGCGGGCTGACTTCCGGAAAGCCGGGGCGCAACGCGATGACTACGTAGATCACGGGGACGTTCGCAGCCCGGGCGGCCTCGATTGCCCTGCTCAGGCGAGGCAGGTACCCCGAGCCGTCGTCGGCGATGTCGATCACGGCTCGTTGGACATCCATCACGAGAAGGGCGCTGGCCATTAGATCTCCAGGAGCGGCATCGGTTCGGAACTGAAGTGGGACGGGTTCACCATGCCCGGGAAGTGCGCGGTCGCGGGCACCGTGGCAGTGTGCCTGCCGGGTGCGCGGTACACCAGGCGGCCCGCCAGGGCGAGTTGGGCCGGTACATCCGAGGGGCGGCTGGTCGCGCATGCGGGGAGAAGGGCGGCGGCGCAGCAGCGATTTCCGCACCGGCCCATCCTCTGCGCTGATCCGGCCCGAGTGCTCGGGGCTGCCGTCGTCATCCGGGATCAGGGCCGATCGTCACGGCGTCGGCGCCTTCTCGTGGCCCCGAACGCGCTCCACGGGAGGGTGGCGACATGTCCCCACCCTCCCTCGGGCGCGGCACAGGCCGGTCTTGAGGGATCGGTGCCGTGTCCCGCGCCACCGGTGCAACGTCACTCAGTTGGGCCGTGAACTCCCTTTCCGTTCCGCCCACTTGAAAAAATTTCTGCCTACGTCGAGCCGTTTCCGCAGTTCACTGGAGTGCAGATGGGTCTAGACCACTAACGAGTCGGAAAACTATTTACCGAGCACGTGTTCTCATGGCTCAATGTGTCGTGTTCGCGTCAAGCGGACGCGCGTAGATCCCTCTACGGGAAAGCGCACGCCCGACTCCTCCTGACCGGATGCACGCCGACCTTTCTGTTTGCCGCGTCGCACCGTACCCGCGCCGGCGCGCTGAGATCCACCGCACCGAAGGACCACTCGGAACCACTGAATCTCACCCCCCCCACCAAGCAGGAGGAACCCTTGTTCCCCAGAAACCTTTCCCCCAAGTCCATACGGCAAGTACTCACCTCGGCAGGTGTCCTCGGCACGAGTGCCGCGCTGACTCTCGGCCTCATGTCGGGTACCGCCTCCTCGGCACCGATGTCGTCGGACAACGCCGTGCCGCAGGGCAAGGGCTACATGGGCGTGGGCTACGTCCAGGACCGCAAGGACTTCAAGCCGGACACCCGGCAGCTCAAGCTCGACACGGCGCCGGACGCGAACCTCCTGGCGAACCCCGTGGGCGTGGACATCTCCAGCTGGCAGGGCGGCATCAACTGGGGCTCCGTCCGTGGCGCGGGCATCGAGTTCGCCTGGATGAAGGCGACCGAGGGCACCACGTACAAGGACCCCACGTTCAGCGCCAACTACCTGGGCGCCTACAACGCCGGCGTGATCCGGGGCGCCTACCACTTCGCGCGGCCCGACGTGTCCGGGGGCGCGGCACAGGCGGACTTCTTCGCGAGCAACGGTGGCGCCTGGTCCCGCGACAATCTGACCCTCCCCGGCGTGCTGGACATCGAGGGCACCTGCTACGGCAAGACGCCCGCGGCCATGCAGTCCTGGATCCTCGACTTCTACAACAAGTACAAGGCCCGCACCGGCCGTGACATCGTGATCTACACCAGCGCGAGCTGGTGGAACTCCTGCACCGGTGGCTGGACGGGCATGTCCGCCAGGAGCCCGCTGTGGGTGGCCCACTGGACCTCCGCGGGCAGCCCCAGCATTCCGCAGGGCTTCCCGTTCTGGACCGTCTGGCAGTACACGTCCACCGGCTCGGTCGGCGGCGTCTCCGGGAACGTCGACCGCGACCGCTTCAGCGGCGATCGCTCCCGCCTGCTGGCCCTGGCCAACAACACTCCGTGACGGCGGCCCCGAGCGCCCGGTGATCACCTCCGGGGACCGGTGACCCCGGCGTGACCGGCGCCGTGGGCCGGAGCAGACCGGCCGACCGACTGGTCTGCTCCGGCCCGGATCGCCGACCGACTGGTCTGCTCCGGCCCGGATCGCCGGCCGATGGTCCGGGCCGGGCACAACGACAGTTCGCGAAGGAGAAAGCCATGAGCTCCACACCACATCCCCTCAGCAGGCGCGGCGCGCTGCTCGCCGGAACAGCGGCCCTGGCCGGCGGGATGGGGCTGGCGGGCCGTTCGGACGCGGCCGTGCGCGTTCCCGAAAGGGCGCGTACCGCCCTGCCCGCCCTGACCCCGGAACAACGCGCCGGACAGTGCGTCATCCACTCCTACCCGGGGCTCACACCGCCGGCCGGGCTGATGGACGCGATCAGGCAGGGCCGTACGGCCGGGGTGATCTTCTTCGGGGAGAACATCGAGAGCCTGAGCCAGATCGAGGGCGTCGTCCGGGAGATGAACGAGGCGAACGCCTCCGCCCCCGTGAAGGCCCCGCTGCTCCTGATGACGGACCAGGAGGGTGGCATGGTGCGCCGCCTGCCCGGCGAGCCAGTGCTGTCGGCGAAGGACGTGGGCGGTTCCACCGACCCGGAGGGACAGGCGGAGTTCACCGGCAGCGGTGCGGGCATGAACCTCGCGGGCGTGGGGATGAACGTCAACCTGGCGCCGGTGCTCGATGTGTACCGGAGGGCCGGCGACTTCACCGACCAGTACGAGCGGTCGTACAGCAAGGACCAGGATGCGGTCGGAGCATGTGGCTCGGCCTTCATCACCGCGCAGCAGGACACCGGGGTTGCGGCCACCGCCAAGCACTTTCCCGGCCTCGGACCCGCCTCCGCGAACCAGAACACCGACCTGGGGCCCGTCACCCTCACCACGTCCGTGTCCACGCTGCGCAGCGTCGACGAGGTGCCGTACCGTGCGGCGATCTCGGCCGGGACCAAGCTGGTCATGCTCTCCTGGGCGGTCTACCGCGCGCTGGACGCCGACCGGCCCGCCGGCCTGTCCCCGACCGTGGTCGGCGAGCTACGGAACCGGCTCGGCTTCCCGGGAGTGACGATCACCGACGCGCTGGAGGCCGGGGCGCTTCGGGACTACGGCGGCACGGCGGAGCGGGCTGTACTGGCAGCCGCGGCCGGCATGGACCTGATCCTGTGCTCGGCCCGCGACGCCGCCCAGGGGGAGGAGGCGGTGACCGCACTGGGCGAGGCCCTGGCGGCCGGCACACTCGACGGTGCGGCCTTTGACGCGGGCGCCGGGCGAGTCAACGCCCTTCGCGGCAACCTGTCCTGACGGGACGACACCCCAGCCGGTACGGTCCCCTCGGCGACCGGCTCCGGAAGCGCCGCGAACTCCTCGCACGAGGCCCTCGGAAAGCGGGGCTGAGGGGAGCCCGCAGGTCCGCCGGTGGGGGCCGGGTGGTCCGGCAGCTGCTCACAGGCCCTAACGTTGGTCCATGCTCAACATGCCGTCACGGGTCGAACTGCGCCCGCTCACCCTCGCCGACCAGGACGAGTTCTGCACGCTCGTGCGGGCCAGTTCCGAGCTGCACCTGCCGTGGATGCGGCTGCCCGCGACCGAGGAGGAGTTCCAGGCCTGGATGCGCCGCTTCGACGATGGCAGCAACCTGGGCTTTCTGGTCCGTGTCCGGGATTCCGGCGTGGCAGCCGGCATGGTCAACATCAACTCGATCATCCGGGGTCGCTACCAGGGCGCGTCCATCGGCTATGCGGCCTTCGCTCCGTCCGCAGGGTACGGGTACATGACCGAGGGGATCGCCGCCACCCTGGAACATGCCTTCACCGACCTGCGGCTCCACCGGCTGGAGGCCAACATCCGGCCGTCGAACAAGGCGTCCCTGGCCCTGGTCCAGCGGCTGGGCTTCCGCTACGAAGGGATCTCACCCGCATACCTCTACATCAACGGGGGCTGGCGGGACCATGAACGCTGGTCCATCACCGCGCCGGACCCCTGGACTCCCGATCCGTCCCTCCCGGAGGTCTGAGCTGCACGGCGCTGCCCGCGAGTCACACTGCTGCCCGCGAGACACGCTATGGCCACGAGACACGCCCTGGCCACGAGCAGCGTCCTCGGAGCCGTTCCTGCCTTCCCGCGCCGGCCAGACCTTCGGGGTGAAACTGCTCCTCCCGTGCCCCGGCTACAACCCGGCTGCGAAGCAGGCCATCATCGACCGGCCAAGTTCTAGCCGTGCGAGGCGGGGATCCCGTTTAATGCGTCTCTACTCGCAACGGGGAGGAACGGCCGATGAGTTCTGCAACGCCGCCCGACGACGGAGCGCCACCTCTACCGCCACCGCCACGGCCGCCCTCGCCGCCGGATCCCGGGCCTCCGACGCCGACGCCGGGACGGAGGCGGATCGGTGAGATCGCCGCGCTCGTCTCGGCCATCACGGCTGTCATCGGTCTGCTGCTGGGGTTCTTCGGCCTGCCGACCGTGGTGAACTCTCCGACGGCCAGGACCGTGACAGTCACCAAAACCGTCACGGTCACCGCCACCGCCACCGTTGGGGCATCGCCCCGGAAACCGGTCGACGAGGATTCCGCTCAGTCGCCCGCGCCCGCTCCGCTGCCCTCGGGTGAAGTCGCCCTGAGCGATCTCACCCCTCTCGGGGACTATCCCGACGACGAGTTCGGCCTCCGGACCGTGACGCTGGGAGGTAAGCCCTACTCCAATGCGATGGTTGTGAAATACCCCTGCCAGCCCGGCACCGAGTACAGCATCAACCAGAGGTACAGGAAGCTAGTCCTGACCGTGGGGCTCGACGACAACGCCGTGGCTGTGAGCGGGAAGCTGGAGGTCATCGGGGACGGGAAGACCCGCAAGAACATCATGCTGGAGGTCAACAGGCCGCAGACCGTGTCGGTGGACATCACCGGTGTGGTCAAGCTCGGCATAGAGGCCGACATCAGTGAGGGCAGCTTCTGCAACGACGACGGAGTCGTGGTCGCGTTGGGGAAAGCGGTGCTGATGTCCTGAGCCCGCCGTGGGCGTGAGCCGGGCGCGCCAGCGGCGACGGGCGTCCCGCGCCGTCGTGACCTGATGCCCCTTGCTGGGGCGCGGGAGCCGATTCGCCTGCGTCCGGAGGGTGTGAAGGCGGCACTCGAATTCATCGACCTTGACGGCTAACACCGTTAGCCATATCGTGACGCCACTTGGTGGACGGCGTTGGTCATGTCGGCCCGTCACGATATGAGGGGGACGCAGTGAACACCGTGACAACCAGCAGTACTTCGGGTGGCAACGTCCTGCCCCCGGCCCGCCGGGAGGCCTGCGAGTCGACGGCCTTCCTCGCCGGGGCATCGGCGACCGCCGGAGATGAGCGGGAGCCCTCGGCCGCCGCCGTTTCCATGCTCCCTGCCGGGCCGGGCGCATTCCGACGACATTGTGCGAAGCGCACTGCGGAAATCGCGATCGCGAGAGTGGCCCGACGTGACTGACCGCGCACAGCAGATCATGGCCGCCGCCCGGGAACTGCTGGACACCGAAGGCCCCGAGGCGTTGTCGATGCGACGCATCGCCGCGCGTGTCGGCGTCCGGGCGCCGTCTCTGTACAAGCACTTTCCCGACAAGGCCGCTGTCGAGGCCGGGCTTCAGGCGCAGGGGATGACCCAGCTGGCGGAGGATCTGGAAGCGGCAGAAGCCGAGATCGGTGTTGAACCGCCGCTTCTCGTGCTCGCCCGCGCCTACCGGCAGCACGCACTCGCCGGCCCGCATCTCTACCGCCTCACCCACACCCGGCCGCTCGGCCGCACCGCCCTCCCCGACGGCCTCGAAGACCGTGCGGCGATGCCGCTGGCCCGCGCGGTGCACGGCGACATCGACATCGCACGCTCGTTCTGGGCATTCGCACACGGCATGGTCGTGCTGGAGCTCGACGGCCGCTTCCCGCCCGACGCGGACCTGGACGCAGCGTGGCGCACCGGCTGCGATGCGTTCGCCCGGGCGATCCAGGACAGGACCAGGGGAGGGGCAGCATGACCACGGTCGCCCAGCAGCCTGCTTCAGGCGTCACCGCCCGCGTCGCCGGATACTCGCATGCCGCGGCATGGATCCTCGGGCTCGTCGCCGCATGGGGAGCCACACCCGAAGTCGGCGACACACGGGCCGCGATCGCGAGCGCGTATGCCGGCAAGCCGATCGAGGCCATGGCCCAGGCGCTGCTCGTTCACGGTGTGGCAGGGTTCGGCCTGGTGGTCGTCGCCAACGGACTTCTCGTCCGGTCCCGCCGTATCGGCAGTGCCGCGGCCTGCTTCGCCGGTTGGGCCGGAGGAGTCGCGGGGGTGCTCGCACTCGTACAGCTCGTCCTGGAACTGATCGCAGTGTCTGGAGCCGATCCGGCGGCACCGGGTATCACCGGTGCACTGTTCGAGGCGGTCCAACGCGCGGACGGTGTAAAGATGTTCGCGCTCGCCGCACTCGCAGCGGCCGCCTGCACGGCCTCGCGGCACGCCACACAGCTGCGGCGGTGGGAAGCCGTCGTCGGTTGGGTCCTCGCCGTTACGATCGCCGTGTCGGGCATCGGATATCTGCTCCTTTCCACCGCCTTGACCCCGGTGGCGTACGTTTCACTACCCCTGCTGCTCATCTGGATCGCCGCACTCGGCTCAGCACTCGGGCGTCGGCCCTGAGACCGGAGTTGCGGGGCCGGGGCCTGAACCCGGACCGGGAAGCGGAGCGGGCACGGAATTCGCCTGCCTTCCCAGTCCTTCGGCCGGGGTCCTTCACGGCGGCCCGGCTTCGCCGAGGGGATGCCTTCAGCGTCATCCGGGCGGTTCCATGCGGGCTCGCCGGTGGACGGCTGTAGCACGTGATCACCGGCCCCGACGCGTACTTCGGTGAACGCGGCAGCCGGTCCGAGCCCTGTACGTACGGGAGGGCGGGCCCGGCCTTTGGGGCGCCATCGCCTCGGGCGGATCGGTGCGTGATCGGCTGCCGCCGGGATTCCGCCCTCTGGGGCAGCAGGACTACTTGAGCACGGTGTGAACCTGGTCCGCGACGGCTGGATCCGTCAGCAGCGCGTTGTGCTTGAGGCAGCCGGTCTCAACGTTGACGGCCCCGTCCAGCATCGTGCTCGTGGTCGGACTGATCTGCTCGTCACAGCCGGAACGGAACGTCGTGTACCGCGTGGGTCCAGGTGTCGGGTCCGCTTCGTTGAGGTGCTGGACGACGTACGATCCGGGCGTCATGTCCCTGCACCCCTGGTACCAGAGAGCGCAGAGATAGCCCAGGCTCGTGCCGTGGTTGGGGCCGGCCAAGGACACCCAGTTCCGGACGGTGGTCCCGCCGCCCCCGAACTTGATGTACCAGCGGGACGGGAGGCTGCCCAGGCTGTGCGCGACGATGTCGACCTGCTTCGCGCCGGTCTCGTCGAGCACGCGGCTGACGTAGTCGGCCAGTCGGGCACTCAGTACCTCGTTGGTCGACAGCGATGTGTCGTAGTCCCAGGCGAAGAAGCGGCTCTTCGGATCCCCCGCGGACTCGAAGCGGCTGATCATCGTGGTCCAGACGCCCGCGTCGCTGTTGCGGCCGTGTACGAAGACGACCGGCGTCTCGGTGGGCGCCGTCGGGGCTGCGACGGCCGGCGCAGACAACGCGAGGGTGGTGACGAGCGCCGACGCAGCGGCGAGTGCTGGATGACGCATGAACAAGTCTCCTGCTCTGAGCCGACCTCGTGGTCGGGCGGACTGCATGGTCACAACGAGTCGACATGATGGGGGATGCGGACTCCCGTTGGAACCGTGATGCACGACCCGATGCGTCGGCGCACCCTCGGCGAGGGCACTGTCCGGAGCGGCCGGCGCTGGGACGGAGACGATGAGCACGGACGGCTTCGAGTTCTCAGGCGTGGGGCGGGGCCTTCCGGGGCGATGGCCGGAGCGGTCGCGGGGAGCGGGACGGGGGAGAGAGTGGCGGCGGGCTGCGACTCCTTCAGATCGTGCCTCCGGAACAGCGGAGGAGCGAGCCATCAGGTCAGCCCGGAGTCCGCCGAAGTGCTCGGCGCGATCAACACCCGCATTCGCGCCCCACGCACCGGTGCCGTCGTCTACCTCTCCAGCTATGACATGGTCGAGAAGACCTGGAATTCACAGATGCCACTGCTCTTCCAGTGGTGTCGCAGCGGCGAGAGCTCCCGCTTCTCCCGAAGCTCCTGCGACAAGCGCTCCAAGAGGTGCCGGCCTCAACGAATCCGACCGACTCGGTCAGAGCCCTCGCGCCTGCCGGCGATGCGTCCTCGATCAGAAGATTCGTGACCTCCTCGGCAACGGCATGGGGGCCCTCGGGCGCGATGCCGCTGGCGACCCTGGTCCGCGAGCTCGGCGCAACCCGACGCGGCAAGGCCAGGACCGGCACCCCCGGACGGCGCCTCCCGGTTCTTCCGCGGCGGGCAGCCCGGCCGCCCGCTCAGCGACAGCCAGATCGCTCTGCGGTTGCACAAGATCTGCATCCGGCCCGAACAGGACCGATCCACCGCCCTGTTCACCCTCGCCGCCGAGCTTTCCGCCGCTATCCTCGCCCGGATGGTCGGCGGCCACATCCAAGTCGCCGTCCAGTGGCAGAAGGCATCCGGCGGTGACTGGGCTGCCTACGCAGAAGAGATAAGCCGCGGAGAGAAGGACTGATGAAAGCCTCCATAGCAATCGCGCAATTTCCCATCACCTGGGACATCGAGCAAAACCTCGCAGCCATCACCTCACTCCTGGAAGACGTACAACCAGACGAGATCGTCGTACTCCCCGAAGGCGCACTGTCCGGCTACGGCGCCGACCTCTCAGCCCTCGAACGCCTACCGCTTTCGGTCCTCGCGCATGCCATGGACCGTCTCGCAGAGCTAACGCAGCGCAGAGCCATCCACCTGTTCTGCGGCACGTTGCTATTCGAGGATGGCGCTTGGAGCAATGCCGCCCTCTACTTCTCTCCGGACGGCACCCGATGGACCTACCGGAAGGTCAACCT
Organism: Streptomyces sp. NPDC047917; assembly: GCF_043204345.1. Taxonomy (NCBI): domain Bacteria; kingdom Bacillati; phylum Actinomycetota; class Actinomycetes; order Kitasatosporales; family Streptomycetaceae; genus Streptomyces; species Streptomyces sp. NPDC047917. The sequence continues at coordinate 237,851 of NZ_JBIDCA010000013.1, forward strand.
GGCGATGAACGAGCGTGGCAAACTCAATGCCGGCTCTGAGCTCGTGACGCTCCCGATCCATCTGGCGAGCGGGCCCATCACTCTCGGCGTCCAGATTTGCCGGGAGATCCGTTTCCCCGAGCAATGGCAGCATCTGGCCGACCGCGGAGCACATGCTTTCGTCTACCTCACCCATGCGGCCAACCCCTCCGAGCCTGCAGGGGTCTGGCGGAGCCACCTCATCAGCCGCGCAGCGGAGAACCAGCGGTTCGTCCTGGCGGCCAACGTGGCAGATCCTCACCAGCACTGCCCCAGCATGGTCATCTCACCGAGAGGGGAGGTCCTTGCCGAGGCGAACTCTGACGAGACCACCGTAATCAGAACCACGATCGACCTTGACGAGTCCGCCAATTGGTACTTCGGCCAGCGCCGACGAGACCTAATCAAGTCGAGCTATCAAGATCGGACAAACGTGTAACACTGCGGCTGGGGGAGTCCCTACGGCCGGGCATTCCGGGAGTTCCAATACCCGACTCCACCATATTGCCGTCTACCCGACGGATGCCATCGAGGCCCATCGAGCGTTCATCGCCCACCGCCGAGCCTCTCGGCCCAGCGAAGAGTGCCGAACCCAACTGCGAAGCGCGAAGGCCCGGCGCGGCGAGGTCGAGGGCCTCCAGGCCAACCTTGCCGGAGCAGAGGAGAAACACGCCCAGCTCGACAACCTCATCGCCCGGCGCCCGCCAACGGCCAACCCAGGGATGCCGGCCATTGCCGACACCGTCATTTGCGCCACCGGCACACCCACGGAACGCTCCGCCCCTGAATACCCGTGGCCACCGCGAAGCTGCACCGTCTATGCCCCTAGCCATGCACAGCGCGTTCGCATTTCCATCAGGTGAGCGAGCTGAGACGATCGCTCTACTCGATCGGCATCTGCCCCAGCAGCGTGATCCGTGGACTTGGACGGCAACCTCTACGTCGAGATCGACGATGAACAGACCGGCTACCTCCTTTTTTGACTGGGACCCGACGACGTGGCGATCCTCGAAGCGGCCCTCGGGCACCATCCCACCTGGACAGTCCAGATCAAGATCACTGGGGGGATCGACGGCATCGCAGAACTTTCGCCAACTTCTGGCGATCCGAAGCACGGAGGCTTGGCGACCGACGACTACCCCGCCCGCCCCTGGTTCTTGCAGGAAATCGAGTCTCGGGCGGTGAACGACGGTCTACGTTTCTTCGTGCCTACCACGAACTCAACCGCGAGCAACAACACTCCTGAATCGATCACCGCTCAGTAGAAGTCCAGAGAAGGTCGACGCATGAACCCAACAGACGATCACACGGTTGCAATCGTTCTGAGCGCCGAAGAATACGACGCCGTACATGCAGCCCTCACCGCCGGCGCCGGCCCCCGAACTGGCGGACGGCCACCCACACTCAACTCCCTGCTCGAACAGTGGAGCGGCATCGCCGCGGAGCTGGAGCAGGAAGACTACTCGGACTGCGCACCCGAGTTCCACAACAGCATCTGGTGCCGAAGCGCCCTCGCGAAGGTCTGGCCGCTGCTGCCGCCGCGCGTCCGGTCGATCAGGCAGCCCGAGCTCGACCGCATCGACGAGCAGTATCGCCGGGCCACAGTTCCGTTGCCTGGCCGGCCCGAGGAAGGGGCCGGGTGGTGGAGCCGGCGGGTTCCACGTCGCCTGGAGGCCGAGACCTCGGAGTACCGCGAGGGAGGCTGGCCTTTGGGCTGGGAATCAACACCGTTTCCCAAACCGGCAGCCGTCGAGGTCATCACCTGGGGGTGAACCTGCCCGAATTGGCCCGGATGAACGCAACTAGTTCAAAGAAGTGTGTACTCGATGCTCCATGCTCCGACCGGACCCGGCTCAGAGACACCGCCTCGTCGAGGTCCGCGACAACCTGATCGCCCGAATCACCGAAGCGGAACAGAGGGTGGCTCGGCGAGATCGAAGGACAGCCAGGGGCTGGAACAGCTCATCCGTGGAATCCGCCCATCCGTTGCTGCCGCGGGCCCCGCCGCAGGCGACCGGCGAAGCTGCATGCGGACAAGGGCTATGACTACGACCACCTGCGGCGATGGCTCGTGGGCGCGGCATACGCCACCGCGTCGCCCGGAGAGGCGTCGAGTCCTCGCAGCGGCCCGGCCGCCACCGCTGGGTCGTCGAACGAACCGTTTCCCGGCTGTCCGGCTGCCGACGCCTCCACCACCGCTACCAACGCAAGCCCGAGCACTTCCTTGTCTTCGTCGGCATCGCCGCCACGCTGATCTGCCACCGCCGCCTCGCCAAGAACAGCCCTCTCAATCCCACCAGAACCGCCACTCTCGACGCTGCATGAGCTCTTCGTGGTACGTGGACCAGTCCAGGTCGGGGTCCTCATGGAAGACGTCCGGGCAGGAGAGGTAGTGCTCCGCGGCGAGGACACGGGCCTGGCGGGCGTCCGTCGGTTGAGCAGCAACCGAGAGATACAGGCTTCCGTGTCCAAAGCCCACGACACGGACACCGAACCGGTGCTCCCAGGAACGCAGCACTGCCGACAGTTCCTGCGCGGTCATGTGATTCGTCATGCCCAGCCAGCTGAGGGCAGCGGGCGCATCGGCGCCCCGCGCGACCTGGACGAGTGCGAGACACCGGGCTCGGCCGTCGCGGGCGACAGCAGTCGCCACTTCCCCCGCGCACACGTCAGCGTCCGTCACCACCGCGGCAGGCGTCGCGAGACCGGGCCACTCCTCGAAAGGCGGCCACGAGTCGTCCGTCCACTCGCTCCGGAAGTACGAGCCGGCATCGGCGTCAGCCCCGTAGCCACCACCCACAGGCTCGAATGAGTCGTCGGGGTACTCAAGCAACAGCGGGTACAGGCCGGTCTCACGACGACGCGCGTGCAACCGCTTCCACCAGTCAGCCGCATCTGTGACCGGGCCGTCGCTCATCCACACCACCGGATGCGGATGATGACACGGCCCAATCAGCCTGCCAGGTGGCAAGTCGTCCAGCAGCTGTCTGAGAACTTCGCTCAAGGGCTCGGGCACAACCGGAATCTACGCGGCACCTCTGACAGACATCAGAAACGATGTCGAATTTTCGTTGAGCCCGCACCCTGCGATCGTGTTGGCTGGCGGCACCGAACCGTCGGTACCGCAGGCGTCCGCTTGGCCGTAGCAGGGAGTTGAACGTGCAGGACATTGTTGTCGACCCCGTTGCCCACAATCGGGCAGCCTGGGACAAGTGTGTGCAAGAGGGCAACGAGTGGACGAGGCCGGTGAGTGCTGAGGATGTCGAGCGCGCCCGCAGGGGCGACTGGTCGATTGTTCTCATCGGGCGTGAGCCGGTCGACCGCTCCTGGTTGCCGACGGATCTGACCGGCAGGGACGTGTTGTGCCTGGCCTCCGGCGGTGGCCAGCAAGGTCCGATCCTCGCCGCCGCAGGGGCGCGGGTCACCGTATTCGACAACTCGCCCCGCCAGCTCAGCCAGGACCGGATGGTGGCGGCCCGCGACGGACTTGAGCTGCGCACCGTCCTGGGCGACATGCGCGACCTCAGCGTCTTCGGCGACGCAACATTCGACATCGTATTCCATCCGGTCTCCAACCTGTTCGTACCAGACCCGGCACGGGTGTGGCGTGAGTGCTTCCGCGTCCTGCGACCGGGCGGAACTCTGCTCGTGGGCTTCCTCAACCCTGATGCGTACTTGTTCGACCACGAGGCGCTCGACGAGCGCGGCGAGCTGATCGTCGTGCACAAGCTGCCGTACAGCGATGTCACGCAGTACTCCGCCGAGGAACGCGCCACGAAGTTCGGCGCGGATGCCCCTCTTGAATACAGCCACACCCTCACTGACCAGATCGGCGGGCAACTCGCCGCGGGGTTCGTCCTCACCGGCTTCGCGGAGGCGCCGCACCAGTCCAACGCATCCGCTCAATACATGTCGAACTATTTTGCGACGCTGGCAGTCAAGCCGGGCTGACCCGGCCGTGGGGCCGGCCGAGACACCGTGTCTCCGTACGGCCAAGTGGCGCGCTGTGCCGGCCCGACCCCACTGACTTCGGCCTCGGGGAACATCGGTACAGCGGTTGGCGCTGAGATCGATCATGGTCGGCCAGCACGCCGGCTGGGGGCTCTGCCGGGTTCGCGGACAGATCACCGGGCAGGTGCAGGGCCTGGCTACGCTCCGCTCGTGCCGGTGGAGATTCTGACCGATGAGGAGGCCGAGGCGTAGGGAAAATTCGCCGATGAGCCGCCCCGTCCCGAGCTGGAGCGGTCATTCTTCCTTGACTACGTCGGCCGCGTTCTGTGATCGCGCTGCGAGGTTCCACGCACCATCGGCTCGGCTTCGCGCTCCAGATGTGCACGGTGCGCTACAGCGGCCGGTTCCTCCCGGATGACCCGCTGGACGCGCCGTGGCCAGTGGTCGAGCATCCGGCCGCGCAGCTCGGCATCGAGGACCCGTCGGTGGTGAAGCGGTGCACCGAGCGACCGAAGACGGCGTACGAGCACGCGTGGGAGATCCGGGACGCCTACGAGTACCACGAGTACGAGGACCCGGAATGGTACAGGCGGTTCCGCACCTTCCTGCACGGCCGGGCGTGGACGCACGCCGAGGGCCCGACGGCACCGCTCGACCACGCGGCGGGCCGGCTGCGCCGTGACCGGGTACTGCTGCCGCGGGGCGAGCGTGTTGGCCCGGTAGGTGTCGGAGGTGCGCAAGGTCGCGGACGAGCGGCTGCACGCCACCGTCGCGGGCGCCGCCCGTCGCGCGGACCCGGCGCTGCCCGGTGACCTGGTGGCGACGCTGAAGACGCCGTAGGGCTCGCGGTTCTTGGAGCTGGAGCTGGAGCTGGAGCTGGGGCGGCTGAGCCGGCTGCCGACGCGGACGACCGGGACGCGTATGTGGTCCACGTGCTGGAGCAGCTCACCGGGCCCCGAACAACCGTGACGTCTTCGCCGCTCCGTCACACCGCCGGTCGAACCCGCGTGCCCGCCTGCTGGACGGGCCCGACCGGGACGCGGTCGAGGAGGACGACGGCGGGCAGGAGTGAGTATCGGGTGCCGATCGGATCAATCCGTGACGGGCAGGCACTCGGCGAGCAGGGCGACGACGTCACGCCAGGCTCGTTGTGCGTGCCGTGGGTGGTGGCCGACGCCGGGAGGCGCGGTGTGGTCGACCGGTGGGTGGTGGAAGGCGTGAAGGGCTCCTCCGTAGACCACGAGGCGCCAGTCGACGCCCGCGGCCTGCATCTCCGCGGTGAACGCCTCCCGTTGCGCGGGCGGCATGATCGGGTCTTCCGACCCGACCCCGGCCCACACCGGGCAGCGAATGCGTGCCGTCTCGCCCGGTCGGCCCGTGGTCACTGCGTTGACTGTCCCGATCGCGCGCAGGTCGACGCCATCGCGACCGAGTTCCAGTGCGATTGCGCCTCCGGTTCCGTAGCCGACGGCGGCGATCCGGTCGGGGTCGGCCCGTGGTTCGGCACGCAACACGTCGAGCGCGGCGTGACCGATTCCTCGCATGCGGTCGGGATCGGCGAGCAGCGGCATGCAACGGGCCAACATTTCCTCCGGGTCGTCCAAATAGCGTCCGCCGTGCAGGTCGAAGGCCAGCGCCACGTACCCCAGCTCGGCCAGAGTATCGGCCCGCCGGCGCTCGACATCGCTGAGCCCCATCCCCTCGGGTCCGATCAGGACCGCGGGCCGGCGCTCGGCACCGGCCGGGAGCGCGAGGTATCCGATCATCGTCAGGTTGTCGGCCGGGTATTCGACCGTACGGGTGGTGAACGTCGTCATGCGACTGGACGGTAATGACCGTTGCGCCCGCTTGGGGTGGTGTTCACCGATGGCAGACAGAAGTCTGTCCCGACCACAGCACCCGGACGCGTCGACTGCCTGTCGTCAAGCGGTCGTTTGCCACCGGGCAGGCGGCGCGTTCAATGGACCCGTGCAATCCCGGGGTTCGCGGCGGCGTGAGTCCAGTCGGATCCGATGGTGATTGCTGGCGGGGTTTGACGACAGATGGGGTCCGATCCTGTGTACGGAAGGGGCCCACGAGCGGCGAACCTGGTCTACAAGCGGGTCTCGACCGACCAGCGGTCCACCGCCCGGCGGGACCCCGTCCTTCACGAGGCCGGGATCGAGGACCCGGTGGTCTTCGAGGAGGACGGCGGCACCTCCAGCCGCCTCCGCCCGCTCCAGCGCCCGAAGTTCCGCGCGCACCTCGACTACGCGCGGCCCGGCGACACCGTGCACATCTCCGAGATGTTCCGCCTCGTACGCGGCACCGGGCACATCCTTGACGTTCGACGTCCACCATCGACTCCTCGCCCGACGCCAGCTGTTCGACGGCGGCCGGGGACCTCCTCACGGTCCCGGCCCAGCGCGAGGTCCGCCGCGAGTACGAGCACCAGGTCAACGCACTCATACCCTGACCGTGATCGTTCTCAGCCCCAACCGCTGTACCGGTCTTCCCCGAGGCCGGACTTCGCCGGGCACGATCGCCGGGCCGAACAATTCTCCGGGATCGTCGACCGGGCCCCGACCCTTCCCCCGTGGAGCACCGGCGCGGCCGGCTCCCGCCCGGTGGCCGTTCCGTCGCCGGGCGGGAGCGGAGCGGCCACGCCGGGCCGCCGGGGCGCTACTCGCCGTGTGTGTCCAGCAACTGCTCGGGCACGAACCCGGCCTCCGCGAGCCGTTGCCACAGCTCGCCCGGGATCGGGAAGCGGGCAGCCTCAGCGTTCGCCGTCACCTCGGCCGCCGAACGGCAACCGAGCACGACCGAGTCGACGGCGTCGTGCAGCAGCGGGAACTGGATCGCGGCCGCGGGAAGCGGCACCTCGTACGACTCGCACAGCGCCCGGCACTGCCGTGCCCGCTCCAGTGTCTCCGCGGGCACCGGGCGGTAGTTGAACATGGCGCCGGGGGACGGGTCGGCCAACAGCCCGGTGTTGAAGACGCCGCCGACGACCACCGCCGTGCCCGTCTCGGCGCACAACGGCAACAAGGTGGTGAGCGCCTCGTGGTCGAGGAGTGAGAAGCGGCCCGCGATGAGCACCACGTCGACCTCGAACTCCGCCACGTACGAGGCGAGCGGGGCACTGTGGTTCATACCGAATCCGATGGCCCGGATCAGCCCCTCGTCACGCAGCTTGCGCACCGCCGGATAGGCCGTGCGGCGTATCTCGTCCGGGTAGTCGTCCGGGTCGTGCAGATAGAGGATGTCGACGTCGGAGCGGCCCAGGCGGGTCAGGCTCGACTCCAGGGACTCTCGGATGCCGCGCTCCGTCCAGTCGGTGATCACCTCACCGGGTGAACCGTCCGGCCGGGGGCGCAGCAGCCAGCCCGTCTTGGTCGAGATCACCGGGCCGTTGCCGTCGGACGGGGGCAGCAGGCGGCCCAGGCGCTGTTCGGCGAGGCCGTGTCCGTAACGGGGTGCGGTGTCGAAGTAGGTGATCCCGGCCTCGGCGGCGGCCTTGAGGGTCGCGGCGGCGTCCTGCTCGCCGACCTCTTCGAAGAGCCCGCCCAGGGGTGCGGTGCCGATGCCGAGGCGGGGCAGGGCGAAGGGCAGCCGGCTTGTCGTGGCGGTGTCGGTCATGCCATCTCCCACGGGGAGGAACAGGCCGCGCGGCTCGCGCGCAGCGCCATGGTCAGGGTCAGCCGGATCCTTGAGTCTCCGGGAAGGACGACGCGGCAGTACGGACCGTCGACCGGCCGCTCGGGTCCGTCGTCCACACGGACGGTGGCCACGTGGTGCTCGGCGAACGACCCCGCCTGCACCAGCAGAGAACGTGCCGCGCCGCCGAGATTGACCAGCTCCACCACCGTGTGGTCCGGGCTGATGTCGGAGACCAGCGCGGCGACGTCCTGTGGCAGGCCGGGGCGGCGGGACTCCGCGTCGTGATACCGCACATGCAGGTGGGCGAGGCCGCCGTTGTAGAGGACCTGCGGCGAACCGGTGGTCAGCTGCAGCAGCGCCTCCGTCACCACCGGGTTGAGGTGCTGCCAGTGGTGGATGTCCAGGGCGTCGGGGCCGACGGCCGGGTCGACGGTGTCGTTCTCGATGGCATCGACCCGCTCGGCGCAGCTAGCGAGGGCGCTGCGCAGCATCCGCTCGGGGAAGTGCGGGTTCCGGCCGTGCAGGAATTCGTACCAGGGCTCCTCGTGCCCGGCCTCGTCCTTGATCCGCTGGGTGTGTACGGCGGTCCAGTCCCAGCGGGACTCGGCACGCAGATGTTCGATCCGCTCCCGGTCGGCCTCATCACGGCTGAAGTGCCACAATGCCAGCGGGAGTTGGCCCGGCATGACGGTGAAGTCGAACCAGCCGGAGTCGTTGTGCCGCTGGGGCACCATGAGAGTACGCTCGGCCGGCATCTCGCGCAGGTGCGGTTCCCAGCGCTCGCCGAGGGTGCCCATCTGACCGGCACCGCGCTGCTCGGCGTGGCGCAGCACCGCGTCGAGCGGATTGCGGGCGAGGTCCAGGAAGCCCCGGTCTCCGGTGAGGAGCGTGGCGTTGGCGGCGCCGATGACGGTCGCGCTGCCTACCGGGGACAGCCCGTGCGGCCACGACCAGCCGTAGTGGCCGCCGTACCAGCGGCCCTCCATGTACTCGCCCACCACACCGCTCAGGCCGACGTTGTCGGGCACCACGTCGCGACCCGCGAGCCGCTCCTGCCACACGCCGACGTACTCGGCCACCCAGTCCGCGTAGCGCTGCTCGCCGCTGAGCAGGAAGGCGTTGGTGGCCAGGCCGGTGGCGGCGAGGTTCACGATCGTGTCACCCCGGCCCATCCGGTCCCACATCGCACGGCCGTACGCGCGGGCACGCTCGGGCGAGGAGGCCAGATCGTCGAAGGACGTGATGTCGTCGAACCCGTCCAGCGGCAGACCGTAGGGGCGCAGGGCCAGAGTCCACGGGAAGTACGCCTCCTCGTCGCTGAACCCGAAGCGCGGGCCCGCCGAGCCGTTGTGCGGGGCGCGCAGGAGGCGGTGCGCGGAGTCGTAATTGGGGCCGCCGGGAAGGTAGAAGTCGGCGAAGCGTACGGCCAGTTCACGCAGCTCCGGATCCTGTGGGTCCGCCAGGCACAGACCGTAGAAGAGGAGCAGTCCCTCGCCCTGGTGGAACCAGTCGTAGCCGCGTTCCAGGCCCTTGTCGAGCATGCCCATCTCGGTGAGCTGGGCGGTGACTCCGCGCCAGTGGTGCCGGGCGGCGGTCAGCAGGTCCGCGCTGCCACCGAGCAGATAGAGCGTGGGCCAGTTGAAGAACGGCTCGTAGAAGTCGTCGACGCCGTCCCGGCCGTCCATGCCCTGTCCGAGCGTGTCGCGGAAGACGAGGCGGCCGTCGCCCTCGGTGTAGCGGTCGGCGAAGAGCCGCCATGCCTTGTCCTGGAAGGCGAACAACTTCCTTTCCAAATGAGCCCACTCGGGGACCTCACCGACGCGCCGGGTCGCGGTCAGCAGAGGTCCGTGCGCCTCGCCCGTGCTGTGCGTGTCGCCGGTTCGTTCAGGCCTGAGCATCCAGAACACCTGCACCCTCGTCATGTACGGATTGAACAATCGCCCATCGATAGCCGATAGTTAGACTCATGGGAGGGGAGCCGAAGTGTCAATACTTCGGAGCGGCCCCGACAGGCCCGAGGAGGAGGCGCACCGTGATCGACTGCCATGTCCACCTGTGGGATCCGGCCCAGGGATTCCCGTGGATCCGACCGGGCGACGAGCACCATCGCGCCTTCGACGAGGACGACCTGGAACAGTCGGGCGCGGGCCTCGACCTCGCCGGAGCGATACTGGTCGAGGCGTCGCGCGGCGATGCCGGGGAGACGCTCGCCCTGTGCGAACTGCGACGGCGCCGCCCGGACCTGGTCACCGGGTACGTGGCCAATCTCCACGTCCATGGCGCGGAGGGGCCCGATGCCTTCCGCGCCACTCTTCAGGAGCTGGGCGACTCCCGCCCCAATGGCATGCGGATCGGCGGCTCCACGTGGGCGGACACCCCCGAGCCGGCCCGCGGGCTCGTCCCCGTGCTGGCCGAAGCGGGAGTCGCCCTGGAACTCAATCTGCACCGGGGGGCGTTGACGGCGGCCGCCGACATCGGGTCCCGGCATTCCGGGCTCACTCTCGTCGTCGACCACCTGGGGAACGCCCCGGACCCGCGCGCACCGGAGGCGGGGGAGTGGTTCCGCGACGTCGAGCGTGTCGCCGCGAGCCCGAACGTGGTGGTGAAGATCTCCGGGCTGCTCACCCAGCAGCACGGAATCCCGCCGCGGCGCATCGCGCACATGGTGCGACACGTCGTCGACACGCTCGGGACCGACCGCTGCGTCGTCGGCTCCGACTGGCCGATCTGCCTGCCACGCGGCTCACGGGCCGACTCGCTCGCCATGTCCCGGGTCGGGCTGTCCCATCTGGCGGCCGATCAGCTCGATCGCGTACTGCATACGAACGCGGTCCGGGTGTACGGGCTCGGCGGCTGAGTCCCCGTGCTCGATGCGCGTGTGGCAGGTCTGCATGTCGCCGATCTCCGGGTGGCTGATCTGCATGTGGTTGACGTCCGCGTGGTTGACAGTGCTCGAACGCCCCTGCTTCGATTCCCTCGATGATCGATAGGCGATGATCAGTGACCGACTTCATCTCGCCGAGACTCGGTCCCCACCTCCGCGGAGAGGCCCGATGGCACATTTCGACCCGGCCATGTGGCTGTCGAACGGTAACGGCCGGAAGACTGGCAGCTGGAAACCTCGATGTGACTCCATCGAGAGAGGACGGGCGCGTATCATGTCGCAACTGACGTGCCCCAGTGCAGGATTGGGTATTCATGGCATCTAATGCGTCGGGTGGATTCGTCTCCACGCTGGCCACCAACAAGGACCGGTTCCGCAAGACCCTGATCTCGGACCAGGTGTACGAACTGCTCCGCCAGGCCGTCGTCGAGGGCGATCTCGCGCCGAACGACCGCGTGGTCGAATCGGAGATCGCCCGGCGGCTCGGCGTGAGCCAGGCTCCCGTGCGTGAGGCGGTCAAGCGGCTCGCCCGCGAGGGCCTGTTCACGCACGTCCCGCGACGCGGACACTTCGTCGTCGAGATCTCCTCACAGGACGCGGAGTATGCACGTCAGGTCCGTGAGCCGCTGGAGAGCCTGGCCGCCCGGCTCGCCACCGAGCACATCACCGAGGAACAGCTCACCGAGCTCGACGCACTGGTCGAGCGGATGCACGAGGCGGTCGCCGCCAACGACGTCAGCGGTTTCCGCGACGCCGACATAGAGTTCCACACCCTGGTCAGCCAGTACGCGGGCAATCCGTTCCTGGCCCGGATGTGGGAGGTCATCGAGCCGAGCCTGCGCACCCTGCGGGCCATCTCCGACCCGCTCTTCGAAGGCGACTGGTGCGCGATGGCCGACGAACACGGCCGGCTCGTCGGCCTGCTGCGGTCCGGGGAGCCCGACAAGGCGGCCGCAGCCTTCGCCGACCACGCCGCCGGGCGCGGACCCGTCCCGGATGCCCGGGAGGCCAAGAAACCGCGCAGGAAGGCCACGGCGGCGAAGGGGACCGCGGCCGGCCGGACGACTGCCGGAAAGACAGCGGTCAGGAAGGGCGCGGCCGTGAAGGCGGTGGCCAGGCCGAAGGCGAACTGACCGAGCGGCTGTGGGCCCGGTCCGGAATCCCGGACCGGGCCCACAGCCGTTTCGCGGGTCGGCTAACGACGGGCCCCGGCGGCCCATGCGGGTGCCCCGTACTGGTAGGCGCCCAGACTCGGAGTCGCGTCCGTGGAACCGTCGTTGATCCCCGGCAGCGGAATCGCCTGATTGCGTGCGGGGGACTCCGCGGTCAGCCGGTAGTCGTGGTTTGTCGCGTTGACGAACAGCGGATCGACGCCCGTGGGAAGGTTGTTGGAGAGCACGAGCCCGCCGTCGGTGGCGCCGTCCAGGCCCCGGATCGTGCCGATGTTGTTGTAGATCCTGGTGCCGGTCGACTGCCCCGGCTCCTTCACATAGAACAGTGTCATCCCCCCGGTGTTGTTGTAGACGCTGTTGTCGTGCGAACCGGTGCCCAGGCCGTTGAGCATCACCGTGCCCTCCCGGTTGCCCCAGCCCACGTTGTTCGCGATCACCAGATCGCTCTGGCCGTTGTCCGCGTAGACACCGGAGATCCCGAACGTGGTGGAGGTCGTGGCCGGCGCCGGGTCGTGCAGTACGTTGTGGTCGATGGAGGTGCCCATCATCCAGGCACTGCAACAGGTGTAGATCGCGGCGACGTCCAGACTCATTCGGGCGTACTCGGAGATGTCGTTGTACGCGATCAGGTCCTTGCCCGGGGTGAGGCCGCTCACCTCGTTCCACTGGAGATTGATCCCGCTGCGGCCGACGCGGGAGATCGTGTTGTGCGTGACCGTCTGGCTGTTGCCCTGCACGGCGACGCCCGCCGCGTAGGTGCCCATGTAGTCGACGTCGTGGATCACGTTGTCCGTGGCGGTGTTGTTCTGTCCGCGGAGCGCGATGCCGTTCCCGGCGCTCAGCGCCAGATCACTGTTCACGATTCTGTTGTGGGTGCCGTCGAGGATGATGCCGCTGTCGCCGACGCCCCGTGTCACGGTGCTGCCGCAGTCCGTCGCACCCCGGGTGATGTCCGTGTAGTGCGACAGGTACCGGCCGTTGATGCCGTCCAGGGTGACGCCGGTGCTGGAGGGACCGGTCTGGACCGTGGTGGCGAACAGGCCGATGCCGGCGATCGTGGTGTGACTGGCGTTCGTCAGGTCGAAGCCCAGGGTGCGCCGCTTGGCCTCGACGGTGTGCGCGTCCGGGTCGTCGGTGCCGTACACGTACAGGCGCTTCGCGGTCGGGTCGTAGAACCACTCGCCGGGATGGCCGAGTTCACCGATCTTCCCGGAGAGCGAGTACCGGGTCTCCGCGGGCACCACCTTGTGCACGCACGGCGGCGCCGCGTCCAGTGTCACCGAGCCGGCCGCGGAGCTCTTCACCGTGGTGGTGGCCGAGACGTACCAGTAGCCGGTGAGGGCCCGGGCACCGTCCCAGTACCCCGCCGGGCGGGTCAGGTCCGCGTCGGCGATGGTGGCGTCCGCGCTGCCCGCACCGGCGTACTGGAGCGCCGGGTCGAGCAGGTCGAGGCCGGGGTACGGCCACTGGGCCTCGATGTCCATCTTCTTGTCGGTGAACACCTGCACCGTGGTCACGTCCGTGCCGAGGTCGACGGCCGTGCTGTAGATGTGCCCGGCCGCCACCGCGTCGCTGAACTGCGACTTCGCGGCGAACGGGTCGGACTTGGCGATCTCGGTGACGTCGGCGGCGGTGACCGGCTCGAATCCGCCGATCCGGGAGGCGCCGCTCACGGTGACCTCGGCCCCCGGAGCGGCGCGGTACGTGATCGGCAGTTCGGCGGTGCCGGAGCGGGCCGGCACCACGGTCTCCTCGTACGTGCCGGACAGGACCAGGCAGGTATCGCCCGGCACCATCACGTCCGCGCACTTCTGGATGTGCCGGAACGGCGCCCTGGGCTTCCTGCCGCCGGCGGTGTCCTGGCCGGAAGGCGAGACGTAATACGTCTTTCCCGTCCGGAACTTGACCGGTTGTGCGGCGGCCGGCTGACCCGCCACCACCACGGTCAGGGCGGCGAGCAGGGCGGCTGCGGACCACGGTCCCCTGCGGGAGCGTGGTATCCATCTACTCAGCACTGCGTGATCCTCTCTCTTGTCTCGGCTCTCTCTCGGACGGAAAACACCGGGCCCGGCCGTTCCACCGCGACCGTGCACCGGCTGCTCATCCCTTCACCGCGCCGACGGTGAGACCGCTGATGATGTGGCGCTGCATGTAGATGAAGAAGATGACGACGGGGGCCACGGCGAGCAGAAGGTTCGGGAACACCTTCGTCAGATCCGTCGAGTACTGGCTGATGCCGGCGTAGATCGCCGTCGTGACCGTGTAGTGCCCGGAGGACGGGCTGAGCAGGATCTGCGGCGAGACGAAGTCGTTCCAGATCCCGATCGAGTTGAGGATCAGCACCGTGACGACCGCGGGGCGCATCAACGGGAAGATGATGGACCAGAACGTGCGGTACCGGCCCGCGCCGTCGATCGTCGCCGCGTTGTCGATGTCCACGGGAATGGTGCGGATGAAGCCGACGAACAGGAAGATGCTCACCGGCAGTGTGGACGCCACGTCGTGCGCGACCAGACCGGTCACGGTATTGGCCAGGCCCACCTCGCGCAGTACGTAGATCACGGGGATGATCACGGCGGCGCCCGGGATGAACGTGCCGGCCAGGAAGTACAGCAGCACCAGCTGTGTACGCCGCTTGAGGCTGCGCGCGATCGCGTACGCGGCCGGGCCCGCCAGCAGGATGCACAGCACGTCCACGACCACCACGAGGAACAGCGTGAAGCCGTAGCCACCGATGACGTTGAACTGCGGGCTGTTGATCGCGGCCGACATGTGCTCGAAGGTCAGCCCGCCCAGGGGGACCGAGAACGGGTTGTCGAGGATGTCCTGCTGCGACTTGAACGCGTTCACCACGAGCAGGTAGATCGGCACGATCATGACGACGAACAGCACGCCGAGAAGGGCCCACCGCACGGGTGAGCGCGGCTCCTTGTGCTCCGGACGCCGCGACGCGGCACCGACCCCGGTCGGCGCGGCCTTCGGCCTGTCGCGGACCTCTGCCTCTAGTACGACCACCACCGGCTCCTAACTAACCTGTCGCAGCTTGGTCTTGACGGTTGCGCAGCGCCGTCACGAGGAGGGCGAGCACGGCGGACACCACCATCAGGAACACTGCCTGCGCGGTCGCGTACCCGACCTTGGTGCCCTCGAAGGACCGGGCGAGAATGAGGTACGTGAACGTCTGGGTCGACCCGGCCGGCCCGCCGCCGGTGAGACTGACCACGATGTCGTACGCGCGGATCAGCCCCACCAGGTTCAGGACCGTCGCCACGGTGACCACGGGGGCGATCATGGGGATCACGATCCGGAGATTGATCTGCCGCTTGGAGGCGCCGTCGATCGCGGCGGCCTCCAGCAGCTCGGCGGGCACCGTCTGCAGGGCGGCCACGAACAGGACGACGTTGAAGCCGAATCCGGCCCACACGATCACCGCGATCAGCGAGATCAGTGCGAACTTCTCGTCGAAGAGGAAGCCGAGCGGTTCGATGCCGAACTTGGCGAGGGTGTTGTTGATGGCGCCGTTGGTGCCGAGGATCGCCGCCCACAGATAGCCGAGGATCAGCGCGCTGATGACGTGCGGGAAGTAGGCGACGGCCCGGAAGAAGGAGTTCGTGCGGGAGCGGCCCTTGAGGGCCAGCGCGTACACGAGCCCCAGTCCCACCATGAGGACCGTCCCGACCACGGCGATCAGACCCGTCACGTACCAGGCGTCCGACGAACTCGGGTCGTCGAACAGGTGCTTGTAGTTGTCGAGCCCGGTGAACGAGGCGGTGGAGAAGCCGTCCCAGTCGGTCAGGCTGAGATAGATCGCGACACCCACCGGCACCACGGTCATCAGTGTGTAGAGCAGGACGGCCGGGCCCATCATCCCGAGGGAGATCGCCGAGTCCCGCAGCCTCGCCCGGCGGCGCTGCTTCAGTCCTGCGTTCAGCTCTGCGAGTTCCACCACTTGTCCAATCCGTCGGCCGCGTCCGCGGGGGACGAGTCCGTGTACAGGGACTGGATCTGCTTGTTGAGCTCATCGCTGAACCCGGCGATCGGCTTGCTCTTCCCGGCCTTCACGATCACCGACGGGGCCTTGTCCAGGATCTTCTGCACGGACGAGCCGAGGCTGGACATCGGGTACGTGAAGCCCTCGCGGAGATTGGCGTCGGAGGCGAGCTGGCTCTTGATGGCCTTCGGGTCGGTGGTCGCCCACTTCACGAACTCGATCGCCTCGGCCCTGTGGCGCGACTTGTTCACCACGACGTACGGATTGGAGATGTTGCCGAACTGACCGGACGGGTAGGCCCCGTCGGTCGGCATGGTGAACACACCGATCTCGTCGCTCTTCTTCGCGGCGTCGGCGGCCGGCACGAAGTACGAACCCATGATGTACATCGCGGACTTGCCGTTCAGGAAGGACGTCTGGCCGTCCGCGTAGGTGAGTCCGAGCGCGCTCTTCTCCAGATAGCCCTTGTCGATCCAGCTCTTGTAGTTCTCCAGGTAGGGCAGGTAGTCGCTCTTGGCGAAGGACGCCTTGCCGTCGTTGCGCTTGGCCGTCCACCCGGGGTCGGCAGTGAGCACACCCGCGTCGGCCATCATCGAGAACTGGGCTCCGGTGACCCACTGTCCGGACGTCTGAAGCGGCTTGTAGCCGGCGCCCTTCAAGCTGCCCATGGCAGCGGTGAACTGACCCATGGTCCGGATGCTCGTGGCGTCGATACCGGCCTTCTCGAACGCGGCCTTGTTGTAGAAGACGAGCGACTGAATCTGTTCGCCCACACCGACCACGTATTGCTTGCCGTCGATGGCGTACTGGTCGGCCAGCGGCGTCTTGGCGACCCACGGCTGGTCCGACAGGTCGGCGAAGAGCGACGCGGTGTCTGCCGTCGGTGTGATCAGCTGGGCGACGTCCGGCGGGTCGCCCGCGGCCAGGTCCTGCCTCAGCTTCGCGTCCGCCGAGATGGTGCCGGTCAGTTCGAGCTTGACCGTGACACCGGGGTGGGACTTCTCGTAGGTGTCGAAGAGATCGTTCCAGTACTTCTCCGTCAGGTTCGGCGTGATGTTCACGATGACGCGGAGGGTCGTGCCCTCCGAGGCCTGGTCGGACCCGTTGCCACAGGCGACGGCCGATGCCATCACCAGAGGGGCCAGGGCGAGTCCGCAGGTTCGACGCCACATTGCTTTCATAGGGACACGCTCCGTTGCGTAGTCGTGAATAATCGATAGCTGGTGTTCAGCTGCAGAGTTCCCGGTGGAGCAGTAGCGGGAGGGGGTGCGGGCGGTCATCGGTGCGGGCCGCCCGGCGGGGTGGTGCGATGCGGTGGAGGCGGGGAGAAGCCCTCGCCTCCGTGACTATCGTCTATCGATTGCTGATGCTAGGGGTGGCACCCCGCTTCTTCAAGAGTGCTGCGCCAAACCTCTGAGTTCGTTCTTCCCGGCCTTGCCGGACCCGTCGGCGATCAACCACCGTACGGTCACGCGGCCTTGGGTGCCGGGACGGCGGACCGTGAGAGTGATCCGGGTGAGGTGGTCTCCCCAACTCGCGGCCAGCAGCGGGTCGTCCAGCTCCTTGCGTACGACGGAGGCGTCGGCGTCCCGGGGATTCCAGCACATCACCAGCCCGCTGCCGTCAGGGGCGGTGACCGTGGCCCGGCCGTCCCCCAGCTCGACGAGCCCGGCCAGCACATGGTGCAGGGCCACGCTCTCCCCGCACCCTTCCCACCGGTCCGCCACGCTCACGTGCGGGGGAGTGGTCCCGTCGGCCCGGACCAGGCGTACCGCTCGGTCCCATTTGGTCAGGCTTCCACCGGGATAGGCACCGGCGAGATCGGCGGTCATCCCGCTGACGGCACGGCCGAGTTCGACGCATACGTCCCGCGCTCGGTGCCCGGGACCGGGCTGCTGTGCGACGCCGGGCTCGGGCACATTGTGCCAGTCGCTCCGGAACGGCCAGGCGGCGTAACGGTCGGGCCCGAAGGTCTGCGCCGTGTACGTGGGCCGGCCGACGTCCACCACCAGGGGCCGGCCGTCCACCGCCACCCAGTACGAGCCGACGTCGAGGTGGTTGTGGTGTTCGCCGTTGTGGCCCGCCTTCACCGCGACGGTGAGACCGGCGGTGCTGCCGGCCGTCTCGCGGGCCACCAGGATCTGCAGCCGTGGCAGCCAGGTCTCGTGGGCCAGCCAGGGCGCGGAGGTGTCCGGTGCGTCGGCCGTGAGGGCCCGGCACCATTCTTCGTCCGACAGCGCGGCCAGCGCACGCCCGAGCCCGGCACGCGGGGCTGCGGCGCCGTGCTGCCGGCGCGCTCCGGCCAGCGCGTGCGCCACCGTCTCCGGCTGCCCGAGCCGCCTGCCCCAGCGGAACGGGACCTGCCAGGGCTGATCGGCCGTCAGCCGGGCGGGAGCGTCGCCCACGTTCACGTACCAGTCGGCACCGAAATGCATGCGCTGCGGATACCTCGACAACTCGCCGAGAAGCGGGAGCTGACGGGCGTCGAGGGCGGAGCCGCCGACACCGGCGAGCAGATCGAGGATCTCCAGCAGCCGGCAGGCCCCCACCCACCAGTAGGCGATGCCCTCGTCGATCCCGCCGTCGTCGGGAAGCGTGGCCACATAGTGGTCGAGTCCCTGGACGACCAGTCGTACGAGGCGGGCGCGTCGGGCGTCGTCCGGGCAGAGCAGCAGCGCGGCGGCGAGCACGGCACTGTGAATCCACGGGTTCCAGTTGTTGGCGCCGCCGTCCGCACCGATCCAGCGCCAGTCCCGGCGGTGCTCGAAGGGCAGCAGCACCCGCCGTTCCACCTCGCGGCGCAGCCTGCGCCGCAGGCCCGGCATCCGGCGGTCGAGATGCGGCCCGAGTACGTGGTCCGCCCAGGCGAACAGCGAGGCGACCTCGGCGGCGCCCAGGTCCAGATACGGCTCGTCCGGATCGGGCACGAGGTCGCCGCGCTCCGCCGCGAAGCGCTCGTGCGGTGCCCAGCACCAGGTGCCGGCGTCGGCGAACGAAACGAGCCCGTCGATCGCGGCATCCAGATACGGGCAGGCCCCGGGTGCCTCCCTCGCATCGGCCGACTCTCCGGTGAGGACGGCTGCCAGGGTCAGCAGTGACACCCGCTCCTGGAGACCCCAGGCCGCGTCCTCGTACGCGCTGCGGTCACCGTCCCGGAAGGCGCGGGCCCATGCCCCTGCCGTCAGCCGGGGCTCCGGCCGGATCGACTCCCGGGCCGCGTCCTCCAGCACCCGCTCCCGTACCGGGCCCGGGACCGCGTCCCACACGGCACGGCAGGTGACATCGGGCACCCCCACCCGCCCGGCCGGATCGGCGAGCAATTGCTCCAGCTCCCGGTCACCGTCCGGGTCCAGCACCGCCGAAAGGCGCTCGCCCAGCGGATTCACCACCGGCATCACTCCTCCCCGTCCAGCACCAGCTCGATCACCGGGAGCAGCACGTCGGGCCGGGCGACGGGGAGGGTCAGGGTGAGAGTGCCCGCCGGCTGGTTCGGCGGCGCGAGGTTGTTGTGCTCGTGCCGCGTGCCGTCCATCTCGTGGAAGCGGATCTCCGAGCCGTCGTGCAGGAGCTGGGCGTACCGTACGCGCCCGGCCAGTCCCGGCAGATGGAGGTGTTTCAGGGGCCAGGCCAGCAGGTGCAGATAGAGACGGGTGCCCGACTGCGTGTACAGGGCGTTGGCAGGCGCCTCGAAGGCGCTCGGCCCCGCACCGTGCACGGACCGGGTGTGCAGCCCGGTCCACTCGCCGATGGCGCGGAGCGTGGCCCGGGCCCGGGGGTCCAGGGCGCCGCGACCGGTGGGGCCCACGTTCAGGATGAGATTTCCACCGCAGGCGACGGACTCCACCAGCATGCGGACCAGCAGCGCGGGGTCCTTGTAGTCATGGTTGTCGCGGTCGTACCCCCAGGAACCGTTGAGCGTGTGGCACGCCTCCCACATCACCCGCTCGCCGCCCCGCTCCAGCGGCCGGTCGGGCTGGTACTGCTCGGGCGTCACATAGTCGCCGGGAACGCCGAGCCTGTCGTTGACCAGAATGCCCGGCTGCAACTCTCGGGCGAGTTCAAGAAGTTGATCCGCGCCCCACTCCTGCGGACCCTTCTCCGGGTAGGTGAAGTCGAAGAAGAGGAGGTCGATACGCCCGTACCCGGTGAGGAGTTCGCGTATCTGCCCCTCCATGTACGTCCGGTAGCGCGCCATGTCACGGGGCTCACGCCGGGCCCCGGTGTCCCGCAGCGGGTGGTGCTCGTCGATCGTGAAGTCGGGGTGGTGCCAGTCGAGCAGCGAGTAGTACAGGCCGACCCGCAGACCCTCCGCGCGCATCGCGTCGACGAACTCACGCACCAGGTCACGGCCGGTCGCGTGCATCGAGGTGTATTCGGACAGCGCCGAGCCGAACAGGCAGAAGCCGTCGTGGTGTTTGGCGGTCAGCACCGCGTAACGCATCCCGGACTCCCGTGCGGTACGTGCCAGTTGACGGGCGTCGAAGAGATCGGGTTCGAACCGGTGCAGGTAACGGTCGTAGTCCCGCTGCGACATGGCCTCCCGGCTGCGCACCCACTCGTGCCGTGCCGCCAGGCTGTACAGGCCGAAGTGGACGAAGAGCCCGAAGCGCGACGCCTCGAACCACCCGGTGCGGACAGTGGAACCAGCGGGATCGGCGGAGGCGAGGGTCACGGAAGGCTCCTGACACATTGACATCACTAATCGATTGGCTGTTATCTACCATCGATAGGCGATGATGTCACTGGCGTTGCGTGCTGCGAGCACGCGGAGAGGCAAGTGCATGCACCCGATTGGGGATCAGGAAGCACCGTCGACCGGGGCGACCCGCATCAACGAGACGGAGGAGACCCGTACTTATGAGTCGATGCGAGCGCCGGTCCACACCTCGGCCTACGTACGACCCACCTCACGGATGGTGGAGGCCCTCAAGGACGTGAGCGCGGCGACGGCCTGTGCGAAGCTGCACCAGATGGGCATCACCCGGACGTTCATCGACGGCCCCGTGCCCCTGCACCGGGAGCCGGACGTCAAGATCACCGGCGGTGCCGTGACGCTGGAGTTCCTGCCGCAGCGCGAGGACATCTTCAACGGCGCGGAGCAGGAGGACATCGAGCGCAAGACCCCGCTGTGGGGCGTCCTCGAATCCATCCGGCCCGGCGACGTGCTCGTGGTGTCGGCCCGAGGCAGTCACTTCACCGGCTGCCTCGGCGACATGCTCGTGCGCTACTTCAAGCTGCGCGGTGGCGCCGGGATCGTGGTGGACGGACGGGTGCGGGACGCGGCCCGGGTGCGCGCCCTCGGCGTACCCATCTGGTGCACCGGTGTGACCCCGCACTACGCCTCGCAGACCGAGCTGTTCCCCTCCGCGTTCAATGTGCCCGTCGGCGTCGGCGGTTCCCTGGTGACGCCCGGCGACCTGATCGTCGCGGACGAGGACGGCGCCGTCGTCGTCCCGCAGCGGAACGCGATCCCGCTCGCCGAGGACTCCCTGCTGCACCAGGACCGGGAGGAGTTCGCCCGCCGCCGCCTCGACGAGGGCGCACGGCTCTCCGACTACTACCCCCTCACCGGCGAGAGCCTGACCGAGTACCTGGCCGGCCGCCCCGCCGCCGACTGAGCCCCGGCCGGCCGCCCGGAACCGCTGCTCCCGCGGACGGTGCCGGGCGGCCGGGGTCGAGCGCCTCTGGAGTGTGCTTCGATGGATCACCCGAGCGATCAGGAGAAGCCATGCCTCTGCGGATGAAGTTGGACGCGATAACGCTGGACTGCCCTGATCCGTCGGCCCTGGCGGCGTTCTATCACCAGGCCACCGGCCTCGAACCGCATCCTGAGTCGAACGCCGATTTCGCCGGCCTCAGCCGTGCGGACGGACTTCTCCTGGGCTTTCAAAGGGTGGACGACCACCGAGCTCCGAGCTGGCCCGGCCAGGCCGTTCCCCAGCAGCTGCACATCTGCTTCAGCGTCGGGGAGGACCTGGACGAGGTCGAGGCCCGGCTGCTGGAACTGGGCGCGGGCAAGCCGGAGTTCCAGCCACACGACGCGGCCAGGGCGCGCGTCTTCACCGATCCGGCCGGGCATCCGTTCTGCCTGGTCAGAAGCTGAAACCCTCGGGATCGACGACGCTTCCCGGTGCGGGGCGGACGCACACGAGCGCAGAGGGCGAGACAGCGGGTGGCCCGTGTTCCTGCCCGGCGGCGCGAGTCAGCGTCCGGTCGAGCCGTCGATCAGTTCGCGGAGGATGTCGGCGTGTCCGGCGTGGCGGCCGGTCTCCTCGATCATGTGGGCGAGTGCCCAGCGGACAGTGGGTGCGGGTTCGCCCGGTCGGGAGCGGGGGAGCGGCGCGCCGGGGTCGGCGCATCTGTCGAGTACCTCGTTCGCCGCGGTGACCGATTCCCGGTAGCGGGTGACGACGTCCGCCGCGGTGTGCGAAGGGGAGGCGTCGAAGGTCGCCGGCCAGTCGGTGATCCGGGCTCCGAGGAACGTCGCTCGTTCGACGTACGTGAGGTGGTTGAGCAGGCCGAGAAGGTTCGTGCCCGACGGCACCGCGGCTCTTCGGACCTGGGGTTCGGGGGCGCCTTCGACCTTCGCGGCCAGCGAGTCCCGCAGGTAGTCGAGGAACCCGCGCAGAACCGCGGTCTCGCTGTTTCCGGTGCGGGGCGGCGGGGTGTCGGTGTGGCGGATACGCCGGGAAGAGGTGTCCATGAGGTCTGCCTTTCGAGGACCGTGCCCTGTTCAGACGGTGCGGCGGATGATCAGGACATGGTCGGTGACCTCGGCCGTACGGCCGTCCGGGCCGGTCGCGGTCCGTGTACGTGCGTCGGCCGTCTCGACCGCCCAGGTCTCCGGGTCCAGGGCCAGGTCCGCAGCGACCTCCCGCGGGGCCGGGTGCCGGACATCCGGGTCCTGGTCCCACGACCACGGGGCTGTCGATCCGTGGTCCACGACCAGCAGCCGGCCGCCCGAGCGCAGCGCGTGCGCTGCCGCACGCAGTACGGCCGCCCTGTCCAGGTCCAGGGGAGTGTGGAGATAGTGGGCGCAGACGAGATCGAATGCGCCGTCGGGGAACGAACGGCGCAAGTCGTGCTGCTGCGCCGAGAGGCGGTCGTCGGACAGGCCGTCCGCGAGGGCGAGGCCGCGGAGTCGCTCGACCGCCACGGAGGAGACATCGACGGCGGTGACATGCCATCCCAGGCGGGCGAGCCACAGCGCATCGCCGCCGGCGCCGCACCCCAGGTCCAGCACAGCACCGGGCGGCAGGCCGGTGACTGTCTCGGTGAGGCATACGTTGGGCCGAGGATCGACGGCCGCCGGGCGGGCCGCGTAGACGTCATTCCAGAACTCGACCACGTCGGTGTTGCTCATCAGGGCTCCTTCTGCCGGGAACGAACGCTCGGCAGTCTTGCCGGGCGTTACCGGACCGGCACGGAAGCTTGCGGTTTCGGCAAGATGGTGTGATGGAACGTGAACCGGAAGACGTACTCGGTGCCGTCGGAGCCCGGCTGCGCGCGTTGCGCCGCGAACGCGGCATGACCCTCGCCGGTGTCGCCGAGGTGACCGCGGTGTCGGAGAGCACACTGTCCCGGCTGGAGAGCGGACAGCGCCGACCGGCTCTGGACCTGCTGCTCCCGCTGGCCCGGCTCTACGGCGTGCCCCTCGACGACCTCGTCGGTGCGCCGCGCACCGGTGACCCCCGCATCCACCTGAAGCCGATCCGGCGCTTCGGGATGGTCTTCGTCCCGCTGTCACGGCGGCCCGGTGGCATGCAGGCGTTCAAAATGATCATTCCTGCCTCGCCGGCCCTCCGCGAACCGACGCCGCAGACCCACGAAGGCTTCGAATGGCTGTACATTCTCAGCGGCCGTCTGCGGCTGCTGCTCGGTGAGCGCGAACTGACCCTGACACCCGGTGAGGTCGCCGAGTTCGACACGACGCTCCCGCACTGGCTGGGCAGTGCCGACGGCGGTGTGGTCGAAGCCCTGATCCTCTTCGGACCGCAGGGGGCGCGTGCGCACCTGCGCGTGACGCCCGACCGGACGCCCCAGTGCCACGACGGGCAGTGAGTTCGGCGAGGGGACGGGCCTGTCCCCGACCAGTCCGCGGCCTCGCCCCGGGCCGAGGCCGGCACTGATGCGAGAGGCGGCGGGCAGTCCGGTCGTCCATGACGTTCCACAGGCCGGCGAGGACGCAGCCCGGTGCGAGGGCCCTGGCGATCTCGGGTCCTGCGACCGCCATCCAGCGCGTCCGGCGTGGCGGGTTCGGCGCCCGGGTGGTGCCCATCGGGGGCCGGTCGGGGTTGTGATCAGGGTGATCACTGATGGGCAACGGCCTTCGCGCGCAGCAGAGTTGGCGATGCCGTCAAGCCCCAGTGTCACTCCGGAGGAATCTCGATGCGTATCCGATTCGCCGTCACCACCCTCGCCCTGGCCACCGCAGTCACGGCGGGCGCGGTGCTGCCCTCGGGCGCCGCCGCGCCTGCTGCCGGCACCCCGGCGCCCGCGGACCCCACCGTCCAGGACGTCCTCGACCGCTTGCCCGACGGCATCGTCGCGGGCGCGCTGATCAGGCGGGACGGCGTGGGCGCCACCGCCGGACCGGTCACCGCCGACGCACATTTCCGGATCGGCAGTGTCACCAAGGCCTTCACCAACACGTTGGTGCTTCAACTCGTCGCCGAGCACCGGATCGGCCTCGACACCCCGGCGCGGCGGTACGTCCCCGAGGTGCTGCCCAAGGCGTACCACCGCGTCACCGTGCGCCAGCTCCTCGACCACACGAGTGGTCTGCCCAAGCCTGCCCCGACGCCCGGCCCGGCCGACGGGCCCGGATGGCAGCTCAAGTCCGTGACGCCCGAAGACTTTCTGCGCGACTCGTTCGCCAAGGCCACCGGCGCGCCGCCCGCACCGGGATCTGTGCAGCAGTACAACGGGCTCAACTCGTTCGTTCTCGGCCTGATCGTCGAGAAGGTCACCGGCCGCTCCTACACCGACGAACTGGAGCGCAGGATCATCGGGCCGCTGGGCCTTCGCCATACCGGCCTGCCCGCCGCCGACGACCCGACGATCCCCGCGCCCCACGCACAGGTATACGTGGACGGGCAGGACGTGACCGAGCAGAGTCCCTACCCGTGGGCGGAGGGCGGCATGATCTCCACCGCCGCCGACCAGGACCGCTTCGTCACCGCGCTGTTCCGGGGCCGCCTGCTCCCGCCCGCCCAGCAGAGGCTGGTGTTCGCCGTGCCGAGGGCGAAGAGCGCCGCCACCAATGCGAACTGCCCCGGTCCGAAGGCCTGCTACAGCATCGGCGGGCTCATGCGCTACCGGCTCTCGGACGGCCGGTACGCCTGGGGCAAGACGGGGTCCCGACCCGGCTGGGACAACGGGTTCTTCGCCACCCGCGACCTCGGACACCGGATGGTGTACTCCCTGAACCCGACGGGGGCCGGCAGCGACCTCCCGTACATCAAGGCGCTCGTCGAGGCCGCTCTCGCCGACTGACGGCCGGACCGTCCACGGGGCTGTGCGTGGACGAGCCGGCGGACCAGTTCCGCGTTCCATTCGACGTACTCGACACCCGCCCCGTCCGCATGGCGAGCGCGGAGGAACCGCCCCGTCGGCCCGGCGGTCGCGGGAGTGGTCATGGTGGCGCCGACGGACTCCGGGGTCGACCGGAGGGCGTCGAGATCTTCGACGACGACGGTGGCGGAGGCGTGACTGTACTTCGCGCGTCCCCCGGCAGGCCCGGCGATGACGAGGAAGTCGCCGATCGCGCAGAGGCCGAGCGTGTGGAACGTCATCCGCAGGTGGGGCATCAGCCACACGATGCTCACGCGGACACTGCGCGGGCTGGAACGGGACGGCGTGGTGCACAGCACCGTGCATGCCACGGTGCCGCCCCGCGTGGAGTACCGACTCACCGAGGCGGGCGGGGCGCTGCGGGAAGCGGTCAACGGGATGTGTGCCCGGACCCGCCGCTGCCTGGACGAGACCAGCCGTCTGCATGAGGCCAGGGCCTGCCGTCATGAGTGGCCGTCCGGCACGCCTGCCGCGGCCGCAGTCCCGCCCTTCGGCCGGGCCACGGGGGGTGTGCGACCTCGATGCAGGCCCTGGATACACTCGCTCGTATGGTCGAATCGTCCCGTAATGGCGCGAGCCCCGGGATGTGGCGGCGCGAAGCGAGCACTGTGGTGCGCCGGGCCGCGGTGCGTCCCGGGCGGACGGTGGCACCCTTCGTCATCCTCGCCGAATCGCAGGTTCCTTCCGTTTCCACCGAGTGGGCGCCGCACTCGCACCAACTGCACGAGCTCGTCTGGGTGCGCGGGGGGACGCTGACGTCCCGTGTGGAGGACCGTGTCTTCACCGTGTCCGAGGGATACGGGCTGTGGATGCCGGCCGGCGTGGTGCACGGGGGACGGGCGACGGCGGGTGTGCGGTTCCACGATGCCTTCTTCGCCCCCGACCGCACGCCGTTCACGTTCGAGGGGCCGACCGCGATCACGATGACGCCGGTGCTGGAGTCCTTGCTGGCCCATCTGGCCCGCACGGATCTCGAAGCCGCGGCCAGGGCGCGGGCGGAGGCGGTGGTGTTCGACGTGCTCCAGCCGGCGGAGCGCCAGTTCGCGTTGCAGTTGCCCGGCGACTCCCGGATCGACGCGATAGCCGAAGCCCTGCTGGACGATCCCGCCGACTGCCGTTCGCTGGACGAGTGGGCGCGCACCCTGGGGATCAGCGACCGCACGATCGCCCGCGCGTTCCGCCGGGCCACCGGGCTCTCCTTCGCGCAGTGGCGGCAGATGCTGCGCGCCCACCGGGCGCTGACGCTGCTCTCCGAGGGCTTCGACGTGCAGACCGTCTCCGACGTGCTCGGCTACGCACAGCCCAGTACCTTCATCGCCGCCTTCCGACGGGTCATGGGGGCCACGCCCGGGGCGTTCTTCGTCGCGGCCGACGAATCCCCGGACGGTGTCCGGAATCCCGTATCGGGTGTCCAGAACTCCTGATTGCCGACACGACGAGCGGAAGATAGCCTTCCCTTAGTTAGGTAACCCTTAGTTGTTGCTCGCCGTGCACGTCCGTTCCGGATGCCGGGGAGTCCGCGGCCCGGCCGGCAACGGCCGGACGGAGGGTGCCGCAGTCGTTGCCCCTCAAGTCACCCGGACCCACCGATGTTCACAAGCTCTTCCCGGCGCGCCGTTCGGCCTGCCGTCGACCCCGCCGCGCCCACGGCCACCCTCAACGGCCACGACCTGGTGCTGCGGTACGGCGGGGCGCCGGTCGTCCACGGCGTCTCACTGACCCTGGAGCGCGGTCGTGCGACCGCGCTGGTGGGACCGAACGGCAGTGGGAAGTCCACACTGCTGCGCGCGCTCGCCCGGCTGCACCCGGTGGAGGACGGCCGGGTGACGCTCGGGGGCCGTGACGGACACCCCGAACGTGCGGCGGCCCTGCTCAGCGCACGCCGGTTCGCGCGCGAGGTCACCCTGTTCTCCCAGTCGAGGCCCGCGCCACAGGGACTGACGGTCTCGGAGGTCGTGGCGTTCGGACGTCACCCGTACCGAAGCCGCTTCTCCGGTCTGTCGTCCGACGACCGGAGCGCCATCGACCACGCCATGGATGTCACCGGCGTGCGCGACATGGCCGACCGGCCGGCCGGGGAACTCTCCGGCGGGGAGGTGCAGCGTGTCTGGCTCGCGGCCTGCCTGGCCCAGGACACCGGCGTCGTGCTGCTGGACGAGCCGACGAACCACCTGGACCTGCGCTATCAGATCGAGACGCTCGACCTGGTGCGTGACCTCGTGGAGGAACACGGCGTCGCGGTGGGCATCGTGCTGCACGACCTCGACCACGCCACCCGCGTCGCGGACACGCTGGTCCTCATGCGCTCCGGCCGCGTGCACGCGGCGGGCGCCCCCGTCGACGTCCTCACCGCGCAGAACATCGGCGAGGTCTACGACATTCGCGTCGAGGTCGAAGCGGACCCCCGCACGGGCCGTCTTCGCATCGACCCGATCGGGCGGCACTCCGCACGGAGCGGTGCGTCGGCCGCCCCGGCGAATCGCTAGAAGCCGCTCCACCGAATCATCGGCAATCCACCGAACCACCAGAAAGAGGATCCTCAATGAATCGTGCCCGTCGCCTGGCGGCAGCAGCCGCCACAGGGCTCGCCGTCGTAC
Source organism: Streptomyces sp. NPDC047917 (assembly GCF_043204345.1). Taxonomy (NCBI): domain Bacteria; kingdom Bacillati; phylum Actinomycetota; class Actinomycetes; order Kitasatosporales; family Streptomycetaceae; genus Streptomyces; species Streptomyces sp. NPDC047917. The sequence goes on from NZ_JBIDCA010000013.1 coordinate 265,676, forward strand.
TCACCTCAACGGCCTGCGGCACGACCAGCGTCGAAAAGACGACGGCCGCCGGCACCCGGGCGTCGCCCTCCTCGAAGAGCTGCGCCGAGGACACCACCACGACATCGACAAAGCCGGTGTCCTTCAAGGACGGCGTCGGCCGGCAGGTGAAGCTCGACAGGCCCGCCAAGCGGATCGCGGTCCTGGAATGGCAGCAGATCGAGGACGCGCTCACCCTGTGCGTGACCCCCACCGCGGTCTCCGACGCGAAGGGATACAGCACCTGGGTGAGCGCGGAGAAGCTGCCCGCCGGGGTGAAGGACATCGGCACCCGTGAGGAGCCCGACCTCGACACCCTCTTCGCGACGAAGCCCGACCTCGTCGTCGTGGAGGCGTTCAAGGCCGACGACGAGATCATCAAGAAGCTGGAGAAGCGCGGCGTGCCGGTGCTGGCCACGCTGGGGGCGGACCCGGCCGACCCGATCAAGAACATGCAGAACGTGTTCAGCATGATCGGCAGGGCGACGGGCCGCACCGAACGGGCCGACCAGGTGCTCAAGGAGTTCGACGAGCACCTCGCCAAGGCCAAGAAGCAGGTGACCGCCGCCGGACTGCCGACCAAGGACTTCCTGTTCTTCGACGGATGGCTGCAGGGCGGCAACCTCACCGTCCGCCCCTACGGCAAGGGCGCCCTGTTCACCGCTATAGGCGAAGAGCTCGGTATGACCCCCGCATGGACCGACGACGTGAACAAGGCCCACGGGAACGGCGGTGTCGATCCCTCCTACGGTCTCGCGCAGACCGATGCCGAGGGACTCACCGCGGTGGGGAAGGCCAACCTCTTCTACGCCAACGACGAAGGAGCGGGAGGATATGTCGCGGCGCTGGAGAAGAACCCGATCTGGAAGTCGCTCCCGGCCGTGAAGGAAGGCCGCGCGCACGCGTTCCCGGCGCGGGTGTGGGGCGCGGGCGGTCCGCGCTCCTGTGAGCAGGCGATCGACGCGTACGTCGACGTGCTCGAAAAGAAGTGAACACAACACCCGAAGTGAGCACGGAACAAAAGGTGAGCACATCACCAGAGGTGGGCACACCGCCGGCGCCGGCCCCCGGACGGAAACCGCGGCCGGGCACCGGTCACGGCTCCGCCGGGGCGGCCGTCCTGGCGCTCCTCCTCGTCGCGGTCGCCCTGGTGGGCATGTGGCACCTGACGCAAGGGACATCGGGCGTGGGCGTCCGGGATCTGGTGCGGTACTTCGCCGGGGGCGGGGCGAACACCGGCGGGGCACCGGTCGGCGAGATCTTCACCGGATCCCGCCTGCCGCGCCTGCTCGCGGGTGTGGCAGTGGGCTTCGCCCTCGGCTCAGCCGGCGCACTGCTGCAGTCCGTCACGCGCAACACGCTCGCCTCCCCGGACACCCTCGCCGTCACGGCCGGGGCCTACTTCACGCTCTCCCTCGTCGCGGCCTTCGGCCTCACCGTCCCCCTGTGGGCCTCGGGCGCCGTCGCCTTCGCCGGCGGCCTGCTCGCGGCGGCGCTCGTGCTGGCCCTCGCGGGCCGGGCCTCGGGCACCGCGGGCACGCGCCTCATCCTCGCCGGATCGGCGATGGCGATGGCCCTGGACTCGGCGACCGCGATGCTGCTCATCCTGTTCGAACAGAACACGACCGGTCTGTTCGCCTGGGGAAGCGGCTCGCTCGCGCAGCTGAACATCGACGCGTCGGTACGCGCCTTCCCTCTCATGGCCGTGGTGCTCTGCGTCGCCCTGGCGCTGTCCAGGAAGCTGGACGTGATGGGCCTCGGCGACGACGCCGCGTCCTCCCTCGGCGTGCCGATCCGCACCACCCGGGTGATCGCCGTCTTCTGCGCGGTGCTCCTGACCAGCACGTCGGTGACGCTCGCGGGTCCGATCGCCTTCGTCGGACTCGGCGCCCCCGTCCTGGCCCGCCTGATCGCGGGGCGGGTCCGGGCGCTGCGCCGGCACCTCCTGATGGTGCCCGCGTCCGGGCTGCTCGGCGCACTGCTCATCCTGCTCGCGGACGCGTCCCTGCGCGCGGTGCAGGGTGCCGGCGAAGCCGCCTCCATTCCCACGGGCGTACCGACGGCGCTGCTCGGCGCCGTTGTGATCGTGGTCCTCGCGCTCCGCCTGCGCGACACGGGCGGGCTGCGGCAACCGCCGCGCGCACGGGTCGCCACACGGTCGCGCCGGTCGTTCCTCCTTGTGGTGATCGGCGCCGTGGTGCTCCTGGCCGCGGCGGCCCTCGTGGCGACCCTCGCGGGGAGCCTCTGGCTGCGGACGGGGGACATCGTGCTCTGGGGCCGGGGGCTCGCCCCGGACCTGATCGGCCAGGCGCTCGACGACCGGGTCCCACGCGTGGTCGCCGCGGTGCTCGCCGGCGCGGCGCTCGGACTGTCCGGATGCGCCGTGCAGAGCGCGGTCCGCAACCCGTTGGCGGAGCCGGGAGTACTCGGCATCACGGCGGGCGCCGGTCTGGGTGCGGTGACCATCGTGACCTCGGGCCTGTCCGGCGGACGGCCGCTGCTCATCGCCGCGGCGGTGACGACCGGGCTCGCCACGTTCGCGGTGATCGCCCTGCTGTCCTGGCGCGGCGGCTTCCTGCCCGACCGGTTCGTACTCATCGGCATCGGCTGCGGATACGGCCTCAGCTCCGTCACCACCTTCCTGCTGCTGCGCGCCGACCCGTGGAACACACCCCGGATCTTCACCTGGCTCTCCGGCACGACCTACGGTCGCTCGCTGCCCGACGTCGTACCGGTCGCGGCGGCGCTGGCGCTCGCGCTCCCCGTGCTGCTGGGCATGCGGCACCGGCTCGATCTGCTCGCCGTCGACGAGGACACCCCGCGCGTGGTCGGCGTCAGGCCGGAACGCACACGATTCGCCGCGCTGGCGATCGCCGCGGTGCTCGCGGCGCTCAGCGTGATCGCCGTCGGCGTCGTCGGCTTCGTGGGGCTTGTGGCCCCGCACCTCGCACGGTCACTGGTCGGCGCCCGGCACGGGCGCCTGATCCCGGTCTCGATGCTGCTGGGCGGACTGCTGGTCTGCGTGGCCGACGCCCTCGGCCGCACTGTCGTCGCGCCCGCCCAGATGCCGGCGGGCCTCATGATCTCCCTGGTCGGGGCTCCGTACTTCATCTGGGTGCTCCGAAAGTCGCGCGCATGACATCGGGTGCCCTGCCCGGTGCCGGGGTGCCGACGGCCCCGACCCTCACCCCCTCCGACCCGTCAAGGAGTGCCGGAATGCCGCCCCGTCAGAACACGCCCGTGAAGAGCACCGTCGTCCCGTTCGATCCCGCCGGGCCGCCGGACCGGTTGGAGCGGCTCGGACACCACGACGTAGTGGAACGCTGGCGTCGGGTCGACCGCTCCGCCCACGCTCCCCACATCGTGGCCGTCGTGGGCGACGACGACGATGACTGGACAGCCGCCGCGCTCGTGACGGCCCGCCCGCACACGGCCTACCTGAAGATCGTCGATGCCATCGGCGACGTGCCGGCAGCCGTACGGGCCGTGGTCGCCCACGCACGCGACCGCGAACTCGCACAGGTCAAGTGGGAGGGTTGGACGGTGACCCCCGAGGTCGCCGCCGCTGCGGGCTTCGCCCCGTTGAGTCCTCCGCTCACGCAGCCGGAGGCGACGAGCGGGCCCGCTGCCGGCCATGTGCGCTGGCTGCACGACGAAGCGGTCGACGAACCCCCGTACTACGGGCAGACGACCCACTTCACCTGCGGCGCCGTCACAGCCCTGGTCGCGCAGGCGCACGCGGGGCGGCTGCCGCGGGAATCGCTCGACCGCCGGGCGGAGCTGACACTGTGGCGCGACGCGACGAACTTCCCCGCGTGCGAACCCGTCGGACTGGGCGTCGCCGTGCGCCGGGCGTGGCCGTCGTCCCCGGTCACCGTCTCCCTCGACACGGACCGGCCGGTCCTGCTCGGCCACTACCCGCAGGACGAACAGGAGTGGCGTGCCGTGCTCCAGGAGACGTCGCGGGCGGAAGCCGGACGGGTCGGCGTCCCGATCGACTCGCGTCATCTGCCCATGACGGCGATCCGGAGCGCGCTCGGCCGACGGGAGCACGTGCTGCTCCTGGTCTCGCTCGCCGAGATGCAGGGCTTCGACGTACCGCACTGGGTGCTCTGCCACGGCGCCGTGCCGGGTGCCGTCGTGATCGAGGACCCATGGACCAACACCGCCGCGGGTGACACCTGGGTCGACGCCCACCTGCTGCCCGTCCCGACCCCGTCGCTCGACGCGATGTCGACGATCTCGCCGGACGGCTTCCGGGGCGCCGTGATCATCGGCGGCCCGGAGCGGCACACCACACCTCCTCCCGGGCCGGGAGCCTGAGACGAAGGCCGCCACAAGGCCGGAGCCGACCGGTTCCGGCCCCTTTCGCCGCGTCCTCATGTGCGATCGATGTGCGGTCGACGGAATGGTCTTGTCGCGTACATCGGTTCCGAGCAGTCTTCCGTGTGACAGCGCGAACGCGTGTTTCTCCAGAGGAGACGATCCATGGCTGCCCCCATGCGAAAGATCAGCCGCAGAACCGCACTCGGGCTGGGACTGGCGGTGGGAACATCGGCCGTCGCGCTTCCCGGGGCCGCGGCCGCGAACCCGCACGGACCGGCCGGCGCCAGGCACGCGCGGGCGGTGTCGACGAAGACGTACACCGCCGACCACTCGACGGTCCTGCGCAATCCGCTCAACGGCTGGGTGCTCTACGGGGACACCTCGTTCCCCGACGACTTCTGGACGGCACGCGACGCCATCGACGTCCCCGGTGTCGAAGGCACCGTCCGCGCGTCGGACTACGCCTCGACGTTCTACCTGCGGATCGCCTGGTCGCGGCTGGAGCCGTCGGAGGGCGTCTACGGCTGGGACACCGACGAGGACCTCAAGGCCGCGATCGCCACCGCCCGGAAGCGTGGACTGCGGCTGGCGTTCCGGGTCGTCGTGGACAGCCGGGACAAGCCGTACGGCTTCACACCGGACTTCGTACGGGGCGCCGGCGCGGCCGGCTACGAGACACAGACGGGCAGCAGGACCGTGTGGTCCCCCTACCCGGACGACCCGGTGTTCCAGGCGAAGTACGCCGCTTTCGTGAAGGCGTTCGCGAAGCGGTTCAACGATCCCGCGACCGTCGACTTCATCGACGGCTACGGCCTGGGCAAGTGGGGCGAGGGCCACACCATGAGGTACGTCGACCACGCCAACCGCGAGTCGGTGCTGCGCTGGATCGTGGACCTGTACGCGGACGCGTTCACCCGCGTCCCGCTCGCCATCAACTACCACCGGCTCATCGGCGCCGAGAAGGACTGGGGCGCGCCGGACGCGGACAGCGAGCGGCTGCTGGACATCGCCGTGGACCGGGGATTCATGCTGCGGCACGACGCGTTCGGCATGACCACCTACTACGGGGACTGGGAACGCGCCTACGCCGAGAAGTGGCGCCACCGGCGGCCGATCCTGATGGAGGGCGGCTGGGTGACGACACAGCACGACTACACCGTCGACCCACGTGGGTACGAGACCGTCGCGGACGTCCGGAAGGGCGAGTTCGACGATTCGGCGGAGGCCCACGTCAACGCGATGGACTTCCGGACCGGCGAGACCCTGTCCTGGTTCACCGGCAGCTTCGACCTGGTGAAGAGGGCCGTCGCCGAAGCCGGCTACCGCCTGTACCCGACGACGGTGAAGGCACCGGCGCACGTCGTCGCGGGCGGCACCGCCGAGCTGCGCCACGACTGGGCCAACCTCGGCTGGGCCAACCTGCCCAACGACCTGCCCCAGTGGAAGAACAAGTACCGGCCCGCCCTGGCCCTGCTGGGATCGGACGGCACCGCCGCACACGTCTTCGTCGACAAGGGCTCGGATCCGTCCGCATGGCGCAAGGGAGCCGTGGCGAGCCACACGTTCCGGGCACGCCTGGCCGGGGTGGCCAAGGGCCGCTACCGGTGGGGGGTGGCGATCGTCGACACCACGCGCGGCAACGCCCCGGGCATCGAACTCGCCGCGAAGGAGGCCGCCGCGGGCGGCTGGCTGGTCGCCGGGGACGTCACGGTCCACTGACCCGGGAACGCCGAACAGCCTCCGGACGACGCGCCGGAGGCTGATCGGCGTGGCGAGCCGCCCCGTCCGGGCCTGCGGCTCAGGCCTGGACCGCGAACTCTTCCGGCCGGATCGGGTCGAGGAGCGTACCGGTGGCCGTGAACGCGAGCGTCTCACGGATCGCGTTCGCGGCCAGCCGCCGCAGCTCGTTGCCCATCGAGCCCGCGATGTGCGGCGTGATGAACGTGTTGGGCGTCGTGCGCAGGCGTGCGCCGGCGGGCAGGTGCTCGGGCTCGGTGACGTCCAGGACCGCGGCGATGTCCCCCCGTTCGAGACGGTCGGCGAGCGCCTCCTGGTCGACGATCGCACCGCGTGCGGTGTTGATGAAGGTGGCTCCCGGCCGCAGGCGTTCGATCAGCGTACGGTCGATCAGGCCGCGGGTGGCGGGCAGCAGTGGCGCGTGCAGCGAGACGATGTCACTGCCCGCGAAGAGTTCAGCCAACTCCACTCGCCGCACACCGAGTTCGGCGGCTTCCCCGTCGTCCAGGTACGGGTCCGCCACCACGATCCGTACGTCGTAGTCCCGCAGCCGCTCGATGACCGCGCGGCCGACCCGGGAGGCCCCGATCAGCCCGACCGTGATGCCGTGCAGGCCGACCTCGGGCCAGTCCTTCTCCAGGTCCACCGGCCCGTCGTCGCGGCGCAGCGACTCCGCCGCGGTGAACGTCCGCTTCGCGGCGAGCACGATCATCGCCACCGTGTACTCGGCGACCGGGACGGCGTTGGCCGCGGTGCTCGACGTGACCGCGACGCCCCGCGCCCACACCTCGTCGTCGACGACCGGGCGTACCGTGCCCGCCGAGTGCACCACCGCACGCAGACCGGGCAGCAGGTCGAGCCGCCGGGCGTCGAGCGGGGTGGTGCCCCAGCCGGTGAGCAACACCTCGACACCGCGGAGCAGTTCGCGATCCTCGGGCACGTCCGGGTCCAGCGGACGGTCCGCGAGGAGTCGTACCGTGCCGGACTCGCGCAGGGCGGAGAGGTCGGCCGGGCCGAAGACCCGCCGGAAGGTCGCCTCGGGCATGGCGAACGCCACGGGGACGGCGCGGCGCGAACCGGATACGGGCGCGGGCTTGGGTGCCGATGTCATGGGGGTCCTACCCTTCGGGAGTGGTCTGTTCCGGCCGCTCACGGCGCTCATGAACACGCCGGCACCCGGACGACGGCTCGACCGGCAGCCGAGAACGGCCGGGCACCGCCCTCGTCACCTCGTTCGCGGGGCCCGTCGGAGGGAGACCTCCGGCGGACGGTGAGCAGCGCTGTCCATGCCAGCCCCTGGCCATGTTCGATGTCAAGATCCGCAGAGCGATCGCTCATCAAACGAACATGCGGCGGCCGGAGTTCAGCGCGGCGGCGCGGACGAGTCCCGCACGGTCAGCGTCGGGGCGAGGGTGATGTGCCGTTGGGCGAAGGGCCGCTGTCCCGCCGCCGAGATCCGTTCGAAACAGGCGGTCGCGGCGAACCGGCCGACATCGTGTTTCGGCGGTGCCACCGCCGTCAACGGCACCGCCGCGAGCTTCGCGACCTCGTCGTCGTAGGCCACGACGGAGAGGTCGCCGGGGATCGAGACACCCAGGTCCATGGCCGTGGCGACGAAGTCGAGCGCGTAGTGGTCGGAGTGCACCAGCACCGCCGTGGTGCCGGTGGCACGGCAGCGGTCCAGGAAGGCGCCGGTCTGCCTGGCGATGCCGGAGGTGTCGTCGATGATCTCCACCGGCGCGTCGTCGGCCAGCCCCAGATGCCGCACGGTCCGCCGGTGACCGCTGAAGAGCTGACCGGTCGTCGGGGTGTCGAAGGTGGCGACGCCGATTCGCCGGTGGCCGAGGCCCGCCAGATGACGGACGGCCGTCGCGGCACCGGCGTCGTGGTCGCTGCGCACGGACTCCAGGGTGTAGCCGACGGGCGCCTCGGCCACGGCCCGCTCCACCGCGATGACCGGCATCGGCGCCGCCTCCAGTCGTTCGAACGTCCGGTAGGCGTCCGCGACGGTCGTGGTGACGAGCAGACCGTCGACCCCGCCGGCGATCAGGCTCTCGATCTGCTGCCGCTCGTGGTCCGCGTCGTAACCGGACACCCGCAGCACCACGCGTCCGCCCAGCGCGGTCGTCCGCTCCACCACGCCGCCGACGATGTTCGGGTAGTAGTAGCCGGGGTCGGGAACGATCAGGCCGAGCGTGTACAGCGCACGGCCGTCGTCGGCGACCGTCCGAGGGACCGGCCGGGAGACCATCCCACCGGTGGGGTCGGTCTCCACCGTCACCGCGCCGCCGTGCACGCGCCGCAGCAGCCCGCGATCGGCGAGTTCGGTCAGGTCGCGACGGACCGTCATGGCGGAGACGTTCTCGCGTGCCGCGAAGTCGGTCACCAGCAGACTGCCGTGGATGCGCAGCTCCGCCAGGATGCGGTCGTGGCGTGGGTGCAGGTGCATCGTCGCCCCAATGTTTGATTGATGTTCGGATGATCGCTCACACTTGACCGTCATCGTAGGGCCAACTCAGGATGACCAGACCGCTCGCGACGAGCACCGGCCGGCCGCTGTACGGACAGCCGGCCCATCCCGACTCCGCCCACCGCAACAGTGCGTGGAGCCACGTCCGTCAGAGGCGAAGGAGCCACATGGGCACGACGCTCGAAGCATCTGCTCCAGCCGCGGGGAGCAGACCGTCCGGGAAAGTGAAGGCGACACGGAAGACGCCGTTCGTCGCGCGGCTGCGTCGTGACAGCCCGCTGCTGTTCATGGTGATGCCCGCGGTCCTGCTGCTGTTGTTGTTCATGTACCTGCCGTTGCTGGGCAACGTCATCGCGTTCATGGACTACCAGCCGTACATGTCCGTCGGCGACAGCCCCTGGGTCGGCCTCCACAACTTCCAGGTGCTCTTCGAGGACCCGGCGTTCTGGCGGGCGACGGTGAACACCCTGCAGATCACGTTCCTGCAGATCGTGCTGTACTTCCCGGTGCCCATCGCCCTCGCCCTGCTGATCCACTCGCTCACCTGGCCGTGGCTGCGGGCAGCGGTGCAGTCGGTGCTGTACCTGCCGCACTTCCTGTCATGGGTCATCGTCGTCGGCTTCTTCCAGCAGTCCCTCGGCTCGGGCGGCGTACTCAACCAGACGCTGCGGCAGCTCGACCTGACGACGATCGATGTGATGTCCGACCCCTCCACCTTCAAGCTCCTGCTCACCGCGCAGGTCGTCTGGAAGGACGCGGGCTGGGGAGCGATCATCTTCCTCGCCGCGCTCGCGGCGATCGACGACTCCCTGTACGAGGCGGCGGCCATCGACGGCGCCGGAACATGGCGGCGCTTCTGGCACATCACACTCCCCGGGATCCGGCCGGTCATCGTCCTCCTGCTGATCCTGCGGCTCGGCGAGGCACTCAACGTCGGATTCGAGCAGATCCTGCTCCAGCGCAACGCCGTGGGCGCCGACACGGCGGAAGTACTCGACACCTACGTGTACTTCCACGGCGTGATCGACGGCAACTGGAGCGTGGGCATCGCGGTCGGCCTGATCAAGGGAGCCGTCGGATTACTCCTCGTACTCGCGGCGAACAAGGCCGCGCACCGCCTCGGCGAACAAGGAGTGTATTCACGGTCATGAGCACCATCGTCCGCCCCGCCTGGCAGGGCAAGCCGAAGCCCGTCGCACTCGCGCTGAAAGCACTCGCGGTAGTGCTGGCGCTGGCCGTGGTCCTCTTCCCCTTTCTGATCGTCTTCTCGACCAGCGTGTCCGACAGCGAGTCCATCACCGAAGCCGGCGGATTCGTGCTCTGGCCCGACTCCTTCACGCTCGACGCGTACACCCAGGTCTTCGAGGGCGGCGTCGTCACCCGGGCCGTCGTGGTGTCGACGCTGGTCACCCTGGTCGGCACGGCGATCAGCCTGACGACGACCGTGCTCGCGGCGTACGCGCTGAGCCGCCGCGGCGCGCTCCTCCAGCGGCCGCTGCTGACCTTCGTCCTCGTCACGTTCCTCTTCACGCCCGGGATGATCCCGCTGTATCTGGCGGTGAAGGAACTCGGCCTGCTGGACAGCTACTGGGCACTCGTACTGCCCACCGCCTTCAGCGTGTTCAACATGATCGTCGTCCGCGGCTTCATGATGGGGATCCCGCAGGAACTCATCGACAGCGCGAAGATCGACGGCGCGGGGGAGTTCCGCATCCTGTGGAACGTCAGCCTGCCGCTGTCCCGCGCGGTGGTCGCCGTGGTCGGCCTGTTCTACGCGGTGAGCTACTGGAACGCCTTCTTCAACGCCCTGATCTATCTGAACGACAGCACGAAGTGGCCCCTGCAACTGGTGCTGCGGACCTACGTTCTCCAGGGCTCGGCCCTCGTCGACTCCGGCGGTGACCGGACGGCCCCACCCGCGCAGTCCGTGCAGATGGCCGTGGTGCTGATCGCGATCGTCCCGATTCTGCTGGCCTACCCCCTTGTGCAACGCCATCTCACCAAGGGCGTCCTCACCGGCGCCGTGAAGGGCTGAGACAGCACCGCCCGGGCGCGCACATCACCGGTACACGTCGAAGGAGACGCACGATGAACCGTTCCACCTCGCCCGGACCGAGCCGGCGCAACCTGCTCAGAGGCGCGGCCCTCGGGCTCGCCGCCCTCGGCACGGGGCAGGCGCTCGCCGGCTGCTCGGGCTCCGGTGCGGGCACCGCGGTGTCCACCGACATCGCGAAGCTGCCCGCCTACGTCCCCATCACCGAGGGGCCCGTCCCCGACCTCAAGGGCAACGGCACCGTGCAGCCGGTGTACTACCGCTCACCCGCCGAGAGCGCGCTCTTCCAGTCGGTGACGGGGAGACCGGGTTCCGGCGGGAAGACCTCGGCGTTCGTCGTCACGTACTATTCCCCGCCGCCCGCGGCCAACAGCTACCTGTCGTACATGGGCGAGCAGGTGAACACCACCTTCGACATCCAGCTCGTGCCGGGGGACTCCTACGCGTCCAAGTTCGCGACGATGACGGCCGGCGGCGACCTGCCGGACCTGGTGCAGTTCCTCACCTTCGCGCCGCCGCAGGGATACCCGCAGCTGCTGGACGCGAAGTTCCAGGACCTGTCCGAGCACCTGTCGGGCGACAAGGTCAGGAAGTACCCCAACCTGGCCAACCTCCCCGAGGCCTCGTGGGCGAGCGCCCGCGTCAACGGCCGCATCTACGGAGTACCCGAGCCGCGCCCGCCGTTCGGCAGCATCCTCGTCTGCCGCCCGGACATCATCGGGGAACTCACCGGGCAGGAACCCGCACCGAAGAACGAGGCCGACTTCACCGCGCTGTGCAAGGAGGTCACCGACGCCAGGGCCAACCGGTACGCGATCTGCGGGCAGGGCGGCGCCAACGGCGTCGAGTGGGGCTTCGACATCATCGGCGCCGTGTTCGGCGTACCGAACGGCTGGAAGCTCGACGGGGGCAGGCTCGTCAACAAGTACGAGACGGACGAGTGGATCCGGACCATCAGCTACATCAAGAAGCTCCGCGCGGCCGGCTACTACCACCCGGACACGCCCAGTCTGGAGAACTCGCAGGCCAAGACCTACCTGGCCAACGGGACCGTCCTGATGCACATGGACGGAATCTCCTCGCTGCTGGACACGACCCTGCCCAGGGGCGTGGTGCTGGGCGCCGTCGTCCCGTTCGGCTCGGACGGCGGCAAGGGCGCCAACTACCAGGGCACGTCGAGCTTCGGCTTCACCGCCTTCAGGAAGGCGGACCGGAAGAAGATCGAGGAACAGCTCGGCATCCTCGACTACCTTGCCGCTCCCTACGGTTCCCAGGAGTACTTCAAGATCCGCAACGGCAAGGAAGGCGTCCACTTCACCCGCGACGGCGACGACGTGGAACTCACCAGGGCGGGCCGGACGACGGTCGAACCCAGCGGTCTCTTCCGCGTCACCGAGGGCCCCCAGGTGCTGACCAACCCCATTCGGATCGACGAACAGCTCCGGCGCTCCCACGCCTGGCAGGTCGCCACCCAGGACATGCTGGTCGAGAACCCCGTCCAGGGGCTCTACTCGCCGGCCGCCTCACGCTCGGGCTCGGCGACGAGCACCCTCAACGACACCGTCAACAGCTACATCCTCGGGCGCGCGGACCTGAACGCGGTACGGTCCGCGATCTCCTCCTGGAAATCCGCCGTCGGGAACACCGTCCGCAGGGAGTACACGCAACAGCTCGACAGGCAGGGAAGCCGCACATGACCTCCGCACCTTCCTTCCTCTCCCGGCTCACCCCGGACGCGCGGGCCGCGCTGCGCGTCCGGGCGTGGTCCCCGGCACCGCCGGTGGGCGACCGCCACGGCTGGGCACACCTCGGCGAGCGCGACCGCGCGGAGCTGGCCCGCGCCGCGGCCGACTGGCGCGACAGGGCGGCACGGAACGTGCCGAGTCTCAGCGCCTGGGCGGCCTACAGCCGGAACGGCGACCGCCGCCCCCACGAACGGACCGAGCACGCCCTTCTCGGACATCTCGCCTCCACGGCACTGCTGCTGGCGGCGGACGACAGGGACGAGGACGCCGTCGCGCTCGGCGACGCCGTCTGGCGCCTGTGCGAACTGTCCGCCTGGTGCCTGCCCTCCCACTACGCGCTCCCCGAGACGGGGCACCGCCCCTTCCTCCCGGAGCCCGGCCGTGACGTCCTCGACCTCGCCGACGCCTACACCGGCGCGCTGCTCGCCTCGGTGGACGCCTTCGCGGGGGCACGCCTGGAGGGGCTCTTCCCCGGGATCCGCGGCCGCGTCCACCACGAGATCCGGAGGCGTGTACTCGGCCCCTGGGAGAGCGAGACGTACTTCTGGCACGGCGTCGACGCGCCGCCGAACAACTGGGCCCCCTGGATCGTGTCGAACGTCCTGGTGTGCGCGGCGGTGACCGAGCCGGACCGGGACCGGCTGGAGCGGACCGTCGAGCGTGCGCTGGTGATCCTCGACCGGTTCCGCGCCGGCTACGACGAGGACGGGAGCTGCGACGAGGGCGCCACGTACTGGTGGTGGGCCGGCGCGACCCTCTTCGAGGCCCTGGACCTGCTGGAGGAGATCACCGACGGCGCCTTCGACGGCTTCACCGTGCCCCCGGTCGCGGCGATGGCATCGTTCCCGGTGGACATGCAGATCGGCCCCGACACACAGGTCAACTACTCCGACGGCTCGCCCGCGCTGCCGGAGAACGCCAACTGGCACCTGCTGGCCCGGTTCGCGGCCCGTGCCGGTGACCAGGGCGCCGTGCGCCACGCGCGGTGGATGGGACGCCGCCACCCCCTGCGGTTCGACGGCCAGCTCGCGCCCCTGTTCCGAAGGACCCTCGCCGAACTCCGGTCCCCGGGCTGGGCGTCGGCGGGAGAGGCGGCACCGGGCATGCCTGCCTCGCGGTATCTGCCCGGCACCGAGATCGCGGTCGTACGGGAGCACGGGGCGTCCGCCACCGGCCTGTTCGCCGCCGCGAAGGGCGGCCACAACGATGTGAGCCACAACCACAACGACGCCGGCGGTGTCATCGTCTCCCTGGACGGCGAGCCGGTACTCATCGACGTCGGCGTGGGCGTCTACCGCCGCGAGACCTTCCAGCCCGACACCCGCTACACGATCTGGACGATGCGCAGCCCCTGGCACAACGTGCCGCTGCCCGACGGCGTCGAGCAGCGGCACGGCAAGGAGTTCCGGGCGAAGGACGTCACCTTCGGGGACGACGGCACCGTGGCCCGGCTGCGGATGGACCTGGCCCCCGCCTACCCGCCGGAGAGCGCACTGGTGCGCTGCGAGCGGTCCGTCGAGCTCGACCGCGGGCGGGGCGCCGTACTGCTCCGCGACGACTGGACCTTCGAGGCACCCCGCACGATGACCCTCGTCCTCATGACGGCACATCCGCCCGTCCCGCACCCGCGGGGCCTCCGGGTCGAAGCCGCCCTGCTGCGGGCCGACACCCAGAACTTCGAGGTCCGCACCGAGGCGATCGACCTGGACGACGACAGACTCCGGCGGGTGTGGGGCGACCGGGTGTACCGCACCCTCCTCGTCCAGCGGGAACCGGCCGCCCGCGCAGGGCACGTACTGCGCATCGAACGAGCGGAGGCGGCATGAACCACACGGCAACCGGTGCGATCGAACCCGGACGGCTCTTCCACGACCAGCACGGCCGGACCGCACAACTCCACGGCATCGGAATACTGCGCCTCGGCGACCGCTTCTGGGCCTGGGGCGAGGACAAGCGCCACGGCGGCACCTTCGCGGCGATCGCCTGCTACTCGTCGCCCGACCTGGCCACCTGGCGGTACGAAGGAGACTCCCTGACCGCCGGGACGGGCGACCTCGCCCCCGACCGGGTGGTCGAGCGGCCGAAGGTGCTGCACCACGCGGCCACCGGCCGGTACGTGATGTTCCTGCACATCGACTCCGCGGACTACACCGACGCCCGGGTCGGCTTCGCCGTCGGAGACCGTCCCGCCGGACCGTACGAGTACCGGGGCAGCGCGCGGCCGCTCGGCCGGCTCAGCCGCGACATCGGAGTACACACCGAGGACGGCGCCGGCTACCTGCTGTCCGAGGACCGTGACCACGGGCTGCACATCTACCGGCTCACCGACGACTACTTCGCTGTGGACTCCCTCGTGTCGACGACCCTCGCGGACCACGGACGGCACGGCTACGAATCACCCGCCCTGGTACGCGTGGACGGCACCTACTACCTGTTCGGCTCCGACCTCACGGGCTGGACGACCAACGACAACCGGTACACGACCGCCCCCGCGCTCACCGGCCCCTGGGAACCCTGGCGGCTGTTCGCCCCCGAGGGCTCGGCGACCCACGACTCGCAGATCAGCGCGATCGCGACGGTGCACGGCACCGAACGCACCAGCCACGTCTACCTCGGCGACCGGTGGCTGCCGGACCGGCTGGCCGACTCGCCCCCCGTCTGGCTGCCGCTGCACATCGGCGGCGGCCGGGCACACCTGGAATGGAGCGGGCGGTGGAGCATCGACACCACGACCGGCAACATCTCCGGGCAGGACGGACCGGCCCGCCCGCACCGGAGCACCGCCACATGACCGGGGCACCGCCCCCGCCCCCCTTCGCCCTGCCACCCCACGACCACGCCCGCTCGCCGCTCACCGGCTGGACCCGCACCCACTGGGAGACCACCGGCCTGCGCTGGCTCGACCACGTCCGACGCCACGACAGCCCCGGCGGAGCCCTGCCGCGGCTGCCCGGCCGGGTCACCCCGGACGGCGAACGCCGCGAGAGCATGGAGACCGTCGGCCGCTCCTTCCTCCTCGCCGCACCCCTGCTCACCGGCACCGACGAGAGGACCGCGGAACCGCTCGCCGAGCGCTACGCCCGCGCCCTGCTCGCCGGCACCGAGCCGGAAGGCCCCGAGGCGTGGCCGCGCGGCGTCACCTGCCGCGCACCCGTCACCGGCGTCACCAACTCCATCGTCGAGGCCGCGAACATCGCGTTCGGCCTGTACGTCAGCCGCGACCGCCTCTGGGACCGGTTCACCGCGCCCGAGCGCCACCGCGTCGCCGACTGGCTCAGGCACCACGCCCGCCTGGAGGTGTGGCACAACAACTGGCAGCTCTTCCCCGCGATGGCCGAGGCGTTCCTGCGGTCGGTGGGGGAGGACACCTCCGGCTGCACCGGCGAACGCAACGTGCGCCGCGTCGAGTCCTGGTACCTGGAGCAGGGCTGGTACACCGATGGCCCCGAGCACGCCATCGACTACTACAATGCCTGGGCCATCCACCCCTACCTGTGGGCCTGGTACCGGATGACGGACCGGGTCACCACCCCCGAGGGCGACCGCCACCTCGAACGCCTCGGCGCGTTCGTCACCTCCTGGGCGCGGACCGTCGCCCCCGACGGGTCGATGCTGCACATGGGACGGTCGCTCAGCTACCGCACCGCCGCGCTCGCCGCCCTGTGGTGCGCGGAGATCTCCGGCGTCAACCCGCTCCGGCCGGGCGCCACACGACGCCTCGCCTCCGGGGTCCTCGCCCGGTTCGTCGCCCACGGCGTAGGCATCGACCGCCCCCTCGACCTGGGCTGGTACCGGCCCTACGAGCCGATCGCACAGAGCTACAGCGGCTTCGGGTCGGCCTACCTGGCCGGGATCGGTTTCCTCGGTCTCGCCCTCGCCCCGGACGCCCCGGTGTGGACGGCCGCGGAGGAGCCACAGCCCACCGAGACCGACCGCGGGACCCACGCGATGCCCTCGCTCGGCTGGCTGCTCACCACACAGCGGGACGGCATAGTCCGGCTCACCAACCACGGCAGCGACCACTGTGAGATCCCCGTCGAACCGACCCGCCCGGACCCCGACGACCCGCACTACGCCAAGCTGGCGTTCTCCTCCCACACCGCCCCCGGTACCGGTGCCGCCTGGCAGGAGAACATCGACTCCCACCTCGCCCTCGTCGATGCCGACGGCCGGGCCAGCCGCCGCGGGGCGATCAGGGCGATGCGGGTCGACGGCACGATCGCGGGGTCGGTGCACCTGCCTCAGATCGACGGACGGCAACTGCCCGGCTGCGCGGTCGTCTCCGTCTCGCTGCCGGACGGCGAACACGAGGTACGCGCCCACCTCGTGCGCTCGCCGGGCGGACGGACGGTCCGCGAGGGCGGCTGGGCCGTCGCCGACGACGTACCGCCGACCGCGCAAGCCGACCCGGACGTCCCGTCGGCGACCGTGACGACCACCGGGGGCCTCACCGCACGCGTCACCGGTCTCCACGGCTACGACGACGCCCGCACGTTCGGCTACCGGGACGCCGACGCACTGGGCCCCTGCGCCGCCGTCCCGGCCCTCTTCGCCTCCGCCCGCGCCGGCGACACCGTACTGGTGAGCCTGCACACCCTCACCCGTACCGCCACGGCAGCCCCGCCCGAACCACCCGCCGTGCGTGTCGACGGGACCCTCGTGACGGTGACCCGGCCCGACGGCATCCGGAAATCCGTCGATCTCGCGGCCTTCGTCCCCTGGGACGGACGCCTTCCCGGGGTATGACCCCGACGCGACCCCGCACCCCGGCCGATCGCAGACCGGGACAGACCGTACGGAAGGCATCATGCGCTCCGAACCGACCGCCTCGATCGTCCACCTGCGCGCCGGGACGGTGAGCGCCGTCGTCGAATTCGGCGACGGCCGCCTCCTGAAGAACGTCCACTGGGGTACTCCCCTCGGCGGCCTCGATGACGCCACCAACCGCGCCGCCGCGTCCCGGTGCTGGAGATCGAATCGTGCTCGTCCGGCGGATCGCGCATCGAGCCGGGCGTGCTCGAACGTACCCAGGGGGTCCGGCCGGCGGACTGCGGCGACCCCCTGGCCCGCCGGCGGATCAACCGCTGGACCACCCAGCTCGAACCGCTCGAACTCCCTGGCACCCACATCGCCCCGCCCCGCTCCCACACCACCGCCCGCACCCACGACCTGTCGTTCCGGGCGGCGACCGCCCTCTTCGGACACATGGGCGTCGAGTGGGACGTGCGGGCGGCCGACGAGCGGGAACACGGGAGTGGTTCGCGCTGTACCGCGCCTGCCGCGGCCCGCTGTGCACCGGGCGGCTCGTACGGGAGGACCCGTGGGACGACAGCCTGCGGCTGACCGGCGTGGTCGCGCCCTGTTCGATGTCACGGCCGTGGACGCCGCGACGGACACGACCGCGTGACGCCAACGGGCCGGCGGCGAAAACGCCCCCACCCGGAGCCGAAGAGCTCCGGCCCGGAACCCCGCACGCGCTGCCGGACCCCGCCGACCCGGCGGACCCGCCGCCCCGTCATGTGCGGATCCGCCACTTGCACGCCACCGGCCGGGCCGGTCACCGTCCGGCCCGCAACCCACCGTTGAACCCGAAGGGACGCCGAATGCCCACATCCCGGTTGTCACTCCAGCTCTACTCCGTGCGCGACGCGCTCCACGCCGACGAGGACGGCACCCTGGCCCGCCTCGCGGAGATCGGGCTGCGCAACGTCGAAGTGTTCGACTTCGTCCACCGTCCACGGGAACTCGCGGACGCCCTCGCCCGGCACGGGCTGGCCGCACGCACGGGGCACGCCGCCATCGCTTCCCCCGGCCAGAGCCCGGACACACTGCGGCGAACGTTCGACGCGGCCCAAGTGCTGGGTCTGGAGACGGTGTTCGAGCCGATGGTGCCCGCCGTCCGATGGGCCGGGGCGCGGGAGATCGACAGGACCGCGTCGCTCCTGAACGAAGCGGCCGCCGTCGCCGTCGGCCACGGGCTGAGCGTCGGCTACCACAACCACTCGCAGGAGTTCACCCCCACCGTCGACGGTGTGAACGCCTACGACCGCTTCGTGGAGCGGCTGGACGCCGAAGTGGGGCTGGAGGTGGACGTGTACTGGGCCTCGGCCGGCGGCAGGGACGCGGTCGGGCTGCTGCGCCGGCTCGGCCCCCGGGTGCGTGCGCTGCACATCAAGGACGGCGCCGTCATCGACGACCCGCACACGTCCGGCGCCCCGTTCGACGTGGCGCTGACCCGGCAGGTGCCGGCGGGGCAGGGCGAGATACCGGTGGCCGCCGCCCTGGCCGCCGCTCCCGACACCGCGTGGGCGGTCGTGGAGTTCGACCACTACGCCGGCGACATGTTCGAGGGCGTGGCGGACTCCGTGGCGTACCTCAACGAGAAGGGAATCGTCTGATGAGTCCCCGTACCGGTCCGGTCGGTGTCGGCATCATCGGCGCCGGCAACATCAGCGAGCAGTACCTCGCCACGCTCGGCCGGTTCCCCGACACGGACGTGCGGATCGTCGGCGATGTCGCCCTCGACCGTGCCGAGGCCCAGGCCCGGCGGCACGGTGTCGGTGCGTGGGGGAGCGCGGAGGACGTACTCGCCCACGACGGCGTGGAACTGGTCGTCAACCTGACCGTTCCCGCCGCTCACGCCGACGTCAGCACGGCGGCCCTCGAAGCGGGCAGACATGTGTGGTCGGAGAAGCCCCTCGCCGTCCACCCGCTCGAAGCACGTACGCTCCTCGACCGGGCGGCGGCGGCCGGACTGCGGGTGGGAGTCGCTCCCGACACCGTCCTCGGTCCGGGTGTGCAGACGGCGCGCCGGGTGATCGCCCGCGGGGACATCGGCGCCGTGCTGTCGGCGCAGACCTTCATGCAGACCCCCGGCCCCGACGCCTGGCACCCCGACCCGGAGTTCCTCTTCGCCGAGGGAGCCGGCCCGCTGTTCGACATGGGCCCCTACTACCTGACGATGCTGGTCACCCTGCTCGGCTCCGTGACCCGGGTGTCCGCCGTGGGCTCCACCGGTCGCGGGATCCGCACCATCAGGACGGGCGCCCGCGCCGGTACGGAGTTCGCCGTCGCCGTCCCCACCCATGTCTCGGCACTCGCCACGTTCGAGAGCGGGGCGAGCAGCCAGAGCGTCTACAGTTTCGACTCCCACCTGGTCCGCAGCGGGGTCGTGGAGATCACCGGGACGGAGGGCACCCTGGTCGTACCCGACCCCAACACGTTCGCCGGGGACGTGCGGATCACCCGGGGACACTCCGCGGACGGCGCCGCACAGTGGGAGACGGCCGGGTCCGTCGGCACCGGATCGGGCCGCGGACTGGGGGTACTGGACATGGCCCGGGCCATCCGCACCGGCGAGCCGCACATCGCCACCGGAGACCTCGGCTACCACGTCCTGGACGTTCTCACCGCCATCGACCGGTCCGTCGTCACCGGCGAAACGGAACACATCGGCAGCCGGGCCGGAGCCGTCCCGCTGGTCCCGCCGGACCGCGACCCGTACGCGGCCACCCTCTGAGCCGCACGGCCCGCGCCGCCCGCCGGCGCGGGCCACGGCCACCGTCCGGCGGCTCGACCGGTGAACGGCTTCGGGAGCGGGCGGTGGGCGGAGTGAGGAGCGCGCGATGGCGTGCGGCAGAATCCCACTGTGGCGTCTTTGGAGGGCTTGGCCGGACTGGAAACGAGTATGGCGGCGCTGTCCACGCCGATGAGGGTGTACGTGCGGGCCGGGCGGTTCACCGAGCCCGACCCCGATCTGCCGGAGCTGGCGGCCCGGATCCGCGGGCTGCTGGCCGCGGTAGCGGCGGACGAGCCCTGGCAGCGCTTCCTGACCGGATACACCCCGCCGTCCGCTCCGGAAATCTGCGCCGCTCTGGAGCCGCTGGAGACGCACGGTGCCGCCCCGTTCCTGGCCCGGGTCGCGGCCGTCGACCTGGTCTGGCCGAGCCACCGGCACCTGCCCGCCGGGACCGCCGAACACGCGGCGGCCCGGGTGGTGTCCCTGCTCGGACCGGAGGCCGGCTGGTGGACCAACCACGACGTCGGCTGCGGCGCCGTGAACGGACTCACCCCGCTGTTCGACAGCCTGCTCGCAGGGACGAACGGTGAACACTTCGTGCTGGCCCTCCAGATAGCCGACGACTGAGACCCCGTCGAGCAGCAGTCGTGCGGCGGCCGTCCGGCGTTCAGCGGCCCAATCGTGCGCAGCGGCGGTGGCGCCGCGGGCCCCGGACTCCGAGGGTTCAGGACATCTGCTCCATGAGGTCGCCCGTGAACCGTTGCCCGCCGCCGCCGACCACGTCTGCGCAGTGGGCCGGATCACGACCTCGTTCACGTCCACGTCGGCAGGCTGGTCGATCGCCCAGGCGATGGCCCGCGCCATCGCCACGGGGGCGATGGCGACCTCGTCCCGCATGCGCGTGATGTCGCCGCGCATCCGGTCGTTACTGGACGCCTCGGCAGAATCGGTGGCGATCGGACCGGCCGGACGGTGGTGACCCGAAGGGCCGGACCCGCCTCCTGCCGCAGACCTTCGCAGATGGCCCGCACCGCGGCCGGTTCGCGACGCGAGTGCGGGCGGCGGCCACCGGGCTCAGCAGCACACTGATCCGGCGCAACATGCTGAGCTGATTCAGCGCGGCTCACCCGGTGAACCCCGGCACGGGCCCACGCGTGTTGTGCCGGTTCGCGGGTCGGTGTGGACCGCCGCACCATCACGACGGGCACCCGCCTGGCGGATCAAGCGCTCGGGGGAACACTCCGCCCACGAGCTCGTCGTCCCCCCAACACCTATGAGACGCGGCTGAACACGAATTCCGGCAAGCTCCACCCGAACCAGGATGGCGCGGTCGCGGTCGCGACCGCGACCGCGACGGCTGCGGCCATGTGCGTGGTCGTCGGAGGGGGCCTGCCCACTCGGGTTGGGCCTCTTCAACGTGTCTGTTGCGCCTTCATGGTGGCTCTGCTGTTCCGGCAACTCTGCGGGCACAGTGTGTCATTGAGCCCGCACCGGATCACTGAATCGAACGCCCGTCTGGCGAAAGCCGTGTGGCGGACCGCCGCTTCAGGTTTACTCGCGTCATGAACAATCGGACACCCGCAGCGCACAACACCGGCCTGTTGACCGACAGGACCGTGATGATCACCGGAGCGTCGAGCGGCATAGGCGAGGCCGCAGCGCGGCTCTTCGCCTCCGAAGGCGCGGCCGTCGTCCTCATGGCCCGACGCGAAGACCGGCTCAAGGACCTCGCCCACGAGATCGAGGCATCCGGCGGACAAGCAGCCTGCAGTGTCGGCGACGTGACGCGAGCCGACGACGTCGAGCGCGCCGTCGCGACGGCCGTCGAACGCTTCGGCAGCCTCGACGGTGCCTTCAACAACGCCGGCTACGCCGGATCCACCTTCGGCCGATCGCACGAACTGCCGGAAGAGGATTTCGACCGCATCATGGATGTCAACGTACGCGGGACATGGAACTGCCTGCGCCGTCAGATCCCTGTCATGCTGGACGCCGGCCACGGGACGATCGTCAACACCGCCAGTTCGGCAGGCCTCATCGCCACCGGCGCACCATCCCCCTACGTCGCGGCGAAGCACGCCGTCCTGGGCCTGACGAAGGCCACGGCCGCCGAATACGGGGCGTACGGCATTCGCGTCAACTCCCTGATCGTGGGCACCACCCGGACCGAAATGATCAACGCGGCGGTGACGGCCAACCCGGCCTTGGAGGAGGCGTTCGTCGCACGCCAGATACAGAAGCGGATGGCCGAGCCGCAAGAGGTGGCGGAAGCGGCCCTGTGGCTGCTGAGCGACCGCTCCTCATTTGCCACCGGCAGCCATGTGGCGGTGGACGGCGGCATTCTGGCCATCTGAGCGGCACAAGGGGACCGGGGCAGCCGACGTCGCCGGGTGCTGGCTCGACTCGGTGTCTGCGCCGTGAGGCGCAGTGACAATCGGGCCGCGAACACGTGCTGCACGGGGTGCGAAGAACGGATAGCGCGCGGCCGCCCGCGGCCCCGGTCGTTACCCTGCCGGCCCGCCCCACCCCGGTCGGGAGAAGGAGCGGCGCCGCGGTTAGGGTGCGCGGGTACGCCAATCACCCCGTCCTGGAGGCCCCGCACCATGGAGCCGATCCTCCCGAACCCGGTGATCCGCCGTCATCGCCGGTCCCTGCAACTCTGCTTCGCGATCCCCGGGCTGTCGCTCGCCACGTGGGTGACCCGGACTCCCGACGTCCGGGACCGGCTCGGGGCCTCCACCGCGGAGATGGGCCTGGTGCTGTTCGGTATGTCGATCGGCTCGATGCTCGGCATCCTGGTGGCCGGCGCCCTGGTGACGCGGTTCACCACCCGGCCGGTGATCCTGGCCGGCATGGGCCTGGTGCTGGCCGGCGTGGGGACGGCCGCGCTGGGCGCGGCGGCCGCCTCGGCCCCGACGGTGGCTGCCGGTCTGCTGTTCATCGGCGCAGGCATCGGCCTTTCCGAGGTCGCCAGCAACGTCGACGGGGCTGTGGTGGAAGGGGAGTTCGGCCGACCGGTGCTCCCGGCCCTGCACGGCTGCTACAGCCTCGGCACAGTCATCGGCGCCTGTCTCGGAGTGGCCGGTGCCACCGCGGGCCTCCCTGTGTCCTGGCACCTGGCCGCGGTACTGCTGTTGGCGGCCGTCCTGTTCGCCCGCGCGGTGCCGGGCCTCCGCCCCGGCCTGGGCCGCCCGGAGTTGTCCTCCCCGGGGTCCCCGGCGTCCCCCGGGTCGGGGCAGGCACCGGTCGGCGGTTCCCGGGAACGCCGACTGCTGCTGGACCCGCGGCTGCTGATGATCGGCGGCGTGGTGTTCGCCATGACCCTCGCCGAGGGCGCCGCGACCGACTGGCTGCCGCTGCTGATGGTCGACGGTCACGGCATGCCGGCCGGCCTCGGGTCGGCGGTCTACGCGGGGTTCGCCGCCACCATGGCGGTCGGCCGCTTCGCCGGCGGGCCCGTGGTCACCCTGTTCGGGCGGCCCGCGGTGCTCGGCGGCGGCGCGCTGCTGACCGCCGTCGGTATCGCCCTGGTGTCCTTCGTCGATGCCCCGGCAGCCGCAGCCTGCGCCGTGCTGCTCTGGGGTCTCGGCACCTCGCTCGGGTTCCCGCTGGCGCTCTCCGCGGCCGGCGAGTCCGGCCCGGACACCACCTCCCGGATCGCCCTCACCTCCCGGATCGGTTACGTGGCGCTGCTGACCGGCCCGCCGCTGCTGGGCTTCCTCGGCGAGCACCACGGTCTGCGCGCCGCGATGCTGCCCGTCCTGCTGCTGATGCTGATCGCGGCCGTACTCTCGCCCGCCACCGCCGTCGGTGCCACCGTCCGCGGGCGGGCCGGCCGTATGGCCTGACCCGCCGGCGGGGCGTCGGCCGGTCGCCGGGCAGCGCGCCCCGTTCGGGCGGAGCGCGACCGGGAGCGGCTCGGTGTCGGTGCCGACGGCGGAGTTCCAACCAGGAGCTGACGGGCCGCCCGGGGCGCCGGTCGAAGTCCAGGGTCCGGCTGCCGACGGCGGTCGGGCCCGCGTACTGCGTAGCGCCGGTTGTGCCGTGTGCGAGGCGATGGCGCCGCGGTTCAGCGGCAGGAGGCCGAGACTGCCGTCCGCACGTGGCACCGCGTGGGACGAGACGTCGACCGTATCGTCCGGTACGCGTGCATGATGAGGAAGCGGTCAGGGACTGACAGCCCTCCACCAGACCCCGCACCGGACCCATTCGTGCACCCGCTCCCCGCACACTCTGCCGGTCCCGACGAACCTCGAAGTCAACCGCTGACCGTTTTCGCTTTCCGATGGGGTGGACCGATCCACACGCAGAAGGTGTAGTCGGCTCTACCCCCGATACGGGATCTGGCTGGATTCCTCGCCGCCGCGCCGATCCGTAGGTTCCACGTCATGACATTCTCAACCAGCCACTTGCCGTCCGCCGACCGACGACGTGGTCTGTTCATCTTCCTCGGCGTCGCCTACATCGGGATGTGGGCCGCCATGGCACCGCTTCTGGTCAGCGGATACCGGCGCGGTGACGCACGTGAGGGCACCGGCGTCCTTGAGCAGGTGTGCATCGGGGCCGCGATGCTGGCACCTGCCCTCGCGGCCATCCTCGTCGTCCGCTGTGTCGAGCGCAGCGGCGGGGTCCGGGACACGCTCGCCTTGCGGTGGCCGAAGCCCTGGGGGCGTGCGGTACGGGCGTGCCTGATGGCTTTCGCCGTTCCCGCCGGTCTCACCGCGGGCGCTCTTGCCATCGGCACCTTCGCCGGCCGCTACCCTTTTGACGGAATGCACTGGCAAGGGCTCGGCTCGTGGGCGGCCGCAGCGGTGTTGAACATGCTGCTATCGCTTCCGCTGTTCTTCGGCGAGGAAGCGGGCTGGCAGGGCTACCTCTTTCCACGCCTCGCGCAGGACGGCACGGGTCGCAAGCTGATACGGGCGTATGTGATCACCGGCGCGGCGTTCGCCCTGTGGCACCTGCCCACGCTGCTGATGGGCGGACAGTACCCAGGTCGCCCCTGGTATGTCTCGGTGCCCGCCATGCTGGTGAGCTGCCTTCTCGTCCTGCCGGTCTTCACATGGCTGCGGCTGCGTTCCGGTTCGGTCGTACCCGCCATCATCGGCCATGCGTTCGTGAGTTCGGTGAGTGTCGATATGGTCGCGAGGTTCGCCGATTCCAAGGCAGCGCTGGATCCCCTGCACATGAGCATGGCGGGCTGGCCCGGCTGGATTGTCACAGGCGCATTCGTCGCCTTCCTGATGTCGACCGGCCGCCTCCGGCCGTCCTTCTACCCGGCCCGAACCGCCTCTCAGCCTGCCTCTCAGTCTTCCTGCGATCCGCAGACCGGGTCCCGGGTGAAATGAACAGCGCTGCGTATCTGTAGCGCATTTCGGCGGTCATGAGGTCTGGGCCGGAGTGAGATGTCTCGTTCAGGGAATCCAACACTGCCCGCTCGCTGAAAAGGTCTTCGGGTTCGTCGTCCTGGGAGAACCACAAGGCGGTGTTCTGGCTCTTGCCGAGCTGCCGGGCCTCCTGGGGCGACCGTCCCAAAGCCTCCGACCTGCAGATTTCTGAAGCCGAATCAATGGCGCCGAAGGAATCACCGCGAGGTGATCCAGGGGTGAGAGCCGCCCCGCCTGCCGCGTCGGTAGTGTGACTTAGCATGACCGACACCGAGATCGAGATCACCCCAGACCTGGTCCGCGACCTGCTGCGGGAGCAACACCCGGACCTCGCGGGGCTGGCCATCCGCGAGGTCGCGGGAGGCTGGGGCAACCAGATGTGGCGCCTCGGGGACGAGTTGGCCGTGCGCATGCAGCGCATGGACCCCACCCCGGAACTCCAGCTCAACGAGCGGCGGTGGCTACCCGTGCTGGCCCCGCGCCTGCCACTCCCGGTGCCGAACCCGGTGCGGTTCGGTGAACCGTCCGACCGCTTCCCCAAGCACTGGACCGTCATGACGTGGGTTCCCGGCGAGCCGCTGGACCACGGCTCGATCAGCCGTGGCGCCCACGCGGCCGACACGCTGGCGGGCTTCCTCCAGGCGCTCCACGTGGAGGCGCCCGCCGAGGCGCCGGTCGCCATGGACCGCGGTGCCCATCCCAGGAACTGCACGGACGGCTTCGAGAGCTTCTTCCAGGCCGTTGCCCCCGACGACCTCGCTGCCGACGTCCGGGCCGTCTGGGACGACGCCGTCGCGGCCCATGCGTGGGAGGGCCCGCCGGTGTGGGTGCACGGCGACCTCCATCCCGCGAACGTCGTCGTCTCGGACGGAACGCTCTCGGGCATCGTCGACTTCGGCTGCCTGTTCGCCGGTGATCCGGCGTGGGACCTCGCCGCCGCATGGGTGCTGCTCCCCGCAGGCACCGCCTCACGGTTCTTCGACACGTATGCCCGTGCAGACGAGGCGGCGATCCGGCGCGCTCGCGGGCTGGCCGCCTTGAAGAGCCTCTTCCTGATGCTCATGGGGCAGAACGGGGACCGGGGCCTTCCCGGCGGCAAGCCGCACTGGGGGCCTGCCGGCCGGGCGGCACTTGATCGTGTTCTGAAGGGCGTTTGACGCCTGCCTCTTCGCCTGAGCTCCCACCTTCGCCCGCACACCAGGAGGCGCCGGGCGCAGTGGACGGCCACGAGCAGGGCCGGCTGTGGTGGACCAGGAGCGGACCGGCCCGGGGATGACGGCCCGCCGTCGGGGCCCCGCGTCGGGCCCGACAGCGAGTGGGGTCAGGCGGACCGGCTGACGTCGTCGAAGTCGGTGGACGCCGACAGTTCGGTCCACGCCGTCATGTCGCGCTCGAAGGCCTCGCGTCCGGCCCGGACGAGCCGAAGCGCGTCGGTGCCCAGCAACAGGCGCGTCGGCGGCTGGTCGGCCGCCACGATGCGCAGCACCGCGGCCGCGGCCTTGTCCGGGTCGCCCGGCTGGTGCCCGCTGCCGTGGATGCGCCGGGCACGCAGCGGTTCGAACAGCTCGTCGTAGTCGGCGATCACCCGGGGTGCGCGGATCATCGAGCGGCCGGACCAGTCGGTCCGGAAACTGCCCGGCTCGACGGCGGTGACGTGGATGCCGAAGTCGGCGATCTCCTTGCCGAGCGTTTCGAGGATGCCCTCCACCGCGAACTTGCTGCCGTGGTAGAAGCTGAGGCCCGGCATGGTGATCAGCCCGCCCATCGAGGTGACGGCGATGATGTGGCCCGAACGGCGCTCCCGCATGTGCGGCAGCACGGCCTTGATCACCGCCACGGTTCCGTAGACGTTCACCTCGAACTGACGGCGAAGGTCATCCATCGACGACTCCTCGAAGAGGCCGTCATGGCCGTACCCGGCGTTGGCGACGAGTACGTCGACCGGGCCCAGGTCGCGCTCGGTCCCGTCCACGACCGTGTCCACCGCGGCATGGTCGGTCACGTCCAGGATGCGGGCGTGCGCGTCGCCGGCGAACGCCTCAAAGGCCCGTGCGTCGGCGGGCGTGCGCACCGTGCCCACCACCCGGTGGTCCGCAGCCAGCGCCGCGCGGGCGAGTGCACGGCCCAGGCCGGTGCTGACGCCGGTGATCAGGAATGTCTTGTTGTCCGACACAGGAGTTCCCTTCGTACGATGCGAACAGAGGCCGACCGGGGCGGTCAGGTCAGGTCGGCCTCGACACGTTCCACTTCAGCACCGGAATCGGCTGCCGATCGCCTTCCGGGGGTCCGCTTCGCCCCGGGGGAAGCCGGACCGGGGTACTGCCAGTCCCCCTCTCGCGGGCCGTCGGCGTGACCCTGGGCCCTATCGTGAACGGCATGGACCGCAACACAGCTCTCGGCGAGTTCCTCCGCTCTCGACGGGCACGGATCACCCCGCGCCAGGCAGGACTGTCCGAGGACGGCGGCTCCCGGCGTGTGCCAGGACTGCGCCGCGAGGAGATCGCGCAACTGGCGGGCGTGAGCGTCGACTACTACGTACGCCTGGAACGCGGACGCCGGCTCAACGTCTCCGAGACCGTGCTGGACGCCATCTCCCGCGCGCTACGCCTCGACCCCGTCGAACGCACCCATCTGTTCCAGCTGGCCAAGCCCGCCGCAGGCAGGCCCCGCCGCACGGCGACACGTCCCCAGCCGGTCCGCCCGGGGCTGCGCGACCTGCTCCGGATCCTTGAGCACACCCCCGCCCTTGTGCTGGGACGGCGACTGGACGTACTTGCGTCCAACCGGATGGCACGTGCGCTGCTCACCGACTTCGACGCGCTGCCGCACCGCGGGCGGAACCTGGTGCGGTTCATGTTCTGCGACGAGACCGCCCGCTCGCTGTACACCCACTGGGACACCCACGCCCAGGACATTGTCGCCTCGCTCCGGCTCGACGCCGGGCGCCATCCCCACGATCCGCTGCTGGCCGAACTCGTCTGCGAACTCTCCATCACCGATGAGGACTTCCGCCGCTGGTGGGCCGACCAGAACGTGCATCGGCACACGCATGGAAGCAAACACTTCCACCACCCGATCGTCGGCCCGCTCACCCTCAACTACGAGTCCCTCACCCTCCCCGCCGACCCGGACCAGCGGCTGAGTGTCTACACCGCCGAGGCAGGCTCCAGCTCCGAGGAGGCGCTACGGCTACTGGCCGCGTGGATACGGCAGCCGAACTCGCCAGTCGATCATGGTTGATAGCCTCCCGGGATGACTGCGCCTTTCGATGAAGCCGTCCGCGCCCGACTGCAAGCCCCCAACATCTGGTACGTCGGCACCGTGTTCGCCGACGGAGCACCGCAGGTAAGCCCGATGTGGGTGGATCTGGAGGGGGAAGGGGAGCTGACGTTCAACACCTCGGTGGGGCGGGTGAAGGAGGAAAACCTGCGCCGTGACCCCCGCGTCTATCTCTCGCACGCGGACGCCGCCGACCCCTTCGACCGAGTGCAGATCAGCGGTGTGGTGGCGCGCTTCATCGAGGGCGAGGAGGCACACGACCGGATGGACCGGCTGGCCCGCAAGTACCTGGGCGTCGATCGCTTCGAGTGGATCATGCCGGAGGAACAGCGGGTCGCCGTGATCGTGCGTCCCGTCAAGGTGCGGCACATCGTCGGGGTGGAGCGGTTCCGCCCCGGCGGCCCCGTTCCCGCGCCCGGACCGGCGTACCCCTCCTGACTGTCGTCACCGGTACGACGGCTACGCGCCGGGAGAGTCCGGCCGCTCCGCCCACCGGCTGAACCGCTCGGGCCCCGGCCACCACCACTACGCGGCCTCGGCCGGATGGCTACCGGTCGCCGGAGGTCGGGAGGTCGGGTCAGTCGACCGGGTCCGGACCAGGAGCGAGCGGGGGGAGCCCGTGGGCGGCGAGGACGCGGTCGGCGAAGTCCGGCTCGGCGAGGGGGACACCGTGGGTGGCGAGGAGGGTGAACAGGTCCGCGAGGTGGCGTGGTTCGGTGCCCCGGAGCTGATGGCCGGGGGCGAGACCGAGGACGCCGACGACCGGTCCGCGACCGGTGGCGGGGGTCGTTGTCAAGCGCAGACGCATCGTGAGGCGGGCTGCGTCCGAATCGGGGTCCTCACCGAAGGCCATGTCCAGGCCCGTGATGTCGTGCCAGCGGTAGCGACGGCGCAGCAGCGCCCTGGAGAGGATGAGGCCCTCGCTGTCGGCGCGCAGCCAGAAGCTGATGGGCGCGGGCAGCGCCAGGACGGGGACGGCCGCGGCGACGATCAGCAGGCTGGGGCCGACACCCAACCGATTCACCGCGCCGCTCGTGCCGAGGGTGACAGCCGTCAGAAGGCCCAGAAGGCATCCGGGCCCTACACCCGAGAAACGCCACAGGAAGCCCAGCCGCACGGTTCGGAATCGGTTCGTCGTGTCCACAGGCTCAATCCTGGAGCCCCGATGTCACTGTTCCGCCACGCTTCCAGGGACCTTGTGCCACAGATCCACGCGGCCACACGCTGTCGGATCCGGGAAGTCCGCCGCGGTCGCCGGCCCACCTGCCCGCTCGCCCAGGTTTCCGTTCGCAGCGCTGATGACGGTGCGCCTGCGGAAATTGCATCCGTTCGGAGGGATTGGCGCCCCCGGAGGGATGGGGAGGGCCGTCCCCGCGCATGATGCCGACACCGGACGATCACCTGCTCTGGAGGATCCGAAGTGACTGCGGAGGAACACGGCACCATCGAGCCGGACGTAGGACTGCTGGACCTGGCCGATCAAGCGCTGGTTCGCGATCCGTACACCGCCTACGCACCCGTCCGCGAACGGGAAAAGATGGTGCGCGGACGCGTGCAAGGAGTCGACCCGATGTGGGTGGCCACCCGCCACGACGACATCCGCACGGTCATGAGCGACCCCCGCTTCACCATGGACGCCGCGACCGTCCCCGGCGCACCGGTGGCCCACCGCACCGAACAGACCTGGCAGGCCCGTGGGATGTACCCGGGGCACGAGAAATACCTGCGTGCCGGAATCTTCGACGCGGACGGCGTCGACCACCGACGCCTCCGCGGTCTGGTCACCGCCGCGTTCTCCCCGGGCCGTGTGGCCGCTTTGCGCCCCAGGATCGAGGAGATCGCCGGCCAGCTGCTCGACCGCCTGCCGGGCCACGCGGAGAACGGAGTCGTCGACCTCATCGAGCACTTCGCCCGGCCGTTGCCCATCACCGTCATCTGTGAGCTCGTCGCCGTCCCTGAAGCCGACCGGAACCGCTGGCGCACACGGAGCGCCACACTGACCGCCGGTATCTGCGGTGACGAACTGGGCGCCGCGCTCGCCGGCATGATCGAGGACGCGCACGCCCTCGTCGACCACCATGCCGATCACCCCGGCGGCGACCTCATCTCCGAACTGCTCGCGCCCCATCACCATGACCGGCTGAGCACCGACGAGTTGGTCGCCCTCATCACCAACCTCGTCGTCGCCGGACACATCACGACCGTCAACCTCATCGCCAACAGCACCGAAGCACTCCTCACCCACCCGGACCAGCTCGCCCTGCTGCGTGAAGACGCCACCCTCATGCCGCACGCCGTCAACGAACTCCTGCGCTACTGCGGCCCCGTCGTGCGCGCGCTGCCCCGCTACGCCACCTGCGACACCACGGTCGGGAGCACTCCCGTACGTACCGGGGAGGCCGTCCTCCCGATCGTGTCCGCGGCCAACCGCGACCCGGGCGCCTTCACCCACCCGGACCGCCTCGATCTCGGCCGTACCCGCAGCAGCAAGGAATCCCACCTCGGATTCGGGTACGGCGCGCACCGCTGCCTTGGCGCGCACCTCGCCCAGGAGGAGACCGCCGTGGCTCTGGCCGCGCTGCTCAGCCGTTTCCCCGACCTGCAGCTCACCACCGACCCGAAACACCTGCGACGCGGCACCAACCCCGTCAACTGGCACCTGAAAGCCCTTCCTGTACGCCTGCGGCCCCAGCCCTAGGCAGGGATTTCCGATGGATCAGGGCGGGGGCCGACTGCGGAAGCCGTCATCGGGATACCTCCTCCGGCGGCGGAACACCGGCCTTCGTCAGGGTTGACGGGCGAGGGCCGCGGGCAACCTTGTGGCGTCATCCAGCAACTCGCGTCAAAGGAGACATACGTCGTGTTGCGCCGATCTGCTCTCACCCTTTTCACCGCAGCGGGCCTGGTCATGTCCACGGCACTCACCGTGCCGGCCGTTGCGTCGGCCCCGGCCGCGGCAGCCGCCTACCCCACCACCCCGGTCAAAGTCTCCGACGGCGCCGGAAGTTACATCTCGGGCACCCTGACCTGGTACAACCGGTCGGTGGACTTCACCGGGACGTTGAGGTCGGTCGGCTGCCGCAGAGCGTGGTACAGCGTGTTCGACGGCTATGCCAACCCGCTCGGCGCCAGGAGCAGCAGTACGCACTGCAACACGGTGACTTCGGTGCCCGCCACACTTCCCGCGGATGTTGTCGGCGGCGGCTCGTACGTCGGGGTCTGCCTCGACGATGCGAACGGCAAACCGGTGACGTCGTGCGGCGTCTATTTTCGTCCGTGACCGATCTCCGGCCTCTGCCGACCACCTGGGTCGCCCGCCCCGCCGGCGGTTGCGCGGACGGCGGGGCGCCGAGCAACAGCACGGTGAGAACGCGGAATCCCCGCCCCGCCCTGCTCCGCCCCGCCCAGCTCCGTCCTGCTCCGGGCGGAGCGGACTGCGCAGGCCCCCTCCGCAGGGCCCGGGCTGAAGTGTCCAGCCCGGCCGGTGACCCGACCGGGCGTCACGGGGCGGTGTCCACCGAGACGGCTACGCGTCCCCATCGTTTCGCAGGGCCTGGACGAGCCACGGGTAGACCGGGATCAGGTTCGGCACCACCTGCCAGGCGTTGACGATCCACACCAGCCGCCAGTACCGATCCACCCCGGGATCGTGCGCTGCTTCGAACTGCTGGGCCATCCACTCCCGGAACTCCGTGTCAGGCGTGCGCCGGAACGCCGTGGCGAAGCGATGCACAAGGTCGTCGATGAGGGGCACGGCCCGGTTGCCGAGTGGGTCGATGCCCGATTTCATGGCCTCGGCCACCTTCTGCCGGGTGAACCGCATCAGCTCTTCGCCGGCCCCGCTCTCGATGCCGAGCATGCGCCCTCCGGCCTGGCACGTGGCCGTCCGGCGCATCCGGGCCCGGAAATCCTCGTCGCTCATCAGTTCGACGAGTTCCACCCATGCCGCGACCTGCTCGCTGGACGGATCGCGGGGGAGGCCGGGAGCAGCAGCGCGAACCATGGCCACCGCTGCCGGGTCGGCATCCGCTGTGCCGAAGGTGCCCTCCATGAACTCGTCCATCAAGCGTCGGCGTTCCGCGCCGGACAACTGCGTGAGCCTGTGCATGAGCTTGGTCTCCTCGGGGTCGGACCCGCGTCCGGCTGCGACCCGCAGAACGCTCCGGCGCAGTTGCAGCGTCCGGATCTGGACGTCGATGGCGTCGGCGTGCGCTGCGGCGACTTCCGCCACCGAGAGCTCACGGTCCAGTACCCGTCGAATCGTGGCGAGGTCGATGCCCAGCTCGCGCAGAGTACGGAGGAGTTCCAGACGAAGCAGTGCGTCGCGGTCGTAGAGCCGATAGCCGGCGGGGCTTCGGGTGGTCGGAGTCACCACCCCCGAATCGGAGTAGAACCGGATGGTCCTCACGGGCAGGCCGGTCCGCCGGGAAAGATCCCCGATCGAGTGGAGGGTTGTGACGTCCATGTCCTCAACTCTGCTGTCTCCAGTCACTGGAGACTCAAGTCTATCGACCGGTTGAGTCCGGCCGGGATGTCCGTCGGCTCCGAGTGCCGAGTACGTGTCACGCGCATTCCACTGACCGCCGGGACGAGGGAGGGCACCCGGGGGAAGACGGAGTCCTGCAAGGGGCTTCCAGGACGTGCGCGAACCGCTTCCGCGGTCGCACCGACTCCTCTTCGCGCTCGGCCCGTTCGCTGTCGCCCCTGATTGAGGATGGCTGCGGAGTCGGCGAGGCGGGCGGACGCATCGAGTCGCGTGATCAGACTTCGAGAAAAAGGGGCGATGCTGACAGAGTCGATGCCATGACGGACGGCATCGGAACAGTTTTCGAACAGGCTGGTTGCAAGGGGGCGTTGTGTGTTCAATCGCTCGACGACGAGATCGAGTTCGGTCTGCGGGCCGACGAGCCGGTGGTCCCAGCCTCGGTGGTCAAGGTGCAGGTTGCCCTGGAGGTGGAGACCTGGTTCGCCGATGGTCGGCTCGACCCGAGTGAGCGGGTGACGCTGCGCGCTGCCGACAGGACTCCCGGCCCGGTCGGAATCTCGCTGTTCGACGACGATGCGGTGCTCTCGTGGCGGGACATGGTCATCCTGATGCTTACTGTCAGCGACAACCACACGACCGATGTGCTTCTGCGGCGAGTCGGTGTCGAGGCGGTCAACGTGACGGCTGCACGGCTCGGGCTGAGTGACACGGTGATCGAGTCCGACCTGCAGACCATGCTCGACTCTGTCGGCCAGGACGTTGGCCGCGCCGGTTGGAAGGACTCGGTCGCCTGGGCCGCCGACGCGTCTGCGGACGAGCTGGCGCGGGCCGACGAGCAACTTCTTGCCTCACGTGCTCTGGACCCGCTGCGGGGGAGCCGTACCACCCCGCGCGACATGGTCGACCTGCTGCGGCTGATCTGGTCCGACCAGGCGGGCCCGGCGGTCGCCTGCAGACGGGTGCGCGCCGTGATGGCCAGGCAGTTGACCCGGCACCGGATCGCGAGCGGCTTCCGGCGCCCGGTGCAGGTCGCGGCCAAGAGCGGCAGCCTGGTCGGCGTGGTCCGCAATGAGATCGGCGTGATCTCCTACCCCGACGGCCGTCGATATGCCGCCGCCGTCTTCACTCGATCCCGGCCGGGATCGGACGACGCAGCGATCAGCGCCGCCATCGGGACCGCCACAGCGCGGGCCGTTTCCGCACTTCGACGGGAAGGTTCCTGAGAGCCCTGAGCAGCGCGCACCAGCCGCCGGCCCCGGCGCGGGGGAACCGCTGACGGCGGGGTCGGAGTTGTGGGACAGGGAGACCGAGGCCGGTTCCGGGATGCCTGAGCACTCTTCTGCCCGAGGACTCCGGCAGCGTACAAAACTTCTGGCCTCGCGGGGCGGCGGCCGGTCCCCGCGGCCCTGTCGGGGGTTTGCCCGGCTCGGAATTCGATCGGGATCGGTTCGAGATGTTCTGGTAGGGCGGTGGACGTAGCCGCTTCGCTGGTGGGGCCGACGGGCTCGTGATGGCGGCGGGAACATCGGTGCGGTTCCGTGGAGCTGAC
Source organism: Streptomyces sp. NPDC047917 (assembly GCF_043204345.1). Lineage (NCBI taxonomy): Bacteria > Bacillati > Actinomycetota > Actinomycetes > Kitasatosporales > Streptomycetaceae > Streptomyces > Streptomyces sp. NPDC047917. The sequence continues at coordinate 300,245 of NZ_JBIDCA010000013.1, forward strand.
GGTCTCGCCCGGTGATCCGCCTGGTCATGAGCGTGATCGCGGCCCAGATGATCAGTGCTTCCGAGTTCTGGGCGAGCCGCTCGTCGTCACGCGCGTGTCGGCAGGCGTTGGCCTGCTTGATCCCGGCGAACGAACGCTCGACGCCCCAGCGGTGGGGCAGGATGACGAACCCAAGTACGTTCCTCGGTTGGCTGACGGTCCTCAGTCGTGGTCCATGTGCCTTTTCGCCCAGGTCACGAGCTGTCCGGCATAGGCGCAGTCCGCCCACGCGGTGGTGGCCTGCGGGTGCATCAGCCGGAGGCGGAAGAAGGCTCGTGGAGGAATGCGTGCTGGAGGGGCCTGTACGTGGTCGATACTCGGCGCAGGCTGTGCAGCTTCGTTCTCGAAGCTCCTCTGGTGCCGCCGCCACGGGATGGACCAAGCTGGCCCGCATGGACTGGTTGCCACTGCTCTCCACCCTGGCCGGGGCCGCGATCGGCATCGTCGCCACGCTCGTCGCCGATCGGAATCGATGGAAGCGCGAGGACGCCAAAGACGCCCTTCGGCTGCGGCTCGACATCTACACGCAGTACACCACCACCGTGAAGGTCCTCGGTGAGACCCTGCGGGCCCTGGCCGAGCGAGAACACTCCTCCGACGGTGAGCGGGCGCTCGCGCTGCGCCATGCCTTTCGGGACTCGGGCATAGGCACCGCGTCGGAACGGATGTGGCTCATAGCGCCCCAACCCGTCGTCCAGGCATCCAACAGTGTGTTCCACTGTCTGCGACGCATCTGCGACGGCTACGTCGACGGCACTGCCATCAGCAGTCCAGAGGATCGCGCCCGCTGGGAGGTACGCGGCAAGGCAGCCGCAAAGATGCGCAAGCTCATGCGTGAAGATCTCGGCGTCGGCCCACTCACCGAACGCCACAGCCCCCTTCCCGACGAATGGAACAACCCCGCCGCGCAGTGATCATGACTGTGGCATCGACGTCATGAGACGGCACCCCCGGACGATGGCCAGAAGGTGATCCGTGGCGGTGTACCGGACCTTCCAGGCGGCATGGATCCCGCAGCGTCGACGGCTCGTCGTGGTCGCCACCGCCGTGGCCAAGGCATCCGCGCCGGCAGAGCTCCGCGGGAGGCACAGGAGCGGCCACACCGGCTGGAGGCGGGGCGGCTCCCGCAGCTACTCGGCCTCCCGGCGCCGGCCGGCTCACTTGCTGTCGGACGGGCGCGGATGCTCCACCTGTGAGATCCAGCTGGTGAGCAGTCCTTCGAGCGCCTTGCTCTCGGAGGGCGTCAGCAGGCTCAGCAGGCGGCGTTCGTTGCGCATGTGGTCGGTGAATGCCTGGTCGATCAGTTCACGACCGGGCTGGGTGAGGGCGACGATCCGGCCGCGCTGATCGTCGTCGGAACGGCGACGGGTGACGAGTCCGGCCCGCTCCAGGCGGTCGATTCGCTTCGTCATCGCGCCGGTGGTGACCATGGTGTGTGCGGCGAGTTCACCGGGCGCACGCTCATAGGGCTCACCGGAGCGACGCAGTGCGCACAGGACGTCGAACTCGCCCTCGCTGAGTCCATAGCGCCCGTAGACGAGGCAGAGTTCCTCGGTGAGATGGTCGGCCAGGCGGTGCAGCCGGCCGATCACGCCCAGCGGGGAGGTGTCGAGGTCGGGCCGCTCACGGCGCCAGTCGGCCTGGATGCGGGCCACGCGGTCCAGCTGCTGCGGGTCGTCCATGCGCACCATGATAGCTTCCCGGGAAGTTATATTGCCTTCCATGGAAGCTAATATGCGGTGGGTGGCCCTGACCGCTGTCGCACCGGTGGCCTGGGGCGCCAACTATTACGTCACCCATGAATTCCTGCCGCCCGACAGCCCCCTCTACGGGGCGGCCCTGCGAGCGCTGCCCGCCGGTCTCGTCCTGCTGGGTCTGCGCAGGCAGCGACCGCGCGGAGTGTGGTGGTGGCGGTCCGCGGTGCTCGGGCTGCTGAATGTGAGCGTGTTCTTCGTGCTCGTCTACGCAGCCTCCCAGCTGCTGCCGACGAGCATCGCCTCGACCGTCATGGCGGTGTCCCCACTGGCGATGATGCTCATCGCCCGGGTCCTCGTCGCCGAGCGGCCCGGCATCGCACACCTGGCCGGCGCCACGATCGGGCTCGGCGGGGTCTGCCTCATGCTGCTCACGGGAACGGGCGGAGTGAGCATGCCGGGGATCCTCGCCTCGGTCGCGGCCATGCTCGTGTCGTCCTTCGGCCACATCCTGACCAAGCGGTGGAACGCCGGTGCGGACGTGCTTGCCTCGACCGCCTGGCAGCTCACCGCCGGAGGACTGTTCCTGCTGCCGGTCGCCGCAGCCGTGGAGGGCCCTCCGCCCTCACTCTCCACACCTGCGCTTCTCGCGTTCGGCTACGTTACCTTCGTCGCCACCGCGCTGGCCTTCGCCGCCTGGTTCATCGGGCTGCGGCACCTGCCCGCAGGGACCGTGGGCCTGGTCGGGCTGCTCAACCCGGTCACGGGGGTACTGCTCGGCACAGTGGTGGCCGGAGAGGTGCTGACAGTCCAGCAACTGTGCGGGCTGGCACTCGTCCTGGCCGGAGTCGTCCTGGGGCAACCTAAGCGCACGGGACGACGCGGCGGCAGTCGCACTCCGCTCCGACCGGCCCCCGACAAGCGCTCCGCCCGTGAGTTCTCCACCCGCAATCCGCAGTGAGGACCAAGGGGGCACGGGAGTCGGGAGCGGAGCCGATGGCCTGCGGGACGAGTGAGCCGACCGGGCGGGGCGCAGCCGGTGCGGCTCGATCTGTCCTCCATCCCGGGACGTCCGACCACCGTGCCCGCCGGCCGGCGGTGTCGGGTTCACCGTCCGCTGTTGCCGGGCGCGGGAAGGCTGGTGATGTCGAGGCTGTCGTCACCGGAACGCGTGGGATCACTGCGTTCTCGCCGCCCGGGAGGCACGGGGCGCTGGAGTGTCACCTGTGAACGGCGGCCAGTCCTGCAAGAGCGGCTTGTCCGGCGAGAGCCGGGTCGCAAGCGGGGACTGGCCGTTGACGTCCTGTGGTCTGGTGGTTGCGGTGGTGGTGCTCGTCTCCTCTGTCCACGACAACGCCTTCGGCGCCGGTCTGCTCGACACGGTCGCGACAGGCGCCGGCCCGCCGAGAAATCCCGTTGCGAGTGACCCGCATCGGATGTCTGATTGGTCGGTCGCCGATCAAGTGAGGGAACATGAGGACGTCGCTGCCCACCCCCTCGTTGCACACCGCTCGCCTTCGACTGCGTGCCTTCGAAGACGCGGATGCGAACGACCTCTTCGCGCTGCACAGCAGCGCCTACGTGCTGCGTTACTGGGACTCCCCGCCGTGGAGCGATCGCGTGCGCGCCGAGAAGTTCATCACGACTTGCCGGCAGATGGCACAAGAGGGCACCGGGGCGCGGCTGGCCGTAGACCGTGCCTCCGACGGCGCATTCATCGGCTGGTGCACCCTGAACGGGTGGAATCCGGACTACCGCAGCGCGTCGCTCGGCTACTGCTTCGACGATGCGGCGTGGGGTCACGGCTACGCGACCGAGGCCGCGCGCGCTCTGCTGCAGTGGGCATTCGACACGCTGGATCTGAATCGTGTCCAGGCTGAGGCCGATACACGCAACGTGGCTTCTGCCCGCGTGCTGGAGAAGCTCGGCTTCGTGCGTGAAGGGACGTTGCGGGAAGAGTGCGTCGTCAACGGAGAGGTCTCCGACACGTGGGTCTACGGGCTGATCAGGCGGGAGTGGCAGCCGTCTTCCGAGCCCGTTCCCGCCCACTGAGTCCCGTCGCCCGGCACGGGGTGTGGACCAACTCCAGGCAGCTGATCACTGCGCGCGGTGGTCGGTGGCTGGGTCCTGTCGAGACGCCGTTGCTGTACGAGGACGCGTCGGTGTCCGTCGGCCTCTTCACAGTGGGGCGCGGTGGCGGTACCGGAGAATCGTGGGGATCCTGGTAGGGGATCGTGGCTGTCTTCGCACGGGCCGTGTGCGTCGGTGGCCGCACCGAACAGGAAGGCTGCGGCCATGACAGCGACGCCGAACAAGACAGCACCCGGGCCCACGGGGTCCGGCGCGGGAATCGACGGTGCGTCCCAGGTAGCCGGGGCCCTGATGATGCTCAGCGGGCCGCTCAGCATCCTCGTGGGCGCGTCCGGTATCGCGGAGGACAACCTGTTCGCCGTCTCGACCCGGTACGTCTACCGGTTCGATCTCACTGCCTGGGGTGTGATTCACCTCGTGGTCGGTGTTGGGCTCGTCGTCGCCGGGCTGGCGATCCTGATGAACAAGAGCTGGGGTCGCGGGGCCGGTGTGGCGGTGGCGGGGATCAGTCTGATCACGCAGTTCATGTTCGTTCCGTACTACCCGGCGTGGGCCATCCCGGTCATGGCACTCGACCTCGTGATCCTTTTTGCGCTGACGAGGTTCCATGTGGGGGCCGACGGAGGACGGTGAACCCAGGCTGTCACGATCTCGATCTGGAGCAGCTCCGAGACCGTCTCGGTGGCACGAACCGCGCCAGCAGTGCCGGATTCCGGGGTGCGCTGAACTTCAGCGGTTCCCGTGCGGGCGCACTCGGCCCTTCACCCGGCTTCATTCACAAGGCGCGTTCAACCATTCACACGAGATCAACCATCTACCCCACGCATCGCTGAAAGCAACGGAATCAGGAGTCTGCCCCAGAGCTCCCCGAACCGGAATCGGTACCGCAGCGCAATGCGGCCAACGGCCCCTGAGGCCCTGGGTTGTCTAGGACGGCCTCTTTTGGCCCCAGGGGAACGGGTTCGGCTGGACCGGGGTGAGGAACGGATTGTTCTGGCCCCACCTGGGAGCCGTTGGGGTGAGATGCACTCGTTTGGAGTAATGACGGATTGGGGTTGGTGGCCGGGATCACGCTGTGCGGGTTGTCGGCCGGCCGTGTCAGGAGGCCGGATTTTGCAGCGTGTTGAGTTGTTCGAGCTGATTCGTCGTGACCGGAGGCTGGAAGGCACTTCGGTCCGGGGTCTGGCCAAGCGCTACGGAGTGCACCGCCGGGTCGTGCGCCAGGCGTTCGACAGCGCGTTGCCCCTCGCGGAAAGCTATCGAAGTGCGCCGGTCGGTTCTGGAGCAGGCCAAGGGCTGGATCGACGAGATGCTGCGGGCGGATCTGACCGCACCGCCGAAGCAGCGGCACACCAACAAGCGGATCATGGAACGGCTGCGGGACGAGTACGGATTCCCCGTCGCCTACACCACGCTCAACGACTACCTGCGAGTGCGCCGGCCGCAGATCCGCGAGGAGGCCGAGCGGTCCCGGATGCTGACCGAGGGCATGGTTCCGCAGTTCCACCGGCCCGGTGAGGAAGCCGAGGTCGACTTCGCCGAGGTCTGGGTGCGGGGCGACGGCAAGCCGATGGCCTGCCAGCTGTTCACGCTGCGGCTGTCGTATTCGGGCAAGGTCGTCCACCGGGTGTTCTCCACGTCCGGTCAGGAAGCCTTCATGCAGGGGCACGTGGACGCCTTCCGGATCCTGGGCGGCATCCCGACCCGGCACATCCGTTACGACAACCTCAAGCCCGCGGTCTCGCAGGTCTGCTTCGGCCGCTCGCGGGTGGAGTCGCAGAGGTGGGTGGCCTTCCGGTCGCACCACGGGTTCGACGCCTTCTACTGCCGGCCCGGCGTCGAGGGGGCCCACGAGAAGGGCGGTGTCGAGCACGAGGGGGGGCGGTTCCGCCGTTCGCACCTGGTCCCGGTCCCCGAGGTCGACACGCTCGCGGAACTGAACGAGAAGACCGAGCAGATCGAGATCGCCGAGGACGTCCGGCACATCGACAACCGTCCCACCTCGGTCGGCTTCGACTTCGAATACGAGGCCCCGCTGCTGGCCCTGCTGCCGTTCGAGGACTTCGACATAGGGCTGACACTGACACCGACGGTCGACAAGACCTCCCGGATCACCGTCCGGCAGAACAAGTACTCCGTCCCGGCCCGCTTCATCGGCACCAACATTCGTGTCTCGCTGCGGGCAGACGAGCTCTGGGTCTTCGAGCGCAACGAGTTGGTGGTCCGCCACCCGCGGCTCGCGGGCCGCTACGGCTTCCGCGACCTGCTGGACCACTACCTGGAGATCCTGCGGCACAAGCCCGGCGCCCTGGAACACTCCACCGGGCTGGCCGCGGCCCGCGAGAGCGGGAAGTTCACCGACACCCACGACGCGTTCTGGGCGGCGGCCCGTGAGTCGCGGGGACGCTCGGAAGGCACCAGGGCCCTGATAGAGGTCCTGCTGCTGCACCGGCGGCTGCCCGACGAGGCGGTCGTCGCGGGCATGAAAGCGGTCCTGGAGGCCGGTTCCGTCTCGCCGGACCTGGTGGCCATCGAGGCCCGCAAGGCGGTCGCCGCGGCGGGTGGTCCACCACCCGTCGTGATCGCCCCGCAAGTCCCCGCCGCCACGGTCGCAGCCGAGCCCGACACGGCGGAGCCGGCGGAGTCGGAACCTGAATCGGCGCAGGTCATCACGCTGCCGCAGCGGCGTCCTGTCCTGCCGCCGGACTCCTGGCCCGAACCATCGCCGGCCGCCTACGGCCGGTTGCTCTCTATCCAACCGAAAGGCTCAGCATGACGCAGAGCACCACCCCCACCCCTGCGACCACGGGGCGGTGGGGCTCCTTCAGCCTGCCCGGCCAGCGCGGGCCGAACCCGTCGGAGGCGATCGATGCGGCCTGCCGGAGTCTTGGCCTGTCCGGGATCCGCGCGCGTTGGGACGAGTTCGCCGCCCAGGCCCTGCGCGAGCAGGCGTCCTACGCGGACTTCCTGGCCGACCTGCTGGAGAGTGAATGCGAGGACGGTGACGCCCGCCGCAAGGTCCGACGCGTCAAGGAAGCCAACTTTCCCCGGCCGAAGCGGATCGAGGACTTCGACTTCTCGAAGAACCCGAACATCCCGCAGGAGGTGATCAACACCCTCCTGCAGCCCGCCTGGGTCCAGGCCGGGAACCCGCTCTGCCTGATCGGTGACTCCGGCACCGGCAAGTCCCACCTGCTGATCGGCCTGGGCACCGCGATCGCCCCGAGGCTGGCGGCCGTGTCCGCTACACCACTGCGGCGAACCTGGTGAACGAACTGGCCGAGGCCGCCAGCGACAAGCAGCTGGGCCGCACGATCAAGAAATACGGGCGGGTCGACCTGCTCTGCCTGGACGAACTCGGCTACGTCAAACTCGACCGCCACGGGGCGGAACTGCTGTTCCAAATCTTCACCGAGCGCGAGGAACGACATGCGATCGCCGTCGCGTCGAACCGGCCGTTCACCGAATGGGACCAGACCTTCACCGACAAGCGGCTCTGTCAGGCCATCGTCGACCGCCTCACCTTCGAGGCCCACATCATCGAGACCGGCACCCAGTCCTTCCGCCTCGCCGGCACCACCGCCAAGCGCAAGGCGGCAGCAGCCTGATTCCGGCGGCCCGGGGCAATGGCTCACACGTCCCAGCCCCGGGCCTCGGCCATTGCAGGGAATCGAAGGCACCTTGCTCACCTGCAGCACGAATTACGCTGATGTCATGCCACCCTCGGGCTGCATAAGGCTCATCAAACCGCAAGGAATGCGGCGCCGACTGGCGATCGTATGCAGCCACGTCATCAGGCGCCCGCTCCTGATCCTCGTCCTTGCGGGACCGGCCTTCCTCATCACCAGGTTCGGCAAGGACCTCCCCGTGCTCTATGGCATGGCCCCCTTGGAGTCGTTCTGATCTCCTGGAGCACGGGTCGCTACCGCTCGGTCGATCCCACCCGAAGAGACCGGCGATGGACCCCAAACCCGGGACGCAGATACGACTCGACCGGCAGCGGCGTTGGGGACCAGCGGTACAGCCGTTGGCGCTAGGCATTCGATCAAGGTCTTCTAGCACAGGTGATCGGCCTGCTGCGGGGTGCTGGGCCGCTACGGTTTCTTCCCCCGGGCCGGCGGCCTACTCGTGGTCAGTGCAGAGGTGGGCGATCAGGGCCGCGCAGGCCCACTCCTCCCAGGCGTCGGGGGACCAGCCCCGGTTGCGGACATAGATCAGGTACAGCTCCGGGCTGAGAAGCCCGTACAGCAGGTCGGCGGCGCGGGCGGTGTCGATGTCGGGGCGGGCGTCAGGCTTGGAGGTCAGTGCCTTCGCTGCGGCGTGCTGAACGGTATAGCGCGGGTCGGGGCCGGCGGGCCACTGGGCGGCGATCTCCGGGTCCGTGGCTCCGGCAGCCGCGATCAACGGCATGATCGGGGCGACACGGCCGAGGATGTCTCGTACACCCCGTACGTGGGCGCGCAGTTGCCCGGCCGCGGTGGGCTCGGCGCACGCGGCGCGGAACCAGTCGCGGTCCATCGTGGCGACCGGTTCGATGTCGCCCGCGATGGACGTGTCGACGACGTCCTTGAACAGCGCGCGCTTGTTGCGGAACACGAAGTACACGGTTTGGACGGCCACATCCGCGCGATCCGCAATCTCCTGAAGGCTTGTCGCGCCGTACCCCTGTGCGACGAACAGCTCCCGCGCCGCCGCAACGATCTTCTCGCGGGTACGCCGCGAGCGCTCGGCCCGCTTGTCGGGGCGCTTGACGTTCTGTCCGTCGGATCCCTTGACTGCATCCATGCCAGGAGTCTATCTCTAGAGTCAGACACTAGAGATGAACTCTAATTACTGGGAAGGGTAGTGATGAGTGAGATTCGGACGGCTGCGGAGCTTGACCAAGAAGCGTCTGTGCGCAGCGTGTTGGAGGACTTCTACCGGGACGGCAAACCGCCGTGGGACAGCGGCATCACGCCGCCCGAGCTGGTGGCCCTGATAGAGGGGCCCGACGCGCTTATGGCGGGCCGGGTGCTCGAACTCGGCTGCGGCACCGGGACCAACGCGGTGTACCTGGCCCGGCGCGGATGGCGGGTGACGGCCCTCGATCTGGTCGACCGCGCGGTCCGGCAAGCGAGGGAGAAGGCCGACGCGGCCGGAGCGAACGTCACGGTGCTGTGCGGGGACGCCACCCGACTCGACGAGGTGGACGTGCCCGGCCCGTACGACCTGTTCTTCGACCTGAGCTGCTACTGCGGGATTCCACCGCACCGCCGCGACGCCTACGCCGCCGGCCTCACCAAGCGCGCCGCCCCCGGTGCACGATTGCTGATGTTCGGGTACGGGCCCGGGGCGTTTGACGACTCGTGGTCCGGCGTCACTGCGGACGAACTCAGCGCCAGGTTCGCAGGGTGGCAGCTGGTCGACGTGACGCCCGGCACGAACCCGGTCCCGACTTTCTGGTTCACGCTGCGCCGCGCCGCCACCTCGGCATGAGCTCAGTCGCACCGGGCAGCTTCGGGCCGCGGACGTTGCGCGCGGCCGTTCTCGTGGGTGAGGAGATGTGAGAGGCGTACTGGGAGGTCGGCCCCCGAGTAGTTCGCCCAGGTCAGCTCTCGCAGAACCCCTCTCGCAACCGTTACGTTTTGCAAGGTAGTTCTGAGGACCGCCGCCAGAAGCCCGTGACCTGCGGAGGTAGGGCTTAACGCCATCCGCTGCGCGATTGGTCCCCCAAAACGGGCAGGCAGCGCCCTCCGCTGGCAATCCTGCCAGCCCCTTGCCCACGGGCGGGCGCCAACAAGGCGCCCGCCCGTCCGCATTCCTGTCGGGGGAAGCAGCCGAGCGGGCTCCGTGGAGCACACGCTACCGGCCGCCGTGGACCCCCATCTGTACCTGACCGCCCCCGTCCCAGGACACCCACGAAACGTCACCTGATCGAGGGTGGGTCAGAACGATCCGTTCCTCTTGGAACCCTTCCGAACCCATCGCGGACGCGGGTAGTTGAGGGAGGCGCCCGCGTTCCGCGAGATCCACTCGGCCGACTGCTGGGCGTGTCCGGCGATGGCGAGAGGTACGGACGTGCCCGTCGGCTTGGGAAGGACGTCCAGACGGCGGCCGGCGTCGAGACCGAGCTCGGGCAGCTCCATGCCCGCACCGTCGGTGTGCCGGGCCCACGCGGCACGCAGGATTTCCACCCCCCTGCGGAACGTGGCACCGCGGCCTTGGAAGTCCTCCCCGAACAGGGGGTGCTCGACGGGCCGGTCCCCGCTCGCGAGGCCGAGGACGAACCGGCCGCCGGAGAGCACATCGACCGTGGCAGCGGACTTGGCGACCAGCAGCGGCTGCCGCAGTGGCAGGACGACGGCCGCGGTCCCGAGCACGGCCCGCTCGGTCACGGCCGGTCGTTGTCGAGGGGCAGTTCAAGGCCCAGAGTCGGCAGGCTCGCGGCGTTCACGAGCCGGTCCAGGGTGGTGGGGGCGGCGGACATGCCAGACACAACTTTCGGAAGAGCGGCGACGTGGGGCGACGCGCAGGTACGGAGTTCGAGTGCGGGCTCGCGCGGGCGGGACCTGCCGTCCACGCCCCCGCGAGCCGTGGCAACCCGGCGGGACGGCGCGGAACGCCGCCCCGCCGGGGCCGGTCGGAAGGGTCAGTTGAGCTCGTCCGGGTGGGGGCCGGTGCGCAGGTCGCGGTCGAGGGTGGCGATGGTGGCCATCTCGTCGTCGGTGAGGGTGAATGCGAAGACGTCGAGGTTCTCGCGGATACGGGCGGGCGTCACCGACTTGGGGATGACGACGTTGCCGAGCTGGAGATGCCAGCGCAGGACGACCTGGGCGGGCGACTTGCCGTGGCGGGTGGCGATCGTGGTGATCGCCTCGTCCTTGAGTACGGCGCCCTGCGCCAGCGGGCTCCACGCCTCGGTGGCGATGCCGTGCCGGGCGTGGACGGCGCGCAGCTCGCTCTGCTGGAGGCCGGGGTGCAGCTCGATCTGGTTGACCACCGGGACCAGCTCGGAACCGGCGATGAGCCGGTCGAGGTGCGCGGGCTGGAAGTTGGATACGCCCGCGGCGCGGACCCGCCCCTCGGCGACGAGCTTCTCGATGGCCTTCCAGGACTCGCGGTACAGGTCGCGGGCCGGGGTCGGCCAGTGGATCAGGTAGAGGTCGAGGTGGTCCAGGCCCAACTTGGCGAGGCTGGAGTCGAAAGCCCGCAGGGTGGCGTCGTAGCCCTGGTCGGCGTTCCACAGCTTGGTGGTGACGAACAGCTCCTCGCGGGCGATCCCGGAGGACGCGAGGGCGCGGCCGACACCGGTCTCGTTGCCGTAGATCGCGGCGGTGTCGATGCTGCGGTACCCGGCCTCCAGGGCGGAACTCACCACGGCGGTGGTCTGGTCGTCGGGGACCTGGAAGACGCCGAAGCCGAGCTGAGGAACCTCGACGCCGTTGTTGAGGGTGACGGTGGGGATGACGGACGGTGCCATGGGGTGTGTTGCCTTTCAGACGGTACGGGTCGTACGGATGGAGAGGGAGTAGCGGACGGTCTGGGCGCTGATGAGACCGTCACGGAAGACGAACGTGTCGACGCCGTCGGTGACCTCGTGGGTGGCGGTGGTGGCGGTCCACGTCAGGAACAGCACGTCTCCGGCGAACTGCGGAACCAACTGCCAGTCGGCGTCGGGGAGATCGGCCAGGAGACGGCCGATTCCCTCCCGTACGCCCTGATGGCCCGTCAGGATTCCCTCGGGGGTGACGAAGACGGCGTCCTCGGTGTAGCTCGCGGCGATCAGGTCGAGGTCCCCGGTGCCGAGCCGCCTCCCGTGATCGGCGAAGACCTCCTGCGGGGCGCGGGGCATCAGGACAGCTCCTCGACGGCCGCGACGGCGAAGCCGTGGTCCTGCTCGGGGGCGCCGCCGCCGACACCGACGGCGCCGATGAGGCGACCGTCGCGGTGGACGGGGACGCCTCCGGCGATGAACAGCAGCGGCTTGTCGAGCGCGGTGGGCAGGGTGTGGAAGGGCCCCTCGGGCTTGACGAGGTCGACGAGCTCCGCGGTCGGCGCGTCGAGCTGCAGGGCGGTGTAGGCCTTGCGGGTGCTGGTCTCGCCGGAGATCAGCACCGCCCGGTCGTCCCGGCGGAAGGCCAGCAGGTGCCCGCCGGCGTCCAGGACGGTGACGCTCACGGTGACTCCCGCGGCGTCGGCGGCGCGGCGCGCGGCATTGACGAGGACCGCGGCGTCCCGCGTGGTCAGCGGGGTGACGGGGACGGTGGTGCTCATGACGGGATTCCTTCGAGGGTGGGGGATCGGGCGGGGATCGGATGGGATCGGGCGCCGGGGCGAGAGCTCGGCCGCGGTGGCGCGTCCAGGTCAGTGCAGGACGGTCTCCGCCGTGCTCCGGTGGCCGACGGACCCCGCGGCGACACGTTCGGCGGCGCGGGTACGGCGATGGAGGTGGGCGGCGAGAAGCGCGAGCAGCAGGGCTGTGCCGGACAGGATCGCCCCGACCCAGTTGGGGGACGTGTAACCGAGACCCGCGGCGATCACGACGCCGCCGAGCCAGGCCGCGAGAGCGTTCCCGAGGTTGAAGGCGCCGATGTTGGCAGCGGAGGCCAGGGTCGGAGCGGACGAGGCCTGGTCGAGCACCCACTTCTGCAGCGGCGGGACGGTCGCGAAGCCGAGGGCGCCGATCAGGGAGAGAGTGATCGCGGCCAGCACCTTGTTGTGGGCGGTCGCGGTGAACAGCAGCAGTGCGGCGGTGAGGGCCGCGAGGGTGGTGAGAAGCATCGGCATCAGCCTGCGGTCGGCGAACCTGCCGCCGAGGAGGTTGCCCAGGAACATGCCGATACCGAAGAGAACGAGCAGCCAGGTCACCGCGCCCTCGGTGTAGCCGGCCACCTCGGTCATCATCGGGGTGATGTAGGTGATCGCAGCGAAGACACCGCCGTAGCCGAGGACGGTCATGGCCATGGCCAGCCACACCTGCACGTTGCGGAATGCCGTGAACTCGGAACGTACGGTCACCGAATCGGGCCGACCCACCTCGGGCACCAGCTTGGCGACGCCGAGGAAGCCGATGACGCCGAGCGCGGCGACGATGACGAACGTGACGCGCCAGCCGGCTGCCTGGCCGATGTACGTGCCGCCGGGAACACCGATGATGTTGGCCACGGTCAGGCCCATGAACATCAGGGAGATGGCCGAGGCCTTCTTCTCCGGAGCGACAAGGTCGGCTGCGACCACGGAACCGATGCCGAAGAACGCTCCGTGCGCCAGGGAGGCCACGATCCGGCCGGTGAGCATGACGCCGAAACTCGGTGCGAAGGCGGACAGCGTGTTACCGATGACGAACAGCGTCATCAGGAACATCAGCATCTTCTTGCGGGACACCTTGGTGCCGAGGACGGTCAGGAGCGGCGCGCCGAACACAACGCCCAGGGCGTAGCCGGACACCAGCCAGCCGGCGGCCGGGATGGTCACGCCGAAGTCGCCTGCGACCTGGGGCAGCACGCCCATGATCACGAATTCGGTGGTGCCGATCCCGAAGGCCCCGATGGCGAGAGCCAGGAGCGCGAGAGGCATGGGGGCTACCTTCCAGATAATTGCGTTGGACGCTTACTTCACCTGACAATAATTGCACACGCTGGATAAGGCAAACGCGCAATGAAGCGGTATGCATGTATCGTCGGGTGCAATAATTGAGGGGACGGCCGAAGAAGGAGGCCCCCGTTGACTGCTACTGCCCCCGCGCTCACCGCTCTGGCTCAGGGCTGGTGCGCACTGTCTCTACTGCACGGAAAAATCGAGTCCCGCCTCGAACGCGCCCTGCAGGCGGGTCATGGCCTGAGCGTGCGCGAGTACTCGCTCCTCGATGTCCTCAGCCGCCAGCACGACGGGGAGGGCGGGCACCTGCAGATGAAGCAGGTAGCCGACTCCGTCGTACTGAGCCAGAGCGCGACGACCCGCCTGGTCACCCGCCTTGAGGACCGCGGACTCCTGGAGCGCTACCTGTGCCCCACCGACCGGCGCGGGATCTACACCAACGTCACCGAGGCCGGCCTCAAGCTGCTCGGCGAAGCCCGCCCGACGAATGAGGCGGCCCTGCGTGCGGCACTGCGGGAAGCCGCCGAGGACCCCCGGCTGGAAGCCCTGGTGCGCACCGTCGAAACCGCGCGGGCGCCGTCAGCGATCGCCACGTGAGAGCGTTCACCCTCAACGGATGCGGCGAACCCGATGCGCTGCGGCTTGCCGACCCCTCCCGGACCCGAGGGTGGTTTCCGGTGAGGTGCTGATCCGGGTGAGTGCCCGCTCCTGCAGAGGCCGGGCGCGGGCGCTTTCGCGGGCCCGGCCTTCGTTCTTCGAAGTCGGCTGCGGCGGATGCTTCGTGACGGTCGGCGACGGTCGGCACCGACAGGTTCGCGGTCCTGCATAGGAGAGAGCCCGGTGAGGGAATCCCGTGGCGGCGCGGTGAGGTTCCGCGTGATGATGCGGTCGTGATCGAACGGGACGACGCGGTACGCATCGTTGAGGAAGAGCTGCGGCGTAGCCACCAGGCGTGGGTTGCCGCCGGGGTCGAGCAGTTCCCGCGCAGGGTGGGTGGGCGTGGTCGAGCACGAGCTCGTCCGGAAGGTCTGTGTCCAGTCCGAGGACTGTGCGAGAACGCGCAATGCATCCGCGATGCTGGTGGGACGCGGCCCGTATCTGGTGGACCGGGTCGATGCCGGGCTCCACTCGATCGGAGTGGTCTCCGGGGTCACGGGGGCTTGGGAGGACGACTACCGCAGTCGAATCCGAGGGCTGCCGGTCCGCACTCCGGTGGATGATCTCCACGACGACCTACGGACGGCAGCTGAAGCAACGGGCGGCCGCATCGCCGCTGTCCGTGCCCTTCGCCGGAGGGTGACCGGGCTCTCCCCGGCGCATGCCCTCGCCTACGTGACCGGGCTGCTCGGGGGTGAAGTGCCGAATCGGCTCCTGGCCATCGCTCACCGGGAGCTTGTGAGGCCGCTCGACCGTGTGCTCGCCGTACGTACCTTCGGCGTTGACGCCGATTTCTGAGATGCGACCAGCCGTGCGGTCTGCGGTCTGTGAGTTCGCGCCTGTTGCCGTGGCCGACCCGGTGGCCCCGGCGGAGCATGTGGTGCGCGCCCCGGGGACCTGTACGTGACCGTGCACGCCGACGACCGACCTGCGGCGCGGTGCCCGGCCAGGGCCCAGTGGCGTTGTGCCATGCGTCAGCAACCCGCCTCCGGCATCACCGCGCGGGAGCCATGGCCAATCGGCCGGGGCGCAAGGGCAGGTACACTCAAGTCGCCTGACAGATCGTGTAGTTCGTCAAGAGGGACCGGCGTCGAAAAGGTGATTCCGAGGCGAGCGCGCCCTGGTAAGGGGGCCGGGGCGGGTGTCTCGGTGCCTTCGCCGAACCCTCTCTGAAGGGAGCTACATGGAACTGGCGGGTTGGGTGACCGTGGGAACCGCTGCGGTGGTTGGGGGTTTCACTGTTGTGGGACACCTCTTCGACCAGGTGCCCGCGCTCTCCCAGAAAGTGATCGCTGCGATTCGGTCGGTTCGCGCAGTGCGCGACGAAGTGAGGGCCGGTCGGGAGTGATGGAGTCCCGTTGGGGGGAGCCCCGACTTCCCAACGGGACTCACCACCAAGGAGCCGCTCGGAAGCCGACCAGCCGCCAGGTCTGCATGAGGCCTGGGCGGGCCCCGCCCCTCTGGAACCGTTTCGCGACCCGTCGGCGTTTCACTGGCTGCGGCCCCGTCCTCGGGTTCTGAACATGCTTCACGCGCCGCCCCCGTCCGGGCGCTCTCGCGGCCCGCACCGGGTGGCGCGCGTACAGCAGGCGGCAGCGGTTCGTTCTGCCGCACCGGAACGATCCGGTTCACCCGCTGCCCCTGGCCGGGAACGATGACGGCGCCCCCGGGTATTCGCACGTGCCGTGCGCGTCGACGACCGATCTTCCATGCGGTATTCGGCCAGGGCCTAATGGCTTTGTGCCATTTATGTGCATCCCGCCTCCAACATCACCGTGGCCCCGCTACACAGGAAGGAGGGGCGGCGCAGCGGCCTCATCTGGGTATCTGCCAATCGTGCGGGAGGTCTGGGCGGTTGCTGACCATCAATGCAGCTGTGCTGCTCGTAGTCGTCGTCTTCCTCCGGCTGCGCCGGCGTACTGAGGCTCGCAGCCGCTTCGACGAGAAGATGACCGTCGTCATCGTCCTGGCGCTCGGGGTCCTTTTGGCTCCCACCCCGGTGGGCCAGGGCATCCTGAGCTTCCTGGGACAGGTCGCGAGCGGCGTGACACAGGCCAGCCGGTGAGCCCCCGCAGACGCCGGCCCACGACGGCCAGGCGCTCCCCGGTACGGCGGCGAACCCGTGGGCGCGGCAGACGGCAGCGTGCGGACGACCGGCTGGTGGGGTTCCTCGTGGTCGCGGCTCTGGCCGCCGCCGTGATGGTGGCCGTGGTCAACTGGCTGCTGGTCCACTGGTGGATCCTGGTCGCCATCGGTGTCCTGGTCGTGCCGGCCGGCGGTGTCTGGCTCCACCGGAAGCAGCAGCGGGCCCGGTGGGATGCGGTCCGTACGCAGGGCCTGCGCTACGGGCTGGCACAACTGGACAGCCTGCACCATGCCCGGTTCGAGGACGCGGTGCGGGAGCTGATGCGCCGCGACGGCTGCCGGGACGCGGTCCGTGTCGGAGGCGCCGGCGACCTGGGCGCCGACGTGAAGGCCACCGACCCCTACGGACGGCTCTGGGTCATCCAGTGCAAACACCGCCGCAACGGCCTCGCAGGCTCCCCCGTCGGCTCCCCGGACCTCCAGGTCCTCAACGGCACCGCCCGCCAGGTCCACGGCGCCGACATCGCGGTGATCGTCACCAATGGCCGTGTCACAGCCCCGGCCGTCACCTTCGCCGAACAGCAGCGCCTCCACGTCGTCGACCGCGACACCCTCGGTGCGTGGGCAGCCGGCACACGCCCCTTGTGGGAACTGCTCCGGGCCGTCCCGCCGCCCCGCAGACCGACCCCGCTCTCCTGAAAGCACGCGTCGGCGAGCTGCTGAAAGCGCACAGAACGCGCTGCTCACTGTCGTGTACGAAGCCGGCTCCTGATGCTCCGCACGGTCGCCGCGTTCTTCGGTTCGGGAGCCCACGTCCAGGGGCGGGGCGGCAGCGCGATCAGGTATGCCGGAGGAACGCTGCCGCTCCCTGTCGCGCCCCAGGTACCCGGCCCGGTCCCGGAACGTGTACTTCTCGGCCTCCGCGATGGGTAGGATCACGCCGCACGCTGAGCGGACGGGTCGAGCCGTGCCGCGCGCGGCACGGACCGAAACATCGGGGGAGCACGGCATGAGTACGTACGGCAATGGCTACCGGGGCCCGGCGGGCGGACCCGGTCCCGGCGGACAGCCGATCCCAGGTCCCGGCCATCAGCCCTACCCCGGGGCCGGAAACCACCCGTACCCCGGCGGTCCTGCCGGGGGACCCTACCCGCCGCAGCCCGTGCCGGTGCCGCCGCAGGGGTACCCGGGGCATCCGCAGGGCTGGGGCCCATACCCGCCGCAGCCGCACGGCGGTGGCCCGCAGCCGCCGTTCCCGCGCCCGCCCCGGCCGCCGCTGACGCGCAGTCAGCGGATACTCAAGTGCGTCTACAACCCGTTCTACGCGGCTCAGCGGGCCTTCCGCCCTTCGCGCCCGGGCGCTGTCGAGGACCTGACGGTGCGCAAGATCCAGATGTGGCGGACCGGGATCGGCGTCGCAGCCTGGCTCGTGCTGGTCATGTCGTACAAGCCGGTCGACACAGCCAAGGGTGTCGAGACCGTCGCGGGCGACAAGTTCGATCAGAGCTGGATCAGCACACTCGTCCTTGTGTGCGCCTTCCCGTTCGTGATCGCCGTGTTCGCGTTCGCCGCACACGGTGCGCTGCGCGGGCTCTACCTGCGCCGGTCCCTGAAGTCCTTCGGGTCGGTGGCGGCTCTGATGGGCTCCATGGCCACGTTCCCCCTCGCCGTCGCCCCCGATCGGGAGACCGCCGGCTTCCGTGACGCCATCGGGACCCCTGGCATGGTCGTCCTCATCACCCTCTGTGCGTGGTCGCTGGGCTTCGTCCTGTACGGGATCGCGCTCTGCCTCATGCACGTGTTCCGCACCGCCGACATCCACGAGGTGCTGCCGCCGATCCTCGCCACCTTGCTGGTGTGGGTGATGGCCGCCCTGGACGTGATCAACAACGAGAACGCCGAGGTTCCCGTCCTGGCCCGGATCGTGTTCCTGCTCGGCGCTCCGGTGTCGGTGACGGTGTTGTCGTGCTGGGAACTGTACCGGCTGCGGAAGTACCACAACCTGACCGTGCGACGGGCCCTCGGCCGCTAGGTCTCCTCCGGCAACCGTTCTTGGTCTTCGTTCAGCACGCACCTTGCCGACCGCGGCGGTGAATCCGCGGAAGATCCGGTGCGTCCCGGAGCACAACGGGGGCATTCCGCCGGCGCACAAGCTGCTCGTCGAGCGTGGGTCGGACATGGTCCTGTCCACGCTCTGGAACATGCGTGCCGGTATCGCGCCGGACTTCGCGGGCGGCGTCGTCCTGCTGCGCGACCTCCTGCGCTCGGCCGGTCAACGGCTCGCGGACGGCCCTGACTTGGCCGAGTGCGTCGCCGGGATCACGGGCCCATCCGGACAAGCGGCGGGACACGTGCTTCGTGCCGGAGACGGGCGAGATGGTGTCGCGCGGCGACGAGGATCCCGAGGAGGTGGTGCGGTACCCGGTCCCGCACGACACCCCCGGGCGGTGGGCCGCGCCGAGGCGGCGATCGTCGGGGAGGACGGCGTGTGGCTCGCGTCCCTCCGGGCCGATTGGCAACACCACTTCACCTCCATCCGCAGCGAGGCACTCCACTTCCCGGTCCCCGACGAACGGGAAGAGCAGCAGGGCACGCGGCTGTACGGTTCGATCGCGCCGGCCTCTCAGCCTCCTCTCAGCCGGTGCCGCGCAGCCTTGAGGTGACCGAACACCCTTCACGCACCGGACGAGGGGGAACCCATGGCCTCCCGAACCGCCGTACTGCCCGTCGCCCCGGCAGGTGACCGCGCCGGACCGAGGACAACGGACGGCGCGGACAGGCTGAACCAGTTCTTCGAGGCCGCCTGCGACCGCACACCGTCGGCCGTCGCGCTCGAATGCGGTGCGCACCGGCTGAGCTACTCGGAGCTCGACACCCGGGCCAACCGGATGGCACACCACCTGCGTCGGCTCGGGATCGGACCGGGCAGGCCCGTGGCACTGATGCTGCCGCGGTCCGTGGAGACGTACGTGTGTCTGCTGGGTATCTGCAAGGCCGGGGCGGCGTTCGTGCCGATCGACCCCGCCACGCCGCCAGACCGGGTCGCCTTCATCCTGCGGGACGTCCGCGCCGCCTTGATGCTGACCACGTCCGCACTCGCGTCCGGCGCCGACCGGGCGGGGCCGTGCCGGGTGTGCCCGGTGATCGAGGTCGACGCGTGTGCCGGGGACCTCGCCCTGCTGCCGACGTCGCGCCCGCCCGTCGAGGACCCGGGCGCGCAGGACCCACTGGCGTACGTCATGTATACGTCCGGTTCCAGCGGCAGGCCCAAGGGCGTGGAGATCGCCCGGTCGAGCATCTGCAACTTCCTGCGCGTCGTGTCCCCGGTCTACGGTGTCGGGCCGCAGGACCGGGTCTACCAGGGGATGGCGATCTCGTTCGACTTCTCCATCGAGGAGATCTGGCCGACCTGGGCGGCCGGCGCGACGCTCGTCGCCGGGCCGGCCGGCCCCGGACGGCTCGGTCCGGAGCTCGCCGACTTCCTCCAGGAGCGCGAGGTGACCGTCCTGTACTGCGTACCGACGCTGCTGGCGACCATTCCGCGTAACCTCCCGCGGCTCCGTGGCGTCGTCGTGGGCGGTGAGGCATGCCCCGCCGCACTCGTCGAGCGGTGGAGCAGACCGGGGCGGCGCATGCTCAACACGTACGGGCCGACCGAAGCCACCGTGACCGCCACCTGGAAGGAACTCCTGCCGGGCCGGCCGGTCACCATCGGCCGGCCCCTGCCGACGTACTCCGTAGTCCTCCTCGACGACCGGCTCCGCCCGGTGCCCCCGGGCGACACCGGCGAGATCTGCCTGGGCGGCCCCGGGCTGGCCAGGGGCTACGTGGGACGGCCGGACCTGACCGCCGACCGGTTCGTCGAACACCCCCTGGCCCCCGGACCCGGAAGCGGCCGTCTCTACCGCACCGGCGACCTCGGCCGCGTGACCGCCGAAGGGGAGATCGAGTACCTCGGCCGGTCCGACGCGGAGGTGAAGATCCGCGGATACCGCGTGTCGCTGGAGGAGATCGACAGCGTACTGATGGAGGACCCAGCCATCGCCCAGGCGGGCACCGCCCTTGTGAACGCACGCGACGGCGAGGGATTCCTCGCCGCCTACGCGGTGCGCACCGCGGACCACGACGTCTGCGACGACGATCTCACCGCCCGGCTGCACGAGCGCCTGCACCGGTCGCTGCCCGCCTACATGATGCCGTCGACCCTGGACTTCCTCGGCCGGCTGCCCGTCCTGCCCAGCGGCAAGACGGACCGCACATGCCTTCCCCCACCGGCCGGCCGCCGGTTCGCCGGGAGCGGCCGCGTGGTGCCGGTCCGCGGGGAGCTGGAGACGACCGTGCGCGACGCCTGGGCGGAGGTACTCGGCATCGGCCCCGGGGAGCTGTCGGCCCGGGCCGACTTCTTCACCGGGCTCGGCGGCCATTCGCTGCTCGCCGCCCGTGCCGTGTCGGTGCTGCGCGGCCGGAACGGCACGGCCGGTGCCACGCTGCGGGACATGTACGAGCATCCCACCGTGCGGGCGCTCGCGGCACACCTGCGTCCGGTAGCGGGCCCCCCTTCCGCCCCGGCTGCGGGGCAGCCCCGTCCCGCCCCGATTCGGCACGGCCGAGGACGGATCGCCCGTGCCGGACTGGCCCAGGCAGCGGCGCTGTACGGAGTGCTTCTGCTTCTCACGGGCCCCGTGGCCCTCTCGTACTCGATGCACCACGACACGGTGTCGGGCTGGGGAGTGGTGGGGCCCGCCATCGCCGTGGTGGCCGGCTACACCGCCGTCCGCTGGCTCCTTCCCGTCGCCCTGGCCCGGCCACTGGCGGCGCGCATCAGGCCCGGCTGCTACCCGCTGTGGGGAGCGACGTACCTGCGGATCTGGATGCTGGACGTGCTGCTGCACGGCATCGGCCCGCTGCGGACCCTCAGCGGTTCGCCCATGATGGGCCCCTATCTGCGGCTCCTGGGCGCGCGCATCGGGCCCGGCACCACCATCGCCACCGCACTGGTCGGCCTGCCCCCGCTGCTGCGCATCGACCGGGACGCCGCGATCGGCTACGGAGCCACGCTGCGCCCCTGGCAGGTCGCCGACGGACAGGTCACGGTAGCCCCGATCACCATCGGCGAGCGGGCGTTCGTCGGTGCCAACGCGGTCTGTGAGCCCGGTGCCCGCCTGGAACCCGGCGCCGCCCTGGGCGAGCAGTCCGTGGCGGGCCCGGACGAGACGCTCCCCGCGGGCGCCCGCCGTGCCGGATCGCCCGCACGCCCCGTGACCGCACTGTCGCCACCCGTCGAGGCGATGCTGCGGACCCGGGACCGGACGGACCGCTGGCGACCGCCGCAACTGCTCGCCGTCCTGCTCGGACTGGTCCTGCTGGAGGCCTCCGTGGTCGCCACCGCCCTGCCGAGCGTCGCCCTGTTCTGGTGGGCCTGGTCGAGCGGCGGCACGGCCGTCGGACTGGCCGCCGCCGCACTGACCGGCCCGGTCTTCGTGGCCACGGTGTGCCTGATCGTCGCCGTCGGCAGGCGAACGGTCCTGCCGAGGACACCTCCGGGAACCCACCCGGCGCGCTCGGCGCTCGGCGTGCGCAAGTGGATCGCGGACAAGCTGCTGGAACACAGCCTCATGTTCACCAACTCGCTCTATGCCACGCTCTACACGGCCCCGTGGCTGCGGTTGCTCGGCGCCCGGGTCGGCCGGAACGCCGAGGTGTCCACCGTGTCGCACATCGACCCGGACCTCCTCGCCCTCGGCGACGGCAGCTTCGTCGCCGACCTGGCCGGAATCGGCGTCGCGGCCTTCGCGGCCGACCGCATGACCTTCGCGCCGACCGGCGTCGGTGAACGCTCCTTCATCGGCAACGCGGCACTCGTCCCCGCCGGAACACGCATCGGTCCCGGCAGCCTGATCGGTGTGGGCACGGTTCCCCGCGCGGATCAGGTGCCCGCGGGCAGTACGTGGCTGGGTTCGCCCGCGCTGCGACTGCCCGTACGCCAGGACAGCGGGACGTACCCCGAGGAGCTGACCTTCCGGCCCTCCCGCCGGGCCGTGCTGGTCCGTCTCGCCATCGAGTTCTTCCGGGCCACCATGCCCGCCTCGGTCCTGACCACCAGTGCCTGCCTGTACCTGCTGGCCCTGGCCGCCGTCGCGCACCGGTCGGGACCGGTCGTCCCGCTGCTGGTGTCGCCGCTGCTCGCCATGGGCGCCGCGCTGGCCGTCGTCGTGTACTGCGTGCTGGCCAAATGGGCGGTCGCCGGACGGTACCGGCCACGGGTCGAGCCGCTGTGGAGCCTGTTCGTGCGCCGCGCGGAGTTCGTCACCGGCCTCTTCGAGGCGGCCGCCGTCCCGGTGGGCGTGGGCGCCCTGGTGGGGACACCGTTCCTGCCCCCGGTGCTGCGCGGGCTCGGTGCCCGGATCGGGCGGCGCACCTGGATCGGCACCACGTACCTCACGGAGTTCGACCTGGTGGAGGTCGGTGACGACGCGGCGATCGGCATGAACGTCTCGTTGCAGAGCCACCTGTTCGAGGACCGCGTGATGAAGATGTCGACGGTGACCATCGGTGCCGGGGCGAGCATAGGCCCGCGCAGTGTCGTGCTCTACGACACGGTGGTCGGCGCCGGTGCCCGGCTCGGGGCCCTGTCGCTGGTCATGAAGGGCGAGCGGCTGACACCGGGAACGCGCTGGCAGGGACTTCCGGCCGAAGGGGCCCCCGCGGCGTCCACCGGCACCGCGACCACGCCCGCCCACCGGGAGAGCACGCCATGACTCGTTCCGGGCACCGCCCGACAGCCCTCGTCTACCGGGGGCCGGCCTCGCGGTCCGGCTGCCCCGAGGCGGTGGCGGCCCTCCTCGCCTCGGCCCCATGGAACCTGGACGTCCGCTACACCGGACCCCATGAGGCACTTCCGCTGACGGCCCGGACCCTGTCCCACGCCGCGCTGTACGCCCAGCCCGGCGGCGGCACGCTCTCGTCCGCGTACCGGAGACTGCGAGGGCGGCGCGGGGCGCTACGCGACTTCGTCCACGACGGCGGGCGCTACGTCGGCTTCTGCCTGGGCGGATACCTCGCCGGATCCACTCCGGGGTTCGGTCTCCTGCCCGGTGACGCCGACCAGTACATCGCCTCCCCGGGTGCCACGGTCCACGACGGGCGCGACACGGTGATCGAGGTGTTGTGGCGGGGCCGTCCGCGTACGGTGTTCTTCCAGGACGGCCCGTTCTTCGTCCTCGACAGGAGTTCCGCTGCCGCCGCCGGTGCGAGGATCCTCGCCACCTACGACAACGGCACCACGGCCGCTCTCGTGGCCCGGTACGGCAAAGGACGCGTGGCGGTCACCGGACCGCACCCCGAGGCGACGCCCGACTGGTACACCGACCACGGTCTGCCGGTCCAGCACACCCTGGACCTGGCCGAGGAGCTGGTGGAAGCGGTGATGGGGGAGTGAGGCGCAGACGTGTGGCCGGTCCGCGTCACGGGGACACGGACCGGCCGGCACGCACTGTTCGTGATGGGTTGTTCCTGCTTCCGCCACTCAGCCGAGGGGCCGGTCGGTGACGCGCGAACTACGGGCCAGACGCTCCCGTTGTCCGGCGTCCGTACGCCGTCGTCCTCCGGGCCGCCTGTCGTCCGGCCGCTCGTCGGGCTCCCGCGGACCGCGGTCGCGGTCGCGCCGAGTGCGCTCCGAGGCTTCCTCGTCCCTGCCCCGGCGTCCGTCTCTGAGGTCGCTCATCGTTCCTCTCCTCGTCTCGTCCGTCCGTGTCCGGCTGACGACTCCAGCCTGTGTCCGGGGCACTGAGAGGATGCTGAGAGGCGGCCCGTTTCTCAGCATCCTTTAAGGAACAGCCATTCCGGCGGCGCTAAGGTGGACAAAGAGGTCACCATGCGGATGCTTATCACCGAGGACGAGCCCGCGCTCGCCGATGCGATCGCCGACGGGCTGGCCGCAGAGGGGTTCGTCGCCGACATCGCGCACGACGGGGCGGACGGTCTGTGGCGTGCCCTGCACGAGCCCTACGACATCATCGTGCTGGACATCATGCTGCCCGCGCTGTCCGGATACGAAGTCCTCAAACGGCTGCGCGCGGCCAGGGTCTGGACACCGGTGCTGGTACTCACGGCGAAGGACGGCGAGTACGACGAGGCGGACGCCCTCGACCTCGGCGCCGACGACTATCTCAGTAAACCGTTCTCCTACGTGGTACTCGTCGCCCACCTGCGGGCCCTGCTGCGCCGCGGCGCACCCGCCCGGCCCGCCGTGCTCCGCGCAGGCGATCTCACCATGGACCCCGCCGGTCACCACTGCCGTCGCGGTGGGCGCGACATCGGCCTGACGGCAAGGGAGTTCGCGCTGCTGGAGTACCTGCTCAGGCATGCCGGCGAGGTGATCAGCAAGACGGACATCCTCACACACGTCTGGGACGAACACTTCGACGGTGACACCAACATCGTCGAGGTGTACATCGGCTATCTCAGACGCAAGATCGATGCCCCGTTCGACCGCCGGACCATCGAAACCGTCCGCGGTGCCGGCTACCGGCTCCACAGCACCGCGGGCTGACCGATGACCGCCGCCGTCCGCTCCTGGTGGTCCCGCCGGTCGCTGAGACTGCGACTGACCGCCGCCGCGGCCCTGGTCATGGCGGCCGGGCTGGCCGGAGCCGCCGTCCTGCTCGTCGTCTGGCTGCACGGCAGCCTGATCGCCGGTCTCGACCAGACCGCCCTCCAGCGCGCGCAGGTCGTGGCGGCGGACGCCGACACCAACCAGATCAGCGCCGAGGTACCGGCCACCTCCCACGCCGAGGCCGTCGTGCAGGTCGTCGACGGCAAGGGGAACGTGCTCGCCAGCTCGGCCAACCTGCGCGGCCTGCCACGGGTGTTCACCTTCCCGGCGAGCCGCTCCGGCACCCCGCGGGCCCACACCGTCCACGACATCCCCGAGCACGACAGCGGGGACTGGCGCGCCGTCGGCGTCCCCGCGGGCACGCCGGGCAACCCCGTCACGGTGTACGTCGCCCTGCCCACCGAAAGCGTCGACCGCGGACTGGCGCAACTCACCGCGGGCCTGGCCACCGGCGTGCCGGCGGTCGTCGCGCTGCTCACCGGAGTCGTATGGCTGTTCACCGGGCGCGCGCTGCGGCCCGTGGACGCCATGCGCGCCCAGACGGCCGAGATCACCGAGTCCGACCTGAGCCGGCGCCTCGACGTACCGCCGGCCGATGACGCGCTCGGCCGGCTGGCCACCACCTTCAACGACCTGCTGGGCCGTCTGGACGCCGCGACCCGGCGACAGCGCCGGTTCATCGCGGACGCCGCCCACGAACTGCGCAGCCCGCTCAGCACCCTGCACACCCGTCTCGAAGTCGCCGACCGGCACCCGGAATCCGCCCACTGGCAGACGCTCGTACCCACCCTGCTCCGGGAGACCGAACGGCTGAACCGTCTGGTCGACGACCTCCTCCGGCTCGCGCGGCTCGACGCCCGGCCCCGGCTGCGGACCATGCCGGTGGACCTGGACGAGATCGTCTTCGCCGAGGTGCGCGAGGCCCGCGACCGCACCGGACTCGTGATCGATCAGCACGACGTCGGCGCGGCACGCGTGAGCGGCGACGAGGACGCCCTCGCCCGTGTCGTGCGCAACCTCCTGGACAACGCGCTGCGCCATGCCGTGACCCGGATCGACATCAGCCTCCGTACGCTGCACGACACCGCTCGACTGGTCGTCGCCGACGACGGGCCCGGTATTCCAGGGGCGGATCGGGAGCGCGTCTTCGACCGGTTCACCCGTCTGGACGACGCCCGGGGCCGGGACACCGGCGGCAGCGGCCTCGGCCTCGCCATCGTCCGTGACATCGTCGAGGCCCACCACGGCACCACTCACATCGAGGACAACCGGCCGGGCACCCGGCTGATCGTCCTGCTGCCGGTCGGAGGCCGGCAGGTGTGAAAGGCCCCCGATTGATAAGCAAGTCGATGCTTGCCTATGGTGTGGGGTGTGGCGGATGATGTTTTCAAGGCGCTGGCCGACCCGACACGTCGGCGCATCCTTGACGAGCTGGTGGAACGGGACGGCCAGACCCTGTTCGAGATATGCACACGGCTGGTGACCAAGCACGGTCTGGGGCTGTCCCGCCAGGCGATCAGCCAGCATCTGGCCGTACTGGAGTCCGCGGGTCTGGTCCGTACCCGGCGCCAGGGCCGTTACAAGTTCCACGACCTGAACACCGAACCCCTTGAGCACATCGTGACCCGGTGGCTCAGGACCGACACCCCGGAGAGCAGCCCATGAGGATCCATCTGTCCAGCGTCTTCGTCGACGACCAGGACAAGGCCCTGCGCTTCTACACGGACGTGCTGGGCTTCGTGAAGAAGCACGAGGTCCCGGTGGGCGAGGACCGGTGGCTGACCGTGGTCTCGCCGGAGGACCCCGACGGCACCGAACTGCTGCTGGAGCCCGACGGCCATCCCGCGGTGAAGCCGTACAAGACGGCGCTCGTCCAGGACGGCATCCCGGCCGCGTCGTTCGCCGTGGACGACGTGAACGCGGAGTTCGACCGGCTGCGCGGCCTCGGGGTGCACTTCACCCAGGACCCGCTGGAGATGGGCCCGGTCACCACCGCGGTGCTGGACGACACCTGCGGCAACCTGATCCAGATCGTGCACAGCAAGTAGGACCGGAGCGGACCGTACGGGAGGGCGGGCTGCTGTCGTCGACCGCACGTCAAGGGTCGGACCCGCGGGACCTGCGGACCGCCGACGAGACCCGCCGAGAGACCCATCCCGGCGCCGGTGACGAACATGGGCCGGTGACGAGCACGGGAAGGGTGAAGAGGAGGAGAGCCGGCCCTCGTCGCCGGCTCGTGACCCGCGGGGCCGCGCTGCCCTCCTTGTCCGGGAGCAGTGCGTGGCCGGGGTGTTCCGGGCCGTACTCTGTGGCGGGCACAAAGGTGCGGTGGACGAGGATCGCGGGGGATCGAGTTGTTCAAGCGGGGTGCTGCGGCCATGGCCGCAGCGGTGATTCTGTCGGTGACGGCGACCGGCTGCGGTGCTCAAACGCCCGCTGTGCCCGAGGAGTTCTGTGGGCGGCCGATCGCGAAGGACGCGCTTGAGCCGCTGCTCCCGCAGGGGGAGGTGGCCGAGGCCGAACAGTCCGCTTCGGGGAGCCACCTGTTCTGCCAGGTGAAGGTGGACGAGTCGGTGGTCCTCACCGATGACATCGTCTTCGAGGTCGACCCCCTGCCCGCCGAGAGCTGGATTTCCGCGCCACGGCAGTTCAAGAACGGGCAGAGGCGAGGCCTCGTCGTCCCTGGCGCCGCTGTCGTCGGAGACGACGGCGCCGTCGTCGAGATCAACTGCAAGAACGGCACACCGGCAATGTACGTGCACTTCAACATCAAGCTGTTGGAGAACGAGGGGCAGACGCCCTCGACCTCCCAAGGAGATGTCCTGGACTTCGTGGACGACCACGTGCCCGCAATGATCGAGCGCCTTCGCTGCGCCGCCGGGTGAGCAGCGCCACCGGACAGCGCAACCTCGGAACGAGGCGGCCGTGAATGGAGCGTCGGCCGGTACGGCAGATCCCGGTCGCCCACCCGCTGCGCCGAGCGGACCGTACCGGGGCGCGGGGCGGCACGGAGGAGACCGTCCCGGTGCCCGCCGCGCAAGGATGGGTCGAGGAAGAGCTGACCGTTTGTCACAGCTGCTCGATCGGCGGTTTTCCGAATGGAGAGGGTGACCGTCCCAGCCCGTGGCCGCCACCGGAACCCCGTCACCATGGCCAACGACGGCTGGGTGCACCGCCATTGCAGGCCAACCGCTGGACGAGCGCTTCGAGGACGGTGGGTGCCGGCCGGAAGGTTGTGCGGGCGGAGAAGGCAATTCCGTAACTGTCCGACGCCCTCTTGATCACGCCGCTTCCCCCTGAGACCGCCCGATCTCCGGGGTCGGAAAGGATGAGCCCACCATCCACCTGCGGCCCGGGGTGTTTCCTCCTCGGGCCCGGTACTCGGAGGACCCACCTGTGTTTCATCGCCGGACAGCGCCCCTGACTCTGGTGCTCTGGGGGCTGATGCTCTCCGCATGCTCCCCGATTCAGCCCGCACCGCCGAAGAGCGGCCCGCAGGCAGTCCGTGATCGGCTGGGCGCAGCCGACGATGCCCCGTACTCGGCCGAGCTCAGAGCCATCACGCAGTCGGGGCCCCGACGGCTCCAGCTCATGGAGGGGCGGGTCAACCTCAACGCGCCATTCACAGGGCGCACGACAGACACAACCGAGCAGTACACCGAAGACGTCGTGATCACCCGGCAGAAGCTGTACCGGCGGGCCACCGGAACCCATGGGCCATGGCAGGAGTTCCCCGCGGCGGCGGCAAAAGGGGGTATACCCACGGACAGGCTCCCGCGGTACGTGCGGCTCATGCTCGGTCACAGCGCCTCCGTGCACCAGGACAGCGAACCCATGCGCGTATCGGCCCGCCTCACTCCGAAGGACGTCGAATCGGTAGACAGGACCGTCGGGCGCAACCTGCGCCCCGCCACAACAATCGACGCCGATGCATGGATCGACAACGAGGGCCGAGTCGTGCGCGTACGCCAGAAGATCCACTTCGCGTCCGACCCCGACATCGAAGCGACGATCACGTTCACCGACTTCAAGACCGCCGTGCCGGTCGACGCACCCGCTGCGTCCTGAGCATCAGCAGGCCACTGCGCGGCCCGCTGCGCCACGCAGCCGTGCCCGAGCCCCTGGTCGGGTCGACGCCGCTGGAGGCATCCGTTGCCCGATGCTCCGCCTCGACCTCGCCCAGGTCCGCTCCTGGAGATCGAGGCCAACGCCCACGGGCGGTCGGGGGAGGCATCACCGGATGCAGCAGCTGGGCGAGGCGCCGTTCTGAAGGAGAGCCTGCGGCACATTGCCGAGGAGGAGAAGCAAGCCGACCGCTTCGGCGGCGGGCTGTCCACGGCGAGAGCCGACTTCAGTCAGTTCACCAGGGCGCGACGCCGAGCTTCCCGGACGATGCGATCGGCGGTCTCCTCGGGAGTGAGGGCCGCGGTGTCGAACCACCACCCGGCATCGCCGAGCTCGCGCTTCATGTCGGCATCGAGATCTTCGTATCCGTCGAAGTCGAACCGCTCCCGTGGATCACGGATGGTGTTGCGGTACTGGCACGCCTCGATGCCCGGTGCCAGAACGACGAACAAGACCTGCCGGGCCGGGAGGAGGGAGACGAAGAAGTCCAGCTGCGCGCGGTCAGGGATGACCCAGTCGATCACGGGCGTGAAGCCGGCGTCGGAGAAGTTGTTCGCCAGCGTGCACAGATTGCGGTTGCACAGCTCCACTTGACGCGCCGCCTCGTCGGCAGGCTCGCCAAGGGCCCAGACACGACCGCTGACGACCAGCCTGCTGATGAAGTCGCCGTCGAGCCGGGCGGAGCGTGGCAGGTGCTCGGCGACGAGTCTGGTCACCGTCGACTTCCCGGCCCCCGGCATCCCCGTCACGATCAGACAGTCCGGCGTCTCAGCAGTGATCACGCTCGCAATCATGTCAACGTGTCCGATGGTCGGCAATCGTATTTCCCTCGGCTGTGGCAGCGACCGGAAGCGATCACTCCGAAGTGCACAGAAGTGTGTGCGCGTCCCGCGGCCAGGAGGCGTTCTTCGAATTGTCAGACACTCCCGACAGGGCAGAACGCTCGGACCGCGGCGGTCAGGCGCCCGCGACGAGCGTGCCGAGGGCCGTGCGGCGGTGGGTGACCGAGCGGCCGGTGCGGGTCGTCGTCGTCATGCCTGCCGATCTGAGTGCCGCCGCGTGCGACGAGGCCGTCGCGTTGCTGACGTCGAGAGCACGGGCCAGGGACGTCGTGGTGTGGGGCTCGGCGAGGAGGCGCAGGGCGTCGAGCCGGGTGCGGCCCAGGACTGCGACCAGGGCCTCGGCGGGAACGGCCGGGCGCCCCGTGGTGAGCGGAAACCCGGGCGGCCCGGTCGGGTACGTCAGGACCGCGGGACGCCCCGGGGAGTCCTGAAGAAGGGGACCCGCCGGGTGATGGAACGTGGGCAGCAGCACCAGGCCCCGCCCGTCGAGGCGGACGTCCCGGGCCGCCGCGTCGGGCCATTCCCAAACTTCCCCGTCGAGGCGGCTGCCAGGAGCCAGGCCGGTCAGTGCGGCGGCCACACCGTGCTCGGCGACGGTGAGGGCGTAACGGGTGAACTCCTCGCGATGCAGTTCCTGTACGACGGACCAGACCGGGGCGAGAACCGCCTCGTACGCGGCCCGCTGCGCGCGGTACAGCGTGCGCCAGGCCGTGTCGTCGTGCGTGCGCAGGCGGCGGATCCAGGCAGGGGCGGGCACGTCCTGGTAGATCCGCTCCAGCTCCGAGCGGACGACGCCGGGGCTGGTGGCGCGGATCTGTTCGAAACTGTCGGCCAGGCTGTCGCCGAGGACATCGAGGAAGGACGGCGGGCGGCCTGCCGGAACCAGGTCGGCGAGCGGCTCGGCGGCGGCCGGGAGGGAGCGCAGGACACGGCCGCGCCACGGTGCGGACAGCGGCCCGCCCTGCCGGGTCACAACTGTCGTCAGGGCGGCGTGCAGCTCTTGGAGCGGCGCCGGGCGGGGCGCGAAGCAGATCCGTGCGATGTCCTGTGCGGTGAAGCGGATGCGCAGCACCCCCACAACTCCTCGTCCTGGTCAAGCCTTTCGGCCAGGGCCTGAGTCCTCGCGCCGTGACGGGCCCCGCCTCAAGGATGCTTCGTATGACTTCTCGACGCACTCTTCTGAAAGGCACTCTATTCGGAGGCGCCGCCGCCCTGCTGCCCACGGCCGCGTCCGCCGCCGGTGCCGGCCCTCTTCTCCGGCTGCCCGCGCCGACGGGCCCGCATCCCGTAGGCATGCGGACAGTGCATCTGCTCGACCCTGATCGCACGGACCCGTGGGTGGGCGGTGTACGGGAGTTGATGCTCACCGTCCTGTACCCGGCCCGGACGGTGCGCGGCCGCTCCCGCGCGCCCCAACTCACCCCGGACGAGGCCACGGTGTTCGCCGAGTACGCACCGCGCCTACACCCCGGGCTGCCGCAGCCGGGACAGGTGGACTGGGGCGCGGTCCTCACCCACGGGTACGTGGCGGCTCCGCCGCTGCCGGGGCGGCACCCGGTCCTGGTGTACTCACCGGGCGGCGGCGACTCCCGCACACTCGGCACCGGCCTTGCCGAGGACCTGGCGAGCCACGGCCGGGTGGTCGTTCTCGTCGACCATCCCGGCGACGCTTCCCAGGTGGAACTGCCGACAGGGATGCGCACGACCGTCCTGATGGGACCGCCGGACCCGGCCACCCTCCGAACGATGATCCACACCCGTATCGCGGACCTCCGGCTGGTACTCGACCGGCTCAGCGGTCTGCAACTCGCCCCGGTCATGGACACCCGCCGGATCGGGCTGTACGGACACTCCGCAGGCGGCACCGCGGCCGTGTACGCGGCCTGCGGCGACCCCCGGGTCGGCGCGGTGGCGAACCTTGAGGGCTACCTCGATCCGTACGACACGCCGGCCGGCCTCGCGCGAGGGCTGCTGCTGTTCCGCACCGACGGATTCGAGGGCGCCGACCGGATCGAGTCCTCCTGGGAAGGCCTGCCCGGCCGCCGCGCGCTGCTCGGCGGCGCGAACCACTGGACGTTCACCGACTACGGCTCGCTCGTCCCGCAACTCCAGACCGCCGGTCAAGTGACATCAGCGGCGCGTGCCGCGCTCGTCGGAACCGGCGACCCGGCCGCGACACTCGCCCGGGTTCGGCGCGAGGTGGGGACCTTCTTCACCCGTCGTCTGCCGTAGCGGAAGCCTGGTGTCGGCCACCGGCCACCCCCGCGTCGCCGTTGGTTCGGGAACCGTCCCGTCGGAAGTCCGGAAGTCCGGAAGTCCGGTCGCCCGTCGCGGTGGAGTCCGTGAACCCGCCCGGGAAGCCACGCTCAAGTCATGGCGGGAGCAAGGCGTTTGACCTCACGCAGTGTGGGGGCGGTCTCGATGCCCTGGATGCCGGGGAGCCGGCCGATGCGCTGATCGATGTAGTCGTACAGGTCGGCCGGGTCGCGGAAGATGCCGCTGGCGACCAGGTTGGACGTGCCGGTGATGGCTGCGGCGAAGGCGATCTGCGAGTGGGTGGCGAGAGCCTCCCCCACGATACGCAGGTGCGCGGGGGTGACGTTCAGCCAGATCCGGGTGGCCATGTGGTAGCCGAGGAGCTGCGGATCGAAGTCCACGGAGAGGTTCAGGGCACCCTCGCGGCGGAGGCGGTCGAGGTGGCGTTGGACGCTGGAGGGGGAGCGGTTGGCGGCGGCCGCGAGTTCGGGCAGGGGCGCTCGGCCGTCCCGGGCCAGCTCGGTGAAGAGAACGCGGTCGGTCGCGTCCAGGCTGAGCGGGGCGGCGGCCGCGCCGGAATCCACCGTGGCCGCTGTGCCCTGCGGCTCGAACCGAGTGGCGTGCCAGGTGCTGGTCGCACCGACGAAGATGCGCATCATGCAGTGGGCGCTGACGGAGAGCACCCGCGGGGTACGGGGCAGTTTCTCCAGCAGCAGTGCGTTGCGCTCCTCGGCCGTACGGGCGTTGAGCGCGCAGTAGAGCTCGGTGCCGCCGGAGGCGACGGTGACCCAGCTGGTGTCGGGACGGCGGGCGAGGGCTTCGGCGATGGCCCCGGCGGCGTCCGGGGTGCAGTGCAGGCGCAACAGCCACCGGGTCAGGCCCAGACGTGAGGAGACGGGCTGGCCGATGACGCGCAGGCCGAGGGCGCGCAGTCGTTGGTAGCGGCGGGCAACGGTGCGTTCGGAGACACTGCGGTCTCGTGCGATGCGGCTGAAGGGGGCGCGGCCGTCGAGCTGGAGGGTCCGGAGCAGGTGCTGGTCGAGGTCGTCGGGGATGTCGTGATCCACCGGTACACCTCACTTCCTCGCCGGATGATCCCGCTTTCAAGAGTACGGCTTGGGCCGCAGCGGGACGAAGCCGGATGGTGACCACGTCGTTGTCCGCACGGAGTGGGAGTTGAGAGTTCATGCGCATCTGGGGGCCGTTGACCGCGATCTGCCTGGGCACGTTCATGTTGCTCGTCGACGTGACGATCGTGCTGGTGGCGCTGCCCGCGATGTCGGAGTCGTTGGGCTCGTCACTGTCCCAACTGCAATGGGTCGCCGACGGCTACGCGCTCGCGGTGGCGGCCGCCCTGCTGGGCGCCGGGATGCTGGCCGACCTTCACGGCCGACGCCGGATGTACGCGGGCGGACTGGTCGTCTTCGCCCTGGCATCGGTCGCCTGTGCGCTGTCGCCGGGCATGGCCGTACTGATTGCCGCCCGCATCGTGCAGGGACTGGGGGCTGCGGCGATGTTCACGACCACGTTGTCCCTGATCAGCACCATGTACTCGGGTCGCCGCCTGGCCCTGGCCTTCGGCACCTGGGCGGCCGTCGCGGCCAGTGCTTCCGCACTGGGGCCGATCCTGGGCGGCCTGCTCACCCAGGCCCTGGACTGGCGGTGGATCTTCTACGTCAATGTCCCCGTCACCCTGATCGCCCTGGCCATGACCTTCCGTTACATCCCCCGCACCGCACCACCGGTAGGGGACACACGGCGCCTGGACGTTTCCGGCCTGGTGCTGTTCGCGGTCGGTGCCGGTGGGTCCGTCTACGCACTGACCGAGGCACACGTCCAAGGATGGGCGTCGGCAGGGACACTGGTGCCACTGGGAGCGGCACTGGGCGCGTTCGTCGCCTTCCTGCGCGTGCAACAGCGCCGCCGGCACCCGCTGCTGGACCTGTCGCTCTTCCGCCGGCCCGCGTTCACCGCCGCGATGCTCACGATCGCGATCGGTGAGGGCGCCGTGTACGGCATCATGCCGTACACCTCCCTGTGGCTGCAGTCCGTGCAGCACCTCTCGCCGCTCGCCGCCGGTCTCGTCGTGCTCCCGCACGCGGCGGCTGCCGCTTCGGTGGCGGTGCTGGGCGGTCGCCGGAGACTCAAACCCTCTCCCCGCCGCGGCGCCGCCCTCGGGCTTGCTCTCGCGGGCCTCGGGGTCGGCGCCGAGGGCTTCCTGGGGCCCGAGTCGGGCTGGCCCGTCCTGGTGGGGGGCCTGGCCCTGAGCGGGGTCGGCATGGGCCTGATCTTCCAGGTCGCCGCAGCGCTGGCGCTGGCCTCCGTCCCGGCGGAGCAGGCGGGTACCGCCAGCGGCACCTACAGCACCTTCGAACAGCTCGGCTACGCCTTCGGAGTAGCCGTCTTCGGCGCCCTCACCGTCTCCACCATGACCGCGTCCCTCCGCGGCGAGGTCACCGATCCCGCCCTCACCGCGCGGACCCTCACCGGCGGTGGCGCCGACACTCTCCTGTCCCACACCCCGGCCACACGGCGCGCAGGTCTGGAGCACACGTTCCATGCCGTGTTCGCCACCGGGCACAACACCCTCGCGCTCACGGCCGGCTCCGTGGCCCTGGCCGGATCCACCCTCGTGCTGTGGCTGTCCCGACAGTCCCGGGGAGAACGCCCGACGGCCCCAGGTGAAACCACCACCGGCACCCGGTCGGCCACCGCCGACATCGAATGAGCCCGGCGACAACCTTCACCCCCCCCGCAGGCGACCTGCGCCACAAGACACGGAGCGTGCATGCCACGACTCACGCAGGGATCGCCGCATTCCCCACCGACCGTATTCCGCCTCACTCACACCCAGGCGGCCTCACTCACACCCCGGCCCTGACCACCGACGTCACAGGAGGACCACCATGGCCACCGCACCGATTCCCGTCATCGACCTGAGCCGCTGGACATCGAATCACCACGCAGACCAGGAACTGCTCGCCGCTCAGGTCGACCGGTCCCTGCAGTCCACCGGCTTCCTGCTGGTGACCGGACACGGCATCGAACCGGATCTGCCCGGCCAAGTACGGTCCGCGGCCAACGACTTCTTCCACCTGCCCCGGGCGGCCAAGCAGCATTACGACCAGAACCGACGCGGCTGGATCGGCAGGGAACGGGTGACCACCGCCCGGTCCGAAGGCACCCACACCCCGCCGGACCTGCTGGAGGTCTGGTCGTGCGGCGTCGATTCCTCCGCACGTCCCGGCAACACACAGCAGATGCCCCGCGACTGGCCCGAAGACATCCCCGCCCTGCGCCCGCTCGTGACGGCGTACACCGACCGGATGCGTACCCTGGCCGATACGCTCCTCGAAGTCATGGCGGCCGCGCTGCGCCAGCCGGCCGACTTCCTCACCCGCCACACCACACGCCCGCACTGGGACTTCACGATCAACTGGTACCCGGCAGCCGACGAGACCGGCACCGCCGCCCCCGGCCAGTTCCGCGTCGGACCACACACCGACTTCGGCCTCATCACCCTCCTGGAACGGCAGCCCGGCAAGGGCGGCCTTCAGATCTACGACGACGCGGCCGGCTGGCAGGACGCCCCTTACGAGCCCGGCACCTACACGCTCAACATCGGTGACCTCATGGCCCGCTGGAGCGGAGACCGCTGGCGCTCCGGCCGCCACCGCGTGCTGCCGCCGCCCGCAGAGGCCCCACAGGAGGAACTCACCTCACTGGTGTACTTTCACGCCTGCGCACCCCACACCGACATCACCTCACTGCCGGCACCCCTCGGCCGCAGGCCCTACAACCCTGTACGAGCCGGCGACTACCTCCACGACAAAATGCGAACCATCCTCGGCTGACGCCGGCCCGACCGAGCTGAGGGCCCACGTCCTCGGCCCCGACGGGGACTGAAGCCAGGCGGCAGGCGACGACGCTTCTCCGCACTCCCCGCCTCGGCAATGACCCGGTCCACCCACTCAGGCGGACAGGACCGGGTCAAGCCCCGCCCCAACCCCAGCCGCCCCGGACGCGACCCCAACGCGAACAGCACCACGCCCTGCCGGCCCCAGAACAACGGCAACGTCATGAGCGAGGGGGAAACATGGCGGCCCCGAAGGCCGGAGGCCCCGTTGCGGAGCGACGAAGTAGGGCAACGGGGGTCTGCTGATGGGCATGGGGCAGGGCGGTACCCTGCGCCGTTATGATCACTGCGCGCGAACTCAACAGGGCAGCCCTCAGCCGTCAGCTACTCCTGGAGCGTGAGCAGCTGAGCGTCCCCGACGCGGTGCGGCGCGTGGTGGCGTTGCAGGCACAGCATCCGGCCTCGCCGTACCTCGCGCTGTGGAACCGGGTCGGCGCCTTCGCTCCGGCCGAGCTCGATGCCGCCTTCGATGAGCGTGAGGTGGTCAAGGCGACCCTGATGCGGATCACCCTGCACGCCGTGCATGCCGAGGACTATCCGGTCCTGCGCACGGCGATGCAGCCCACCCTGTACGCCTCCCGGCTCGGTTCCCGCTTCGCGGACGTGGGGCTGACCCCGGCGGACGCCGACGAGCTGGTGCCGGAACTGCTGGCCTTCGCCCGCCGACCGCGGACTTCGGCGGAGATGCGGGCATGGGTCGAGCAGCGGCTCGGCGCCGAGAAGAGGGACGGGGCGTGGTGGGGGCTGAAGGCGTACGCGCCTTTGCACCATGCGCCGACAGACACCCCGTGGTCGTTCGGCCTGCGGCCGTCCTTCGTCGCGGCCGGGACCGGACCCGTCCCTGCGGGGCGGGCGATGGATCCACACGCGCTGCGGACCCTGGTTCTCCGCTATCTGGCGGGCTTCGGGCCCGCGTCGGTGGCGGATGTGGCGCAGTTCGCCATGGTGCAGCGGGCACCGGTCCGCGAGGCGCTGCGCGCTCTGGACGGAGCTGTCGAGCAGCTCCAAGGCCCCGACGGCGCCACATTGTTCGACCTCCCGGCCGCCCCCCGGCCGCCCGCGGACACTCCCGCGCCGCCCCGGCTCATGGCGATGTGGGACAGCATTCTCCTGGCCTACGCCGACCGGAGCCGGGTGATACCCCCGGCCTATCGCCCCCTGGTGATCCGCAGGAACGGAGACGTACTGCCCACCCTGCTGGTGGACGGCTACGTCGCTGGTGTGTGGCGCCCGGTGGACGGCGGGATCGAGGCCGCGGCATTCCATTCCCTGTCACCCGCTGCCTGGCGCGGACTCGCCGCGGAGGCCCAGTCCATGAGGGCGTTTCTCGACGACCGAGAGGCAGAGGTCTACAGCCGCTACCACCACTGGTGGGCGAAGCTCCCCGGGACCGAGACGCGGATGCTGTGACCAGCTGGCTCCTCGTGCGGAATTCAGTGGTGCCCACTCGGGACTCGGTGACACAGGCACCCGTCCGCAGTGGTCGGTGCGGCGCTGCGCGACGGCGGGTGTGACAACCACCCTGCGTCGCGCGGGCATCGGCGGAGTCCCGCGAGTGCGCCGACGCATCGGCGCACTCGCGGACAACCGCCGTCACTGGCGCCCTCGGGAACCACCGCCGTCACTGGGCTGCCACGGCTACTGGCTGCGCCCGTCGTCGCTGACGGCCGCAGCCTCCTCTTCGGCGAAGACGACGACCGTGTCCCTCGGACCGAACACGAGCGGGGCCGATCTGGGCGGGTTGAGGAAGATGCCGTAGCCGGGAGGCTCCTCGTCGTGCTCGGCGAGCCGATAGCCGATGGCGGTCTCCCCCCGTCGCCGTGCGGCCTCGATCACCGTGGCGAAATTGGCCTCGGCTCCGGGGACCACGTAGTCGGACGCCGGCTTGAGGTAGATCTCGGAGCCTTCCGGGTTGAACAGATCGGTGAACACGGCGTGCAGATGACGGTTCTCGGTCAGCTGGGTGAGCAGCAGACTGATCACCTTGGTGCTCACGATGAAGTCGTCGGCCTTGGTGACCTGGGCGACCTCGCGGTTGGCGTCGTCGTTCATCTCCGTGACGATCGAATACGGGTCACCGAGCGACTCCTCGATGTCCCGCAGGTGGAGCAGGGTCACCAGGGTCCGGTCGTCCGAGGGACCGGGGGCGATGGTGTCGTCCGAGAGGACCACGATGTGCTGGTAGTCGCCCAGGTCCAGGGCCTCCAGCGAGGACCTCCGCGTCGGCTCGCACACCTTGAACCCCACCGTGAGGTTGACGAGCGTGTCGCTCAGATCGGCCCCGGGCTGTCGTGGCGCGGCGATGTCAAGCGTCGAGCCGGGTTGAACGAAGCTGTCCAGCAACGTGACCAGCTTCGCCGTACGGGAGTTCTCGCCGATCAGGATGGTCCGGTCGAGCGTGGGCAACTGGGCCGGAGCCGATGTGATCGCCGACTCGACGATCGCCGGGCGGGTCTCACAGAGCCGGATGAGCAGATCGTCCTCCGCGACGACGAGTATCTCGTCCCCGGGGCCGATGACGGTGTCCATCGACGGATTGACCAGCACGTCGCCCGTGCCTACGCGCAGTCCGACCGGGACGCCGAGATCGAAAGCGTTCAGGGCGAGCCCGTACGTCGAACCCACAAGGGCGGGCGCCTGGTGGAAGTAGAACTCGTTGCCGACGAAGCTCAGCAGCTCGTTGAAGACGGCCGAAAGGCCCGTCTGCCGGTGCGCCTGCGCGATGAGACGGACCGCGATGTCCTCGGCGTCGATCACCAGGGCACTCCCGCCGGCGGCCAGTTGGGCCGCTGCCAGGTTCTCCGAGTCGTGGACGGCGGCGACGATCTGCGGGCGGCTCCCGGTCCACTGCCGGCTTTGCAGCAGGAGCAGGGCCTTGATGACGTCGATGTCACGGTCGATGCCCTCGGGCGGCAGCACCATGATCGACTTGGCCGTGTCCGGGCCGACCAGTTCCAGGTCCGCCCGCACGAGTGGGTTGCCGGAGCGGCAGATGACGCGTGTGCTGCCGGTGTCGGGGATGCGGGCCCGGATCGCGTCCTCCATGGAAATCTTGTCCCGATCCGCGAGGACCACCACGCATGAGCGGCGTTCGCTCTGATTCGCCTCGACGAGCTCGGAGACCACGGTGAAGACCTGGTCCGACCAGCCGAGAACGATGGTGTGCCCACGCTCGATGAGCCGTGACCGGCCCTTGCGCAGCTCCTGGAGCTTCTGGTTCAGACCGGTGGTCAGGACACCGATGAGGGCGCTGACGATGAAGATGCCGCCGAGCGTCACCGCCAGCATCAGGCCGAGGAACACCGGGCCGCCGGTGTCTCCACCCATGGTGCCGGCATCGAGGGTCCGCAGGAGGCTCATCCACGCGACGCCCAGCCAGCCGCCGTTGCCCTCAGCGTCGGTATCTGTGAACAGGACGACCAGGGTCGAGGTCAGCGCGATGAGCACGACCGACGAGAGAGCCAACCAACTGATCAGGGCCGGCGTCCCCCGGTCCATGGTGCCGTCGAACCAATACCGGAACCGGGTCCGCAACCTGTCTCTCATCTCCGTGACCTCCCCTTCTCCCACGGCCTCAGGACAGGCCGTGAAATCCGTCGTCACGACCGTGGCGAAGCACAGTTGATCATTCTCCCAGCCCCATCACGGATCACAGCCAACGGGCCGCGCAGACAGGCCGGTTCAGGCCATGCAACCCGGTCGGAGACGAGGGACGCCCAAGGCACAGCACTCTGCGACAGGCACGCCGCCGGTGCCGCCGGGCAGCTCCTTGCGCGGCCGTGGCCAGTGGATCCGTCAGGCGGGATCCGGCCGGGATCACCGGTCAACCCCGGGCGTTCTGCGAACGGTTGGTGCGGAGGGAGGCGGCGAAGCCCGGACAGCCGCCCCGGGGGCACCCCTCGTTGGGGAAGCCCCACTGGCGTCACTTGCCCTGGTGCCGGCCCACGCCGGACCCGCCCTCGGCGTCCCCGGGCCGATGGATGATCACGGCCGAGGGGGACCGCTGCTCAGCATTGCCAGTTCATGGTTCAGCTCGGTGAGGAAGCGCACGACCACCATCAGTTCGTCGGGGCGGAAGCCGGTCCGGGCGGCTTCGGTGCCGCGGGCCAAAGGCTGGAAGTAGTCCCGGGCGATGCTCTTGGCAGCCTCCTCGTAGTACAGATGCACGACGCGGCGGTCGTCCGCGGCACGAACGCGCCGGATGTGCCCTGCCTTCTCCAGCCGGTCGATGCATGCGGTCACCGCGCCGGAGGTGAGATCGAGCTGCCGACGCAGCCGCCCGGGAGTCATGGGGCCCTCGTCGGGGTCGGCGTCGAGCAGCGCGATGAGGGCCTGCATGTCGGTGAGGTGCAGCCCCTGGGACTGGGCGAACTCGTGGGAGATGCGGTTGAACTGGCTGTTCATGCGCCGAAGGAGAACCGCGAAGGACTGAAGCCCCGTGGGGTCGTTCGCGGGGAGAGGGTGCGGTGTGGGGTTGCGGTTCCCGTGCATGACTCAAGTATAAGGTCTCTCAATCATTGAGATACTTTGTCATCGACATATCTGCCCACGAAGCTTAGGGTTACCCATGAGAACCACACCGCACTGGGTCCGGTGGCTCGTTCCGCTCGCGCTGCTCGTCGTTTGGCTGGGAGTCGGAGGCACGCTCGGGCCGTATGCGGGCAAGCTCGGTGAGGTGGCCACCAACGACCAGGCCGCGTTCCTTCCGCAGAGCGCGGAGTCCACCAAGGTGCTCAGGGCCCGCGAGGCGTTCGACCAATCAGAAACGCTTCCCGCGATCGTCGTGTGGACGGCGAACGGTGACCGGATCACCGACGCACAGCGGTCCGCGGCCACCCGCGCGACCGAGGGGATCGCCAAGGAGCGTGGAGTGGTCGGGACTCCGTCGCCGGCCCTTCCCTCCGAGGACGGGCGGGCGTTGCAGGCTGTCGTCCAGTTGGATCCCGGACTCGGCGACTCACTGCCCGACGTCCTGAACGAGGTGGGTGCAGCCGCTCGAAGCGTCCCGGGCGTCACGGCGCAGATCGCGGGACCGGCGGCGAGCCAGGCCGATCTGTCGGACGCCTTCTCGGGCATCGACGGTCTGCTGCTCGGTGTGGCACTGGCCGCCGTGCTGCTGATCCTGTTGCTGGTCTACCGGAGCATCCTGCTGCCGTTCCTGATCATTCTCGGGTCCGTCTTCGCGCTGGGGCTCGCATGCGGGATCGTCTACGTCCTCGCCGACCACGACGTGGTCCGGGTGGACGGTCAGGTACAGGGGATCCTCTCCATTCTCGTCATCGGCGCCGCGACGGACTACGCGCTGCTGCTGGCCGCGCGGTTCCGCGAGGAACTCGCCCTGCGGGAGGACCGGGCATCGGCCGCGCTGGCCGCCGTACGGCGGTCGTCCGGCGCGATCACCGCGAGCGCGGCCACCGTGGCCCTCGCACTGCTGGCCCTGCTCGCGAGCGACCTCACGAACAACCGGGCGCTCGGACCGGTCGGAGCCATCGGGATCGTGTGCGCGGCCCTCTCCAGCCTCACCTTCCTGCCTGCCGCGCTGGCGCTGCTGGGCAGGACCGCGTACTGGCCCTCCCGGCCGAAGGCCTCGGACCCGTCGGGCAAGGGACAAGGAGTATGGCGTCGTGTGGCAGCCGTCGTCGACGCCCGGCCGCGCCGCATCTGGGTGATGACCGCGATCGTGCTCGGCGTCTTCGCGGCCTTCTCGCCCTCTCTGTCGGCCAAGGGCGTTCCCCTCAACGAGATCTTCGTCAACGAGGCGCCCTCTGTCTCCGCCCAGAGGACGCTCGGGGAGCACTTCCCCGGCGGCTCCGGCAACCCCGCCGTCATCATCGCCGACGCCGGCCACACCAATCAGGTGACGGCAGCGGCGAGGAAGACCAGGGGAGTGGCATCGGCCGGCGCGGTCTCCGCGTCCGGACGCCCGGGGACCGACGAGCCGCTGGTCGTCGAGGGGCGGGTGCGCATCGACGCCACCCTTGAGGCCGCGGCGGACAGCGATGCCGCCAAGGAAACCGTGGAGCGGCTCCGCGCGGATCTGCACGCGGTGCCCGGTGCCGACGCCTTGGTCGGTGGATACACGGCGCAGCAGTACGACACCCAGCAGACGGCTGCCCGGGACCGGACGCTCATCGTGCCCGTCGTACTCGGCATCATCCTGCTCATCCTGGTCCTCCTGCTGCGCTCACTGCTCGTCCCGGTCCTGCTCGTGGCGACCGTCGCGCTGAACTTCCTGGCGACGCTGGGGGTGTCGACCCTCGTCTTCGAACACCTTCTCGGCTTCAGCGGGACGGACGCTTCCGTGCCGCTGTACGGATTCGTGTTCCTGGTGGCACTCGGAGTGGACTACAACATCTTCCTGATGTCCCGGGTACGGGAGGAGGCCCTGGCGCACGGCAACCGGCTAGGGGTGCTGCGCGGTCTGACCACGACCGGAGGAGTGATCACCTCGGCCGGTGTGGTGCTCGCCGCCACCTTCGCGGCGCTGATGGTGATCCCCTTGGCCTTCCTTGTGCAGATCGCCTTCATCGTGGCCTTCGGTGTCTTGCTCGACACCCTCGTGGTCCGGTCGCTCCTGGTCCCGG
This sequence comes from Streptomyces sp. NPDC047917, assembly GCF_043204345.1. Classification (NCBI taxonomy): domain Bacteria; kingdom Bacillati; phylum Actinomycetota; class Actinomycetes; order Kitasatosporales; family Streptomycetaceae; genus Streptomyces; species Streptomyces sp. NPDC047917. The sequence goes on from NZ_JBIDCA010000013.1 coordinate 342,724, forward strand.
CGCTGGTGCTCGACATCGGTGCCCGGGCCTGGTGGCCCAGCGCCTTGGCTCTCAAGGACACGCGTCCTGCCGAGGAGGTGAAGGCGTCGGCGTGACGGCCGCCGGTACGCGTCGACGCCGTCAGACCTGTCGCGGTCCCGTGGGCCCCGACAGGTCGCGGCGGTGGCGGTCGCAGCGCGCCGGCTGCCGGGGAGTGCGCACGGTCCCGACGAAGCGTGGAAGCTGTTGACCGACGGGGCGGGGGTGCCTCTACGTTCTTCGTCAATGTTTGGCTGTGCGCCGTAGTCGGCAGCTCCTGAGCACCTCGGCAACCATTCCGGCTCGGCGGGGGTCCTTCCCACCGGACCCCGCTCGGGGTCGTCGGGCACGAGAGCGGAGGAGCGCCGTGGGGGTTCGCAGGGCAGCGAAGAGCATCGGCGACTTCCTGATCGACATAGTGGGAGAAGCCGTCGCCGAGGTGATCCTCAGTCTGCTCGCCTGCGCCCTGCTCGGCTGCCTGGCCCTAATCGCCTACCTGAGCTGGTCCTTCAGTCCACGCTTGACCATCGCGGGGGCCGGGCTGCTCAGCTTCTTCCTCGCCCACGGTGCCTGGCGGACCTTCCGTACTCCCACGAAGGGCCGCCGTCGGGGCCTCGCCGCCCTGACCGCTGTCGGCTTCACGGTGACCGCCATGACGGCCCTCTTCCTGTTGCTCTACGCCACAGGCTGCGACTGTCTGTGAGGCCGTTTGGCTCCGTGCGCTCAGCCGGCCGGTGCAACACTCAGCGGCCGTACGAACGCTCAACCACCGCAAGACCGGCGCCAGTCGGGCCGTGGCTGATTCCGGAACGCGTGACTCATGGAAAGTTCCGTCGCGGAGCACGGCGAACAGGATGCTGATGCGATGCCGGGCCGGGGAGACGGAGAACACGACGGGCGCGCAGGCACTCCTGCCTGACTTCCCCCGCCCGCCGATCCCGAACCGCAGACGCTGAGGGTGCAGGGCCACTCATTGCGCTGGACGCCGTCGGTCGTCACCGCGACGACGAGGCGACCGAGCGCCGTTGTGTGAGCGTTGCTGGAAGCGATGGGCCAGTTCATGGCGGTGCACGGGTAGCAGTCATGCCGGGTCGAGCTCGCAGCCCCGACTCCTTCTGCCACCTCCACTTTGGCGATCCTGGCCCCAGCCGGGCTGACAGCGGTTCATGCATGCCGTCAACCTTCCTGCCCTGTCATTCCAAGGACGCAGTTCCGGAACCGTTCGAGAAGTCATCTCAATGGGTAAGTGCGTCAGACTGTCCGGTCCAGGAGCCATGGCTTGACCGTGATGTGAGACTTGCAGCATGGACATGGGGCGTGAGTCGCGGTGGGAAAAGGACGCAATGACGGTGGAGATCGTTTTTGCCCTGGTGACCGCCATTGCGCTGGCTGTGGCGGTCTTCGCCGTCGCTCTGGCTCTCGCACTGGCCTTCGGCATATCTGGTCCAGCGAAGAAGGGCATGTTGGTGGGTGGTGCACTGCTCGCGGCGACGGCCGGCATGTGGCGTCTGGTAAGGGCGCTGTGCCGGTTCGACGAGCAGCGCCGAATGGGCCGCTGACTGCGGTTCTTCTCCTTGATGTTGGGCAGGCCTGCTCGGCGGAACACAACGGGCCCACGTCGCCGACGTCGGCGTCCCCGTGGCCGTCCCGCCCCGGCCGGGCTGATTCTCCGACGGGATCGCCCTGGACCACACCACTGTGACCGCACCTTGTCCGGCGTCCACCACGCCGAGAACCACCCGCAAATCCGCGACCATGGCCGCCGCCCTCGCAGCCGCCTCGAAACGTGATCCTCGACGCCATCTTCACTGGGGCCGGCCCGACCGGCCCGAGCGCTCCCTTCCGTCGTGTGCGGCCGGCTCGGTCCTGGGTAGATCCGTGAGGTCTGTCCCCCGTGCGAGCTACACGCAAGTGTCCTCCGGGTGGTGACGAATTCCGGCCGCTTGATCCGTAGGTTCGATCCAGCCGCGGCGGTCCGGCCGCGGATCCGGCGTAGGAGAGTTCATGAGGCTGGTCTGGCAACTGTTGGCCGTAATAGCGATCGCGTTCATCGGCGGTCAGGGCATCGCGGCCGTGGACGGGAAGCCGTGGCTCACGTTCGGCGTCGGCCTTCTGACGGCTGTGCTGTCGGTGTTCGTCTACCGGTGGGTGGTGGGACGGACGGAGCGCCGTCGGGTCACGGAGATGGCCTGGGAGGGGGCCGGTCCCGCGTTCGGCCGGGGGACGCTGATCGGCCTCGCGCTGTTCGCGGCCGTCATGACGAACCTGTTCGCCTCCGGGTACTACGACGTCGACGGTCTTGGCTCGGGGGCCGGCGCGGTCGGGTTCATCGGCTTCATGGCCGCCGCCGCAGTGACCGAGGAAGTGATGTACCGCGGTGTCCTGTTCCGGATCATCGAGCAACGCACCGGTACCTGGACAGCTTTGGCGCTGACCAGTGCCCTGTTCGGCGCGTCCCACCTGTTCAACCCGAACGCCAGCGTGCTGGGCGCCGCCGCCATCGCGGTCGAGGCAGGCGGAATGCTGACCGGCGCGTACATCGCCACTCGCAACCTGTGGGTGCCCATGGGTCTGCACTTCGGCTGGAACTTCGCCGCGGCCGGCATCTTCAGTACCGAGGTCTCGGGCAACGGCACCTCGGAAGGACTGCTGGACGCCACCACGTCGGGCCCGATCCTCATCACCGGCGGTGAGTTCGGTCCCGAGGGAAGCGTGTACTCGGTGCTGTTCGGTGTGCTGGTGACCATGGTGTTCCTGTGGCTGGCCCGCCGACGCGGCCACCTGGTGCCCCGCCGACGTGCCGACCGCGCGGACGCCGTATCTAAACTCTCCCGGTGATCACTCCTCGGTGGGTCCCGGAGCAATGGCACCGGATCGGGCCCGCGGTCTGGTACCCCGCGCTCGGTCTGCTGTTCCTGGCCGCGTCGTTCGTGCCGGCGTTGCACGGCCAGGGCACACTGCTCGGCAGTGTGCCGAACCGCCCCTTCGACGCGTTGGCTGTCGTTGCGATCGTTCTGGAATCACTTCCGTTGCTGGTGTGCCGGCGGTGGCCGGTGATCTGTCTCGCCCTGGTGTCGCTCGGTTTCGCGGCCGACCAGCTCCGTGGTTACCACTCGTTCGCGGGCAGCGCGCTGCCCATCGCGCTGCTGACCGTCGGGTCCCGACTGGAGAGCCACCGGCGCGCCACTGTGCTCGCCTGTTCCGCGGCGTTCGTACTGCTGTCGGTCGCGCTCCACCGGCTGGGTACGGGCGATTCGCTGATCGAGTTCGTGACGTTCTATCTGGCGCTGGTCCTCGCGTGGGGCATCGGCGTATGGCTTCGCGCCAACCGGATCGCGGAGGCCGAACGCCGCCGCCGCCTCGCCGCGGAGACCCTCGCTGCCGAACGCTCCCGCATCGCACGCGAGCTCCACGACATGGTCACCCATCACGTGACGGCGATGGTCGTGCAGGCAGAGGCGGCACGCTATCTGACGGCCGTGCCCGACCGTCTCGACCAGACCCTGACCGCCGTCGCCGACACCGGCCGGCGGGCCATCACCGATCTGCGGCACCTGCTCGACCTGCTCAACCCCGACCACGGCACACAGGCCGGCCGCGGCACCGAGACCAGGACGCCGGCCGTCGGCAGACTCCCCGCCCTCGTCGAGCAGACCCGCCGGGCCGGGCAGCCGGTGGAGTTCACCGAGGAAGGCACACCGGCCGAATCGACCGGCAGTGCCGACCTCGTCGCCTACCGCATCGTGCAGGAAGCCCTGACGAACGCACTCAAGTACGCCCACGGCAGCCGCACTTCGGTCCAGGTGCAGCACGGCGGAGGGGGGATCACCGTGGAGGTCGGCACGGACGGCTCCGGCTCGCCGGCCGCGTCCCTCGGAGGGAGCGGGCGCGGCCTGGCCGGGCTCCGCGAACGGGTCGCTGTCCTGGGCGGCGACTTCGACGCGGAACCGCAGACGGACGGCGGTTTCGTCGTACGGGCCCGGATACCCGACGGGGGCGTGTCGTGACCGAGCCCATCCGGGTCCTGGTCTGCGACGACCAGATACTGATCCGCACCGGTCTGGTGACCATCATCGACGCTCAGCCCGACCTGGAGGTGGCGGGCGAGTGCGGGGACGGACAGGCCGCGATCGACCTCGTCGAACGGCTGCGCCCGGACGTCGTGGTGATGGACGTACGCATGCCGGTACTCGACGGTATCGAGGCCACCCGTCAGCTCGCCGGTGCCGGGGTGCGGCATCCCGTCAAGGTGCTCGTCGTCACCACGTTCAACCTGGACGAGTACGTCTACGAGGCGCTGCGCGCGGGAGCGAGTGGATTCCTGCTCAAGGACGCGCCGCCGGCTCAGCTGCTGCTCGGCATCCGGACCGTGGCCGCCGGCGCGGCGCTGCTGGACCCCGAGGTGACACGTCAGCTCGTGGGCAGATACGCCGCCCGTATCCGGCCCGTCGAAGGCACCCCGCGCGACAGCCCGCTGACCCCTCGCGAACTGGAGGTCCTCCGTCTCATCGCGGACGGCCTGTCCAACAGCGAGATCGCCGCAGCTCTCCTGCTGAGCCCGGAGACCATCAAGACCTTCGTGTCCCGCATACTCGCAAAGCTGGGCCTCCGCGACCGCGTCCAGGCAGTCGTCTACGCGTACCGCCAGGGACTGGTTGCCTGACGCGACTCCGTGGCTACGAGGCCCCGTGGCCGCATGCGCGGACGCTACGCGAACATCATGCACGGTGCTCGGAAGTTCCAGGTGTCGGTGATGTGGAGTGCGTGGACGACGTCGCGGATTCCGGCGCCGACGGTGAGATGACCGAGGCCGCACGGACCCGGCCACGCGCAGGCGCGTACGAATGGTGTTGTGACCGGTACCCAGGCCCGGGCGGTGTGCTGGGCGTCGGTGTTGGCGTCGGTGTTGGCGTCGATCCACGCCTGGAGAGTGCGGCGGTCCCGGAGACGCTCATGGTCGGACGGGTGATGTCGATGCTGTCTTCATGGCTGTGTCCGGCCGTCGCAGGTGTGTGCGGGCTCATTCCCGGGCGGCCTGGTGGGGAAAGGGCACCTTCCGGCGGAGTTCGGTCGCGACAGGAAGCCACGCGGCCGGAGTGCTGCGTCATCCGGTGGTCGCCGCTCAGGACGGCGGCCCGGTTCCCCGCGCCGCCGTCCGCAGTACTGGGCCGTTCGGCGACCTCTACGGGGAACCCCGGGACGAGGCTCCCTGGTCCGCCGCCCCGGCTCCTGTCTGTCTCTGTCACCGGGGCATGGGGCAGTAGACCGTGAGTGCCTCTGCCAGCTTGTCGATCGTCAGCTCTGTTCCTGAGCGGGAAACCTCACCGTCGTACGCATACGGGGTCCCAGGTGCCAGGCCGGCGATCCGCACCCGGTGCCGGCGTACCGCCGCATGGACGGGGGAGCGGGTCAGCGGGCCGGCCACCGCTGCTGCCAGCAGCCGCAGCCCCGGAGTCCGGCCGCCGTGGACCGCCCTGACGTCCAGCAGTCCGTCCGCCAGGTTGTGCCGCCGTCCGGGAGCGGGACCCACCCGCTGGAAGAGCCCGTTGCCCACGAACAGGAGCCACAACGGCCTCCGTTTTCCCTGCAGTTCTGCCACCAGCGGTCGTCGGCCACGCAGTACTTCGAAGGCCGCGAGAAGCCCGGCCGGCCAGCCGCCGATGCGAGGCGCCCAGCGCTCCCGGGTCCGCACGAGCTCCGGATAGACCCCCAGGCTGAACGCATTGATGAAGTAGCCGTCCGCCCCGCCCGGCCCCTCGGGACCGGGCCGGAACCGGCCCAGATCCACCCGGACCGCGCTCCCCGAGGTGAGAGCGGCCGCCGTGTCCTGTACCGTCTCGATGCCCAGATCGTAAGCGAAGTGATTGAGCGTTCCGCCAGGAAAGACGGCGAGCGGTATCCCGTGCGTCGCCGCGACGGACGCCGCCAGATTTACCGTGCCATCACCCCCGCACACCCCCAGCGCCCGGCCCCGGTCCGCCGCCTCGGCCAGCGCCCCGGACAACTCGTCGGGCGCGCACTCCACGACCTCGGCCAGCGGCAGAACCTCGCGCACCAGCGAAGCGGTCGCGGTGGCGGTGCCGGACTCCTGGTTCACCACGACGACCAGGTCCTTGCCGTCCGCCAGCAGCGGGGCGGCCGCCGGCGGTCGGCCCGGTGCGGGCAGCTGACCCCGCGTCGGTACGACCCCGCGCAACGCGAACGCCGACCCTATTCCGAGTGCCACACCGGCCAGCACATCGCCCGGATAGTGCACACCCGTGTAGACGCGGGAGGCGGCCACGGCCACCGCGACCGGGGCGACGACCGCGCCCCAGCCCTTCGACTCAAGGGCGACACCTGTGGCGAAGGCGGCCGCTGACGCCGCGTGCCCGGACGGGAACGACGTGGTGAACGGCTGCCGTTTGAGCTGCCGCACCACCGGAACCAGGTCCAGTATCGGCCGCTCCCGGCGCACCGCCCGCTTGCCGACGGTGTTGATCGCGGCCGAGGCCACCGCCAGCGACGCCACCCCGCGCAACGCCGCCCGGCGTGCCCGGGCGCTGCTGCCCAGTGCCGCCATGCCGGCCGCGGCGCCGAACCAGAGAAGTCCATGATCGGCGCTGCGGCTCAGCCGGGGCAGCACCTGATCGGCGCCCGGCCAGCGCCGCCCGGCGACGCTGCGGAACAGAGCGAGGTCACGGCTGTGGAGCAGGGTGCGCAGCCGCGCAGGCACGGCAAAGGACACGGAATATGGAGTGGAGAAGGGGAGGGAGGTTCTGCTGCTCGTGGTGGACATGAGTCAGCGAATACCCCGCCCGGACCCGATGAAGCGGCAGACGCGCCGAGACGCGGGCGGTGTCATCGTGACCGGGCTCGCGCGGTGGAGCCGGCGATGTCCGTCAGAACGCCTACTTCCGCCGCTTCCTCGAAGGTCATCAGCACGAATGCGGCCCGGACCCTTACGAAGTCCGCCGCTACGTGGGCCGGTGCCGGCACACCGCACTCGCCGTGCTTGCGTGTGCTCGCCGTCCTGGTCGGTCCGGAACGGGAAGGATGGGCATCGAGCGGGACGGCCCCCCCCGAGAACCGTGCTCCACGCGTGCCTCTGAACAAGGAGGTCCTGGAGACGTCGATACCCGCGTACGGGCGGCCGAGCCGTTCCTCGGCGTCGGTCCCTATCGAGGTGCAGGCGGTTCGGTGCTGTTCACGGGGCTCCGGTGGGTGGTTGAACTCTTGGTGTCAGGTTTGAAGATGTGTGTTGTGGCCGGTCTCGTTGCGAGCGGTGGAGGAGGGACGGGTGCCGACAGCGGGTGCGATGCCGATGGCGGCGACGACGAATACCAGGACCACCGTCATGGCGGAGCGCAGTCCGTAGTGGTCGCCGAGGAAGCCGAGGGCGGGTGGCCCCACCAAGAACGCGACGTAGCCAATGGTGGCCACCAGGCTCACGCGTGCGGTCCGGTCGGGACCAGAGTCGCCTGCCGCGGAGAGGGCGACCGGGAATCCCAGTGCCGCCCCGAGTCCCCAGAGTGTGACGGCTGCTGCGGCCACGGCGGTGCTGTCGGAGAAGATGACCAGCATGAGCCCGACGGCACCGGAGACGGCGCTGGCGCGCACGACGGCTGCTCTTCCGAAGCGGTTGAGGAAGAACGTGCCGCTGAAGCGCCCGAGGGTCATCGCGGCGGCGAATCCGACGAAGACGAGTGAGCCGAGAGCGGCGTCCAGACCGTGGCCGTCCACCATGAGCAGGGGCAGCCAGTCGTTGGCGGCGCCCTCTGCCAGGGCCATCGCCAGCACCACGCCGCCGATCAGCAGCAGCCCGCGGTCCTTCCACACGGAGGGACCGGTGCGCTGTGCCGTGCCAGAGGCACGGGGCGCGTCGCTGGTCCCCACCCCGGCGGGAACGGCGCGCAGGGCGTAGGCAAGGATCCCCGCGGAGACCGCGGCGACTGCGGCCAGGTGCCAGGTCACGGGGAAGCCGGTGGCGGTGGCGGCCATGCCGGCCAGCCCGCCGACAACGGTGCCGAGGCTGAAACAGCCGTGCAATGTGGGCAGGACGGTCGTGCCGGTGAGGCGTTCGACGTCGGCGCCGTCCACGTTGACGGCCACCTCCCCGCCCCCCATGCCCGCCCCGAACAGGCACAGGCCGACGGCGACCATCGGTGCAGAGGACACGGAGCTGCCGACTCCGATGACGGCCATGCTTGCGATGATCAGACCGGTGCCGAGTGCGATCACGGGACGGGTGCCGAACCGTGACACGAGGCGGCCGGAACACAGGATGCCGGCCATGGATCCAACGGACAGGCCGAACAGGATCATTCCCATCTCGCCGGTGGACACGCCCAGCCGGTCGCGGACGTCCGGGGTGCGGGTGACCCAGGAGGACATGGCGATGCCGGGAAGGAAGAAGAAGAGGAACAGGGCCTGGCGACGTCGGCGCACGGCGCGGTCTATCAAGAGGTGACTCCACTGGGTCCGGAAGAATGCTCGGGCAGGCAGCAAGGCCAAGCACCCGAGTATGCACAAATGTACACACTTGATGGTCGGGAAAAGAAGGCGGACGAGACCGATGACAGGCAGCACACGCGGCCCCAACGATCCCCAGCGGCGCGAGCGCATCCTCGATGCTGCCCTCGACGTGGTCGCTGAGCACGGCGCCATCAAAGTGACCTACCGCAAGATCGCGGAAGCGGCAGGCGTGCCGCTCGGCTCGCTCACCTACTACTTCGACGACATGCAGCACCTGCTCACTGCCGCGTTCACCCGGCTCGCCGAGTCCGTCTCCACACGCTACGGAGCCCTGCTTGAGGCGGCGCGCACCCCCGAGGAAGCCGAAGCCGCGGTTGTCGAGATCATCTGCGGAAAGGTTTGGGGCACGGACCGCAACCTGCTGCTCAGCTACGAGCTGTACGCGTTCGCCACCCGCCATCCGGAACTGCGTGAGGTGGTGCGCTCCTGGATGCAGGCCAGCCGGAAATCCCTGGCCCGGCACTTCGACCCCCTGACGGCGCGAGCGCTCGACGTACTGGTGGAGGGCTTCTCCATCCACAACTCTTTCGACACCCGGCCCACGAACCGCGCGGACGTGTCGTCCGTAGTCCGCGCCGTCGCGGCCCGCAGCGCCCGCGCGGACAGCGCGATCCGGTGACCCTGCCCGTCGCGGCGGCCGGTGGGGCGTGCGGGGGCGCCTGTGACGCGGCCGGCAGCGATTGCGTACTCGTACGGACGGCGCACAGCACGGGTGACGTCGGCCGGCCGGCCGTGGTGTCCCCATCGGTCGCCCACTGAAGCTCATCGCGGTCGGTGCGAAGAACAGGTGCAGCTCCTGTGCGGTGATCGGCCGCTTGAAGCACGGATACGCGGTCCGCTCGACCGGGGTCACAATCCCGCGCCCGGCCCGGACGACAACAGCATCACGACCGACGACACCGCGCCGACCGGTTGACGGGCCGGGGCGCTCAGGATCTCAGGATCGACTCGGTGCCCCTTCGGCCCGAATCTCGGCGCTGCCCCCAGAGACCTCGCTCACTCCAAATGACAGCGCCTATCGATGACTTGCGGCGGAACTCGGTGTTCAACGACTGAGGAGTCGTCGACGACTTCTGACGGTGCTCCCGACGACTGCTGCTGTCCGAACCCTGAAGACGGCCGGGGCCGAGAGCCGGATCCCGTCAGGCGAAGGCAGGCAATCCATCTCAAACGTTCTGGTCGACGCAGACCGGCACCGGCTTGGCTGCGTCCCGGAGAACAGTGGCTTTCCCTCGGACACTCACTCCTGGCTGGAGAGAGGAGTCCGCAGCTCCGAGCGGAGTCGGATCGACGTATCGGTGGGCAACCCCATGTAGGAGTAGCGGAGCTCCTTCGAGAAGTTCGCGATGAGATCGAGATCCCGAAGCTGGCGTTGCAGCTCAGCGGCCAGTGCCTCGTCTGCGTCGACCGGGGTTTCATCCTCTTCCGTCTCGGCCAGGTACTCAAGAAGCTGGTCAACAGCCTCCACCGCTCGGCCGCTGGTCCAGGAAACGAAGTCATGGCAGCCGAACAGGTAGGCGTGCGCGGCATACAGCGTCGCAGCCGCGGCGGACTCGTCTGCATCATCCGGGCCGTCCTGACCGTCGTTGTGGCAGTACTCGCTGAGCATGTACTCGGCGACACCACGGTTGACCGCCGAGAAGGCCGTCGAGTCGCCGAGAACGCCCGCCCACACGGAGTTCAGCAGGGGGCGCAGGCTCAGGGTGAATGGCGCCTGCTCGTCCTCGGGCAACGCCTCGTGCCGGCTCATGAGTCGTTCCGCGACACCAGCGGCGAAGACGCGACGCTCACCGGACGACACCGACTTCAGCCGCTCCTCCACCAGTGCCGACAGCTCCTGCCACGCATCCATGCGAGCCACCTCAGAGTCGTGATGCCGGCGTGCTCACGCCGGCCACGGCCATCATCGCAATCACCAGTGACAACGCCGCCCGCGGCCCCGCAGCCGACCTGCGGCTGAGATGAGAAACCTGGGAGGCGCAAGGGGCCGCGTGCTCCCGCTGTCCTGCGCCATCGCGCTTTGAGCGTGTGCCATCGAACGGAGAGCACCTACGGCGCCCCGTCACCAACTGCCGCAACGAGGCGCCGTCGGCCGCAACGTCGATCAGCCGTCTGCGAGGATCGAGAAGTGCGGGGCATCGACCGACTGATCCCCTGCGCACACGCCTCTGACGTGAACTCCGACGCCCCAGGACGCGGCGACCGACCCCGCGCACGCCGGCCCGGGCCCGTCGGCCCGGGCCCGTCGGTCGGGATCAGGCCCAGCACCGAACGGAAGGCCGGCCCCGGCCCGCCGTCCGGTGACTGCGGCCGCCCGCGTCCGCACCCGCACCCGCGCCGGCGGCGTGCTGTAGACCGGAGGCTAAGCCGGTACGGGTGGTGAGGCGGGGGCAGTGAGTTGCCCGGCGCGGGCCAGGACCGCGACCGACGCCGCGCACGCCAGCCCGGTGAGGGTCAGGGCCGTCCAGGGCAGCCAGAGCGCGTCGTGCCGCCGGGCGAAGTCCCACAGGGCGCCGGTGACCAGGTTGCCAACGGTGATGCCCAGGCCGGAGACGGTGTTGTAGAGGCCGTAGTGGGTGGCGACGAGGCGGTTGCCGGACAGGGTGACCACCGTGTCCATCTCGAAGGGGTAGACGACCGCGGCACCGGCCGCCAGCAGCACGACCGCCACCACCAGGCCGGCGAGCACCGCGCTGGAGGAGCTGCGCGGGGCGAGGACGAGGGGCAGGAAGGCCAGGCCCATCGCGGCCAGCCCGCGTACCAGCGCCTGCTGAGGGCTCCACCGCTGCTTGGCCCAGCCGGTCAGGCGCAGCTGGCCGGAGACGGCGACGGCAGCGGAGACGACGAACAGGACGCTGGTGGCTGTTGTGCCCTCGGCCCCGAGTGCGTCCGTCGCGGCGAGCGGCACGGCGAGGTAGACCTGGAAGGTCAGCACGTACGAGCCGATCATCGCGGCGGAGAAGAGGACGAAGGGCCGGTTGGCCACCACCGTGCGCCACTGGGCCCGGACGCTTTCCCGGCTGTCGTCAGTCGTCTCGGCGTGCCGTACGGGCAGGGCCCGCCACTGCAGCAGGGTGAGCCCGGCGAACAGCGCGGCCGAGATGGTGCACACCAGGCGGAAGTCCACCGTCAACAGGGTGAGCCCGAGCAACGGGCCGAGCAGCATGCCGGCCTGGTAGAAGACGTTGAACGCGGCGAAGGCGTCCACGCGGCGCTCGTCGGCTTCGACGGCGAGGTAAGCACGGACGGCCGGGTTGAACAGGGCCCCGGCGAACCCGGTGGCGGCCGAGGCGGCGATCAGGGCGGGCAGGTTGTCGACCCAGCCGAGAAGGCCGAAGCCGACGGTGCGCAGCAGGCACCCGGTCATGATCGGGATTTTGTAGCCGAGGCGGTCGGCGATCGTGCCGCCGATGAGGAACATGCCCTGCTGGGAGAAGTTGCGCACGCCCAGGACCAGGCCGACGGCCCAGGCGGCCAGCCCCAGTCCGTCCGCGAGATGGGCGGCGAGGTAGGGCATGAGCATGTAGAAGGCGAGGTTGATGGCGAACTGGTTGGCCATCAGCAGCCGTACGACGGGCGGGAAGGAGCGGGTCTGCTGCCACAGGTTCTTCATCGGGCGGCCTCGGTGAGCTCGTGCGCGCCGGGGGCGAGCGGGTCGGTGATGCGGGTGCAGCGGGTCCAGCGGCTCACCGTGCGCTCGCCGCAGTGGGCGATCCTGTCGGGGTGGTCGGCGGGCAGATGGCCGAGCAGTTGGTGCCGACGGCAGTAGGCGTCGTCGAAGACGGTGCCGACGTAGCGTTGTGGCCCGTCGGGGAAGACGGCGACGATCCGGTCCTCCGGAGGCAGGGTGCGGGCCAGCCAGCGGGCGACGAGTGCAACGGCGCCGACGCTCCAGCCGCCGGTGGCGTAGTGGTCGCGGGCCAGGCGACGGGCCGCCCACACCGCCTCGGGGGCGGCGACCCAGTGCACCTCGTCGAAGAGGCCATAGGCGACGTTGCGGGGGTAGATGCTGGAGCCCAGGCCGCGCATGAGGCGGGGGCCGGCGGGCTGGCCGAAGATCGTCGAGCCGGTGGTGTCCACGCCGACGACCCGCAACCGGGGGAAGACGCCGCGCAGCACGGAGGCGATGCCGGCGGAGTGCCCGCCGGTGCCGACCGAGACGACCAGAGTGTCGACACAGCCCAGCTGCGTGACCAGTTCGCGGGCGAGCGGGGCATAGGCGGCCACGTTGTCGGGGTTGTTGTACTGGTCCGGGCACCAGGCGGCCGGGTGCGCTGCGAGCAGAGTCTCGACACGCTGCCGACGGGCCTCCTGCCAGCCGCCTTGCGGGTGTGGGCTGGTGACGAGGTCGACCTCTGCCCCGTACGCCGTGAGCAGCCCGGTCATCAGCGGTTCCATGCCGGGGTCGGAGACGACGGTGACCGGGTGGCCGTAGGACACCCCGGCCAGGGTGAGACCGAGCCCCAGGGTGCCGGAGGTGGACTCGATGATGCGGGCGCCGGGCAGCAGCCGGCCGCGTTCGCGGGCGGCGTGCACCATGTGCAGGGCGGTGCGGTCCTTGATGCCTCCGGGGTTGTGGCCTTCGAGCTTGGCCCAGAAGCCGCGGCCGGCGGCGGTGAACGGCTCGCCGATCCACAGCACCGGGGTGTCGCCGACCAGTTCGGCCGGGGTGTGCGGCGGGTGCTTGGCGTCGGCCGACAGCTGGGCTGCGGGCATGGGGGCAGGGGTACGGGTGATCCGGTTCATGGCGTGCTTCTCCAACGGCCGGCGCCACAGCAGTGGGCGACGGTCGCGTAGGGGGAAAGTGGGGGAGCTGATCCGCTGTCGCGCCGAGCGGCGCTGCGGCCTGGTCGGTCAGGTCCGCCACACGCCGAGGCGGGCCCGCGTCTGCCCGGTGGATGGCACGCACGACGCGGCCGGCGACTCCTGCGGGGCCGGCGGTGTCAGGGCGGGGGATGTGCCGAACGCTTCGGCGACCGGAGTGGTGTGGAACGACGGCACAGCCGACGAGACATCGCGAGGGGGCTGAGCCGTCGGCTCGTCCAGCCCACTGCACCGGACACCGCTGTCGGGCTCGGGAGCCGTCGGCCGGGCTGTTGTCTCCTGTCCCGGCTGCGCTGTCTGGCCGCAGTGCGCCGGGGACATCAGCAGCAGCGTGTCGGCCCGCATCGCGAAGGGCGCGGTAGGGCCGTGCGCGCAGTCCAGGGTGTGCACGAGCGCGGCAAGCAACACCAGGAGTACCGCTCCGGCCCGTGCCAAGGAGCGGCTGTTCCCGAAAAGGACTCCAGCCCGCATGAGCACAAAGAGTAAGTTCCTGACTTCATAAAGTTCATGTCAGTGCTGAGCGGCCCCCGGCCTTCCGTATGGCGGCGCGTCGGCGAAAAGCCGCGCCGTACCGGGGCGGAACGCGCCGCGGATGAAGACCTGGGGGCTGCCTTGCCCGCATCGTTGATCACCCCATCGGGTGAATACGCGGCAGCGATCGGGATGTGACCGCGCCGCACCTTCGACCGGTGGGCGAGTCGTCTGCGTGAACAGCCGGGTGCGTTCACCCGTAAAAACTGCGTCGGCCATGGCGCTCTCGTGCTCGCGCTCGGCCCCGACGTCGGGCGTGGTACGCGTCACCGGCGCGGAGTAGGCGCTCGTCCGCTTGGTGCACGACCGGTCGCAGAGAATGAGGGTTCTGGACGTGCTGATGCCGTCGATGACGGATCCGACCGCGGTGTCACCGGCGCGGGCCGGGGCGTCCGCAAGTTCCATGGCTGTATGACGAGTCCGGGCAGGGGGCCGGCCGGAGCGGACAGCGTCACTGTCGAACAAGCCCCCGCCGATCACAAGCACCGGAAGCAACCGGTCCGCTCGGGACCTTCCGAACGAGCCCAGCTCGTTCGGAAGGTCGCGAGCGGGGCGAGTAGCTGCGGTACTTCCATGGGATGGCCTCCAGCGTGCGGCGATGGTCGGTCCATCGCCGCACGCGGACCGGATCGGCCGGCCTCAACAACGGTGGCGGGCGGCCCGGCACCGCGGGCGGCGATGGGCCGCCCGCTGCCGTGCCGGCATGAACGTATACGACAGCGGTCCGGGCATCGACGACCAGGCGCAGTCGCTCATGGCCCGCCGGCGCGCCGATCCGTTCGTCCCTCAGGCCGGAGACGCCCATGGCCTCGGCATCCGAGGTGCTCCTGGGGTGTTTACAGGCCCAGCTCGGCGGTGAATTCGCCCGCCTCAAGGATCTGCTTGACCGTCGTCAGGTAGCGGGCCGCATCGGCGCCGTCCACCAGGCGGTGGTCGTAGGAGAGCGTCACGTAGGTCATGTCGCGCACGGTGATCGTGTCACCGAGCTCCGGGCCGGAGACGACGACCGGACGCTTGACCGTGGCGCCGACGCCCAGGATGGCGACCTGGTTCGGCGGGACGATGACCGTGTCGAACAGCGCACCGCGCGACCCGGTGTTGGAGATCGTGAAGGTGGCGCCGGCCAGGTCGTCCGGCGCGATCCTGTTCGTACGGACCTTGTCGGCCAGCTCGGCGGTCCGCTTGGTGATGCCCGCGATGGTGAGGTCACCCGCGCCCTTGATGACCGGGGTCATCAGGCCCTTCTCCGAGTCCACGGCGATGCCGACGTTCTCGCAGTCGAAGTAGGTGATCGTGCCCTCGTCGTAGTGCAGCCGGGCGTTGATGACCGGGTGGGCCTTCAGCGCCTGGACGGCGGCCTTGACGAAGAACGGCATCGGGGAGAGCCTGACGCCCTCGCGGGCGGCGAAGCCGTCCCTGGCCTGGTCCCGGAGCTTCATCAGCTTCGTGATGTCGACCTCGATGACCGAGGACAGCTGGGCCTGCTCGTGCAGGGCCTTGTGCATGTTGTCCGCGATGGCCTTGCGGATGCGTGGCAGCCCGACCGTCCGGCCACGCAGCGGGGGTGACTCCGGGGCGGGGGCCTCCGGCGCGGCGGCCGGGGCGGCAGCGGCGGGCGCGGCCGTCTTCGCGGCCTCGGCGGTGGTGATGACGTCCTGTTTGCGGATGCGGCCCCCGACGCCGGTGCCCTTGACGGTGGACAGGTTCACGCCGTTCTCCGACGCGAGCTTGCGTACCAGCGGGGTCACGTAGGCGCCGTCGTCCGCGGGGGATACGACGGCCGGCGCGGCCGGGGTGACCAGCGCGAGGGCCGGGGCCGGATCCGGGGCGGCGGGCGCCGCCGGCGCGGCAGCCGGAGAGGTGTCGGCGGCACCGATGACGGCGAGCTCGGCACCGACCTCGGCGGTCTCGTCCTCGGCGACGGCGATCTTGAGGAGAACGCCGGCGACGGGCGAGGGGATCTCGGTGTCGACCTTGTCGGTGGAGACTTCGAGCAGCGGCTCGCCCTCGGCGACCTCGTCACCGACGGCCTTCAGCCAGCGCGTGACGGTGCCTTCGGTGACCGACTCGCCCAGCGCGGGCAGGGATACAGAGATTGACATGGTGGTTCACTCCTTCCCGGTCAGGCCGTAGCGCCGGGCAGCGGCGTCGGGAACGTCCGGCTTCACGTCGCCACGGGCGGCGAGCGTGCGCAGGGCGCGTACGACGATGGACTCGGCGTCGACACCGAAGTGGCGGCGGGCGTTGGCTCGGCTGTCGGAGAGGCCGAAGCCGTCGGTGCCCATGGAGGTCCACTGCTGTGGCACCCAGGGAGCGATCTGGTCCGGGACGGCGCGCATCCAGTCGGACACGGCGACGACGGGTCCCGGAGCGCCGGCGAGTGCTTCGGTGACGTACGGGGTGAGGCCCTGGGCCTCGGCTTCCATGGCGTCGCGGCGCAGCAGCGTCCAGGAGGGGGCCGACCACACGTCGGCGGCGACGTTCCAGTCGGTGGCGAGCAGTTCCTGGGCTCTCAGGATCCAGTGGATGGCGGTGCCGGAGGCGAGCAGCTGTACCCGCGGGACGTCTGCGGTGGCCGCAGCGGCGGGCCGGTAGCGGTACAGGCCGCGCAGGATGCCCGCCTCGATGCCCTCGGTCTGCGGCATCGGCGGCTGGATCTTGGTCTCGTTGTAGACGGTGAGGTAGTAGAAGACGTCCTCGGGACTCTCGCCGTGCATGCGCCGCAGTCCCTCGCGGACGATCACGCCGACCTCGTAGGCGAAGGCCGGGTCGTACGGAACACATGCGGGGTTGGTGGAGGCGATGAGGTGCGAGTGGCCGTCGGCGTGCTGGAGGCCCTCGCCGGTCATGGTGGTGCGTCCTGCGGTGGCGCCGACGACGAAGCCGCGGCCCAGCTGATCAGCGAGCGCCCAGAACTGGTCGGCTGTGCGCTGCCAGCCGAACATCGAGTAGAAGATGTAGAAGGGGATCATCGGCTCACCGTGCGTCGCGTACGACGTCGCGGCGGCTGTGAAGGAGGCGAGTGAACCGGCCTCCGTGATGCCCTCGTTGAGGATCTGACCGCTGGTGGACTCCTTGTAGTAAAGGAGCTGGTCCCGGTCTACGGGCTCGTACGTCTGGCCCTTGGGGGAGTAGATACCGGCGGACGGGAACAGCGACTCCATGCCGAAGGTGCGGGCTTCGTCGGGGACGACGGGCACCCAGCGGGCGCCGGTCTCCTTCTCCCGCATCAGGTCTTTGACCAGGCGGACGAAGGCCATGGTGGTGGCGATCGCCTGGTTGCCCGACCCCTTCGCGAGCGCGGCGAACGGCTTGTCGGCGGGAGCGGGGAGTGGCCGGGGTACGACCCGGCGGGCCGGGGCGGGGCCGCCGAGTGTGCGGCGGCGTTCCTGAAGGTAGGCGACCTCCTCGGAGTCGGTTCCCGGGTGCGCATAGGGCACCAGACCCTCACCCAGCTGGGAGTCGGGGATGGGAAGGCCGAGGAGGTCACGCATGACACGGAACTCCTTGCCGGACAGCTTCTTCATCTGGTGGTTGGCGTTGCGCGATTCGAAGCCGGGACCCAGCGTCCAGCCCTTGACCGTCTGGACCATGACAACGGTGGGAGCCCCACGATGCGTGAGCGCGGCCCGGTAGGCGGCGTGGATCTTGCGCGGTTCGTGTCCGCCGCGCGAGGTGCCGACGATCCGGGCGAGGTCCTCGTCGCTGTAGGGGCGGGCGAGCCCGGCGAGTGCGCCGGTGAACAGACGCTCGCGGATGTACGCTCCGTCGCGGGCGGCGAAGGTTTGCAACTGGCCGTCGGGCAGCGTGTCGAGAGCGTTGAGGAGCAGCCCCTCGGAGTCGGTGGCGAGCAGGCCGTCCCACTCCACGCCCCAGGGCACCTTGACGACGTTCCAGCCGGCCGCGCGGAACTGGGCCTCCAGCTCCTGCATGATCTTGAAGTTGCCGCGCACCGGGCCGTCGAGGCGCTGCAGGTTGCAGTTGATGACGAAGGTGAGGTTGTCGAGTTCCTCGCGGGCGGCGAGCGCGAGGGCAGCAGTGGACTCGGGCTCGTCCATCTCGCCGTCGCCGAGGAACGCCCAGACGTGGCTGTGGCTGGTGTCCTTGATCCCGCGGTGATGCAGGTAGCGGTTGAAGCGCGCCTGGTAGATCGCCGAGAGCGGGCCGAGCCCCATGGACACGGTGGGGAACTCCCACAGCCAGGGCAGCCGCCGCGGGTGCGGGTAGGACGGCAGACCGCCACCACCCGCTTCCATCCGGAAGCGGTCCAACTCGGCTTCGTTCAGGCGTCCTTCGAGGAAGGCGCGGGCATAGACGCCGGGGGAGGCGTGGCCCTGGATGTAGAGCTGATCGCCGCTGCCGTCGGCATCCTTGCCCTTGAAGAAGTGCTGGAAGCCGACCTCGTAGAGCCACGCGGCCGACGCGTAGGTGGCCATGTGCCCGCCCAGGCCGCCGCGTTCATTGCCACGGGTGACCATGACAGCGGCGTTCCACCGGTTCCACGCCGTGATCCGTGCCTCCATCGCTTCGTCGCCGGGATAGGCCGGCTCGGCGGAGGTCGGGATCGTGTTGACGTACGGAGTCACGGACTGCGGCGGCAGGGGTACTCCTGCCTGGCGCGCGTGGTCGACGACTCGCTGCAGCAGCCGCCCTGTGCGCTGCGGACCGACGGCGCCGACCGCACCGTCCACGGAAGCGAGCCATTCGGCCACTTCCTGGGGATCGGGTTCGGGCAGCTGGTCCAGCTGGTGGTTCAAGGACATGGGATCACCCTTCTGTGACGCGGGCCGACCGGAACCGGATACGCCTTTTGCCGGCCGGTTGTGTGGTGGAACCGGCCGACTGCGGTCGTCGAACCCTTGCAATCGATCTTTCATTTTATGGAAGATCGATTTCTTACTACGGAAAAATCTGCCGTCAGGTTGCGTGCGGTCAACCGCTACTGACTACTAATGTTCAATGATCGATCAAATGTGCGCGGGCATCACCGTCATTCGGCCAGCTCGTCGGCGGTGCGCAGGATCGTCTCCCATGCGTTCGGATCGTCTCTGGTGATCGTCGGAAAGCCGGTTCCGTAGGCTCCGTGCCAGGTCGCCTCGACGCCGGGATTGGCCCACTCGCGACCGTCGGACGCGAAGACGTGCGGACTGCACCGGACTTGGTGGCGACGGGCGCATTCGAAGTCCAGTGTCACGAGGCGACGGGCCCGACCGTCGTCCAGGCCTGCCGCGACCAGATCCTCGCGCACCTCCGGGGTTTCGCGAGCAAGGGCGATGATCTCCGAGCGGGCACCGATGGGCCTGCTGTGGGCCCAGAACGCCCGGCGTATGGCCAGATCGAGCGCTTCGGCCGCGGCAGGCCCCTGCTCCTTGGCCAACTGCACTGCCTCCAGGGCGAACAGCGAGGTGGACGGGAACTTCCAGTCGGGTGAGCGCCACATCTGCCATCCGGCGTCCGGTTCGATATGAGCGATCCCTCCGACCTCGGAGTCGGTGCCACGGCGTGGACTTGGCCCGTCGTTGAACAGTTCCAGAGGGAAAGCGCGGTGGTTGATCCGGATCCGCTCGGTCAGGCCGAGCCGTTCCCGTGTGCTGTGCAGGCGATGCAGGGCGACGTGCGCGAAGGAGCACCAGATGTCCGAGAAGATCGTCAGAGTGCCGGGGGGTGTGGTGGTGCGCGGGTCGGCGAGCCGCGTGACATGGTGCGGCGGTACGTCGTCTGCGAGGTTCTGGGTGTCGGTCGTAGGCATCAGGCACTCCTCGATTCATGTGCATAGTCCATGATGTGCAGCTCCATCAGGCGTCCCAGGTGCGGGCCGCCCCGGCGTAGGCCTTCGACGATCTCCTCGTGATCCTCCGCGTTGCCGTGCGGCTCGGTGCGCAGCCACCGAAGAGAGAGACGGGTCCAGGCCTCCACACCGAGCCAGTTCCAGTGCCGGATCAGTACGGGGTTTCCGCATGCGTGGACGATCGCGCGGTGGAAGGCCACGCCGTGCAGGGCCTGGTCGTCGATGTTTCCTTCGGCGGCGGCCCGACGCATGGCGAGCAGGTGCCGTTCGAGCGTGGAGACGTTCCCGGCCAGGCGGGGGGCCGCCAGCATGACGGCGCGGCGCTCAAGTGGCGCGCGCGCAAGGTATACGTCGCGAAGCTGGTCCAGTGTCAACTCCCGCACCCTCACCCCTTTGTTGGGTGTGGACGTCACGAGTTCCATGGTTTCCAGTTCGCGCAGCGCCTCGCGTACCGGCGCCTGGCTCACGCCCAGTTCGAGCGCGATCCGGCGCTCGACGATGCGATCTCCCGGTTCCCAGCGGCCGGCCGCCAGGCCTTCGAGGACGAAGGCCCGCACGCGCTCATGCAGGGGCACCCGCCCCGGGGGAGCGCCCGATCCGGTGGCTCCAGGAGGCAGGCAAGCCGCGGGGGCCGTCGGGTTCGTGGGAAGCGGCAAGTCAACTCTCCTCGGCTCGCGACTGTTGAGCAATGATCGATCATCTGTCGGTGCAGGAATTCGGTCCCGTCGGCCTGTTCCCGTACCCGCTCCCGGGTCGGCTCCGCCGCAGCCCACGGCTCCGTCGTCTCTTCCCGACCTCGAAGCGCAGGCCGCCGGCAGCCCCACAGGATCCGGGCTGGCCCGACGCCGGCCCTCAACAGGGCTCACTCCGTTCCCGAACAGAAATCAACGCGCCTGACTCGACAGGGAAACGAGGTTCACCGTCGCAGAGCCGTACGGGATCCCGGCCAGGGGCGGCCTCGGTGGCGACGTCGAGGCGGGAGACCAGGGCAGCCGCCTTTCGGGCGAGGTCAGGGGCGGTGAGGCCGATCTCGGCGAGGATCTCGGGTCGCGAGGCGTGGTCCAGGAACTCCTGCGGGATGCCGAAGTTCCGCAGTGGCAGGTCCATGTCCGCGTCGCGCAGCGCCTGGGCCAGCGCCGCGCCGACGCCGCCGACCCGGCCGTTGTCCTCGATCGTGACCACCACCCGGTGCTCGGCGGCCAGGTCGGGCAGCGCCGGGTCGACCGGCCGGACCCAGCGCGGGTCCACCACGGTCGAGCTGATCCCCTGGGCGGACAGCAGGTCGGCCACCTCCAGGCACATCGGGGCGAGCGCGCCGACCGAGACGATCAGCACGTCGGTCAGGCGGCCGTCCCCGACCTCCCCGAGACCGTCGGTCCCCGCCGCGCGCAGGACGTCCATGCCGCCGACCCTGCCGACCGCGGGGACGGCCGGGCCGACCGTGCCCTTGGGGTAGCGCACCACGGTCGGGGCGTCCTCGACCTCGACGGCCTCGCGCAGCTGGGCCCGGACCTGCTCGGCGTCGCGCGGCGCGGCGAGCCGCAGGCCGGGGACGACCTGCAGGATCGACATGTCCCACATGCCGTTGTGCGAGGCGCCGTCGCTGCCGGTGACGCCGGCCCGGTCGAGTACGAAGGTGACGCCCAGCCTGTGCAGGGCGACATCCATCAGCACCTGGTCGAAGGCACGGTTGAGGAAGGTCGCGTACACCGCGACCACCGGGTGCAGGCCGCCGGTGGCCAGGCCGGCGGCGCTGGTGACGGCGTGCTGCTCGGCGATGCCGACATCGAAGACGCGGTTCGGGAAGTCCTCGGCGAACGGGGCCAGGCCGACCGGATGGAGCATCGCGGCGGAGATGCCGACGATGTCGTCGCGCTCGCGGCCGAGCGCCACCATCTCCTCGGCGAAGACCGAGGTCCAGCTCTGTCCGCTGCCGCTCTTGATCGGCAGGCCGGTCTCCGATCTGATCACGCCGACCGCGTGGAAGCGGTCCTCGTCGTTGTTCTCGGCGGCGTGGTAGCCGCGGCCCTTCTCGGTCAGGCAGTGCACGATCACCGGGCCGCCGAAGCCGCGCGCCCCGGTGAGCGCGGATTCGAGGGCGCTGAGGTCGTGGCCGTCGATCGGGCCGATGTACTTGAGGCCGAGGTCCTCGAACATGCCCTGGGGGACGACGAGGTCCTTGAGGCCCTTCTTGGCGCCGTGCAGCGTCTCGAACAGCTGCCGGCCGACCACCGGGGTGCGCTGGAGCGCGTCCTTGCCCCAGGACAGGAAACGCTCGTAACCCTTTGTGGTGCGCAGGGTGGCGAGGTGGTTGGCCAGGCCGCCGATGGTGGGCGAGTAGGAGCGCTCGTTGTCGTTCACGACGATGACGAGCGGGCGGTCCTTGGCCTCGGCGATGTTGTTGAGCGCCTCCCAGGCCATGCCACCGGTGAGGGCGCCGTCGCCGATCACCGCTACGACCGGGTCGTTCCTGCCCAGCAGCTGGTTGGCCTTGGCCAGGCCGTCGGCGTACGAGAGCACGGTGGAGGCGTGCGAGTTCTCGATCACGTCGTGCTCGGACTCGGCGCGCGACGGGTAGCCGGACAGGCCGCCCTTCATCCGCAGCCGGGAGAAGTCCTGGCGGCCGGTGAGCAGCTTGTGGACGTAGCTCTGGTGGCCGGTATCGAAGAGGATGCGGTCGCGTGGCGAGTCGAAGACCCGGTGCAGCGCGATGGTGAGTTCCACCACCCCGAGGTTGGGCCCGAGATGGCCGCCCGTCCTGCAGACCTCGGTCACGAGGAAGGACCGGATCTCCCGGGCCAGTGCGGCCAGCTGTCCGGATGCGAGCCGGTCGAGATCGCGCGGTCCTCGAATGCTGGTCAGCAGCGCCACGTGGTTCTCCTCGCTCGGCGCTCCCGGACCACCGGCGGTCCGACGGGCGTCGCCGGCCGGTTCGGCGTTCAGGATCGGGTGGCAGGGCTCCGTCACGGACACGGCAGCTCATCTCTTCTCTGTCAGGCCGTCTTGGCAGCGGCGGGTCCTTGTCAGGCCGTAGTGGCAGCGGCGTCAGACGCAGTAATGTTCAATGATCGATCAAATTGTTCGACTGTGATGCGCAGTATCGGGCGCGCCAGGGGACCAGGGAACCAGGGCACCTCGGCGTCAGGCGGTTCCTGATTCGTGTGCGTAGTCCATGACGTGGAGTTCCATGAGACGCCCCAGGTGCGGGTCGCCGCGGAGCAGGCCCTCGGCGATCTCCTCGTGGTCCTCCACATTGTCGTGCAGTTCCGTGCGCAACCATCGCAGGGAGAGGCGGGTCCAGGCCTCCACGCCCAGCCAGTCCCAGTGCCGGATGAGTACGGGGTTTCCGCATGCGTGGACGATGGCGCGGTGGAAGGCCACGCCGTGCAGGGCCTGGCCGTCAACGTCCCCCTCGACGGCCGCGCGGCGCATCGCGAGCATGTGTTGCTCCAGTGCGGCGGCGTTCCCGGCCAGCCGGGGGGCGGCCAGTGTGACCGCGCGGCGCTCCAGGGAGGCGCGTACAAGGTACACATCCCGGAGCTGATCCAGGGTGAGCTCTCGGACCCGGACGCCCTTGTTGGGCGTGGAGGTCACGAGTTCCATGGTCTCCAGCTCACGCAGTGCCTCGCGCACCGGCGCCTGGCTGATGCCCAGCTCGATCGCGATCCGGCGCTCGACGATGCGGTCTCCGGGCTCCCAGCGGCCGGCCACCAGGCCTTCGAGGACGAATGTACGTACGCGTTCACGCAGAGGGACCCGCTCCAGCGAGAAGCCCGGCCTGGTCACTCCGGAGGACCGGGGGATTGCGGGGTTCGTGGGGAGTGACAACTCGGCTCTCCTCGACTCATCGTTTGAGCAATGATCGATCATCTATCAAGAGAGTACTCGACGATTCGCATCCGCGGCTACCTCTGTCGCCGCGCACAGATGTTACGGATGCAGGCCCAACGCCGTGATCTGTCGACTGCTGACCGATGCCGCGGCGGTGTTGCGGATACCTCGCGGGCGGCGGGCTTGCCCACCAGGACGAGGCGACGGGGATGAGGTCACCGCGCGTTGTACCGGCCCGGCGATCCGGCTGCCCGGACGGCGACGTACGGGACGACGGCCCGCCCGGCAAGGGCCGCGAGAAGCCGCAGGGCCACGGTGACGACGGGGTTCGGGTGCCCGCCGGCGTACCACCCGGGAGGCGACAGGGCGAGCGAGGTCGGCAGCACTCCGATGAGCACGTCGAGTACGGCCGCCGGGGCCGATGTCTGGGTTCCCGATGGGCGCGGGCGAGTCGGGCGCGAGCAGCCATCGCATCGCCGTGACGACAAGATCGCCGTGACGACAAGATCGCCGTGACGACAAGGGGGAGCCGTGACGACAAGGGGGAGCCGTGACGGCAAGGGAGAGCGGCAATCCGGTGAGGTCGAATTCGTGTGCGGTGCAACGCGGGGTGTGCCGGGGCGGGTCGGTTGCGGGTGCTCGGCCGGTGAGGGCGGGCCGTAGTGGGGGAGAGGCCGGGGAGGGCCTCGGGAGAGGCGTCGCGCGGACGGGCGTGTCCGGGTCGGGTGGCGATTCTCCGGCCGGCGCGAGGGATGGCATCGACGGTGTGTGGTGCGCGACGGCAGGACCGCGGGGTGGGAAACCCGGCGACGCAAGGGGTTCCCCACCGCCGTTCGGCCATCCTCACCGAGCCGTGTGCGCGGCTTCCAGCCAGTTGAGGAACTCGCAGGCGAAGTGCCACTGGTGGCCGGTGAAGACGTGCTCGGGGGCGCTCGCGGGGAACTGGATCGTCAGGCGGATGCGCAGGCCGTGCGGACCGTCACCGAACTCGTGCATGACGCGGCAGATCTCGGTGCCGTCCGTGAGCCGGCCGGTGCCGCCGATCCGCACGGGATAGGTCCCGTGGCCCTCGTCCTCGATTGCGACGCCGTCGTGGAAGGTGAGGAAGAAACGCAGCGGTCCGGAGCCGATGGTCTCGATGATCTCGACCACCCCGTCGGCGGAGTCGGCGAGGTAGTGCTCCGGATTGGCCGAGAGCAGCGCCGTCCGGTCGGCGCTCGCGAGCCGGCCCTGCCACCAGGTCAGGAACTCCTCGGCGGTGATCCCGCCGATCTCCATCTCGGTCACGGCGGACCGCCACGCGCCGCCCGAGGCGTCCGGCAGCGGTGCCATCGCCCGGTCCGCCGCCCGGAGGTCCTCGGTGAGCAGTTCCCGCATCGCCTCGTCCCCGATCCGGTCCTTGAGCAGGGCGAGCGCGGCGCGGGCGCGGTCCAGTTCCCATCGGCGGATGTCGTCCGGCGTGTAATCGGTGCCGTCGATCACGGTCCGGACAGTCAGTGCGCCGTTCATGGCGTGTCCCTTCAGTATGAAAACCATTAAGCGGAGAGATTTTCTCCGTCTCTAGGACGGTAGCATAGCGGAGAGGAACTCTCCGGTTCAGTGGTCAATGGAAGGCGGTACACCGTGCGGGCAGATGCGGCACGCAGCAGGCGACGGATTCTCGACGCGGCCCGTGATGTCTTCTTGATGCACGGCCTCGACGCGCCGCTGGATCTGATCGTGCGCCGGGCCGGAGTCGGGCCCGGCACGCTCTACCGGCGCTACCCCGATCGGGAGGCGCTCGTCCGGGACCTGACCGGCGACCTGCTCGTCCGCCTGGAGGGCGTGGCCGAGGCGGCCGCCGCGGTGGACGACGACGCCTTCGCGGCCTTGCGCCGCTTCGTCCACGCGGCGGCGGACCTGCGGATGGGCGCGGCCGTTCTCGTCCTGCTCGAAGGCCTCGTCGTCGACGAGGAGCTCGTGGGCATCCGCACCAGCACCGCGAGTGCCGTCGAAGCCCTGATCGACGCCGCGCACCGGTCCGGCCGGCTCCGCCGCGACGTGGGCATGGGCGACCTCGTACTGCTCTCGATCCGTCTCTCCCGTCCCCTCCCCGGCGGCCTGGACCGCCTCGACGCCGACGGCGACCTCCTCCACCGCCACCTCGACCTGGCCCTCGACGGCCTCGACACGGCAGCACCGACCGGATCCGTGGCAGCCCCGGCGCCGTGCACCCCCCTGAGCTTTGCCGACCTCGTCGCCGCCGCCGACCGCCCGGCCGTCACCGACCGGAGGCCCGCGGGCGGGTAGTTGGTGTCATCCCCTGGCGGTGCGGGACATGGTGACGACGACCCGTCGGGCGCCGGGCACGGCGGCGTCGATGGGGCAGCCGCGGGCCATGCCCAAAGACAGGACGGATTCGAAGGAGAAGGCGCCGGGCAGCACGGTGACCGGCTACCTGCCCGAGTTGATCGGATCGGAGTCCACCTCGTCCTCGTACGGGAATCGACCGGTGCCCAGGACGCCGTTCTCCGACTCCGGCACGACCTGGAAGCCGTCGGGCGGGAGGTCGGGGATCGGTGTCGGCAGGCCGATGCCGAGGTTGTCGTACTCACCGACGCGAGGACCCCTGTGACGGTGGTCGGCACCCGACCACCGTCACCCACCGCGGCACACGCTCCGGAAGGCCGGATCCGGCCCGGCCCCACCGCCGCTCCGGCAGACTGGCAGCAGGCCGCTTCACGGTCGTGTGACTCCTCGGTGAAATGGCTCTTCGCGCGGCGGCCGTCCTCGGCGAGGAGGGCCGACTGCCGGTGCACATGCATGTCCGGGCCCGGTTCTTCGGCCATGGCCTGTCCCGTGGATCATGAAACCGGCTGGCCTCCGGGCCCTCGTTCAGGCGAACGGCGACGCGACTTCCACCGTATTCACCATTCACCGAAGTCCGGTCGTCAGGGCGGGCGGTGGAGCGATCACCGGAGAGTGACCGACGAGATTGGGTGCGGCGCGTCGGATCTGGGCGCGCCGTAGAGGTGGGGCCGGGAGCCGCTGGGCGTGGGTGGTCGGGCCAGGTCCCCGATCAGGTGCGAGAGTTGGCGCAGGCCGGGGGCGAAGGCCGATTCGGGGGTGTTGCCGTAGCCCAGGACGAGTCCGTTGTGGGCGGAGTCGGGCAGCAGGGAGTGTTGGGACAGGGGCCGGGGGGCCATCCGGTGGCAGCGGGCAGCGCGGGCGAGGGGCTGGTCGGGGGTGTCCGGCGGGAGCTGCACGGTCAGGTGCATTCCGCTGTCGCCGCCGGTCACGGTGTGGGGTACATCGAGGTGTTCGGCCAGTGCCACCCTGAGCGCGTCGCGTCTGCGGCGGTAGAGGCGGCGCATGCGGGCGAGGTGTCTGCTGTACTGGCCGCTCTCCATGAAGTGCGCGAGGGCGAGTTGTTCGTGGCGGTGCCCGCCGCGCAGCAGCTCGTCCACGACCGGTGCCGCTCGGTCGACCAGCGGTTCGGGCAGGACGAGGAACCCCAGGCGCAGGGAGGGGAAGAGGGTCTTGCTGAAGGTGCCGACGTAGAGGACTGGCGCGCCGGGTGCCAGGCCCTGCATGCATGTGAGGGGCTCCCCGCTGTGGCGGAACTCGCTGTCGTAGTCGTCCTCGATGATCCAGGCGCCGTGCAGGCGGCACTTCTCGATCAGGTCGAGGCGTCTGGACGCGGTGAGGACCGCTCCCGTCGGGTACTGGTGCGCGGGAGTGGTGGACACGAGCCGGGGCGGGCGGTCCTCCCAGTCGGATGCGGAGGTCCGCAGGCCCTCCGCATCGACCGGGACGGGCACCACGGTCAGGTCGCCGCCGGTCAGCGCGGTCTGCGCGCCGCGGTAGCCCGGGTCCTCGACCCAGGCAGTGTCACCCGGGTCGGTGACCAGCCGGACGCACAGGGTGAGCGCCTCCTGCGCTCCTTCGGTGATGACGACCTGTTCCGGGAGACAGTGCAGGCCGCGGGCGACGGCGAGGTGACGCAGGATGGCGGTCCTCAGTGCCGGTTCGCCATGCGGTGGGCCGTAGCCCAGCAGCTGTGTCCCGCCGCGCTGGACCACCCGGTCCAGAGAGCGCCGCCAGGCCGCCAGGGGGAACTGGGCCAGGGCGGGGACGCCTGGTGCGAAGGTGAGGGAGTCGGCACCTGACCGGTCGCACTTGCGGATCCGCTCGACACGCCGTGCCAGGGTGGCCGGGGCCGAGTGCGCGCCGTCCCCCGGCTCGGGGCGGGCCAGTGCGGCGACACGAGTGCCCTGCCTGCTGGGGTCGATGTAGCCCTCCGCGCTCAGCACCTCGTACACGAGCGTCACGGTGTTGCGCGACACCCCGAGGCTCTCTGCCAGGGCGCGCGAGCCCGGCAGACGACTGCCCGCCGGCAGTCGGCCGTCGAGGACAGCGACCCGAATGCGGTGCAGGAGCTGCTTCTGGAGGGACTCCCCGCCGCGCCCCCGGGACAGCGGCTCCTGGAGCAGGAAGTCGAGCTGCGGCCCCAGGGCTTCGTTGCCGGCCTGCGCCGTTCGGTCTTCTCCCACCGCGTCCTCCCGGTGCGCATGCTCCGTCGTGGCTCCATGGAATGACCCTACTGTGGCCCTTTTCGAGGGTCCATGCGATGCCTAGCCTGGAAGCGCCGGAAAACACGAGGAGACCAGCATGTCCGCACGTCCCAACGAATACGGCCAACCCGTCGGCCACCCTCTGCCCGGCTGGACGGCTGTTCCCGCGCCCGCCAGGGACACCCTCAAGGGCAGCTTCTGCCGGCTGGAGCCGCTGGACGCGGACCGCCACGCCGACGACCTGTACGCGGCCTTCGCCCTCGCGACGGACGGCAGCGACTGGACCTACATGCCGGCCGGCCCCTTCGACGGCCGGGCCGACTACCGCTCCCACCTGACGGCGGCGACGCAGGCGGACGACACCCTGCAGTACGCGGTCGTCGACCTGCGCACCGGCAAGGCCGTGGGCAGCCTCGCCCTGATGCGCCAGGACCCGTCCAACGGCGTCGTCGAGGTCGGCAGCGTGGCCTTCTCGCCCCTGCTGAAGCGGACCCCGGTGTCCACCGAGGCCCAGTTCCTGCTCATGTCCTACGTCTTCGACGACCTCGGCCACCGCCGCTACGAGTGGAAATGCGACAGCCTCAACGCTCCCTCGCGCAAGGCGGCCCTGCGGCTGGGCTTCACCTTCGAAGGGATCTTCCGCCAGGCCGTGGTCTACAAGGGCCGCAGCCGCGACACCGCCTGGTACTCCGTCATCGACGCCGAGTGGCCGCGCGTCGGCACGGCGCTGCGGCAGTGGCTCTCACCCGACAACTTCGAGGCGGAAGGCCGCCAGAAGCGGTCCCTGTCCGACGTCCGCGCTGCCGGTGGGGAGCCGGGACGCTGACGAGCACTTTCAGCCACCCGAAGCATCACCGAAGGACCGGTCGGCCGACGGGATCTGGGAGCGCCTGCTCCAGTCTTCCCTGTGCTGGAGAAGGTCCTTGACCTGGCCGACGGTGCCGTCTCCTGAAGGGCCCGGGGCGGCGGTCCCGTCGTGCTCCGGGGGCAGGATCTTCTCCGGGCGCTCTGTCTCTGTGGCGTTCACCTGGGCTCCAACAGGGCTTTCAGATAACGCCCGGTGTGCGATCGGGCGTTGGCCGCGACCTGTTCCGGGGTGCCTTCGGCGACGACCTCGCCTCCCCGGTGTCCGCCTTCCGGTCCCATGTCGATCAAGTGGTCGGCGGACTTGATCACGTCGAGGTTGTGCTCGATCACGACGACCGTGTTGCCGCCGTCGGCCAGTCGTTGAAGCACCGTCAGCAGACGGGCGACATCAGCCGTGTGAAGACCGGTGGTGGGTTCGTCCAGCACGTAGAGGGTGCGCCCACGAGTACGGCGCTGGAGCTCGGCGGCGAGCTTGACGCGCTGCGCCTCACCGCCGGACAGCGTGGTGGCTGCCTGGCCGAGCTTCACATAGCCGAGCCCGACGTCGTCCAAGGCCCGCAGATGCCGGGAGAGGATCTGGTGGCCGTCGAAGAAGTCCAGGCTCTCCGCCACGGTCATGGCCAGCACGTCCGCGATGGACCTCTCCCTGTAACGCACGTCGAGGGTCTCCCGGTTGTACTGGGCGCCCCGGCATACCTCGCACGGGACGTAGACGTCCGGGAGGAAGTTCATCTCGACCCTGATGGTGCCGTCGCCGTAGCAGTGTTCGCAGCGGCCGCCTTTGACGTTGAAGGAGAACCGGCCGGGCTGGTAGCCGCGCACCTTCGCCTCCGGGGTCCGGGCGAACAGCTTGCGCAGATGGTCGAAGACACCCGTGTACGTCGCCGGGTTGGAGCGTGGGCTGCGGCCGATCGGCGACTGGTCGACCTGGACCACCTTGTCGATGTGCTCGATGCCCGTGATGGTCCGGTGCCGGCCCGGCACCCTGTGCGCACGGTGGACGTGCCGGGCGAGCGCGGTGTGCAGAATGTCATTGACCAGGGTCGACTTGCCGGAGCCCGAGACGCCGGTGACCACGGTGAACAGACCGAGAGGAAACGACACCGTCACGTCGCGCAGGTTGTGCTCAAAAGCTCCGTGCACAGTGAGGGCGCGGCCCGGTTCAGCCTCTCTGCGCCGGGTGGGCAGCGGGATCGTGCGACGTCCGGAGAGGTAGGCGCCGGTGACGGACTCAGGATGGACGGCCAGCTCCCGCACGGTGCCCGAGCAGACGATCCGGCCGCCGTGTGTGCCCGCGCCGGGGCCGACGTCCACCACCCAGTCGGCGTTCCGCAGCGTCTCCTCGTCGTGCTCGACGACGAACACCGTGTTACCGCGGTCGCGCAGCCGCTTCAGGGTCGCGATGAGCCGCTGGTTGTCGCGCTGGTGCAGCCCGATGGACGGCTCGTCCAGCACGTACAGCACGCCGGTCAGCCCCGCGCCGATCTGGGTCGCAAGCCGGATCCGCTGCGCCTCTCCGCCCGAGAGGGAAGCGGCGGGCCGGTCGAGCGAGAGGTAGTCCAGGCCCACATCGAGCAGGAACCGCAGCCGTTCGCCGATCTCCGAGAGCAGCGCCTCGGAGATCCGCTGCTCACGAGCACTGAGCTCCAACCCATCGACGAATGAGGCTAGTTCACCTAGTGGCAGGGCGGCAGTCTGAGCGATGCTGCGCCCGCCGACCGTGACCGCGAGAACTCCCGGGGCGAGCCGCGCGCCCCCGCAAGCCGCACACGGCTTGGCGCGCATGTACCCGGCGAACCGGTTCTGGCCGGCTGCGGACTCGGCGCCCTCGGCGTGGCGGCGCTTGATATGCGGGATGACTCCCTCGAAGCGGGCCACGTGCGAGCGATCACGTCCGAAGCGGTTCCGGTACGTCAGGTGCAGCCGCCGCTCCGTACCGTGCAACACCATCTGACGTATACCGGAGGAAAGTTCACGCCAGGGGGTGGTGACACTGAAGCCGACGTCCGCGCCCAGTGCTTCGAGCAGGCGGTTGAAATAATCGGCGCCGCCGGTGTTGGTCCAGGGGGCGATGGCACCCTCCGCCAGTGACCTGGTGTCGTCCGGCACGACAAGAGCTGGGTCGACCTCTCCGTGCGAACCGAGTCCAGCACAGGCGGGGCAGGCACCCCAGGGCGCATTGAAGGAGAACAGCCGGGGCTCCAGCGACTCCAGGTCGATGTCGTGCGAGCGCGGACAGGCCATCTCCTCGGAGAGCACCAACTCTCGGCCGGCCGAGCCGGGTCTCTGATCCACGAACTCGACTCGGAGGACGCCGCATCCGATCCCCAGCGCGGTTTCCACTGATTCCGTCAGCCGCTGCCGGATACCGGGCTTGACGGTCAGCCGGTCGACGACCGCGTCGATCGAGTGCTTCTTGCGCTTGTCCAGTGCGGGTGGCGTCGTCAGCGCGAGGACCGTCCCGTCGACCCGGACCCGGCTGAATCCGTCGGCGGACAACTGCCGGAAGACCTCGACATGTTCGCCCTTGCGGTCGCGGACGACGGGGGCCAGGACCTGGAACCGGGTTCCCTCGTCCTCGTCCAGCAGCAGGTCGACGATGCGCTGCGGTGTCTGCCGGCTGACCGGTTCGCCGCACTCGGGGCAGTGGGGGCGGCCGATCCGGGCGTACAGCAGGCGCAGGTGGTCGTAGACCTCGGTGATGGTGCCCACCGTGGAACGCGGGTTGCGACTCGACGTCCTCTGATCAATGGCGACCGCTGGGGACAGTCCTTCAACGGCATCGACGTCGGGCTTGTCGAGCTGCCCGATGAACTGCCGCGCATAGGAGGAAAGGGATTCAATGTAGCGCCGCTGACCCTCGGCAAATATGGTGTCGAATGCCAGGCTTGACTTTCCGGATCCCGACACACCCGAGAACACGATAAGCGCATCCCGGGGTAGTTCGACGGACACGTCACGGAGATTGTGCTGCCGGGCGCCCTTGACGACGAGTAGATTTCTCACTTCGTGAACCTCAGGTGATGTTGACAACCAGCCGAGCCATACCGTATCGCCGTGCCACCGCGTGCCGGGCTCGTCATTCAGAGCCGTATCTGCGTGGCAAATATCTCCCTTGACAGAGAAGTTCACCGCATGCGCAAAGAGAATCCGGGCCGGTGCGAAGAGCGGCGAAATAAAGCGTGGGTGACTCTTGACCTCGCACGGAATGTCTGAGCAGGGAAGGAATGGGTGAGAATTCCGAGCTATTCGAGTCCCTCGGCGTGCTGCGCCGCGCTGTACGGTTGCTGCTCCGCCGCGACTCCGGTGCTGGGTGGCAGGGCAGCCGTGCCCTGGCGGACCGGCGCAGCCGGCTCCTCGAAGTGGGCTCCGATGCCCAGCTTCTCCAGGATCTTGTTCTCGATCTCGTTGGCGAGATCGGGGTTGTCCTTGAGGAAGTTGCGGGCGTTCTCCTTGCCCTGGCCGAGCTGGTCGCCCTCGTACGTGTACCA